>NZ_MUZB01000019.1:0-120403 GCF_002076325.1 Rhodococcus sp. 66b
GCGACGCCGTGGAGTTCCGCGAGGTCGAGGAGAGGTTCCATGTCGGCGGCGACTCCGCCGTAATGCATGACCAGTACAGCTTTCGTGCGTTCCGTGATCGCCGCTGCGACGCAGTCGGGATCGATATTGCCGGTACTCGGATCGATGTCGACGAAAACAACAGTGGCACCGCGCAACGCGACGGCGGTTGCCGCCGAACTGAACGCGAAGCTCGGAACTATTACCTCGTCACCTGGGCCCAATTCGAGTAGCAGCGCACCCAATTCGAGTGCGTGCGTGCACGAGGTGGTCAGCAGAGCATGCGTGGATCCGGTGATCGCCTTGAGCGCTGCAGTCGCGGACTTGGTGAAACGTCCGTCACCGTGAATGTGATCGGACTCCAGAACCGTTGCCAGATTCGACAATTCGTTCGATGCCCGATAGGGGCGGGAGAAGATGATGCGATCAGTGCTCACGACTACGCCGATCGATCGAGGTTCCGGGGCGCGGTGAATCGACTGTCAGATACAGCGGCTTTCCGACAAGGACGTGCAGTGCCACGCCAAGGTATTCGGCGATGAGACCGAGCGAGAACAGGATCGCACCCGAACAGACCAGCAGCGCCATGATGATCGACGCCCATCCTTCCGGGTCGTTGTTGTCACCGGTCATGGCTTGGACGAAGATCACCGCAGCCATGATCACACCGGCCGACGCCAGGGTGACCCCGAGCAGACTCACCAGCCGCAGACCGCGGGTTCCGCTACACAACACCATCTTCCAGAACAACGAGAACAAACGGCGATAGTTGTACCCCGATTCCTCGCGGCCTTCCGCTCGAAGTGTCACCGGCGCCGTGGCGGTATTGCCGACGACCCACGTCAGCGCGACGTCCAGATACACGCCGTTGGCGGCGACGCCGGCCAACTGTCGGCCGATGTCACCTCGGATCAGGCGGTAACTTTCGAATCTCGTCGAATCAGGGAACGCGAATACCGTCGCCAAGACGATCTTTGCACCGCGCGAGGTCAGGTTCCGCAAGAATCCATGCGGGCGGGTGTTCGTGGGTTTGGAATACACGAGATCGGATCGCTCCGTCAGCGCGGTGTCGAGGAAAGCCCCGATGTGCACCGGGTCGTGCTGGCCGTCTTCGTCCATCGTCACGATCCACTGGCCACGTGCAACGGCCATACCGGCGATAGTCGCCGCGTCCTGGCCGTAGTTGCGACTGAGCCACACGACACGCACCTGATCGAAACGGCGCTCCAATTCGAGTAACACGACGTCGGAACGGTCCGGACCGTTGTCGTGAACCAGCACGATCTCGTCGACGGTGAACTGCGCTCCACCGGGCGTCGAACTCGGTGCGCACAGGCCGTCCAACTCCTCGACGAGCGCCGTGATCGTCTTTTCGCCCTGATAAACGGGCACTACGACGGAAATCGAGTGCACTCGCTTCCACTCCCTTCAGGGGGCTCGACTGGCGCCGAGAGACAGGCACGATCGGGCCCACACCGTCGCGAACTTTAACACGCAGAGATGTCCGGACTTCGGATGCCGACGGCGCGTGATGCGCTCGCGTCTCCGCGCGCCCCACCTGCCCTGTTAAGGTCTGGAACTCGTGGTGGAAACTCGCACTCTCGCCCGGGCAGACGTGTACAAGTGGGGCGCCGTCACGGCGGTCGGTGTCATCGCCGGCTACCTGGCCGTGGTGCTCGCGAACGCTCGTCACTTCTACACCGACGACACCGAGTCCCAGTACGCGCCGCTGTGGGTCATGCTCGGCCGTAGCCTGCGAGAAGGACACCTACCGGTACTCGTCCCCGAGAACTGGATGGCGGGCAACTACGCGATCGAGGAAGCGGGCCTTCTCAATCCGCCACAACTTCTGATCGACCTGATCGCACCGTCCTTCGACAACCTGGCGCTGTACGCGACGATCGTGAAATTGATCTTCGCGATCATCCTTGCGCTGGGCGTCTATCGGATCTGCCTGGAGTACGGCTCGAAGCCCACGTGGGCTGCGGTCGCCGGAGTCTCGATTCCGTTCACCGGTTTCCTCCTCTTCTTCGACTCGGCCAGTTGGATGACAGCCTTCACCGGCACTGCCTGGATGGTGCAGGCGTGGGCCTCGGCAATCCGCTACGCCAGAGGCAAGAGCGGTCCGATCCCGACCTTCGTGTTCTTGTATCTCGCGATGTCGGTCCAATATGTTTTCCCCGCAGTCGAATCCGGCTTGATGATCGTCGCAGTCGCGATCGGCGAAGTTGTCTATCAGCGGCGTTGGCTGCCGTCGCTGCGGCTTCTGGCGGTGTCTGCCTGTGCCGCCCTCGCCGGTCTCGCGACGTATCTGCCGAGCCTGCTCACCGCCGACGTCACCTGGCGCGGTGCATCCGAAGTCAAGAACGACGCTTTCCTTGCCGTTCCCTGGTCGGAATCGCTGAACGCGAGCCTGCCGAGCACGATGCCCGCGTTCTCCTCGTGGTGGGGATACATCCAGACCATGCCGATGGTCTACGTCGCGTGGTTCCTCATTCCGGCTCTGGCGTTCATCGACTGGGGCAAGGCACGCGCCGCGGCACGCGAATTGACCGCCGTCGGGATCTTCACGGTCGCCGTCCTCATGTGGACTGCCGGGCCGAGCACGATCGGCCCACTGCGGTGGCCCGCGCGCGTGCTTCCGATGGTGGCCATCGGACTCCTGCTTCTGGTGTGCATCCTGCTCGGGCGTTACGCCACGACCGACAAGTTGCGCGGACGCTGCGTTGCAGCGGGAATCCTCGTGGGCCTGCTTTTGATCAGGTCCGCCTCGGCAGCTCCCGGGCTCGCGAAATGGCATGTGATCTCAGCCCTGGTCGTTGCCGCACTCGGCGCTGCGATGGTGTGGCTGGGCCGCACCAAGGGCACCGCGCTCGCATGCCTGTTGGCAATCGCCGCGGTCTCCCCCATCGCCTACGCCCAGGTTCGGGCCGCGCAACCAACCCCGATGAGCTGGGATCTGCCCGAATCCCGCTCGGAGATGAAAGAGGCCTTCCCCGACTTCGAAGGCACGACACTGCAACTGGGCGACCGTGCACTCATCGCACCCGGGGACAAAACCCTCGACGGAGCGTACGGTTCCCTGGCTTTCGGCAACTACCCCAAAGACCTCGAACTGACCTACACCAGCGGCTACACCCCCAACGGGCACTTCTACTTCGGTGATCTGCTCTGCATGCGCTGGGACATGAGCGTCTGCCCCGACGCCTTCCGACGGGCATTCACCGTCGAACCCACCACCGGCCGCACCATCGTCGACCTGATGAAGGTGGACCGCGTCGTACTGCAGAACGCCCTCTACCCCGACGCACGTAAGAGCCCGGCCCCCGACGGGTGGACATGGGTGGACTACCCCGGTCACGAGAACTACATCTCCGTGCTCGAACGCGTCGACGGGCCCGTCTCGACACGAAACGGCCGCATCGCCGATACCCGTGGCGTCGAAGCTGTTTCGACCGCCGAGTCGAACATGTCGAGCACCCTTCGTGTCAGTTCGGAGACCGGCGGCAAGGTTGTGTTCGCACGGCTCGGCTGGCCCGGGTATCGAGCTAGCCTCGACGGTCAGCCTGTCCCGATCGACGTCGTCGCGAAGTCCTTTGTCACCGTGGACATCCCAGCCGGGACGAAGGACGCTGAACTTGTCCTCACGTGGCGACCCCCGGGATGGAAGGTCGGCGGCGCTTCGATGGTCGCCGGAATCTTCGGCCTCGGCGTGCTCGAGTGGATGTATCTGCGGACACGACGCAAGGACCGGATCAACACCGTGAAAACCGAGTCTTCATGACCGAAGACATCGCATCACCCGAGAACCCCGGCCCACTGCTGCGGGTGGTCAAGCATCAACCCATCGCGTTTGCCATTGTCGGAGTGGCCAATACGGCGATCGGATACGGGCTCTTCGTGATCTGGTCACTGATCCTCGACAACAAGGATCTGTATCAAGTGGCTGTGATCGGTGCGTACTCCATCAGCGTGCTCATCGCTTTCGTTCTGCATCGGACGTTGGTTTTCCGCGTCCGCGGACATGTGGCACGCGACCTGGGCGCGTTCATCGTCGTCAATTCCGGTGGCCTCGTGCTGAATCTGATACTCGGAACGATCGCGGTGTCGATTCTGCATGCCCCGCCGCTTCCCGCCCAGGCGGTTGTCATGTTGATCGTTGCCGGGGTGAGTTTCTTCGGTCATCGATACTTCTCGTTCCGCCGCAAACCTGCCGAGCGGCACTGACCCTTCTACGATTCGCGGGGTAGCGCTCGATCCACCGCGGCCTCGACGATCGTACGAATATCTTCCTCCCCGAACAGGTTCGGCAATGTCAGTCGATCCAGTACGAGCCAGTTCAGCGACAAATAGAGCAGGCGAACGGTCATCGCATCACCCGGCACGCCCGACGCCAGATGATTGGCTACGTTCAGATCGAAGTCTTCTCGGATGCGGACGGTCAGGACCGCTCGCAGGTCCGGACGACGCACCGCCTCCAGCCGCAACTCCATGAGTGCGAGGAAACCCGCTCCAAACGAGGTGACCCGCTCGACCACGTCGAGCATGAGCGTCACCAGTCGCTCACGATCGGTGCCGTTGACGGGATCGATCAATCCCTCGAGGTCGTCCGGAATCAGTCGCTCGTAGATCCGGCCACCGGCCTGCGTGAGTAGGTCGTCGCGATTGGAGAAGTAGTTCGACGCTGTCCCGTTCGGCACGGCTGCCTGGGTGTCGACGGCTCGAAAAGTCAAGCCTCGAGCACCCTCTCGGGCCAACACCTCGATTGCCGCGTCGATCAGGGCAAGCCGTCGTTCCGGGTTCTTTCGCACTTGACATCACTCCTGACACGACCCTAGGTTAAACCACTACGAACATAGTACTACGAACGGAGCGTTTCATGCGAAAGCTTGTGTACTACGTGGGAGCTTCCCTCGACGGCTACATCGCGGGACCAGACGGCGAATTCGATTTCTTCCCGGTTTCCGAACAGATCACGGCCTGGATATGCGATCGATATCCCGAGACCGTGCCAACGCATGTGCGGCCCGCTCTCGGAATCGAGGACGCACCCAACAGAACCTTCGACACGGTCGTCATGGGCCGCGGCTCTTACGAGCCCGGGCTGAGCCTCGGCGTGACCAGCCCTTTTGCGCACCTGCGCCAGTTCGTCGTCTCCAGCACCCTCCCTGACGCCGAGGATCCCGCGGTCACCATCGTTCGCACCGATCCACGTGCGGTCGTCAGATCCCTCAAAGAGGAAGAAGGACAAGATATCTGGCTGTGCGGCGGCGGAACTCTCGCCGGCGAACTACTACCGGAGATCGACGAGTTGATCGTCAAAAGGTATCCGGTTGTCGCCGGCGCGGGCATACCGCTGATCAGAGGTAACTTCGAGCCGACACTGTTCACACCGACTGCAACCGAATCGCTCGACGACGGCGCAAGCATCACCTGGTTGAAGAGAAATACCTAAGGAAGTAGATCCGGTCGACGCTCGGCCGTGCGCTGCAGCGACTGCTCATGGCGCCACGCTTTGATCTTCGCGTGATCTCCGGAGAGCAGAACAGGCGGAACCTCGAGATCACGCCACACGGCGGGGCGAGTGTAACTGGGCCCTTCGAGGAGCCCGTCGGAGAACGAATCCTCTTGGTGTGACAGCTGATTGCCGAGAACACCGGGCATCAGTCGCACAACAGCCTCGACCATCACCAGCACGGCTGCTTCACCGCCGATCAGAACGTAATCGCCGATACTGACTTCTTCGACGCGAACCCGCTTGGCGGCGTCATCGAAGACGCGTTGGTCGATACCTTCGTATCGGCCGCAGGCGAAGACAAGGTGCTTTGCGGTGGCCCAGCGATGTGCGGTCGCCTGAGTGAACGGGACGCCGGCGGGAGTCGGCACCACCAGGATCGTCTCGGCATCATCCGGGCCGGAAGAATCGGAGCGACCGATCACGTCGTCCAGTGCCGGACCCCAGACGGTGGGTTTCATGACCATGCCGGGTCCGCCGCCGTACGGGGAATCGTCGACGGCTTTGTGTACGTCATGGGTCCACGACCGAAGATCGTGGACGTCGACCGAGATCAAGCCACGTTCGATTGCCTTGCCCAGCAAGGCAGCACGAAGCGGTTCGAGATACTCGGGAAAGATGGTGACGACGTCGAGACGCATGACAAACGATCAGTCGTTGTCTGAGTTCGAATTATCGCTGTTCGACTTGTCGCCGAAATCCGGGTCGAGCAGTCCCTCGGGAGGCTCGATCATCACGACGCCGTCGGCAATCGACACCGAGGTGACGATGGCGGCGACAAACGGGATCAGCAATTCACCGGACGTCTCGCCGGTACGACGAATCGAAAGCAATTCGCCTGCGGCGGAATGCAATACCTCGATGACCGAACCGACCTCGGTACCGTCCGTGAGGACGACCTTCAGTCCTTCGAGTTCGTGGTCGTAGAACTCGTCCGGATCATCCGAAGGCTCGAGTTCGGAACTGTCGATGACAAACAGTGTGCCGCGCAACGCATCTGCGTCGCCACGGTCACTGACGCCTTCGAGGCGCAGCAGAAGCCGCCCGGAATGATCCCGGGCGGCTTCCACTGTGTACGACTTCAGTGTGGACTCGCGCGGCTTGCGCCCACGCAGCACAGAACCTACGGCAAAACGATCTTCGGGCTCGTCTGTACGAACCTCGACTACCAATTCACCTTTGATGCCATGCGACTTCGCGACACGACCGACTACGAGTTCCACCTGTTTACTGCCGTCTACTGATCGGTGTCGACGACATCAACACGGATACCGCGGCCACCGATGCCGGAGACCAAGGTCCGCAGAGCGGTCGCCGTGCGACCACCCCGACCGATGACCTTGCCGAGATCGTCGGGGTGCACATGCACCTCGACGGTCCGTCCCCGACGTCCGGTGATCAGCTCGACACGCACATCGTCGGGATTGGCGACGATGCCACGCACGAGATGCTCTACCGCATCAGCGACGACGGCACTCACTTGTCAGCAGCCTCGGCGTCTGCAGCGGGAGCCTCGGCGTCAGCCGCGGTGTCTTCTGCCTTGGCCTCGTCAGCCTTTGCAGCCTTCTTCTTCTTGGGGGTGATTGCTTCTGCAACCGGCTCGTTCTCGGCCTGCGCGAGCGCAGCCTGGAAGAGCTCGAGCTTGGTGGGCTTGGCTTCCTTGACGCGCAGGGTGCCTTCGGTGCCCGGCAGGCCCTTGAACTTCTGCCAGTCACCGGTGATCTTGAGGAGTGCCTCGACGGGCTCGGTGGGCTGTGCGCCCACGGACAGCCAGTACTGAGCGCGCTCGGAATCGATGTCGATCAGCGAGGGCTCTTCCTTGGGGTGGTACTTGCCGATGGTCTCGATCGCACGGCCGTCACGACGGGTGCGCGAGTCGGCGATGACAACGCGATACTGAGCGTTGCGGATCTTGCCGAGGCGGGTGAGCTTGATTTTGACAGCCACAGCTGCAGTTCTCCTTCAGCGCGCACAACAGTGCTGCGCATGTCACGTGCAATTCAGCGACCCACACGATTTGTGAGCCCGGTTTTGCCTCTATCCTGTGACCGTCGCAGCGGTACGTAACCGGTTGCGACGAACAATGGTCCATTGTGCCAGATGGGTGGGCTCGTTCGGAAACCACCCTGTGCGCGCTTCGAGAGTGCAGGGACTCCCTAACCACTCACGGGAGTGCCGCGGAGGATCACACGCATCGGCTTCGCGAGCACATCGGGGTTTCCGCGCGGATCTTCGGAATAAACCACCAGGTCGGCGGGCGCTCCCTCTTCGATGCCCTGGGCACCCAACCAACTCCGCGCATCCCAGCTGGCTGCGCCCAACGCCTGGTGAGCTGTCAATCCGGCAACTTCGAGTTCGGCGATCTCGTCGGCGATCCGCCCGTGCCTGATCGAACCGCCGGCATCCGTTCCGGCATAGATCGGAATCCCGGCCTCGTGAGCGGCACCGATTGTCTGGTGCCGACGAGCGTGCAAATCGCGCATATGCGCCGCGTAGATCGGATATCGCGTGGCGGAGTCCGCGATCTCGGGGAAAGTAGCGATGTTGATCAGCGTCGGAACCAGGGCCGTGCCGTGCGCGACCATCGACTCGATGGTCGCGTCCGTCAATCCGGTGCCGTGCTCGATGCAGTCGATACCGGCGTTGATCAGGCCGGGCAAAGCGTCTTCGGCAAAAACGTGAGCGGTGACCTTTGCGCCTTCGGCGTGGGCGGCAGCGATGGCCTCGACCAGGATCTCGTCGCTCCACAAGGGAGCCAAATCGCCGACGGAACGATCGATCCAGTCGCCGACGAGCTTGACCCAGCCGTCACCAGCGCGTGCCTGACGCACTACTTCGGCCGGCAACTGAGATTCGTCGTCCAGGTCGACCGGCAAGCCCGGGATGTACCGCTTGGGTGCCGCGATGTGCTGACCTGCGCGAATGATTCGCGGCAAATCGAGGCGCTCGTCGATGAATCTGGTGTCGACCGGTGATCCGGCGTCGCGGAGCAACAGCACGCCCGCGTCACGTTCGGTCTTCGCCTGCTCCAGCAAGCCGTCGACGGTTTCGCCCCCGCCACCGCCGTAGCGGATACCGACGTGACAATGCGCATCCACGAGACCCGGTGTGATCCAACCCGATTCGACGATCGTCTCCGCACCGGACACCGCCTCGAAGGAAATCAGCCCGTCGACGATCCACAATTCGATCGGCTCGGCATCGGGCAGACCGATACCCCGCAGATGAAGCGCAGCCACCGACTACTTCTTGGGCAGCTTGAGCTGGGAAAGATCGATGCCTTCCAGTCCGGGCGGCAACTGATCGAGACCCTTGGGCATGTTCGACAGGTCGGGCATACCGGCCGGCATTCCGCCGGGCATACCCGGGAATCCGCCCATGCCGGGGAATCCTCCGCGCATCTTGGGCTGCGTCGGGCCCTTGCCGCCCTTCTTGCCCTTCTTGCCCTTCTTGCTGCGAACCTGCTTACGCGCGCCGGGCATGCCCATACGGCCGGCCATGGCAGCCATCATCTTGCGGGCTTCGAAGAAGCGATCCACCAACTGGTTGACGTCGGAAACCTTGACGCCCGAACCGTTCGCGATGCGCAGTCGGCGTGAGGCGTTGATGATCTTCGGATCGTCGCGCTCGGCCGGCGTCATACCGCGGATGATGGCCTGAATGCGATCGAGTTGCTTCTCGTCGACGTTGGCCAGCGCGTCCTTCATGCCGCCGGCACCCGGCAGCATGCCGAGGAGGTTGCCGATCGGGCCCATCTTGCGGACGGCCATCATCTGATCGAGGAAGTCTTCGAGGGTGAGCTGACCGGAACCGATCTTCGCTGCGGTCGCTTCGGCCTGATCGGCGTCGAAAACCTGCTCGGCCTGCTCGATGAGGCTCAGGACATCGCCCATACCGAGGATCCGGCTGGCCATGCGATCGGGGTGGAAGACGTCGAAGTCTTCGAGCTTCTCGCCGGTGGACGCGAAGAGGATCGGCTGGCCGGTGACCTCGCGGACGCTCAGTGCGGCACCACCGCGGGCGTCGCCGTCGAGCTTGGTGAGGACGACACCGGTGATGCCGACTCCCTCACGGAACGCGTCGGCGGTACTGACCGCGTCCTGACCGATCATGGCGTCGAGGACGAAGATGGTCTCGTCCGGGTTGACGGCGTCACGGATACCGGCGGCCTGAGCCATCAGCTCCGAGTCGATACCGAGGCGACCGGCGGTGTCGACGATCACGACGTCGTAGTGCTTGTTGCGGGCTTCCTCGACGCCGGCGCGGGCGACCTCGACGGGGTCGGCTGCGGAAACGCCGAGGGCGTTCTCGCCACCGCCGATGGAGGTACCGGGGTGCGGCGCGAAGACTGCCGCGCCCGCACGCTCACCGACGATCTGAAGCTGAGTGACGGCGCCGGGACGCTGAAGGTCGCAGGCAACGAGGAGGGGCGTGTGCCCCTGGTCCTTGAGCCACTTGGCCAACTTTCCGGCCAGCGTGGTCTTACCGGAACCCTGCAGACCGGCCAACATGATGACCGTCGGCGGAGTCTTGGCGAACTGGAGTCGACGAGTTTCGCCGCCGAGAACCTCGACCAGCTCTTCGTTGACGATCTTGACGACCTGCTGAGCCGGGTTCAGTGCACCCGAGACCTCGGCGCCCTTGGCGCGTTCCTTGATCTTGGCGATGAAGCTGCGCACTACGGGAAGCGCGACGTCGGCCTCGAGCAGGGCAAGGCGGATCTCGCGGGCCGTAGCGTCGATGTCGGCGCCGGACAGACGACCCTTGCCACGCAGATCCTTGAGAGATCCGGTCAATCTGTCGGAAAGGGATTCGAACACCGAGTGCGCTCCTGAAGGTCGTGCGAGTTAGCCGTGGATATTCTCGGGCACCAGCCTAGCCGCTACGCCCGCACCGATCCCAGCCGATGCGGGCGTAACTGCCGAAACCGGTCAGTCAATCCTCTTTCTTCTTCGGTTGTGGCACCGGAACCACCGCCAGCACCGCCTCCTCGACGCGCTCTCGCGCCGCGCGGGTATCGGCCTCACCGAAGTCGAGGCAGAACGCGTCGACCACCGAGGAACCCAACGTGGCGACCTTCGCCCACCGGATGTCGGCACCACTGTGTTCGAGTGCTGCGGCCAGTCGGCAAAGCAGGCCGACGCGGTCTTCGGTACGCAATTCGAGGATCGCGTGACCGTCACCGGGCGCGTCGAACCAGATGACCCGCGGCGGTGCCTGCGAATAGAGCACCGGAACCGCCGAATCCTTGTTTGTCTGGATCGGGTCGTCCCACTGCTCTGCCCGTGCCTCCTCGTCCTTGGCGTCGAGAAGTTCGAGCAGATTCAGTTCACCGGCCGAAGCGCGGATCAATTCCTGCCTGAGCAGCACCGCCTGCGGCGGTGTGCCGAACCTCGGTGTGACGACAAACGAATTGACCGCCGAACCCGCATGCGACCCCAGCGAAGCGGAATGCACCCGCAACGACTGCAGCGCCAGAACGCCGGCGGCCCGAGACAGCAGCCCGGGCGCGTCGGGCGCGATGACGGTCACGACGTAGGTGTGCGGATTCTCGGCCGGTACGAGCGAGACGTGAACCCCGCCATCCTCGGCAATGGCCAACTGCTCGGGAGCGAGTGGATCGGGTTGTGGGAGTTCCTCCCCCGCCATCAACAAACGGCAACGACGCACGAGCTCACCGATCAGAGACGACTTCCAGTCGCCCCAGACGCCAGGCCCGGTGGCCAGCGAATCCGCCTCCGCCAACGAATGCAGGAGATCGAGAAGCGTCCCGTCCCCTTCGAGTGCGTCGACCACTCGCTGAACCGTTGCCGGATCGTCGAGGTCGCGACGGGTCGCCGTTTCCGGCAGCAGCAAGTGATAGCGCACCATCGCCGTCAACGTCGCGACGTCGGAAGGCCAGAGCCCCAAGCGATTTCCGATCGCGGTGGCCAATTCGGCACCGACGACGCTGTGGTCTCCCCCTCGCCCCTTCCCGATGTCGTGGATCAACGCACCGAGCATGAGCAGATCCGGCCGAGCGACGCGAGTGGTGAATCCGCTTGCATACGCGGCGGTTTCGACCAGGTGGCGATCCACCGTCCACGTATGGACGGCGTCGCGCGGCGGAAGATCGCGAATGGTCCCCCACTCCGGCAGGAGTCGACCCCAGAGCCCGGTCCGGTCCATCGCCTCGATCACCGGAACGGCACGCGATCCCGAACCGAGCACGACCAAGAGATCGTTGACCGCATTTTTCGGCCACGGCTCACGCAGTTCCGGGGCATTGTCGGCCAGTCGATTGAGCGTCGACGCGGAGATCGGCATGCCGTTGGTGGCCGCCGCTGCCGCGACCCGCATCACCAGACCGGGATCCTTCTTCGGCCTCGCATCGCGCGCCAGGACAACTTCGCCGGCATGCTCGACGACACCCTCGTCCAGTGGTCGCCGCACCGGCGCGCGACGCAGCCGCGACAAACCACGCCGGGGCAAGGAGTTTCCGGCGGTACGGATACCGACGTCCACCGAATAGCTGATGGTGCGCGCCGATTCACTGAGAAGGCGGGCCAGATCGAATCGATCACCGATCCGCAGCGCCGCACCGATTTCGTCGGCGTCCTGCGCTCGCAGTTGATCGCGGGCGCGACCGGCAACGCGGTGAAGTTCGGTGCGCACGTCGAGCAACCGCCTGTGCGCGAGTGCCAGACCGCCGCCGGGCGAGTTGGGTCCCAGCCCTGGCATCCCGTCGGTCAATTGCGCGATGGACAGGGCGTTGAGCAGTTGGACGTCACGCAGCCCGCCACGGCCGCTCTTGAGATCCGGTTCGGCGCGATGGGCGATCTCGCCGCTGCGCTCCCACCTCGTACGGGTCTGGGTGATCAATTCGTCGAATCGGCTGCGGATGTCCATGCGCCACTGTCGACGGACACCACTGATCAACAGGTTGCTCAGCTCCACGTCGCCGGCAATGTGGCGTGCTTCGAGCATTCCAAGTGCCGCCGTCATGTCGGTGGCCGCAACCTGAAGCGCCTGCGGAAGCGTCCGCACGCTGTGGTCGAGTTTGATGTGCGCGTCCCACAGCGGGTACCACAGGCTGTCCGCAACCTGGGCCACGACTGCCGGGTCCATGTCGTCGTGCAGCAGAATCAGATCGAGATCGGAATACGGCAACAGTTCGCGTCGGCCCAGACCACCCACGGCGACGATGGCAAACCCACAATCCGGTTTGATGCCCAGTTCGGTCCCCTTGGTGGTCAACCAGAATTCGTGCAGATCGACCAGTGCATGTCGCAGTGAGGGGGCGTCGAGCCTCCTGTTCTTGACGCCTCCGGTGAGTAGGGCCTTGCGTGCGCGGGCCAGGTCCGCAGCTTCGTCGGATCCCCCTGACGAGACCGGCCCTGGCCCCGTCGCTTTCGCGACGGAACCAGGGCCGAAGTTCTCGGACCCTTTCGGGTCAGAGTGCATCGCCACCGCGTTCCCCGGTGCGAACCCGGATGACCGACTCGACTGGCGAGACCCACACCTTGCCGTCACCGATCTTGCCGGTGCGAGCGGCCTCGACGATCACCTCGACCACCTTGTCCACGGCCGCGTCGTCGACGACGACCTCGACCCGGACCTTGGGTACGAAGTCCACGGAGTACTCCGCGCCTCGGTACACCTCGGTGTGGCCCTTCTGTCGGCCGTAGCCCTGAACTTCGCTGACTGTCATACCCAGCACTCCGGCCTGCTCGAGTCCGGTCTTGACGTCCTCGAGCGTGAACGGCTTGACGATTGCTGTGATCAGCTTCATGTGCTCATCCCTTTCCAAACTCTGAAGTGCCTGAATTCACTTTAATCACGTGCTGATCACGCGAGGTCGTATGCGGTCTCTGCGTGTTCGGTCTCATCGATGCCGCGTGCCTCGTCCTCGGCCGAGATTCGCCAGCCCAGGGGCTTGAGTGCGAAGCCGATGATCGTCGTCAGAACGCCGGTGAAGACGAGTGCTGCGAGTGCGATCACGATCTGAACCACCAGTTGCTTGTAGTCGCCGCCGTAGAAGAGGCCGGTTGCGGTGCCGAAGAATCCGATACCGATCGTGCCCCACAGGCCGGAGACAAGGTGCACACCGACGACGTCGAGCGAGTCGTCGAAGCCGAAGCGGAACTTCAGGCCGACTGCGAGAGCGGACAGGATGCCGGCTACGGCGCCGAGGAAGATGGAACCGACCGGGTTGAGCGCACCGGCAGCAGGGGTGATGGCGACCAGACCGGCGACCGCACCGGAAGCTGCGCCGAGGCTGGTGGCGTGACCGTCACGAATACGCTCGGTGGCGAGCCAGGCCAGGACTGCGGCACACGTCGCGGTGGTCGTGTTGACCCAGGCGAGACCGGCGTTACCGTCGGCGGCGAATGCCGAGCCGGCGTTGAAGCCGAACCAACCGAACCAGAGAAGTGCTGCGCCGAGCATCACGAAGGGCAGGTTGTGCGGACGGAAGGCGGTCTTGCCGAAGCCGAGACGCTTGCCGACGATGAGGGCGAGGACCAGACCGGCCATACCCGCGTTGATGTGAACGACTGTGCCACCGGCGAAGTCGATCGGAGCGACGTTGGCGACGGTGACTCCGTCGTCGTTGACCGTGGTGCCGAAGAGCTTTGCCGCGATGCCGTCCTCGGAGCCCGAGAGGAGTCCGCCGCCCCACACCATGTGTGCGAGGGGGAAGTAGACGACGGTGACCCAGATACCCGAGAACAGCAGCCAGGTGCCGAACTTGACCCGCTCGGCCAGGGCACCGCTGATAAGGGCGGTGGTGATGATCGCGAATGTCACCTGGAACGCGATGTCGATGACATTGGGGTAGCCCCACGCGCCGGCGATGAAGTTGCCGTCAGCATCGGTGATGCTGTTCTTGAGGCCGAAGAACTCGAACGGGTTGGCAAAAATGCCCCCGATGTTCTCGGTGCCGTAGGACATCGACCATCCCCACAGAACGTAGATGACGCCGATGACGGCCATGGCCCCGAAGGACATCATCATCATGTTCAGGACGGACTTGGACCGAGACATCCCGCCGTAGAAGAAAGCGAGGCCGGGTGTCATCAGCAAGACCAGAGATGCAGCCATCAGCATCCATGCGGCGTTACCGGAGTTCGCCAACAAATCGTCGGTACTCACTTACTACCTCCTAGTCGCACGTGCCGGGCAGCACGTCGTTAAGGAGAAGAGTGCTGGGCTGGTGTTTCGTCCATGGCGCTGTCGCGTTTCGCAGACGTGAACCAATTGCCCAACTTTGTTGCAAACAGGTTTCGCCAGGGGGTTCTACCGACCCTGTGCGCCTTTTCGGTAGTTCGCGCTACCAAAAAGGCGCACGGGGGCGTCAGCCCAGGAGGGCGTCGACGAATGCACCCGGCTCGAAGGGCGCCAGGTCGTCGGCACCTTCACCGAGACCGACCAACTTCACCGGCACACCCAGTTCATGCTGAACCTGGAAGACGATTCCGCCCTTGGCAGTTCCGTCCAGCTTGGTCAGTACGACGCCGGTGATGTCCACGACCTCCGCGAACACTCGAGCCTGCGCCAGTCCGTTCTGGCCGACCGTCGCATCGAGAACCAGCAGAACGTCGTCGACCGACGCCTTCTTCTCGATGACCCGCTTGACCTTGCCGAGCTCGTCCATCAGACCGGTCTTGGTGTGCAAACGGCCGGCGGTGTCGATGAGGACCACGTCGACGCCGTCCGCGATGCCCCGTGAGACCGCGTCGAAGGCAATCGCAGCGGGATCGCCACCCTCCTTGCCACGAACAACTTCAGCGCCGACACGCTCGGCCCACGTCTGGAGCTGATCAGCAGCGGCCGCGCGGAACGTGTCCGCGGCGCCGAGCACGACGCGACGACCGTCGGCGACGAGCACGCGAGCCAGCTTGCCGGTGGTGGTGGTCTTGCCGGTTCCGTTGACGCCGACGACGAGCAGAACAGCCGGGTGATCATCGTGCGGCAACGCGCGGATGGAGCGGTCCAGTTCGGGACGCAGCTCGGCGATCAACACCTCACGCAGAAGGGCGCGGGCGGCAGCCTCGGTCCGGACGCTGCGGGCCGCCATCTGCTCACGAAGCTTCGTGACGACCTTTTCCGTGGTCGCGGAGCCGAGGTCTGCGATGAGAAGGGTGTCCTCGACTTCTTCCCACGAGTCCTCGTCGAGATCGCCGCCACCGAGTAGGCCGAGCAAGCTCTTGCCGACTGCTGACTGCGAGCGGGAGAGGCGCCCGCGCAGTCGGTCCAGCCGACCCTCGGTCGGGTCGATCTCGTCCAGCACGCGCGGTGCAGGCTCGACAGGTTCGGGAACTACGACGGGTTCGGGAACTACGACGGGCTCGGGTACGACTGCAGGTTCGGGAACGACAGGTTCTTCGACAACAGGTTCTGCTACTGGTGGTTCTTCTACGACCGGCTTTTCGATTACCGGCTCTTCGACAACCGGTTCCTCGACAACAGCGGGTTCTTCGACAACCGGCTCCTCGACGACGGCCGGCTTCTCCGCAACAGGTTCTTCGATGATCGGTTTTTCGACGACAGGTTCTTCGACGACAGGCGGCTTCTCCGCGACCGGCGGCGTCGGAACCACCGGAGGTGGCGCCGTTGCCGTCGAGCCTTGACTGAAGTTGAACCCGCCACCGGCCTTGTAGCCGCCTGACTTGTCCTTCTCGGGGGTGCCGAGCTCCGGCTTCGTCTCGGGCGCCTTCAGCGAGACCTGCCCCTTGCGGTAGCGCAGGAATCCGGCAACGAGAACGACGAGTAGTACGGCCGCTACAGCCGCGATGATGATCCAAGCCTGGGTAGTCACCGGCCCATTGTTTCAGGCTCCGACCCGGAAAGTGAGCAGGGCTTACGTCGAGGCCATGTCTTGACCGCGAAGTCGCTGCGAAATCACGGTGGTGATGCCGTCGCCGCGCATGCTGACTCCGTACAACGCGTCGGCGATTTCCATCGTCGGTTTCTGGTGAGTGATCACGATCAACTGCGACTTCTCCCGCAATTGTTCGAAGAGTCCGATCAGCCGCCGCAGGTTGGTGTCGTCCAACGCCGCCTCGACCTCGTCCATCACGTAGAACGGGGACGGGCGTGCCCGGAAGATCGCGACCAGCATGGCCACCGCGGTCAAGGACTTCTCGCCGCCCGACAGCAACGACAACCGCTTGACCTTCTTACCGGGCGGACGCGCCTCGACTTCGATGCCTGTGGTCAGCATGTCCGACGGATCGGTGAGAACCAGTCGTCCTTCTCCCCCGGGGAACAATTTCTCGAACACGCCCACGAACTCCCGCTCGACGTCGGCATAGGCCTCGGTGAACACCTGCAGAATTCGCGCGTCCACGTCTGCGACCACAGCAAGAAGGTCCTTGCGTGCGGTCTTGACGTCTTCGAGCTGAGTGGAGAGGAAGGTGTACCGCTCCTCGAGAGCTGCAAATTCCTCGAGCGCCAGCGGATTGACCTTGCCGAGGGTGGCGAGGTCTTTCTCCGCCCGCTTCGCGCGCCGTTCCTGAGTCGCACGATCGTACGGAAGCGGAGCGGGGGCGGTTACCTGCTCGCCGCGCTCCTTGGCCTGCTCGTACTCCTCGATTTCGAGAGCGGTCGGCGGCAGTTCGACGTCGGGTCCGTACTCGGCGATCAGATCATCGAGGCCGATACCGTACTGATCGAGGATCGACTCCTCGAGTTGTTCGATGCGCAGCGCTGCCTGAGCCTTCGCAACCTCGTCGCGATGGACGGCGTCGGTGAGTGAAGCGAGCTGTCCGGTCAGTGCCCGGACGATCTCGCGGACCTGATCCAGCTTGGCCGTGCACTCGGAGCGGGCCCGAGCCAACTCGTCGCGATGAGCAAGAGCTGCAGCGACGACGGCCTCGAGTTCGGCCGCCACGCGCTGCCCCGACTCGGCGACGGCAGCTGCAACCTCCGCAGCGTGCGCTCTGGCGCGCAGAGCCCGCTCGGCGCGAATTCGTGCCTCTCGTTCGGCAGCAGCGGCGCGGCGAAGCGAATCAGCCTTTCCGCGTACGGATTCCGCACGTTCTTCGGCGGTGCGCACGGCAAGGCGAGCATCCATTTCGACTATGCGCACTTCGGCCAGCGCTGCTGCGGCCATTTCGCGATCGGCAGCGGTCGATTCCGCACCGTGTCCCGGTGCACTGCCGTCGGTTTCGGCCACACGCAGACGTTCTTCCAGGTCCGCCAGCTTTGTCAGCGACTCACCGCGGCCCTCCTCGGCACGCACTCTCTGGGCGGTCAACCGCTCGGATTCCGCGTGGGCGACTCGTGCTGCTTGCCCCAATCTGCCCAACTGCTCGTAAATGGCGGACATGGCAGCGTCCGACTCGTTGAGCGCGGCCAAAGTCTGCTCCGCGGTCTCGCGTCGAGCGGCCTGTTCGGCCAGAGCGCCGGACAGCGCCGCGTCGAGTTCCTCGGATCGGCTCTCCGTTGCCGCCAGTTCCGCTGCTGACGCGTCGATCGCCGCCTGTACCTCCAGCGTGCTGGGTTGCCGATCCGAGCCACCGATCATCCACCCCGAACCGTGCAGATCGCCGGAACGCGTCACTGCACGAATTCCCTTGTGGTCAGCAACAACTCGAATCGCGTCCTCGAGAGTCTCGACCAGGACAACGCCATCGAGTATTGCGGTCAACCCCGCACGCAACTCGTCAGGGCAGTCGATGACGTCGACGGCAGGACGACTGCCCGGTGCGATCTCGGCCTCGCGTTTGATCACCGGTTCACCGCTCACGATCAGCGACGCACGCCCACCGTCCTGATCGGCCAGCGCTGCAACAGCGGAGCGAGCCGAGTCCAGCGACTGCGCCACGACGGCGTCCGCCGCCGGCCCCATCGCGGCAGCGATGGCAGCTTCGTAGCCGGGCTCGACGTGAATCAATCCGACCAGCGAGGTGATGCCGTCGTCGCGCCGATGTTCGAGCAGCCAGCCGCCACCGTCCTTGCGCTGCAAGCCCATCGACAGTGCCTCGACGCGCGCACGGAGCGAAGCTATGCGTTGCCCGCTCGTCTTTTCTTCCTCACGAAGTTCTTCGACACGTGCGTCGATCATCTCGAGAGCTTCGACGGCGCGTTCATGATTGGTGTCGAGGCCTACTTCACCGGCGTCGAGGTCCCCGATGCTTTCCTGCACCGTGTCGAACTCGGCTTGTGCGGCATCCCCACGCAGACGAGCCTCGTCGATGGCCTCGGTCAGTCGCGAAACTTCCGCGTCGACGGATTCGACGCGGGTACGCAAAGTGTCGACCTGACCGGAGAGTCGAGCAAGACCTTCACGGCGGTCGGCGACGGCACGAACTTCCGCCATGTGCGCCCGTTCCGCTTCTGCTGCAGCATCTTCGGTGGCTGCCAGCTGGTCCCGAGCAGCTTCCGACGCCGCTCGCGCGATTTCGACGCCTTCGAGGAGTTCGGCCTCCTCGGCCGCAAGACGTTCGGCGCGCGCTTCCATCTCGTCCGGGTCCTGGCCGCGGTTGCCGACGGGTTCGGAGTCGAGATGTCGTGCACGCTCGCGGGCGATGCGCACGGTGGCGTTGACTCGTTCGGCAAGCGCGGAGAGCTGGAACCAACTCTGCGCTGCCGCTTCCGATCCCGGAGTCAGACGAGCGAGAGCTTGCTCCTGGCGCCCGAGTTCGAGGTTGGCCTCGTCGAGCGCGGACGCCACCTCGTTGTGCTGTTCGCGGGCCGCTTTCTCGTCCTGCGCCTGGTCGTTCAGTTGGGTTCGACGGGTCACCAGGTCGTCAGCGGCCAGCCGCATCTTGGCATCACGCAGGTCAGCCTGGACCGTCTGTGCTCGCCGAGCAACCTCGGCCTGGCGTCCCAGCGGTTTGAGTTGCCGACGCAGTTCCGCGGTGAGGTCACTGAGTCGAGCGAGATTGGCCTGCATGGAATCGAGCTTGCGTACCGCTTTTTCCTTGCGGCGGCGATGTTTGAGGACTCCCGCGGCTTCTTCGATGAAGGCGCGTCGATCCTCGGGGCGGGATTCGAGGATCGCGGCGAGCCGTCCCTGCCCGACGATGACATGCATTTCGCGGCCGATACCGGAGTCGCTGAGCAGTTCCTGGACGTCCATCAGACGGCAGGACGAGCCGTTGATCTCGTACTCCCCCGCGCCGTCGCGGAACATCCGGCGCGTGATCGACACCTCGGAGTACTCGATCGGGAGCGCGCCGTCGGCGTTGTCGATGGTCAAGGTCACCTCGGCGCGGCCCAGCGGCGCGCGGCCGGAGGTGCCGGCAAAGATGACGTCTTCCATCTTGCCGCCGCGCAGAGCCTTGGCGCCCTGCTCGCCCATCACCCAGGTCAACGCATCGACGACGTTGGATTTACCCGAGCCGTTCGGCCCGACGACACAGGTGATCCCCGGCTCGAACCGAAGAGTCGTTGCCGACGCAAAGGATTTGAATCCCTTGAGTGTCAGACTCTTGAGGTGCATGGGGGGAAACTTTACCGCCAAACCGGTCAGCGTTCGACGAACCCTGTCAGGTCGCCCCTGGCGGGGTCCCAGCTGTCGACCACGAGATCCACCGTGCCCGGTGTTGTTCCCGAGCGAAGCAACTCCAACAATCTCTCGAGCTGCGTGCGTTCGCCTTCCGCCACGACGAGCACTCGACCGTCACGCTGATTCGACGCATATCCGATCAACCCGAGTTCGAGGGCGCGGGCCCTGGTCCACCACCGGAACCCGACGCCCTGAACATATCCGTGAACCCACGCCGTCAGTCGCACAGGCGGTGTCTCAGTCATGACGTTCAGCCCGCCACACGTTCGAGACGGTGGACGTCGCCGAGGAAACCGGCGGTGTAGATCGAGTTGGGGTCCCAGCCCGGGCCGGCACCGAACTTCACCGCGGATGTGAACGGCAGACCCGAGGCGATCTCACACGAAGATCCCGAATCCGGATCGACGCGAACAACTTTGCCGCCGGCATTGAATGCGACGTACAACGCGCCGTCCGGTCCGACGGTCAGATCGTCCGCCATGTTTGCCGGACCGAACCCGGGGAGCGTGATCGTTCGCACCGGCCCGCCCAGATCGTGTGCGTCGAGGACGTGGACCGCGGTCACCATGTCGAAAGTGGTCGTTACGTAGATCGTCGAACCGGAGCGTGCGAGGCCGTCGACGGTGCCGAGATCCTCACGAACGATCGAACTGGTTCCGTCACTGTCGATGACCGTGAGCCCCGGCCGGGTCAGGGTGCGAGCTGTGAGGAAACGGTTACCGTCCAGTGGCACAAGCCCGTTCGGCATCACCAGACCGTCGGCAATCGTAGTCACCGATCCGTCTGCGACGTCGACCTTACGAAGGCTGCCGTCGGCGATTCCGAACAGACCCGAGACAGTCGAGTTGCCCGTGGTGAAGTACACGGAACCGTCACGCGCGACCAGCCCGCCAGGACCGGTGACGTCACCGACCAAAGTTGTCCGTGTTCCGTCCGGCGCCACTTTCAGCAGTGCACCCGGCCCGATCAGAGCCGACTGCGACAACACCATCGATCCGCTGCCGTCGAATTCGAGATTCTCGAGCATTCCGGCACCAGTCGTCACGACGCTCGACGTCCATTTGCCGCAACCACCGTCCGAGCCGTCGGCCGGGACCGAGGCCTGTGCCGGAGCACTCACCGCCACAACGGAACCCAGTGCGATCGCAGCGACAACACTGCCGGCGCGGGACATCAGGCTTCCGTGTCGAACGACAGCGTGACCTTGGTTCCGGCCTTGAGAGTGCGCCCGACCGTGCACACCTTGTCGACGGAACGCTCGACGAGAGTGATGAGGCGCTGCTGCGCTTCGGCATCCAACTCACTGAGGTCGAGTTCGAGAACCTCGTCGAGCTGCGGGTAGACCTCGTTTTCACGATCGGCGGCACCGGACACTCGGACCGTCGCGTCGTAGTTGTCACCGAGGCGGCGAGAGATCGGGAAGTCTGAGCTCATCCCGGTGCATGCAGCCAGTGCAATTTTGAGGAGTTCGCCGGGCGTGAAGACTCCTGGCACCGATTCGGAGCCGATGAGAACCTCTGCGCCGCGCGAACTCTTGCCGGTGTAGAGGCGGGTTCCTGTGCGTTCGACCCAAAGCTCCGTGTGAGCTGGGGCGGTTGCAGTGTTGTCTGGAGTCTGTTCAGCCATGACGCAATCTTGCCACTCCGCCGAACCGAAGGGGCGGAGACCTAGGCGATTCGCCGTGCCCTCGGGGTCGGCTGACACCGCGGGCAACTGAACGACGATCGATTCATGAACTTCTCACGCTTGATCGGCGCGCCGCATCGCGGGCACGGAAGATTCTCCTGCCCGTACGCCGACAGCGACCGGTCGAAGTAGCCCGATTCCCCGTTGACGTTCACGTACAGCGCGTCGAAGGACGTACCGCCCTGATCGAGCGCCTCGCCCATCACCGAGTGCGCCGCGGTCAACAGTTCTCGAAGTTTGGGCCTGGTGAGCGATTCGGCGATTCGGTTGCCGTGAATCTTTGCACGCCACAATGATTCGTCGGCGTAGATGTTTCCGATTCCGGAGACCACTGTCTGGTCGAGAATCGCCCGCTTGATCTCGGTGTGCTTGCCCCGCAGGACTTTCACGACGGATTCGAGATCGAACGCAGCATCCATGGGATCGCGAGCGATGTGCGCCACCGACTCGGGCAGCATCGTTCCGTCGACCTCGACGAGGGGTGAAATCGACCAGCCACCGAAGGTCCGCTGGTCGACGAATCGAAGATCAGCCCCGGAATCGAGGGCCAACCGAATGCGTAGGTGCTTTTCCCAGTCGACTGTCGGGGGTTGGACCAACATCTGTCCGCTCATCCCGAGATGAACCACCAGTCCGACACCGGCAGGCTCGAGAACCAGCCACAGATACTTGCCGCGACGCTCTGCCGAAGCGATGGTCTGCCCGGTGAGTTGGCCGATCAAGTCCTCGGAACCGAGAATGTGGCGCCTGATCGCGCGGGGATGGAGGACCTCGACGGCCTCGATCGCCGCACCTACAGCATGAGACTGTAGGCCGCGGCGAACGACTTCGACTTCGGGAAGCTCAGGCAAGAGTGAACTCAGCCGGCGAGATCAGACGGGTTGTCAGCAGCGACTGCGCTAGCAGCGGCATTCTCCGACATCGTCTTCCATGCCGAACTTGCTGCCTTCTGCTCGGCTTCCTTCTTGGAACGACCGACACCGACGCCCAAGGGCTTGCCACTGATGAGAACTGTGGCCGTGAATTCCTTGTCGTGATCGGGTCCGGTAGCGGTGATCTCGTAGACGGGAACTCCGGCACCGTGTTCTGCGGTCAGTTCCTGCAGACTCGTCTTCCAATCCAGACCCGCGCCGAGAAGCGGTGCGCGAGTGAGTAGATCGTCGAACAGATCGAGAACAACACGTCTCGCAGTATCGATGCCGTGCTGCAGGTGTATGGCGCCGAGAATCGACTCCATACCGTCGGCGAGGATGGACGGCTTGTCACGGCCGCCCGTCATTTCCTCGCCCTTACCCAGCAGCAGGTGAGCTCCGAGTCCACCTTCACCCAGAGTCCTGGCAACCTCGGCGAGTGCATGCATGTTGACCACGCTGGCACGAATCTTCGCCAGATCACCTTCGGATTTGTCCGGGTGGGACAGATAAAGATTTTCGGTCACCGTGACGCCGAGAACGGAATCCCCGAGAAATTCGAGGCGCTCGTTCGTGGGCAGACCGCCGTTCTCGTACGCGTACGAGCGGTGCGTGAGAGCCAGGGTCAGAAGACCGGGCTCTATATCTACGCCGACAGCGGCGAGGAGCTTGTCGTGATTGCCCTCGCCGCCGGCGGCTGAAACTGTATTTTCGCTCGTCATAGTCTTTCTCCGGGGAGAACTAGACAGCAGCGGTTACCTGGCGGCCCTTGTAAGTACCGCATGACGGGCATGCGATGTGGGGAAGGGTCTGCTCGCCACAGCCACGGTTGGGGCAGGTAACGAGGGTGGGCACAGTGGTCTTCCACTGGCTACGACGCGACCGCGTGTTGGATCGCGACATTTTGCGCTTGGGGACAGCCACTTCTACTTCTCCTCGGCTTCGGTGATCACAAGATTTTCGCTGGTGTTTGATTCCACGCCAAATTTGGCCGCGAGACCAGCCCAGCGAGGATCAAGTATGTCATGCCCATGCCCAGATTCCGCAATCGCCAGGCGAATGCCACATTCTGAGCACAATCCCAGGCAATCGTCACTGCACAGAGGCTGGAGCGGAAGCGCCAGACCGACTGCATCGACGATGACCGGTTCGAGGTCGATTTCGTCGTCTTCGACCGCGTAGACCTCTCCCTCTTCCGTCGTCTCCTCGGTGGCGCTGTCCGGGTAAGCGAACAACTCCGTGAGATAGATGTCCACGGTGTCGGTGAAAGGTTCAAGGCACCGCGAGCATTCACCCTTGGTGGGTGCGTGCACGTTTCCGGTGACGAGAACGCCTTCGGACACTGCTTCGAGACGAAGATCGAGATCTATGTCCGCGCCCGCTTCGATCGCGATCAGATCGAGACCGATACGGTTCGGGGACTGAATTGTTCTCTCGACGGTACGCATCGACCCTGGACGACGACCGAGCTTGACCGTGTCCAGCAAAAATCCCGCATCACTTGATTGATGCGACGAACTACGACGATGCGTTGACAAAGAGAACTCACCTAACTGTTGAAACTGGTATGGGCAACCACTCCACAATACGGCAGCTACAACGCAAATCCCAATTCCGTCCACGAAAAAGTGGGCCGCCCCATATCGGACGACCCACCCTCGACTGTCTCGTTCGCTCTAGCGACGACGCTCCGAACGACGATCGTCGTCCTGGTAGTCGGGGACTCCCGAACCCGTTCGAAGCTGTTGACGACCACGCCCGACCGATCGAACCGTTCCGGTGAGGAACTCTTCGAACTCGGCCAACTTGGTGTCCACGTACAGGTCACACTCCGAACGCATCCTGTCGGACTCGGCATGAGCGGCGTCGATCACTCGCGCGGATTCCGCGTGAGCTGACTGGACAACCTCGGTCTGCGACACCAGACGAGCCTGCTCCGCCGTTCCCTCCGCCACTGAATGTTCGTACGAGGCCTGGCCGGACTCGATCATCCGATCGGCCTCGGCACGCGCCCGTCCGGTGACGGCCTCGTACTCACGACGGCCGTCGGTGACGGTCCGTTCCGCTTCTGCTTCGGCGTCCTCGACCAACTGATCGGCGTGCGCGCGTGCTTCGGCAACCATGCGATCGGCCTGAGCCTTGGCATCGGACAGAATCCGGTCGGCGTCGTCGCGTGCGTTCTCGACAGTCGAGGTTGCCTCGGCATTGGCGCTGCTGACCGTCTTCTCGGCGTTTGCTCGCGCGTCACCGACCAATTTGTCGCGATGATCGAGGACGTCCTGAGCGTCGTCCAGCTCACTCGGAATTGCGTCCCGGACGTCGTCGAGTAGCTCGAGTACGTCACCGCGAGGCACAACACACCCTGCGGTCATGGGAACACCGCGCGCCTCTTCGACAATTGCGACCAGTTCGTCCAGTGCCTCGAATACGCGGTACACAAGCAACCCCAATCTCTACCGGCCGAAATCGGCCCACATCGTCACCGGTCCACTCGGACCTGTGCCCGTTCCTGTCCAAGTTTGCCGGAAGAACGGCCAACGGGGTGTCGTCGTGGTCGGTGTGTCGGGGATCAGCTGTTTTCGGCTGCTCGTTCGGCGATACGCGCGAGTAGCCGAGAATGCACCTTGGCCGGGAGCATGTCGGAGACGTCGCCGCCGAAGGTCGCAACTTCCTTCACCAGAGAACTCGACAGGTAGCTGTAGGTCGGGTTCGTGGCAACGAAGAGCGTGTCGACGCCCGTGAGCTTCTGATTCATCTGAGCCATCTGCAGCTCGTAATCGAAGTCGTTCGCGCCGCGCAGACCCTTGACGATCGCGCTGAGGCCTTCTTGTTTCGCGTAGTCGACCAACAATCCGTGCCACGACGTGACGCGAACGTTGGGCAGGTGGCTCGTCGCGTCTTCGAGCATCTCGATCCGCTCGTCGATCGTGAACATGCCACGCTTGCTCTTGTTGATCAGCACGGTGACCACGACCTCGTCGAATTGCGCAGCAACTCTTCCGATTACGTCGAGGTGACCGTTGGTCACAGGGTCGAAGGATCCGGGGCAGACGGCGCCAGTCATGAGTCCAGACCGTAGCAGGTGGCCAGCTCGATGCGGGCTTCACCGTAGTTCTTGGCCTTGATCGGCTCGTAGCCCTGAGGCCACACGGTCTCCGGCGAGCGCGACGATCGTTCGAGTACCACGATCGTGCCCTCCCCCACCCATTTGTTGGCCTGCAGATCAGCGAGCATGGACACGACGGCCTCGTCGGTTACCGCATACGGTGGGTCCGCGATCACGATGTCGTATTCACGCGCACTCGGACCCGAGACCACGGCCGCAACCGGAGCGGCGCGAACCGTCGCCCCCGGCAACGCGACAGTGCCGATGTTCGCCTTGATGACGGCAGCAGCCTTGGCATCGGATTCCACGAGAACAACGTGCTCGGCTCCCCGCGAGAGCGCCTCGAGGCCGAGAGCACCCGAACCCGCAAAGAGGTCGAGAACCGCGCACCCTTCGAGATCGATGCGCGCTTCGAGAGCACTGAACAGCGCCTCACGAACCCGATCCGACGTCGGACGGGTGCCGCTCGGCGGGACTCGCAGGCGTCGACCGCCCGCGAGTCCCGAGATGATGCGTGTCACTCTGCGGCGCTCTCCCCCGTCGAGACGACTACCAGCAGGTCTCCGCCCTCGACCTGTTGGACGGCGCTGATCGCGATCCGCGAGACGACGCCGGCGCGCGGCGAGGTGATCGCCGCTTCCATCTTCATCGCTTCGATCGTGGCCACGGTGTCGCCGGCCTCGATCTTCTGGCCTTCCTTGACCGCGAGCGTCACGACGCCCGCGAACGGTGCAGCCACGTGGCCCGGGTTGTTCTTGTCGGCCTTCTCCGCCACCGGTACGTCACTGGCAATGGAGCGATCGCGGATCGAGACCGGGCGCAGCTGGCCGTTCAGGATGCACATGACAGTGCGGTAGCCGCGCTCGTCGGGCTCGGAGATCGCCTCGAGACCGATGATCAGCTCCACGCCGGGAGCCAACTCGACCCGGTGCTCGTCGCCGCGCCGCAAACCGTAGAAGAACTGGTTCGCCGAAAGCCGCGACGTGTCACCGTACTTCTCGCGGTGTTCGAGGAATTCCTTTGTCGGGCCGGGGAACAGCAGACGGTTCAGCGTCGCCTGACGGTCCTTCGACGAGCCCTCTAGCAGCACCTCGTCCTCAGCGGACAACGTCGCTTCCGGCTTGGCCTGGCCACGTCCTTCGAGTGCCTTGCTGCGGAACGGTTCCGGCCAACCACCGGGAGGCGTACCGAGTTCACCGCGCAGGAAGCCCACCACGGAGTCGGGAATGTCGAACTTCGCCGGATCTGCGGCGAACTCCTCCGAAGGCACGCCGGCACCGACAAGATGGAGCGCGAGGTCGCCGACGACCTTCGACGACGGCGTCACCTTCACGAGATGCCCGAGCATGCGGTCTGCGTCGGCGTACTTGGCTTCGACCTCTTCGAACCGGTCGCCGAGACCGAGAGCAACGGCCTGCGTCCGGAGGTTGGAGAGCTGGCCGCCCGGAATCTCGTGCGTGTACACGCGACCCGTCGGCGCCGGCAGTCCGGATTCGAACGGCGCGTACACCTTTCGCAGCGCCTCCCAGTACGGCTCGAGGTCGCACACGTTCTGCAGGTTCAGTCCGGTGTCGAACTCGGAGTGCGCGGCAGCGGCGACGATGGCCGAGAGCGCAGGCTGGCTGGTGGTTCCGGCCAGTGCCGCGGAAGCACCGTCGACTGCGTCGGCGCCCGCCTGCCACGCTGCGAAGTACGTGGCCAACTGTCCACCGGGAGTGTCGTGCGTGTGAACGTGAACCGGCAGATCGAAGTTGCTGCGTAGCGCCGTCACCAGCTTGGTAGCTGCCGGAGCGCGCAGCAGGCCTGCCATGTCCTTGATCGCGAGCACGTGAGCGCCGGCATCAACGATCTCTTCGGCCAACTTCAGGTAGTAGTCGAGCGTGTACAGAGTTTCGTTCGGATCCGACAGATCACCGGTGTAGCTCAGCGCAACCTCCGCGAGGGCCGTTCCGGTTTCACGCACCGCGTCGATGGCGGGCCGCATCTGGTCGACGTTGTTGAGCGCGTCGAAGATTCGGAAGATGTCGATACCGGTGTCGGTGGCTTCCTGAACGAATGCGCGCGTGACCTTTTCGGGATACGGCGTGTAGCCCACGGTGTTTCGGCCGCGAAGAAGCATCTGAAGGCAGATGTTCGGGATCGCCTCGCGGAGTGCGGCGAGCCGGTACCACGGATCCTCGTGCAGGAAGCGAAGTCCCACATCATAGGTCGCGCCGCCCCAGGCTTCGATCGAGAGCAGTTCCGGCGTCAACCGCGCAACGTGCCCGGCTACTCCGAGCAGTCCGCTGGTTCGAACTCGCGTGGCCAACAACGACTGGTGCGCGTCACGGAAGGTGGTGTCGGTGATGCCGACGGCCTTCTGCTCACGCAGTGCCTTCGCGAAACCTTCGGGTCCGAGTTCGAGCAGTCGCTGACGGCTACCGGCAGGAGGAGGCGTCGAGAGATCGATCTTGGGCAGCTTGTCCTGCGGGTACACCGCCGAGGGCCGCTCACCGTGAGGCTTGTTGACCGTCACATCCGCGAGGTAGGTCAGGATCTTCGTGCCGCGGTCTGCCGAAGAACGCAGAGTCAGCAGCTGAGGACGTTCCTCGATGAAGGAGGTCGTCACGCGTCCGGCACGGAAGTCCGGGTCGTCCAGAACCGCCTGCAGGAACGGGATGTTGGTCGAGACGCCACGAATGCGGAACTCGGTGACCGCGCGGCGAGCCCTCGCGACAGCGGCTTCGAGGTCACGACCACGGCAGGTGAGCTTGACCAGCATCGAGTCGAAGTACGCGCCGACCTCGGCTCCGAGCGTGGCGCCGCCGTCCAGGCGGATACCGGCTCCGCCCGGGGTGCGGTACGCGGTGATGCGGCCCGTGTCCGGGCGGAATCCGTTGGCCGGATCCTCCGTGGTGATGCGGCACTGCAGCGCCGCGCCGCGAAGCTTGATCGTGTCCTGTGACAGACCAAGTTCTTCAAGCGTAGAACCGGACGCGATCTTGAGCTGCGACTGGACCAGATCCACGTCCGTCACTTCTTCGGTGACGGTGTGCTCCACCTGAATTCGCGGGTTCATCTCGATGAAGACGTGATTGCCGCGCTTGTCGAGGAGGAACTCGACGGTGCCCGCGCACGTGTACCCGATCTCCTTCGCGAAGGCGACGGCGTCGGCACAGATCTTGGCGCGCAACTCTTCCGAGAGATTGGGCGCCGGAGCAAGCTCGATCACCTTCTGGTGGCGACGCTGCAGCGAGCAGTCACGCTCGAAGAGGTGGATGACGTTGCCCTGCTCGTCGGCGAGGATCTGCACTTCGATGTGCCGGGGGTCGATGACGGCCTGCTCGAGGAAGACCGTCGAATCGCCGAAGGCCGATTCCGCTTCGCGCGCTGCGGCTTCGATCGATTCCTTGAGCTGTGAGCGCTCCGCAACGCGACGCATTCCGCGTCCACCGCCGCCTGCAACGGCCTTGACGAAGATCGGGAAGGTCATGTCCTCGGCGGCCGCGAGCAACTCGTCGATGTCCGCTGACGGCTCCGAGGACGCGAGCACGGGGAGACCGGCGGCCTTTGCCGCTGCGATGGCCCGAGCCTTGTTACCGGTCAACTCGAGGATCTCGGCGGACGGGCCGACGAACTTGATGCCTGCCTCGGCGCACGCCGCCGACAGATCCGGGTTCTCGGAAAGGAAGCCGTAACCGGGGTAGATGGCGTCGGCTCCGGCACTCTTGGCGGCGGCGACGATTTCCTCGACTGAGAGATACGCCCGAACGGGGTGACCCTTCTCCCCGATCTGGTAGCTCTCGTCTGCCTTGAGACGGTGGATCGAGTTCCGATCCTCGTACGGGAACACCGCGACGGTTCCGGCACCTAGTTCGTAGGCGGCGCGGAAGGCACGGATCGCAATTTCGCCGCGGTTCGCGACGAGCACTTTGGAGAACATTCGAGAAAACTACCCCGATTTCATCTTGCGTCTACATGCGGAGTCTCATATTTCGGACTGAATCGAGAAACCAACCCGGCGGTCCTCGCGCTATTCGATTTCAGCTTGTCGTCATACCCGTCACGACTTCTCGAGGTACTCGATCCGGTCGGAGTCCAGGGCAGCGGTCACCATGGAAGCGAGGGCGGGATGATCCTCGAGCGACGGATCGGAGTCGACGATTCCCTGAGCGAACTCCCTGGCGGACTCGAGGATGTCTCCGTGGGCCATGAGGGAAAGCAGTCTCAGATTCGAGGTTGTGCCCGACTGCGCCGCACCGAGGATGTCTCCTTCACGTCTGGTCGCGAGGTCGAGTTGCGCCAGTTCGAACCCGTCGTTGGTCGCTGCCACCGCCGAGAGCCGCTCGTACGCCGGTCCGCCGGGATTGCTTCCGGTGACGAGGATGCACAGTCCCTGGTGCTTGCCTCGACCGACTCGTCCACGTAGTTGGTGGAGCTGACTGACGCCGAACCGCTCGGCGTCGACGATCACCATCACCGTCGCATTCGGAACGTCCACACCGACTTCGACGACAGTCGTACAGACGAGGACGTCGATGTCACCGACGTTGAACGCGCTCATCACGACGTCTTTTTCGTCGGAAGGCAGTCGACCGTGCAGCAACCCGACTCGCAGATCGGCCAGCGGGCCACTCGACAGCTCTTCGAAGACGTCGACTGCCGACTTGGTCTCGGGCTGCTTCTCCTCGGTGAACTGGTCCTCACCTGCACCCTGCTCACCGTCGCCGATGCGTGAGCACACGACATACGCCTGACGACCAGCGGCAACGTCCTCACGGATTCGTTCCCATGCGCGATCCACCCACTGCGGCTTCTGCTTCGCGGGCACGACGCTGCTCTTGATCGGGGTTCGCCCACGCGGTAGTTCCCGCAGGGTCGAGACCTCGAGGTCGCCGAGCACCGTCATGGCGATGGTTCGCGGAATCGGCGTTGCCGTCATCACCAGCAGATGCGGACTCAGACCTTCACGCGCTCGTGATCGCAACTGATCACGTTGCTCGACGCCGAAGCGGTGCTGCTCGTCGACGACAACCATGCCGAGGTTGAAGAACTCCACGTTGTCCTGGATGAGCGCATGGGTACCGATGACGATCCCGGCGTCGCCGGTCACGGCTTCGAGCAGCGCTGCGCGCTTCGCAGCGACCGGCAGCGAGCCGGTCAGAAGGGCGATACGGGTGGAATGTTCGGCCGAACCGAGTTCACCGCCTGCGGCCAGCGGGCCCATCATCTTGCGCAGTGATCGCGCGTGCTGATTTGCCAGGACCTCGGTCGGTGCGAGCAACGCGCACTGATAACCGGCGTCGACGACCTGCAGCATCGCGCGCAGAGCCACGATGGTCTTGCCTGACCCGACCTCGCCCTGAAGAAGCCTGCTCATCGGGTGTGGGCGGGCGAGGTCGCTGGAGATCTCCTCCGCGACTGCTTGCTGTCCCTCCGTCAGAGTGAACGGGAGCATCTCCTCGAACTGATCCGCGATCCCGCCGGCAACCGGAGCGCAGGCCGGCGCCACACGCTCGGAATTGTCGTGACGACGCATCGCGAGAACCAACTGCAGAGACAGCGCCTCGTCGAAACGCAGACGATCTTGAGATCGTTCGATGTCCTCCTTGGTATCCGGGAGGTGAACGGTTCGCAGTGCCTCGTCCAAACCGATGAATCCGTGCTCGGCCCGAGTCTCGGCGGGCAACGGCTCCTCGATCGGATCGAGTTGATCGAGCACTTGCCGCACGCACCGCATGATGGTCCAGCTCTCGACCTCGCGGGTCGCCGGGTACAGCGGGATCAATGCGCGGTCGAAGACGGACAGATCGAGTTCGGCGCCGGGATCCTGGTTTGCGCGAGCCAGACCGGCAAGGTCACCGGCCCCCTTGATGGATGCGAGGGGCACTACCGAATCCTCCTCGCCGACACGAGGTTCCGGGAGAATCAGGTAGCTCGGGTGGGTGAGAGACCACTTGCCGCGGAAGTACTTCACCGTCCCGGAGAACATCGCGCGCACGCCGGGCTTGATGACGTGCCGCACCTTCTGCGGGTTGAAGAACGTGACGTCGACGGTCTGCGAATCAGTCGCGAGCGATACTCGCAACATCTGCCCCGGACGGTTCTTCATCTTCACGACCGCCGCCGACGCCACCCGCGCGATGATGGTGATGTGCTCACCTTCGGGCGGCTCCTTCTCGGCAAGTTCCTTGCCTGCCGACGCGTACCGGTGTGGGTAGTGACGCAGCAGGTCCTCGACCGTCCGAATCTCGAATGCCTCGTCGAGCGCGTCCGCGGTCTTCTTTCCCAGCAGCCGATCGAGTGGGTCGGCGAGCGTCGCCATCAGTTCCTCCAGCACAGTGTCGCGGTAAGCACATGTGTTCGTATATCAGTAGTCACCGACAGACCCGGTTCGATCACTCCACACCCAACTGGAACAGGTCACCCGGCTGATCACCCTGATAGACGAGCACGTCGACGCCCGGATGGTGCGCGATGACGTGCGCCTCGAGCTGCCCGGCCAGGTCGTCCGGCGCGTCGGCGCCCATGAGTAGGGTCACGAGTTCGCCACCGGATCCGAGCGCGAGGTCGACCAGTCGCGCACTCGACTCCGCGACGTCGGGACCGATGAGCACCACCTCGTGCCCCATCAGACCGATCGCGTCACCCGGATCACACGTCCCGACGTACGTCAGCGAACGCTCGACCGCAATTCGCAATGATCCCCAGCGCGTCGCAGCCGCCGCCTCGGACATCGTGAAGCCGTCGTCGGCGACGTTGCGTTGAGCGTCGTGAACGGCAAGTGCGGCCAAGCCCTGAACCATCGACGATGTCGACAGCAGCAGAACCTGGTGAAGCGGATCGCGTGCAGCGGCACTGACTGCGACCAGTTCCTGAGCCGTCAAGGCTCCGTTCGGCAGCACCAGAACTTCACTTCGCTCCATCTGACGAATGCGGCCGAGCAGTTGCGCACGTGTCACCGGCGCGTCGTCGCACCGAAGAACCGTCGCACCCTCACTCTCGAACAACGCCGCCGCACTCTCACCGGCAACGACGGCCAGAACGCCGCGGGCACCGGCACCCGGGAATCGCCTCTCCGCCCGTGCCACCAACTGGTCGCGTTCGTCGACGAGAAAACTGCTGATGCGAATACCGTGGACCTTCCCGGCTTCGAGGCCGGCTTCGACGGCTGCACCGGCATCGCAGCAATGCACGTGCACCGACCAGCCACCGAAGCCGTCGCTGACGATGACCGTCGAATCTCCGAGGACGGACAGCCGCGTGCGCAGCGCCGTCATGCGATCGTCGTCCGAGTCGTCGACGAGGTACATGACCTCGAAATCCTGTTCCGAGTGATCACCACATTCGATCGGGCTCTTGTGAGCCCAATCGTGATCGAATGCGCTGACGTCGACAACTGCGCTCGACCTCGGGTCCGGCGTCCCCAGATCCTCGCGAACCTGCGACTTCCCGGTCACCACCTCGACAAAAGCGTCGAGGATCAGAACCAGACCGAATCCCCCGGCATCGACCACCCCGGCCGACGCCAGAACGTCCAGTTGCTCCGGGGTCTTGTTCAGCGCGATCGCAGCCGCATCGGCAGCGGCGGCAACCACGGAAGCAAGGTCCTCGCCGCTCGGCGTCTTGGTGTCGACGCACTCCTGCGCTGCCTCACCCGACGCGCGCAGAACCGTGACGATGGTGCCTTCCACCAGATCGGAGACAGCCCGAGAAGCCAGTCCCGTCGCCGTGGTCAGTGAGTTCGCAAAGCTCCGGCCGTCGATGTGCTCGCCTTGAACGCTCTCCGCGATACCCCGGATCACCTGGGAGAGGATCACTCCGGAATTACCGCGTGCACCGGACACCGCGCCCCGAGCCAGCGCGTTCGCGACGCGGCCGGCACTGCGGACGTCGTCCTCGATCGTCTCGGCGGAATCGAGCGCGGCCCGCATCGTGAACAACAGGTTGGTGCCGGTATCCGAATCAGGGATGGGAAAGACGTTGAGGCTGTTGATCTCACCGCGACGTTTCTGGAGGCTGTCGACCGCCCGGCGGGCCCAGCGCCGCAGCAGATGTCCGTCCGCGACGGATTCCGCTTCTTCGGCGACGCGTTGCACTTCCCCCACTGACGGTTCCCCTCCACGATGGACAGACTGACGATGAAAAAGAGATCGGTGATCGGTGCAGTCGAGGGTAGTCCGACGCTTCTGCGCAACCGTCATTACCGGGCGGTTTGGCCATTCGGGCCGGAAGCGGTTACTCTTACACGGTTGCCTCGAACGGGCTACACGAAATAATGCTGCACTTTGTTTGTTGCTGATTGACTGTTTTCACGTTCGACTGCACAGTGAGCGGTCAAGGATCGGTTCGAAGTCGAGTATATTCGGATTGTAATTCTGGCTGCCCTACCGTGTAGGGTAACCACTTCAATATTCATTTCTAACAAGGAGTTCGCGACTATGGCTGCCGTCTGCGACGTATGCGCCAAGGGGCCCGGCTTCGGTAAGTCGGTCTCGCACTCGCACCGGCGTACCAATCGTCGCTGGAACCCGAACATTCAGTCTGTTCGTACCGAGGTTGCCCCGGGTAACACCCGTAAGGTCAACGTGTGCACCTCCTGCCTGAAGGCAGGCAAGGTCGCTCGGGGCTGATTGCCCGAGCACAAACTATTGCAGGCTCTGCCCCCGTCACTTCGGTGACGGGGGCAGAGCTGTTTCTATGTGTCTGTATCTATGTGTCCCCGTGTTTCGTATGGCTGTCCGACACCCGTAATGTGCGTTGAGTGACTTCCATCGATGACCTGAGCAAAGTGACCCTCGACGAGGGCGTACTCCGCATCACCATTTCCACCGCCGCCAACGGCACCTCCCTCGACGACGAAGGACTGGTTCAGGGCGCGCAGGCGCTCGAGACAGTCGGAAACGACATCGGGAGCATCCTTCTGGTCGGCGAAGGCGCAAACTTCTGTGCCGGCGGCAACGTCCGTGCGTTCGCCGCAGCCCCTGACCGCGGCGAGTACGTCGCCGAGGTTGCCCGTGTCTTCCACGTGTTCGTTCGCGCGCTCGACGCCGCGACCGCTCCAGTGGTGGCCGGGGTCCACGGATGGGCTGCCGGCGCCGGAATGAGCCTGGTCTGCCTCGCCGACGTCGCAATCGGCGGCACCGGCACCAAGCTCCGCCCCGCGTACCCCTCCATCGGTTTCACCCCGGACGGTGGAATGTCGTGGACACTCCCCCGCATCGTCGGCGTGGCACGCGCTCGCGAGATTCTTCTCAACGATTCGGTGATCGGTGGCGACGAAGCCGTCCGGCTGGGGATCCTCACCCGACTCGTCGGCGACGACGAGGTCCAGGAAGAGGCAGCTCGCCTCGCACGCGCCTTGGCCAACGGGCCGAGCACGTCGTACTCGGGAATCAAAGCGCTGCTGCGTTCGTCACGGACGAACTCGCTCGCCGAGCAACTCGACGCCGAGGCTGCGTCCATCGCCCTCGCGGCGAACAGCCCGATCGGGCGCGAGGGTGTCGACGCATTCGTCGACAAGCGTCGCCCCGATTTCACTTCCGCAAAGCAGGCCTAGTCAGCTGGCATGCCGAATGTCGTGTCACGACGTTCGGCATGCCAGGTGAGTGCAGGCGCAGTTCGATCAGCCCAGATTCCAGTCGACCGGGTCGGCCCCGAGTCCGGTCAAGAGTTCGTTCGCACGACTGAACGGGCGCGAACCGAAGAAGCCGCGCGAAGCCGAAAGCGGTGACGGGTGCGCTGATTCGATGATCGGTGTGTCGCCCAGCATCGGCGCGAGAGTGGCCGCGTCACGACCCCACAAGATCGCCACCATCGGTGACGACCGCGCCACCAAAGCGCGGATAGCCTGCTCGGTCACCGGCTCCCAGCCCTTCTTACGATGAGAAGCGGCTTGACCCGGCTGCACGGTGAGTACGCGATTGAGAAGCAGCACACCTTGTTTCGACCACGGCGTCAGATCGCCGTTCGGCGGTATCGGCAACCCGAGATCCTGGTGATACTCCTTGTAGATATTACCGAGACTTCGTGGAACCGGCCGCACGTCCGGGGCAACCGAAAAGCTCAACCCGACAGCATGACCGGGCGTCGGATAGGGATCTTGACCGACGATGAGCACCCGAACGTCGTCGAACGGGTTCGTGAATGCACGCAAGACGTTCTCTCCCGCAGGCAGATACTCCCGTCCCGCAGCGATCTCTTCGCGCAAGAACTTACCCATCGCGGAGATCTGCTCCGAGACCGGTTCGAGTGCCCGCGCCCACCCTGGATCGACGATCTCTGCAAGCGGCGCCATCAGTCGAGCCTGCGCAACGCGTCGCGGTAGTACGCCGCATTGGCTGCGTACATCTTGACGTTTCCGTCGAGGTGGCCGAGCGGAACTTCGTATCCCGCACGGACCTTGGCGGGCACACCGAGTGCCATGCTGCGCGGGGGAACTTGCATCTTGTTGGCCACCACCGCACCCGCGGCGACGATCGACCCCGTCCCGATCACCGTTCCGTTGAGAACCACGGATCCCGATGCGATCAGGCAGTGGTCCTCGATGGTCGACCCCTCGATGTGCGCGTTGTGGCCCACGACGCAACCGGAACCGATGACGGTCGCATCGATGGCGGTGCAATGGATGACAGTTCCGTCCTGGATGTTGGATCCGATTCCCACCGAAATGGTTCCGTAGTCACCACGCAATACCGCCTGCGGCCAGATCGAGGTGCCCGCCGCGAGAGTCACGGCGCCGATCACCACCGCGTCCGGGTGAACGTATGCGTCCGGATGAATGTCCGGAACTCTGTCTCCAAGTGCATATACAGCCATGAAAGCAACCTATACCGCGGTGGTGCCGGTGGTCGAAAAGCTGTGCCAGCCCCCACCGCTCTCGCGAAGCGAACCGTCGACGCTCACGCCGGAACCGGCCACAACCTCACCGATCACAGTCCAACCCGACGGAATCTCGACCTCAGGCCCGAAAGTTGCTGCAAATCCGTGATCTTCACCACCGGAGAGGATCCAGTCCAGCGGATCGACGTCGAGCGCCTCGGCCGCCGATGCGACATCGAGTGAGGTGGGAACCGCGGCCGAGATGATGTCGAACCGCACGTGCGAGGCCGCTGCGAGATGTCGAAGGTCCGCGATCAATCCGTCGGATACGTCCGTCATGGAATGTGCTGATTCTGCGGCGTCCCATGCCGATTGATACGGCGGATTCGGAACACGATGAGCGGCAAGCAAGTCTGGAAAGCTTTCGGCTTCGTCGAGCAATACGGCTTCGTCGAGCAGTAGAGCCAACCCTGCTGCCGAGCAACCGAACAACCCGGCGACCGCGATCTTGTCACCGATCTTTGCTCCCGAACGCAGAACTGCCGGACGGCCACCGAGATCGCCGAGCACGGTCACCGACACCACGACCACCGGCGACTGGACCAGGTCACCGCCGACCACACCGGCCCCCAGATCGGTTGCCGCGTCCCAGATTCCCGCGGAGATTGCGTCGATCACGTCGACCGGAGTCGAAGGCGGGCACCCCAGAGACACGGTGAATGCCGTCGGCCGCGCTCCCATCGAGACGACATCCGCAGCGTTCTGTGCCACTGCCTTTCGGCCGATGTCGCGTGGCGAAGACCAATCCATTCGGAAATGCCGACCTTCGACCAGCATGTCGGAAGAGACAACCACACGGCCGTCTCCGGACGTCACGATCGCGGCATCGTCACCCGGCCCCAATTCGGTGGTGACCGGTTGGATTCGGCCGACCAGAGATCGCGCGATCACGTCGAACTCCCCCACCTGCTCGACAGTGTGCTCTGACCCGAACCCCGATGATGCGATGAGTGTCTCCAATGCCGACGCAATTCGCTCGTAAGCGGCCTGCGGTACCTTCTAGCTGTGGTCGTGAATGCTTCTGCAAGCTCACGCGTGTGTCGGCAATCCTACCGATTCACCGACGTGCCCTCAGAAGTGACGAGACCGCTGATCGACTGGACCAGGACCCGAGCGAAGAACTGAGCATGGCAGAAAACACCTCCACCGCAGACAACGCCGACATCGACCCCGATAGCGACAACGATCCGTCCGAGCGCCGCAGTCCGGCGCTGATCGCCACCGCCATCGCGCTCCCGGTAGCCCTGATCGTCGGAGTGGTGATCGCGGCCGTCGTAGCGGGAAACAACCCTGAACTCTCGCCGGTAGCGCTGGGACCCGTACCGGCACCGGCAGCGGAGTCGGAGGCCTGCGTTTCCCTCCTCGGTGCGCTCCCCGACAAGATCGACGACTTCACGAAAGCCGAGTTGGTTGACCCCGCTCCGGCTGGAGCGGCAGCTTGGCAGCGCAGCGAAGGTGAGCCGATCGTGTTGCGCTGCGGGCTCGACCGTCCGACCGAGTTCGACCAGGCTGCAGCACTACAGGTTGTGAACGGTGTCCAATGGTTCCAGGTCTCGGGAACCGACGTCGGTCTGGCTGCGAGCACTTGGTTTGCCGTAGACCGCGGTGAGTACATCGGTATCACGATCCCCGACGGGACCGGCCCGACGCCGATTCAGGAGATCTCCGACACCATCACGGCGACTCTCGAACAGAAGCCCCTCGACCCGGCGCCGGTCGCGGTTCCCTGATCAGCGAAGTCCGGTACCGCGAGCGATGGCGGTGTCGACCAGTGTCGAAATCAAAGTGCGGTAATCGATTCCGGTGGCGTTCCACATCTTCGGATACATCGAGATGGAAGTGAACCCAGGCATCGTGTTGATCTCGTTGATCACCGGGCCGTCAGCCGTGACGAAGAAATCGACCCGCGAGAGTCCCTGGCAATCGAGTGCCTTGAACGCGCGGACTGCAAGCTCCCTGATCTGGTCGCTCACCGACTCGTCGAGTTTCGCGGGGATGTCGAATTCGCAGACGTCGTCGAGGTACTTGGTGTCGAAGTCGTAGAACGCGTCCGAATCGGTGTCGGAATCCGGCATCCGGATCTCAGCGACCACACTCGCCTTGACGTCGCCGTTCGGGAATTCGAGGACGCCGCATTCCACCTCACGGCCGATGATCGCGCCTTCGACGATCACCTTGGGATCGTGCAGGCGCGCATGAGCGATCGCCCCGTCCAGACCGTCCCAATTGCTCACCCGGGTGATGCCGATGGACGAACCACCACGAGCGGGCTTCACGAACACGGGAAGGCCCAACTCCGCCTTCTGCTCTTCGGTCAGCGTTGCGATTCCCGGTCGAAGCACGACCTGCACTCCGACGGGAAGTCCTTCAGCGGCAAGAAGCTTCTTCGTGAACTCTTTGTCCATGCCGGCGGCGCTGGCCAGGACTCCGGGTCCGACATACGGAACCCCGGCAAGTTCGAGCAATCCCTGAATGGTGCCGTCTTCGCCGTAAGCCCCATGCAGAACGGGGAAAACGACGTCGACCGACGCGAGCACAGCACCGGCGTCGGAGCCGTCGAAGGAGATGACCTCGCCCTCGCGGGTGGGGTCCGCGCTGAGGACCACCGACGTTCCGTCTTTGTCGACCGACGGCAACGCGCGCCCGCTGATCGCGAGGGAGCTGGGGTCGCTCGACCCGAGGACCCAGGAACCGTCGACGGTGATGCCGATCGGTACGACGTCGTACCGATCCGGGTCGAGGTTGCTCAGGACGCTTCCGGCGGAAACACAGGACACTGAATGCTCATTGCTCCGGCCACCGAAGATCACGGCCACGCGGGTACGGCTGCTGTTCACGCGTCAAACCGTACCGCCGAATCGACTTCGGCACGCGATCGGGCCGGGCCGGAAATCAACGACGTGGTCCGCTCACGCGTCGAGCGCGCGCTCGATGTCAGCCAGGAGATCGGCGGTGTCCTCGATGCCACAAGCGATTCGGACAAAACCCGCACTGACCGGATCGCCCCAGCGCGCACGGCGATCCGCCGTCGTGTGGATCCCGCCGAAGCTGGTGGCGGCCGTGACGAGCGCGCTCGCTTCGACGAACGAGTGGAATGCTTGAGCCGAATCCAGTTCGACACTCACCAGTCCGCCGAATCGTTTCATCTGACCGGATGCCGTTGCGTAGGACGGGTCACCGCGAAGGCCGGGGTAGCGAACGGACCGGACTGTTTTGTGACCTACCAACATCTCGGCAAGCGCCAGCGCGTTGTCGCACTGACGCCCGAATCGCAGGCCTGCCGTGCCGAGACTCCGGTGCGCAAGCCACGTCTCGAAGGGGCCGAGCACCGTTCCCGAAAGAAGTCGCTCACGCTCGATCCGCTGACTCACCGCCGCATCGGAGGTTGCGACGTAACCCATCAGGAGGTCACTGTGCCCGCTGAGTGCCTTGGTACCGCTGGCCACCACGATGTCGGCACCCAATTCGAGCGGGCGCTGCCCCAGCGGTGTCGCAGTCGTGTTGTCGACGATCAGCAGCGTGCCCGATCGGTGACACACGTCGGCGAGCGCGCGAAGGTCGACCACGTCCAGCACCGGGTTGGACGGCGTCTCGGCGACGACGACCACGCGACCCGGTGACGCGTCGAGCAGATCCGCGAAGCTCGCGTCGCCCATCTGCAGGGTCGAGACTTCATGAACGGTGATTCCCAACGGCGCCAGGCGTTCGTTCGCGTACAACCGCACCTGGTAGTACCCGTCCGAGGGCACGACGACGGTATCCCCGGCGACGAGCACGCTGCGCAAGGTCGCTGTGATCGCAGACATCCCCGAACCCATGACGAGTGCGTGGTCCGCCCCTTCGAGCGCCGCGAGCGCCGATTCGAGTCCGCGCCAACCCGGGTTCGATGCTCGAGCATAGGTATCGGACTCAGAGCCTTCGTCCACCGAAAGTTGGTACGGCGCAGCAAATATCGGGCCCATCTGCATGGGCTGTCCCACAGCGTGTTCGCGCGCAACGGCGCTCACACTGCGCGTCGAATCCCCGTAACCCTCGAAGTCACTCACACCGATTTCACTCATTCCGGCTTCGTCCGGCGTCCGAGCAACTGACCGATCGCATCGCTGACGGCCATGCCTTCGTGGCACACCCGATGGACCGCGTCGGTCAACGGCATCTCCACGTCGTAGCCGGCAGCGAGTGCGCGTACCGACGTGCACGACTTCACGCCCTCGGCGACCTGACCGTTGGTTGCCTTCTGTGCCGATTCCATCGACCCGCCCCGTCCGAGTCGCTCTCCGAACGTCCGGTTTCGCGACAACTCGGACGTGCAGGTCGCGACCAGGTCACCGACGCCCGCCAAGCCTGCAAGCGTCGACGCCTTGGCGCCGAGCGCGACACCGAGCCGAATCGTCTCGGCGAGACCACGGGTGATGATGCTGGCAACCGTGTTGTCGCCGAATCCACTACCGGCGGCCATGCCGCAGGCCAGCGCGATCACGTTCTTGCACGCGCCACCGATCTCGCAACCGATGACGTCGGAGTTGGTGTACGGCCTGAAATAGCCGGTAGCGCAAGCATCCTGGAGAGCGAGGGCACGCGAGGAATCCGAGCAGGCGATCACCGTGGCCGCTGGCTGCCCGCTGGCGATCTCGTGTGCAAGATTCGGGCCCGAGAGCACCGCGACGCGCCCCGGTTCCACGCCGGTCACCGACACGATGACCTGGCTCATGCGCATGAGCGTCCCGGTCTCGATTCCCTTGGCCAGACTCAGCAGAGTCGCATCGGGTCCGATCGAGCCTTTCCACTGCTCCAGGTTTCCCCGTAGCGACTGCGAGGGAACCGCCAGCACGATGAAGTCAGCGCCTGCCATCGCCTCCTCGTGGTGGTGGGTCGCGCGAATCGACGAAGGCAAAGCAATGCCCGGCAGATAGTCGCTGTTCTCGTGTGTGGTGTCGATGCGCTTCGCGACCTCTTCACGCCTGGCCCACATCGTCACGTCGGTTCCGGCCTCGGCCATCACCTTGGCCAACGCTGTTCCCCACGAACCTGCGCCCAATACAGCTGCCTTACTCACACGCTCACCCCGTCTACCCGGCGAAGCGGGTCGCCGCCAGAAAAATCGTCTGCACAGAGTATCGCCTGTGGTGCACTGCGGTGGGCAGCCGCGGACACCGAGCGTGATGACTGGCAAGATCGAGGGATGGACAGCGCGGAACCCCCGTACCCACACGTCGTGGAGACACCGCATGCGCGCACGGAGATCGAACGCCCCATGCATGCGATAGTGGCCGTCAAGTCCTTGAGATCGGCCAAGTCCCGGCTCGCGGGCGAACTCGACGCGGACGCGCGTGCAGACCTCGTGTTGGCCATGCTTCACGACACCCTCGCGACCGTTGCCGCCGTCTCTGCCATCGACACCGTCACGGTGGTCACCCCAGACCCGACCGTTGCCGCTCTTGCGTATTCCGTCGGCGTGACGGTCTACGCCGATCCAGCTCCCCACATCTCGCTGACCAACGGCGCCTCACCGCGCGCGGAGGAAACCCTCAACGCAGCGTTGAGTGCAGCGGCCGCCGATATCCGCGCCAAACGCGGAGTGGTCGACCTCGTTGTGCTGCAAGCCGACTTGCCCGCGATGCGACCGAGCGAACTGACGGAGGCCGTGGCCGCCGCCCGAAGCGGTGGACGTTCAGTCGTCGTCGATCACCACGGCACCGGCACTTCCGCATTGTTTGCGTGTGGCGAGAGTGCGCTCGACCCCCGATTCGGTCCGGAATCCGCACGGGGACATACTAATTCAGGTGCTCGTCCACTCAACGGCCAATGGCCGGGACTGCGCACCGACGTCGATACCCACGCCGATCTCGACACCGTGCGCGCACTGGGAGTAGGCCCCGCGACATTGGCTTCGTTGACCAGACTCAAGGCCACGCCGTCGAACAGTCGATGAATTTTCTTTCATCGATTGTCGGACCGCGCGATTGTGGGGGATGATCGACGAGTGAGCAATGGCGAAGCACTCGAAAACCGTATTTCCGAAGACCAGTCGGACGGAGACCACAGCTCCGGCCGGCACGAGAACGGCGCGGCCACCTCGCCGCGATCTCAGGCCGTCGCGGTCGCCACCAACATCCCGGGCGCTCCCCCTGCAGCTACCAAGGCAGAGCTACCCGAATTGCTCGTCGGACTTCCCGAGGATCGTTACCTAAACCGCGAACTCAGCTGGCTCGATTTCAATGCTCGTGTTCTCGCATTGGCTGCCGACGAGTCACTGCCGTTGCTCGAACGCGCAAAGTTCCTCGCCATCTTCGCTTCCAATCTCGACGAATTTTTCATGGTCCGGGTCGCCGGACTCAAGCGCCGCGACGAGACGGGACTGTCGGTCAGGTCCGCCGACGGCCTCTCCCCACGCGAACAATTGGCGCTCATTGCGCGTCGCACCCAGGAACTCGCCGACAAGCACGCACACGTGTTTCTCGACTCGGTCCGCCCTGCCCTGGCGGCAGAAGGCATTTCAATTGTTCGATGGGCCGACCTCAGCGCCGACGATCACGGCCGGCTCTCGGCGCATTTCCACGAGCAGGTCTTCCCGGTACTGACGCCGTTGGCAGTCGATCACGCCCACCCGTTCCCCTACATCAGCGGACTGAGCCTCAACCTCGCCGTGACAGTGAAGGACTCCGTCACCCGCGGCGAACACTTCGCTCGCGTCAAGGTTCCCGACAACGTCGGCCGGTTCGTGCGAGTCAAGAGCACGACGTCTTCGTCCACCATCGATTCGTTCCTCCCGATGGAAGAACTGATTTCGGCTCATCTGGACGTGCTGTTCCCCGGAATGGAAATCGTCGAACATCACGCCTTCCGAATCACACGCAACGCTGATTTCGAGGTCGAAGAGGATCGGGACGAGGATCTGCTGCAGGCACTCGAACGTGAATTGGCGCGTCGTCGTTTCGGTTCGCCCGTTCGCCTCGAAGTTGCCGACGACATGACCGAGCACATGCTCGAACTGCTTCTGCGTGAACTCGACGTCGATCCGGCCGACGTGATCGAGGTTTCCGGGCTCCTCGACTTGTCCTGCCTCTGGCAGGTTTACGCCGTCGACCGCCCAGCACTCAAGGACGCGCCGTTCGTCCCGGCGACGCATCCGGCGTTCGGCGAGCGTGAGACACCGAAGAGTGTGTTCTCGACCCTGCGCGAGGGCGACGTGCTCGTCCACCACCCTTACGACTCGTTTTCCACCAGCGTTCAACGCTTCATCGAACAGGCCGCGGCCGACCCGCAGGTGCTCGCGATCAAGCAGACCCTGTACCGAACTTCGGGCGACTCCCCCATCGTCAACGCACTGATCGACGCCGCCGAGGCCGGCAAGCAAGTTGTTGCCCTCGTGGAGATCAAGGCGCGCTTCGACGAGCAAGCCAACATCAAGTGGGCACGCAAACTCGAGCAGGCCGGCGTTCACGTCGTCTACGGTCTCGTCGGTCTCAAGACTCACTGCAAGACCTGCCTCGTCGTCAGGCGCGAAGGTTCGACAATTCGTCGCTACTGCCACATCGGCACCGGCAACTACAACCCGAAGACCGCGCGCATGTACGAGGACGTCGGATTGCTCACCGCAGCACCGGAGATCGGTGCTGACCTCACCGACCTCTTCAACTCGCTGACCGGATACTCCCGAAAGACGAGCTACCGCAACCTTCTCGTTGCGCCGTACGGGGTTCGCCGCGGGATCATCGAGCGGATCGACAACGAGATCGCTCACAAGCTCGCAGGCCGCGATGCCGGTATCCGCTTGAAAGCCAACGCATTGGTCGACGAGCAGGTCATCGACGCGTTGTACCGCGCGTCCAAGGCCGGTATCCCCGTCGAGATCGTGGTCCGCGGAATCTGCGCGCTCAAGCCGGGTGTTCCGGGCCTCAGCGAAAACATCGAAGTACGTTCCATTCTCGGGCGGTTCCTCGAACACTCGCGAATGTTCCATTTCCGCTCGGCCGACGAATTCTGGATCGGCAGCGCAGACATGATGCACCGCAACCTCGATCGCCGCGTCGAGGTCATGGTGCAGGTCAAGGATCCGAAACTGTCGAAGCAACTCGGTGACATCTTCGATTCCGCTCTCGATCCGCGAACTCGCTGCTGGGTACTGCATCCGGACGGCAGTTGGGTCGCTGCACCCGAACGCGGTGAGGACGTACGTGAGCATCAACAGTCGTTGATGCGCAGCCGCACCGCCAGCGGGTCTTGACGGGCTCGGATCACACCATGAGCGACAAGCCGGTCAAAGCCAACATCTTTGCCGCAGGCGCGGTTCTGTGGCGGAAGGCTCCCCAGGATCCTTCCGCCATCGAGATCGCCGTCGTACATCGACCGAAGTACGACGACTGGTCATTCCCCAAAGGAAAGCTCGATCCAGGCGAGACCTTCTTGACCGCAGCAGTTCGCGAGGTCCGCGAAGAGACCTCGATCACCGGACGTTTCGGAAGGCACCTCGGTGGCGTGACGTACCCGATCCCGGGACATCGCAAACTCAAACGAGTCGAATACTGGTCGGCCGAAGCAGTCGACGGAGATTTCGGGCCGAATAACGAAGTAGATGTTCTCTATTGGCTTCCGGTCGCCGAGGTCGCCGATCATCTTTCCTACCCGATGGATCGAATGATTCTTCGCCGCTTCGTTTCCATTCGGCCTGATACGAAAACGGTATTACTCGTCCGCCACGCAAAGGCTGGAAGCCGTAAGCGGTACAAGGGCGACGACAATTTGCGTCCACTCGACGCCAAGGGCAAAGAGCAATCCGCCGCCTTGGTCGAACAGCTGAAAATCTTCGGAGCCGATTCGGTTTTCGCGGCTGACCGTACGCGCTGCATCGACACCGTAATGCCGTTGGCGGAGGCATTGGGTGTCGAGATTTCGACGGAACCTCTTCTGACCGAAGAAGGTTACGAGGCCGATCCCGACGCCGCTCGGGCACGTGCGCTGCAGATCGCCGCACTGGAGGGCACTCCCGTGATCTGCAGCCAAGGAGGCGTCATCCCCGATTTGATGCGCTGGTGGGCTGATACGGCCGGTGTAACACTGCCCTCTGCACGCAACCGTAAGGCGAGCACTTGGGTGCTCTCGTTCCTCGACGGCCGCCTCGTCGCCGCCGATCACCTCGACAGCCCGCTCCCCAAAGTCGCCAACTCCTGAGGGATTTGGACCAACCGGCCCCAGTTCGATTCGGTAGTTTTGCAAAGCACTGAAACACAGGAGAATTCACACTTCTCCCAGACAGCAAAAAGAGGTGCAGCCGCGGATCAGATCCGCGGCTGCACCTCTTTGTCTTACGGCATCGGGTTTTTCACCCGAACGCGACTACTTTCCGCGCTTGGCCGGAGCCTTCTTGGCCGGAGCCTTCTTGGCTGCGGTCTTGGCCGGAGCCTTCTTGGCCGGAGCCTTCTTGGCCGGTGCCTTGGCTGCGGTCTTGGCCGGAGCCTTCTTGGCGGGAGCCTTGGTGGCAACCGTCTTCTTGGCTGCGGTCTTGGCCGGAGCCTTCTTGGCGGGAGCCTTGGTGGCAACCGTCTTCTTGGCTGCGGTCTTGGCCGGAGCCTTCTTGGCGGGAGCCTTCGCGGCAACCGTCTTCTTGGCTGCGGTCTTGGCCGGAGCCTTCTTTGCCGGAGCCTTCTTGGCTGCGGTCTTCTTGGCAGCAGCCTTCTTGGCTGCAGCCTTGGTGGCCGGTGCTGCTACACCACGCTTGACTGCCGGGCCGGTGGCCGGAAGCTTCTGTCCACCAGCGATAACAGCCTTGAACTGCGCACCCGGACGGAAAGCCGGAACCGACGTCGGCTTGACCTTGACGGTCTCGCCCGTACGCGGGTTGCGTGCAACACGTGCTGCACGACGACGCTGCTCGAAGACTCCGAAGCCGGTGATGGTCACGCTCTCGCCACGGTGGACGGCGCGGACGATGGTGTCCACGACGTGCTCCACTGCGTCGGTCGCTGTGCGCCTGTCCGAACCCAGCTTTTCAGTCAGAACATCGATGAGCTCTGCCTTGTTCATTGAAATTCCTCCGCTAATTGTGGTCCACCGTCGGACCGACTGAGAACCACGGTAAACCTGATAACGGCAAGAGTCTATGTGCCACGCCAATTCTCATTCAACGTGACTGCGAAATGGTGACCTATTTCTCTTCCCGCGCGGAGTTGCGGATTTCGGTTCAGCCCTGCGAAATTCGGGCTGGAAGGGTAGTCGGTTTCCATGAAGGCCTTGACTTTTCGAACTCGGAAATCGCTTCTACCTGCCGCAATGTCAGTCCGATGTCGTCGAGACCCTCCAGCAGACGCCACCGTGTGTAGTCGTCAATATTGAACGGCACCACCGTAGTTCCGGCGCTCACGGTCCGATTCTCGAGATCTACTGTCAATTCCAGTCCGGGCTGCTCTTCGAGCAACTTCCAGAGCAATTCGACGTCGCTCTGCTCGACCTGTGCCGCCACGAGACCGGCTTTTCCGGCGTTCCCGCGGAAAATGTCGGCGAACCGGGAAGCGATGACGACCCGAAATCCGAAGTCGGAGAGAGCCCACACGGCATGCTCACGCGAAGAGCCCGTGCCGAAATCGGGACCGGCTACGAGGACACTTCCCTTGTCGTACGGAGCCAGATTGAGAATGAAGTTGGGGTCGGTGCGCCAGCCTGCAAACAGCCCGTCCTCGAATCCCGTGCGCGTCACCCGTTTCAGGTACACGGCAGGGATGATCTGATCGGTATCGACATTCGAGCGTCGCAGCGGGACGCCGATACCCTTGTGCGTGGTAAAGGATTCCATCGAAATTCTCCTCGAGATGGTAAGTGGGTCAGACCAGATCGGCCGGTGCCGAGAGCGTTCCGCGGACCGCAGTGGCAGCCGCGACGAGCGGGGAAACCAGATGGGTCCGACCGCCTTTACCCTGTCGGCCTTCGAAATTCCGGTTGGACGTCGATGCCGAACGCTCGCCGGGAGCAAGCTGGTCAGGGTTCATTCCCAAGCACATCGAGCAACCGGCCTGGCGCCATTCGGCCCCTGCCGCCGTGAAGATTTCACCGAGACCTTCACTTTCGGCTTGAGCACGCACCCGCATCGAGCCGGGAACGATGAGCATCCGAACGCCCTCTGCCACATGGCGACCCTCGAGCACCTCGGCCACCGCGCGCAGATCTTCGATGCGTCCGTTGGTGCACGAACCGACGAAGACGGTGTCGACAGCAACATCCCGAAGCGCCATGCCGGCGTCGAGACCCATGTAGGTGAGCGCCTTCTCGGCAGCCTGACGCTCGCTCTCGTCGACGATCAGTTCCGGATCGGGAACACGGTCACCGAGCGGTGCACCCTGTCCCGGATTGGTTCCCCACGTGACAAAAGGCGTCAATGCGCTTGCGTCGATGTGGACCTCGTTGTCGAATTCGGCGCCCTCGTCGGTCTTGAGCAACTCCCACGCGGCGACGGCTTCGTCCCACTCTGCGCCCGACGGTGCATGCGGACGGCCCTTTATGAACTCGTAAGTGGTCTCGTCCGGTGCGATCATGCCCGCACGGGCTCCGGCCTCGATCGACATGTTGCAGATGGTCATACGAGCTTCCATCGACAGTTTGCGAATGGCCTCGCCGCGGTACTCCAGGACGTAGCCCTGGCCGCCGCCGGTGCCGATCTTGGCGATGACTGCCAGGATCAAGTCCTTGCTCGTGACGCCAGGAGGCAGCTCGCCGTCGACCGTGATCGCCATGGTCTTGAAGGGGCGCAACGACAATGTCTGCGTCGCCATCACGTGCTCGACCTCGCTGGTGCCGATTCCCATTGCGAGCGCACCGAATGCGCCGTGCGTCGACGTATGACTGTCGCCGCACACCACGGTGGTTCCCGGCTGAGTCAGGCCGAGCTGCGGTCCGACCACATGCACGATGCCCTGATCGAGATCGCCCATGCGGTGCAAGCGAACTCCGAATTCTTCGCAATTTCGGCGCAAGGTGTCGACCTGAGTCTTGGACACGGGATCGGCGATCGGCTTGTCGATGTCGATCGTCGGAACATTGTGGTCCTCGGTGGCGATCGTCAGGTCGGGACGGCGCAACGGGCGTCCTGCCAAGCGAAGTCCGTCGAAGGCCTGCGGGCTCGTCACTTCGTGAACGAGGTGGAGATCGATGTAGATGAGGTCGGGATCCTGCCCCTCCCCTTTCACGACAACGTGGTCGTCCCACACCTTCTCGGCGAGAGTGCGTGCTTTCTGTGCCATGTCTTCCACCTCTGTACGTAGCCTCGCGTCGGCGGACTACGGGCTGGCCCGCCGCGCGTGAAGTAGGTCCCCAGCCCTCGCAGCAGATGCAGGCTGCCCCTAGGAAATGCACTAGCCCCTCAGTAAATGCGCTAGTCCACCAGGAAATGCGCTATCATCCCACTATGCGAGAAACTGGTATCGACCTATGAGACAGCATAGCGGCATCGGCGTCCTGGACAAAGCAATGGGCGTTCTTCATGCAGTAGCTGAGGAACCGTGCAGCCTCACCGAACTCTGTGCACGAACCGGTTTGCCGCGCGCGACCGCCCATAGACTCGCCGTCGGTCTCGAAGTCCATCGACTCCTCACACGCGACTCGGATGGTCAGTGGTGCCCAGGGCCCGGACTCGCCGAACTCGCTGCCACCGCTAATGATCCACTCATTGCTGCGGCCGGACTCATCCTCCCCCGCCTTCGCGAAATCACCGGCGAAAGCGTCCAGCTGTACCGCCGGGAAGGCACCCAACGCATCTGCGTCGCGTCGATGGAACCGCCCACGGGCCTTCGCGACACAGTTCTCGTCGGGGCCAGGCTGCCGATGAATGCCGGTTCCGGCGCCAAGGTCCTTCTCGCATGGGCAGATCCACAAACCCAACGGACCGTTCTCGCCGATGCGTCGTTCGGCGAACGAGTGCTCCTCGAGGTTCGCCGGCGCGGCTGGGCACAGAGTGCAGCCGAACGTGAGCCGGGTGTCGCCAGCGTCGCGGCTCCCGTCCGAGACTCGGCAGGCGCTGTCATTGCCGCGATTTCGGTCTCCGGCCCCATCGATCGGATGGGTAGACGACCGGGAGCCCGCTGGGCGGCGGACCTTCTCGCAGCTGCCGAAGCGCTCCACAAGCGTCTGTAATTCGTGACACAGTAAGGCCTTCAGATCCTCGAGCACGTAGGAGTACGACGCGACCATGGCAGGAAAGCAGCGTAGTCAGATCACGATGACCGAGGCCGAAATTTCGAGCTTCGTCGAAAAGAGCCGTACGGCAACGATGGCGACGTTGAGCGCCGACGGAATGCCTCACCTGATCGCGATGTGGTTCGCGATAGTCGACGGCGAAATCTGGTTCGAAACCAAAGCCAAGTCGCAGAAGGCGGTCAATCTTCGCCGGGACACCCGTATGTCCGTCCTGATCGAAGACGGTCTGACGTACGACACGCTGCGAGGAGTCTCGATGGAGGGCACCGGAGTGATCGTCGAGGATCCGGAAGCTCTCTTTGCCGTGGGAATCAGTGTCTGGGAGCGATACACGGGCCCGTACACGGAAGATCTCCGCCCGGCCGTCGACGCGATGCTCCACAAGCGCGTCGCGGTACGGTTCGTTCCCGATCGAACTCGTTCGTGGGATCACCGCAAGCTCGGGATGCCGGCGATGCCTCTTTCCGGTTCTACTGCACCATCGCCGTAGACCCCGAGATTCGTGAAGCGAAATTCACGAGCTTTCGAATTCGGGCCGGCGTAGTTTCACCAACAGGCCCAACAACAAGGAGTGAGCATATGAGCGATCTCGACAGCAACACCCCGTCGGAACCCGAATCCCAATCGGAGGAAACCAAACGAAAGTTCCGTGAAGCCCTCGAACGGAAGAATCATCAGAACGCCAAATCGACCGACCATCGCGACGGACAGTCCAAGGTCCACAACACGCATGGCCCGGCCGATCACAAGCGAGAGTTCCGCCGCAAGAGCGGATAGCCGATCGCGGACAACAGAGTGAGATGACGATCACCCCCAGTCGAATTCGACTGGGGGTGATCGTTTTTCGCATCGCCGGAGACATTTCCGGCACATACGAAAAGACCCTCCGATCAATGATCGGAGGGTCTTTCCTTTGTAGCCCCGACGGGATTCGAACCCGCGCTACCGCCTTGAGAGGGCGGCGTCCTAGGCCGCTAGACGACGGGGCCAGGACACGCTTTTAAACGTGGTATTCAGTCTTGCTCTTGGATGCTCAGCAAGCTTAGCTTGTCTGAGTCCGGCCACAAAATCGACCGGATTTCCGCTGGGGTACCAGGACTCGAACCTAGAATGGCGGTACCAGAAACCGCTGTGTTGCCAATTACACCATACCCCAAGGTCTTGCTCACCAGCCTTGCCCGATTCGCTTCGCTGTTGTGCTCGGCGGCTCGTCTCCGGCCGAAAAGAAGATTACCAGTACCCCTGCCCCAAATACCAAATCGTATGGTCACGGGAGGTTTTTGCTTCATTTTCGGCCGGAAGACCGTCCGATCTAGGCGGTTACCGCTGCCCTACCGGCGCGCAACCGAGCAATCGAGACCTCACGACCGAGCAATTCCATCGACTCGTACAGCGGAGGGCTGATGTGAGAGCCGGTGATCGCGACCCGAACCGGAGCGAAGGCCTTACGCGGTTTGAGCTCCAGATCCTCGATGAGGGCCTTCTTGAGTGCTTCCTCGATACTGGCCGCAGTCCACTCCGAGGTTGCCTCGAGTGCCGCAAGAGACGCATCCAGAACCGGACCAGCGTCTTCCTTCAGGTTCTTTGCCGCCGCGGCCGGATCGAGAGCAAACGACGCCTCGTCGACGAACAGGAACTTCAGCAGATCCCACGCGTCGGACAGGACGACGATGCGCGTCTGCACGAGGTCCGCCGCAACAGTGAACGTGGCTTCATCGACGTCGGCGCTGATGTGGCCGTGCTCCACCAGGAACGACTTCAGGCGGGCCGCGAAGTCGGCCGGCTGGAGCAAGCGAATGTGCTCGGCATTGATCGCGTCGGCCTTTTTCTGGTCGAAGCGGGCAGGGTTGGAGTTGACCTTCGAAACGTCGAAGGCCGCAACCATCTCGTCGAGTGAGAAGACATCGTGATCGTCGGCAATGCTCCATCCGAGCAGAGCCAAGTAGTTCAGCAGTCCCTCGGGAATGAAGCCCCGATCGCGGTGAATGAAGAGGTTGGACTCGGGATCGCGCTTGGAAAGCTTCTTGTTGCCCTGACCCATCACGAACGGCAGGTGCCCGAACGACGGTGTGAAATCGGCGACACCGATGCGGATCAAAGCCTCGTACAACGCGAGCTGACGCGGGGTCGAGGACAGCAGGTCCTCACCGCGCAGTACGTGGGTGATCTTCATCAACGCGTCGTCGACGGGGTTGACCAGCGTGTACAGCGGAATACCGTTCCCGCGAGTCAACGCGAAGTCCGGAACGGTGCCTGCCTTGAACGTGGTCTCACCGCGAACCAGGTCGTTCCACGTCAGGTCGTGATCGGGCATCCGGAGGCGGACGACCGGCTTGCGCCCCTCGGCGACGTAGACAGCGCGCTGCTCGTCACTGAGGTCGCGATCGAAGTTGTCGTATCCGAGCTTCGGGTCGCGTCCGGCCGCCTTGTGTCGGGCTTCCACTTCTTCGTTGGTCGAGTAGGACTCGTAGGCCTCGCCCGCGGCCAGCAACTTGGCAACAACGTCGAGATGCAGGTCGCGACGCTCGGACTGGCGATACGGTGCGTGCGGCCCACCGACCTCCGGGCCCTCGTCCCAATTGAGCCCCAACCAGCGGAGGGCGTCGAGGATGGCCTGGTAGGACTCTTCACTGTCGCGCTGCGCATCGGTGTCTTCGATACGGAACACGAACGTGCCGCCGTGGTGTCGTGCGAATGCCCAGTTGAACAAGGCGGTGCGCACCAAACCTACGTGCGGGGTTCCGGTGGGTGACGGACAGAAACGGACGCGTACTTCGCTGTTGGTCATGGCTCACTTGGCTCGGCGATGATGGATGGTCGTACTACAGGTTAGTCCCGCAGCGCTTCCTCCATCCCGCCGATCACTTACCCGGCAAGACGTTGATACGTGTCATGTCACCGTCGTAGTAGGCGAGTAGTCGCTTGTCCATGACCTTTCGCCACAGCGGCGGCACCCACGCGCACACGATCATGACCGCGTAACCCGCTGGAAGTTGCGGCGCTTCGGCCGCACTGCGCAGGCTCTGGTACCGCAGACGCGGATTCGCGTGATGGTCACTGTGACGCTGAAGTTGATAGAGGAACAGATTGCTGACGACGTGGTCGCTGTTCCAGCTGTCCTCGGGCGAGCAGCGAACGTACGAGCCGTCAGTCCGCTTCGCACGTAGCAAGCCGTAGTGCTCGAGATAGTTGGCGGTCTCGAGGAACGTGAATCCGGCAATCGCCTGAACGGCCAGCCACGGTGCGATTTCCCACCCGAACACCGCGATCAGGCTGCCGAACAGGACAACACTCATCGCCCACGCGTTCAGGATGTTGTTCCGATAGCTCCACGTCCGTCTGCCTTGACGCTGCAGGCGAGCGCTTTCGATCCGCCATCCCGAGCGCAGGCCGCCGATGACACTGCGCGGCAAGAAGAACCAGAAGTTTTCCTTGTATCGCGAACTGGCCGGATCCTCCGGCGTCGCGACACGGACGTGGTGACCATGGTTGTGCTCGACGTAGAAATGGCCGTAGAAGGACTGTGCCAGCGCTACTTTCGCGAGCCACTTCTCGAGCTTTTCGCTCTTGTGCCCCAATTCATGCGCCGCGTTGATCCCCACACCGGCAACCACGCCGGCAGTCATCGCGAGCGCGAACTTCTCCCCCGCCGCCATCGGCGCATTCACCCAGCACCAGGCGACGAACACGAGACCGACGTATTGGAGGGGCAGGAACAGATACGTGCACCAGCGGTAGAAACGATCCTCTTGCAATTCAGGGATCGCTTCGTCCGGTGGGCTGTTACCGTCCTCGCCCGCCAGTAGATCGATCAGGGGAATGACGATCACGATGAGCCAGGCCCCGATGGCCCAGAAGAGCCCGAGACTGAACTTGTCGACCAGAAACCACGCAGCGAACGGACTGAGAGGAACCAGCAAACCCAGTGGCCACAGGTAGCGCTTCTTGTCTCGCCACACCGGCCGCTGCCCGTTCCGCGCGTGCGCTGCCGCTGTCCGGGATGCTTCCGCGAAGGTCGTCATGTATCACCACGTTTCTGCGCAATCCACTCGATTGCCCCATCGGCTTCTATCCAGTTATCGGCCACCCTACTGCTCAGCGTTACATTTCAGGGAATTTGGTCTGTTACGAGCCGCGGCAGCAAACCGCGAGGCGAACCCTCCCAACCTCACCAAATCAGACATAACGCCAGGAGGGTCATGGGTGAAGCTTCGCCTGGCTCATGAAACCCGCAGGTCAGTCCCAGGGCCTGATTACCTCGAACCGGAAGGCAATCCCAATCGGCCATCCGGCGTTAGTTACCATCTTGCAACTTTTCTTTGACAGACACCTCTCGACTCACACCACGACAGAGGCCCCATCCGGTGGGGATGGGGCCTCCGTAGTCACATGACGGACGAACCGGGTCAGATCAGTTCTTGGCGGTCACCGGGTTCGTGAGCGTGCCGATCCCCGAGACCGTGACCGACACGGAATCGCCGTCGACGATCGGGCCGACTCCGGCGGGGGTGCCGGTGAGGATGACGTCGCCGGGCAGGAGGGTCATCACCGCCGAGATCCACTCGATGATCTTCGGAATGTCGTGAAGCAGGAAGGCGGTGCTGCTGTCCTGCTTGACCTGACCGTTCACCTCGGTCTTGATGTCGACGTCGGACGCATCGAGGCTGGTTTCGATCCACGGACCGAGCGGGCAGAAGGTGTCGTGGCCCTTCGCGCGCGTCCATTGCCCGTCGTGACGCTGATGATCTCGCGCCGATACGTCGTTGGCGATCGTGTAGCCAAGGACCACGCTCAACGCCTTCGCCGCGGGTACGGCTTTGCAAGGCTGACCGATGACCACCGCGAGTTCACCCTCGAAATGCACCTCGTTGGACGTCGGAGGCAAGACGATCGGGGCGCCCGGGCCGACGATGGACGTATTGGGCTTGAGGAAGATCACCGGATCAGCCGGCGCCTCGCCGCCCATCTCCGCGATGTGATCTGCATAATTCTTGCCGATACAGATCACCTTGCTGGCGAGAATCGGAGCCAGCAGACGAACATCGGCAAGCGGCCAACTACGGCCGGTAAAGGTGGGGTTCCCGAACGGGTGCTCCGCAATTTCCTTGGCGACGAGGGCATCCTCTTCACCTTCGATACTGACGAACGCAACACCATCGGGACTGGCAATTCGACCAAGACGCATACTGGCCAGTCTATCGGGGTGCCGGAAACGACTGACGCGCGCAAGCCGAAAGGCTTACGCGCGTCAGTCTCGTGAAAGAAATCCTTACAGCGCTGCAGTGATCCGGTCGCCGATCTCCGTCGTGGAGATGGGGCCTTCACCGCGGGTAGCCAGGTCGGCAGCGACCACAGCCTCGACGCGAGCGGCGTCGTCCTCGCGTCCGAGATGGCGAAGAAGCAGTGCGGCAGAGAGGATCGCGGCGGTGGGATCTGCGATTCCCTTGCCGGCGATGTCCGGAGCACTGCCGTGAACGGGCTCGAACATCGACGGGTTGGTACCAGACGCGTCGATGTTTCCACTTGCGGCCAAACCGATTCCACCGGTCACCGCACCGGCCAGGTCGGTGATGATGTCACCGAAGAGGTTGTCCGTCACTATGACGTCGAACCGCGACGGGTCGGTCACCATGTAGATGGTGGCAGCGTCGATGTGGCAGTACGCGGTCTCGACGTCCGGGTACTCGGCCCCGACTGTCTCGATCGCACGCGTCCAGATTGCGCCCGCGTTGGAGAGCACGTTGGTCTTGTGAATCAAGGTGAGGTGCTTGGAACGTGTCTGCGCCAACGCGAATGCATAACGAACAACACGCTCGGCGCCGAACCAGGTGTTGATCGACACCTCGGTCGCGATCTCGTGATCGGTGCCGACGCGAATGGCGCCACCGTTACCGGTGTACGGGCCCTCGGTGCCTTCACGAACCACGACGAAGTCGATCTCCGGCTGGGCGGCCAATGGCGACAGCGCACCCGGGTACAGCTGTGCGGGGCGAAGATTCACGTGATGATCGAGCTGGAAACGCATGTTCAGCAGCAGACCACGCTCGAGGATGCCGGGTGCGACGATCCGCGGATCACCGATGGCGCCCAACAGGATTGCGTCGTGCTGGCGGATCTGGTCCAGCTCGTCCGCCGGGAGCAACTCGCCGGTGGCGTTGTAGCGACGGGCACCGAGATCGTATTCGGTGGTTTCCAGACCCGGAACCAACTTGGCGAGCACCTTGAGTGCTTCGGCTGTGACCTCGACACCGATTCCGTCGCCCGGAATGACCGCAAGCTTCATGGAGTCCTCATCTCAGTAGAACTGTGCGCCTTTATTAACCGCGGGCGGTTAATAAAGGCGCACAGCAAAAACAATCAGGAAAGGTCGACCTGGGCGACGCGAGCGTCGAGCTGCGAGACGATAGCCTCGACCTCGGCGTCTCCGACGACGCGATCGACGCGCAAGATGACCGTTGCGCCTTCGCCTTCGGCATCCTGGCTCAGTGCTGCGGCGAGGATGTCCACGCCCGCGTTACCGAGAACGGTGCCGAGGACACCGAGAACGCCCGGGCGATCGCTGTAGTGAACAACGATGTTGTGACCCTCGGCGCGCAGGTCGAAGCTGCGTCCGTTGATGTTGACGATCTTCTCGACCTGCTGCAGACCGGTGAGTGCGCCCGTGACCGACGTGACCGTGCCGTCCGCGGCAACTGCGCGAACCTCGACCGCGCTGCGGTGAGCAAGAGCCTCGGAGTGCTTCTCGACCGATACGGTCACGCCGCGCTGCTCGGCCAGTGCCGGAGCGTTGACGAAAGTGACGGCCTCGTCACTGCTGGCGGAGAACACGCCGCGCAGTGCAGCCAGGCCGAGGATGTCGACGGTTTCGGCAGACAGCTCGCCGGTGGCGACAACCTGCACGGTCTGCACAGCTTCGGGCGACAACGTCGCAGCGAGGAGACCGAGCTTGCGGACCAGCTCGAGCCACGGAGCAACTTCTTCTCCGACGGGGCCGCCGGAGACGTTGACAGCCTCGGGAACGAATTCGCCCGCCAGAGCGAGGAGAACACTCTTCGCCACGTCGATGCCTGCGCGGTCCTGAGCCTCGGACGTCGATGCTCCGAGGTGCGGGGTGACGACGACGTTGTCGAGCTCGAAGAGCTTGGAATCGGTGCACGGCTCGGTACTGAACACGTCGAGACCGGCGCCGCGGACCTTGCCGGAGACCAGTGCGTCGTAGAGCGCGTCTTCGTCGATCAGACCACCGCGGGCGGCGTTGACGATGATGACGCCGTCCTTGGCCTTGGCGAGACGCTCGGCGTTGATCAGGCCGGCCGTTTCCTTGGTCTTGGGCAGGTGCACGGAGATGAAGTCGGCGCGCTCGACGAGCTCGTCGATGGTGACCAGTTCGATGCCGAGCTGCGCTGCACGAGCTGCGGGCAAGTAGGGGTCGTACGCGATGATGGTGGTTTCGAACGCGGCGAGACGCTGCGCGAACAGCTGGCCGATGCGGCCGAGTCCGACAACGCCGACGGTCTTGCCGAGGATCTCGACGCCGTTGAACTTGCTTCGCTTCCAGGTGTTCTCACGCAGGGTCTTGTCTGCTGCGGGAATCTGGCGAGCGGTCGACATGAGCAGAGCAACTGCGTGCTCGGCTGCCGAGTGGATGTTGGAGGTCGGTGCATTGACGACCATCACGCCGCGCTCGGTGGCTGCGGGGATCTCGACGTTGTCCAGGCCGACACCGGCGCGGCCGATGATCTTCAGCTTGGTGCCTGCGGCCAGAACCTCGGCGTCGACGGTGGTGGCGGAACGGACGAGAATCGCGTCGGCCTCGGGTACCGCGGCGAGCAGCGCCGGGCGGTCGGGTCCGTCGACCCAACGCACCTCCACACCGTCACCGAGCGCCTCGACTGTGGACGGCGCGAGCTTGTCGGCGATCAGAACAACGGGACGGCCAGGCTGGCTCACGTGCAAACTCCCTGATTAGGTGGGTGTGAAGGTGGTTTAACCACCGATAGTTTAGTGCGCGCTCACTTCGAATCCACAACGCGGTAGGCGATACCACATAGTGGACACTTTCGCGGGCGAATTCTCGATGGAATATGAATCCGGACTCAGCCGGCCCGGAAAACGACTCCGGCCCAATGCCGCGCTGGTTCAACGTAATTGAACCGGCGCGACATCAGGCCAGTGGAGACGTGGAGCGTGAAACTACGAATTACGCGGTTTCGGTGATCGGACGATCGACCCAGCTCATCAGGTCGCGCAGCTTCTTGCCGGTGACCTCGATGGGGTGCTCGGCGTTGGCCTTGCGCAGGCTTTCGAGCTCGGTGTTGCCGTTCTCGACGTTGGCAACCAGACGACGGGTGAACTCGCCGGACTGGATGTCGGCCAGGATCGCCTTCATGCGCTCCTTGGTGTCGGCGTCGATGACGCGCGGGCCGGAGAGGTATCCACCGAACTCAGCGGTGTCGGACACCGAGTAGTTCATGCGGGCGATGCCACCCTCGTACATGAGGTCGACGATGAGCTTGAGCTCGTGCAGAACCTCGAAGTACGCCATCTCGGGTGCGTAGCCGGCCTCGACCATGACCTCGAAACCGGTCTTGACCAGTTCCTCGGTGCCGCCGCAGAGCACAGCCTGCTCGCCGAAGAGGTCCGTCTCGGTCTCTTCCTTGAACGTGGTCTTGATGACGCCTGCGCGGGTTCCGCCAATGCCCTTGGCGTAGGACAGAGCGAGAGCCTGGCCTTCACCCTTGGGATCCTGGTCGATGGCGATGAGCGCGGGAACGCCCTTGCCGTCGACGAACTGACGACGCACCAGGTGGCCCGGTCCCTTGGGGGCAACCATGCCGACGGTGACGAACTCCGGAGCCTTGATCAGGTCGAAGTGAATGTTCAGGCCGTGACCGAAGAACAGCGCGTCGCCGTCCTTGAGGTTCGGCTCGATGTCGCCCTTGAAAATGCTGGCCTGAGCGGTGTCAGGTGCGAGCACCATGATGACGTCGGCCCACTCGGAAACCTCGGCCGGCGTACCGACTGTCAGGCCCTGCTCCTGCGCCTTTTCGCGGGACTTGGAGCCCTCCTTGAGGCCGATGCGCACATCGACGCCCGAGTCACGCAGGCTCAGCGAATGGGCGTGGCCCTGGCTTCCGTAGCCGATCACAGCAACCTTGCGGCCCTGAATGATCGACAGATCGGCATCGTCGTCGTAGAACATCTCGACTGCCACAGTTCTCAACCTCTCCTTGGATTTTTACGTGTCTAAAAGTACTAGCGGGTGGCCGTGATCGACTTCGGCCCTCGACCGACTGCCACGACCCCGGACTGAACGATCTCCCGGATACCGTACGGATCAAGCATCCGCAGCAGTGCATCCAGCTTGGACCGAGTACCGGTCGCCTCGATGGTGACGGACTCCGGGGAGACGTCGATCACCTTGGCGCGGAACAGGTTCACCGTTTCGATGACCTGCGTGCGCACGCTTGCATCTGCGCGCACCTTGATGAGCACGAGCTCGCGAGCGACGGATGCTTCACCGTCCTGCTCGACGATCTTGATGACGTTGATCAGCTTGTTGAGCTGCTTCGTCACCTGCTCGAGAGGGAACTCGTCGACCGTGACGACGATGGTCATACGTGAGATCTCGGGGATCTCGGTTCCGCCCACCGCAAGGGATTCGATGTTGAATCCGCGGCGGGAGAAAAGTGCGGAGACGCGGGCCAGCACGCCTGGCTTGTCCTCGACGAGAACACTGAGGGTGTGACTGGTGCTCACTTCTGATCCTCCCCTGTGCCCGCGGCGGGTCCGGCTTGCTCGCGTGACATGGCTTCGTGGATGACGGCGGGCTCGGCAACTGCCTCGTCGTCGTCGAACAGCGGCCGGATGCCCCGGGCCGCCATGATTTCGTCGTTGCTCGTTCCGGCAGCGACCATCGGCCACACCTGTGCGTCAGCGGTGACGATGAAGTCGATCACGACAGGCTTGTCGTTGATGGACTGCGCCTCACGGATCGCAGCTTCGACATCTTCTTCGCGCTCGACACGAATTCCGTGGCAGCCCAATGCTTCTGCGAGCTTGACGAAGTCCGGGATGCGGATGGCGCCGTGCGTTCCGAGGTTGGTGTTGGAGTAGCGCTCTTCGTAGAAGAGTGTCTGCCACTGACGCACCATGCCGAGGTTGCCGTTGTTTATGAGGGCAACCTTGATCGGGATACCTTCGAGTGCGCAGGTTGCGAGTTCCTGATTGGTCATCTGGAAGCAGCCGTCGCCGTCGATCGCCCACACCTCGGTGTCGGGCATGCCCATCTTGGCGCCCATGGCTGCGGGAACCGCGTACCCCATGGTGCCGAGCCCGCCCGAGTTGAGCCACGTGCGCGGCTTCTCGTAACCGACGAACTGCGCGGCCCACATCTGGTGCTGGCCGACGCCGGCGCAGTAGATGGCATCCGGTCCGGCGAGCTTGCCGACGGTCTGGATGACGTACTCCGGGCTCAGCTGACCGTCGGTGGGACGGTCGTAGCTCAGCGGGTAGGTACGACGGATGTCGTTCAGGTACGCCCACCATTCCGAGAGTTCGAACGTGGTGCCCGTGGCCATGTCGGCACGGATAGCCTCGATGAGTTCGGTGATGACCTCTTTGCAGTCGCCCACGATCGGGACGTCCGCGTACCGGTTCTTGCCGATCTCGGCCGGATCGATGTCGGCGTGGATGACCTTGGCATCGGGCGCGAAGGAATTCAGCTGACCGGTGACGCGGTCGTCGAAACGCGCGCCGAGGGTGATCAGAAGATCGCTGCGCTGCAGAGCGGCGACTGCGGCAACGGTGCCGTGCATTCCCGGCATACCGCAGTTGAGGTCGTGGCTGTCCGGGAACGCGCCGCGGGCCATCAGCGTGGTGACAACGGGGATACCGGTCAGCTCTGCCAATTCGAGCAGCTCCGGCGAGGAGTCCGACTTGATGACGCCGCCACCGACGTACAGAACCGGCGACTTCGCGTCGGCGATCAGACGTGCAGCTTCACGAACCTGCTTGCCGTGCGGCTTGGTGACCGGGCGGTAGCCCGGCAGACGCATCTCCGGCGGCCACGAGAACGTGGTCTGCGACTGCAGGATGTCCTTGGGGATATCGACCAGGACGGCGCCGGGGCGACCGCTGGCCGCGAGGTAGAAGGCTTCGGCCATGATGCGCGGGATGTCGATCGCGTCGGTGATCAGGAAGTTGTGCTTGGTGACCGGCATCGTGATGCCTGAGATGTCGGCTTCCTGGAAGCCGTCGGTACCGATCAGCGAGCGCGCCACCTGTCCGGTGATCGCGACGATCGGAACGGAGTCCATCTGCGCGTCGGCCAGTGGCGTGACCAGGTTGGTCGCACCGGGACCCGAGGTAGCCATGCAGACGCCGACCTTGCCGGTCGCCTGGGCGTAACCGGTGGCAGCGTGGCCTGCACCCTGCTCGTGGCGCACGAGCACGTGGCGGACCTTGACCGAATCGAAGAGTGGGTCGTAAACCGGGAGCACGGCACCGCCGGGAATGCCGAATACCGTGTCGACCTCGAGCTCTTCGAGGGCTCGAACCACAGACTGGGCGCCGGTTACCCGCTCAGGCGGGAGCTGGCGACGGTTGGCCGTCTGGGTTGCGGCAGCCGCGGTTGTCGGGCTCGGTGTCCCTGACTTGCGCGGCGTGGGTTGAGGCCGTGCTGTTGGTGCGCTCACTGGGAAATCCTCTGATTCTGGCTCCGGGCAACAAAAAACCCCCGTCAGCATCTGCTGAGCGAGGGTGGCGCGTCGTTATCTGGTGAGTTGAAAAATCGACTCAGGCGACGACGCGCCGGCCGATTACGAGCAACTCATTCTGTTTCACGCACTCGACAGTAGAGGCGCTAGTCGCGAACGGCAAACTTGGTGAGTCGACCGTCCCAGAATCTGAGATACATCGGCTGCAATGCGAAGATGTAGAGGTGTCAACTTCGCAGCAGCCCGTGCCACCGGTTCAATCATCCCACACGCCGAAACCACTTCGGCACGTCATCCGCATTTCGCAGCTCGCTTACATGGCGTGCGCGTTCCTCCTGTTCGCGGTCAGCTTCCCGATCTTCGGGTGGCCCGTCGCCTTCAGCTGGTTGCTGATCCTTCCGATCATCGCCGTCTATCTCGTCGCGCGACTGCGCACCACCGTCAGCCCTGACGGCCTCGAGGTCCGCTCGACGTTCTCCAAGCGCACCCTCGCCTGGGACGACGTCAAGGGTTTCCGCTTCCCGAAGCGCAGCTGGGCGCGCGCGGAACTCACCGACGGAACCGAGGTGACCCTGCCTGCGGTCAGCTTCGTCAGGCTTCCCGAGATCGCGATCGCCAGCGGCGGCCGCATCACAGATCCCTATGCATCGGCGGCAGAAGCCTTCGCCGCCAAGGAAGCCGAAGAGGAAGAAGCAGCTGCAGAAGCAGAAGCAGAATCCGAGGTCGCCGAGAACTCACAGGACCAGCCCGAAGAGAAGCGCCCGTAACACGCGAGTAGCGTTGGAAGGCCCTCGCTTCTATTTGAGTGGACCAGCAACGATCACATAAGGAACACGCCCATGCCCCCGTTGAGGTCACGCACCACCACCATCGGACGTAATGCTGCCGGAGCCCGATCCCTGTGGCGCGCCACAGGAATGACGGATTCCGACTTCGGAAAGCCGATCGTCGCCGTAGCGAACTCGTACACCCAGTTCGTACCCGGACACGTGCATCTCAAGAACGTAGGCGAGATCGTTGCCGAGGCCATCAGTGCGGCCGGCGGCGTCGCTCGCGAGTTCCACACCATCGCAGTCGACGACGGCATCGCAATGGGCCACGGCGGCATGCTGTACTCGCTCCCGAGCCGCGAGATCATCGCCGACTCGGTCGAGTACATGGCAAACGCCCACACGGCCGACGCACTGGTGTGTATCTCCAACTGCGACAAGATCACTCCCGGCATGCTCAACGCCGCGATGCGTCTGAACATCCCGACCGTGTTCGTCTCCGGCGGTCCGATGGAAGCAGGCAAGGCAGTGGTCGTCGGCGGCGTGGCCCAAGCCCCCACCGATCTCATCACCGCGATCTCGGCCTCTGCCAACGATGCCGTGTCCGACGAAGCCCTCGACGAGGTCGAGCGCAGCGCGTGCCCGACATGCGGCTCGTGCTCGGGCATGTTCACCGCCAACTCCATGAACTGCCTGACCGAAGCCCTCGGCCTCGCATTGCCGGGCAACGGCTCCACGCTGGCAACTCACAAGGCTCGTCACGCACTCTTCTCTCGTGCGGGCACCACCGTGGTCGAGGCTGCCCTCAAGTACTACCGCGACGGCGACGAGTCGGTACTGCCGCGCAACATCGCGACCCCGGCAGCGTTCCGCAACGCAATGGCTCTCGACGTCGCCATGGGCGGCTCCACCAACACCGTCCTGCACACGCTGGCTGCGGCGCAGGAAGGCGAGGTCGACTTCGACCTCGACACCATCGACGCGATCAGCCGCAAGGTGCCGTGCCTGTCCAAGGTCTCCCCCAACTCGGACTACCACATGGAGGACGTCCACCGCGCCGGCGGAATCCCCGCGCTGCTCGGTGAGCTTCGCCGCGGCGGACTCCTCGAAACCGACGTGTCCACCGTGCACACCAAGAGCTTCGACCAGTGGCTCGACGACTGGGACATCCGCTCCGGCAAGGCAACCGACGAGGCAATCGAGCTTTTCCACGCGGCTCCCGGCGGCGTGCGCACCATCGAACCGTTCTCCACGGACAACCGTTGGTCTGCCCTCGACACCGATGCGGCCGGCGGCTGCATCCGCGACGTCGAGAACGCCTACACCGTCGAAGGCGGCTTGGTTGTCCTGCGCGGCAACATCGCACTCGACGGCGCAATCCTCAAGACTGCCGGCATCGACGAGGAACTGTTCTCCTTCCAGGGCCCGGCGCTGGTCGTCGAATCTCAGGAAGAAGCCGTCTCGGTCATCTTGCAGAAGAAGATCAAAGCCGGCGACGTTCTCGTCGTGCGTTACGAAGGCCCCAAGGGTGGCCCCGGCATGCAGGAAATGCTGCACCCCACCGCCTTCCTCAAGGGCGCAGGCCTCGGCAAGGAATGCGCACTGATCACCGACGGTCGTTTCTCGGGCGGAACCTCCGGACTGTCCATCGGTCACATCTCCCCCGAGGCTGCCGCAGGCGGAGTCATCGGACTCGTCCAGAACGGCGATCAGGTCCGCATCGACGTCGCCTCGCGCACGCTCGAGATCCTGGTCGACGACGACGTCCTCGCCGAGCGACGCGCGAAGATGGAGGCCTCCGAGCGCCCGTGGCAGCCGGTCGATCGTCAGCGCACCGTGACGACAGCCCTACGCGCCTACGCCGCCTTGGCAACGTCGGCGGACAAGGGCGCGGTTCGCTACGTTCCGTAAGTTCTGCCACGAACGGACAAAAGATCCCCGGCCGCTTTTCGGCCGGGGATCTTTTCTGTCAGCGCGCGAGATGAATCGGGATCAGATCCACGCCAGATCCTCGCGAAAACCTTCCTCCGGTGTTGTACGAGCATGCACCACAAACCAATCCGATCATCCCGTCGGTTTGGTACGCATCGTCGGCAGCACCTTCGACAACCACGCCGACACGTAGGACTTGCGCATGGAAACCTGAGCCGGCGCAGCGTCCAGGGACCTCATTCACACGAGAACGGATGAAAGGTCCTCGCCCATACGGAATTCCGCGATGTCGCACATCCGGTCGAGTCCGGAAGCGTCGAGAGACGTCGGAGTACCACCACCGAACGCCACTGCGTCGTAGTGAGTTCAGTGGCCTGTCAGCCGTCTTGCGCGGTTACACATATACATCATTCTGGTACGGACGTACCGCAACGGTGAGACTCATCGACCACAAGACCGACCGACAGGTACCGAATAGTCGGCCGACACGCGGAGCACGAACGGAACGATATGAGCTATCAGACATTTCAGACTGAATCGCGCGTCCGGCTCGTGAGCGAATTCACTTGGACGTAGGGTTCCAGACACCAGCTGATCAATTCAGATACATGAGGGGGGATGACTTTCAGTCAGGTGATCATTTCGGTCAGTTCGAGCGAGCTGACTTGCACACGGCGCTCACCAGTGGTTCCCTCATCAGGTCGCTGAGACGCACATCACAACGACGACAGTCAGCCACCGCCCGCCACCCACAAGGTCGACGGGAAACAACCAAGGAGCAATACATGCCCGGAGTCGGCATATGGCGCACCAAATCCGTCGAGCAATCGATCGCGGACACCGACGAGCCTGAGACAAAGCTCAAGAAGGAACTGACCGCGAAGGACCTCACGGTATTCGGAGTCGCCGTCGTCATCGGCGCAGGCATCTTCACGCTGACTGCTCGAACCGCAGGCAATGTCGCAGGACCCTCGATTTCACTGGCATTCGTTCTCGCTGCGATCGCCTGTGGCCTTGCCGCGCTGTGTTACGCGGAGTTCGCCTCCACCGTTCCAGTCGCAGGCAGCGCATACACGTTCTCCTACGCGACGTTCGGTGAGTTCGCAGCCTGGATCATCGGCTGGGACCTCATCCTCGAGTTTGCTCTCGCCTCCGCCGTCGTCGGCAAGGGTTGGTCGCTGTACCTCGGCAACGTCATCGGGGCGAGCGGCAGCACCACCGCCCACATCGGGTCGATCAGCTTCGACTGGGGCGCACTGCTCATCATCGGCGCGATCACCCTGATTCTCGCGATCGGCACCAAGGTTTCCTCGCGAGTCTCCGCGATCATTACCGCGATCAAGATCGCAGTAGTCCTGCTCGTCATCGTCGTGGGCGCGTTCTACATCAAGAAGGAGAACTACTCTCCCTTCATCCCGCCGTCCGAAGGATCCGAGAGCTCTGCAAGCGGAATCCATCAGACCTTGTTCTCCTGGCTGACCGGTGCAGGCGGAAGTAGCTACGGCGCCTACGGATTGCTCGCCGCAGCCAGCCTCGTGTTCTTTGCCTTCATCGGCTTCGATGTCGTCGCCACCACGGCCGAGGAAACCAAGAACCCGCAGAAGTCGTTGCCACGCGGAATCTTCGGCTCGCTCGCCATCGTCACCGTTCTCTACGTTGCCGTCACACTCGTCCTGACCGGCATGGTCAAGTACACCGAACTCAAGGACGGCAGTCCTCTGGTCGGCGATTCCAGCGCCACCCTCGCAACCGCATTCGAGGCCAACGGAATCGGTTGGGCACAAACCGCCATCAACTTCGGTGGCCTGGCCGGCCTCACGACAGTTGTCATGGTCATGATGCTCGGCCAGACCCGCGTCCTCTTCGCAATGTCCCGTGACGGCCTCATGCCGCGCAGCCTGGCCAAGACCAACGCCAAGGGCATCCCGATGCGCATCACGTTGATCGTCGGTGGCATCGTCGCCGTCCTGGCAGCCTTCTTCCCGATGGGCACGCTCGAAGAGATGGTCAACATCGGAACGCTGTTCGCATTCGTCCTGGTTTGTGTCGGTGTCATCGTCCTACGCCGCACCCGCCCCGACCTGCCGCGCGGATTCCGCGTCCCACTGGTGCCCTTCGTGCCGATCGTCGCCGTGCTCGCCTGCGGATGGCTGATGCTCAACCTCTCGGTCGAGACCTGGATCCGGTTCCTCGTCTGGATGGCCATCGGTGTTGTCGTGTACTTCGCCTACGGTCACCGCAAGTCGGTCCTCGGTCGCAAGCTCAAGGACGGAACAGCCATCCCGTCCGCGAACGCCGACCCGGTACTCGTCAAGGACTGATCCTTCACAGACGAACCGCCGCTCTCCGATTCGGAGAGCGGCGGTTCGTTTGTTCGACGGCGCGAGTTTCAGATGAGCGGATTGGCACCGTTCAGGAAGATCCAAGTGCAGACGCCGGCAGCGATGCCGAGGATCAAGACCACGAGCGATCCGACGAACGGGCGGGTTGCCCAGCCACGACGACCGTCGAGCGAAATACGGCCAGGACCCGTCAAAATGATGACGCCCGCACAGATTCCGAGCAGCATCTCGTACTCGGTACCGGCCGGGGCGAAGTACTCCAGTCCAGGTGCGCTCGCCTGACGCAGCGCCCACGCATTGATCATCACGGCCAGAACCGATGCTGCCGCAACGGGAGTCAGCAACCCCAGGATCAGGAGGGCGCCACCTGCGACCTCACCGACGGCGCCGAGGATCGCCATCCACTTCGCCTGCTGGAACCCGGCATCCGCCAGCATCGTCTCGAAACCGCCCAGACCCGGCCCGTTCCAGATACCGGTCAACTTCTGCAGACCGTGCACCAGTGCCGTTCCGCCGACGGCCAAACGCAGTGCAAGCAAACCGAGGTCGAGAGTGCCTCGGCCCCGCGGAGTCTCGGTGGTCCCTGCCACGGCTTCGGCGGTGGGGACGGCGGTGATCGGAGCGTCGTACGCCGTTTCTCGCTCGAGAGCCACTGTCGGCTGATCCGCGCCCGGCGCTCGGTATGTCGGTATCTGTTCGGTCAGCGAGTTGGCGTTCGTGGAACCGAAATCGAGATCGTCGTCGGTCCGCGGCAACGGATTCTTGGCGCTCACCGTCGGAAATTGTTCGGTGGGCGAGTCATACGGACTGGACACGTTGCCCGTCGGCTTGTCCGCATCCGACAACTCGCTGGGATCTTTTCGCTCGTCAGTCACGTAGGTGAGCCTATGACCGATTCACGAACTCGACGGGGAACCTTGGTCCGGCGTGGCGGCATCTGCCGTGGGTTACGTAACGTCTTGGGCATGACTACGGGTAGGCATGCAGCGCTGGGCGCACTGGCTCTGGTGCTCGGGACATCGTTGCTCGCAGGTTGCGCGGACTTCGACGAATCGACTGCCTCGCCGTTCACACCCGAACCGACCAACCAGGCAAGCGCCGAAGTGCAGCCGGAGAACCCACCGCCGTCGACCACGCCGCCGGCGCCGCGGACCGGCCCCCTCGGTCCGTGTCAGGACGCCGACACCGCCGTGATCGCAACCTGTCTCGACACCACCGGCGGCCTCGTCACACTCCCGGACGGAAACTCCGGACTGGTGGCCGAACGGCGAACCGGCCGAATCATGCAGGTAGCCCCCAACACGACACCGGTCGAGGTTGCCAAAATCGACGTCGACGGCAGCGGCGACGGCGGACTGCTCGACATCGCCCTCTCCCCCACATTTGTCGAAGACAACCTGATCTATGCCTACGTCACCACCGGAACCGACAACCGGGTGGTCCGCATTGCTCCCGGTGACACCGCCAAGGAGGTCCTCGGCGGAATCCCGCGCGGTGCAAGCGGCAACGGCGGATCACTCGAGTTCGCGGCCCCGGACCAGCTCATGGTCCTGACAGGCGATACCGGCAACCCTGCGGTTGCTCAGGATCCCGGCTCGTTGGCGGGGAAACTGTTGCGAGTCCGATCGTTGACGCCAAACGCTGCGCCGCCTCGCCCGGAAGTTGTTCTGTCCGGAATCGGGAACGGCGGCGGCGTGTGTGTCGATCCAGGCATCGCGACCTGGGTCACCGACCGAACCACTCTCGAAGATCGCCTCCAACGCGTCGGCTCCGACGGCACAGTGACGTCGCCCGCTTGGACCTGGCCCGACCGGCCCGGCGTCGGGGGGTGCATTGCGGTGCAGGGAGTGGTAGCTGTCGCGTTGGGGGCCGGCAAAGCGATCTCCGCATTGGCCGCTGACCCCGGAACGGGAGCGATCACCACCGCGCCGTCGGCAGTGGCGAAAGACACGTACGGCCAACTGGGCGGTTTGGCGCTCGGATCCGACGGTTTGATGTGGGCGAGCACGATCAACAAGACCGCGGGTGAGCCGGGGCCGAACGACGACAAGGTGGTCAAGATCCCGATGCCGAGTGGCAGCGGCGGGATCGACTGACCTGAGATCGCCGAGCAGCATGTCTGTTCGGTCACGGATCGCGTGACCGAACATGCACAGATGCGTACTCTTTTGTTAGCGGGGCTAAACACCCCGCTTGTGCCAGGAGCGGTTGGCCAACCACGACAAAGGAGTCGGAATGAAGGCAATCCAGTACACGAGAATCGGCGCGGAACCCGAACTCACGGAAATTCCCAAACCCGAGCCCGGTCCAGGTGAAGTGCTCCTGGAAGTCACCGCTGCCGGCGTCTGCCACTCGGACGACTTCATCATGAGCCTGCCCGAAGAGCAGTACACCTACGGCCTTCCGCTCACGCTCGGCCACGAAGGCGCAGGCAAGGTCGCCGCCGTCGGCGAGGGTGTCGAAGGTCTCGACATCGGAACCAATGTCGTCGTCTACGGGCCTTGGGGTTGTGGCAACTGTTGGCACTGCTCACAAGGACTCGAGAACTATTGCTCTCGCGCCCAAGAACTCGGCATCAATCCTCCCGGTCTCGGTGCACCCGGCGCGTTGGCCGAGTTCATGATCGTCGATTCTCCTCGCCACCTTGTCCCGATCGGTGACCTCGACCCGGTCAAGACGGTGCCGCTGACCGACGCCGGTCTGACGCCGTACCACGCGATCAAGCGTTCTCTGCCGAAACTTCGCGGAGGCTCGTTCGCGGTTGTCATTGGTACCGGCGGTCTCGGCCACGTCGCTATTCAGCTCCTCCGTCACCTCTCGGCGGCAACGGTCATCGCTTTGGACGTGAGCGCGGACAAGCTCGAACTGGCAACCAAGGTAGGCGCTCACGAAGTGGTTCTGTCCGACAAGGACGCGGCCGAGAACGTCCGCAAGATCACTGGAAGTCAAGGCGCCGCATTGGTTCTCGACTTCGTCGGCTACCAGCCCACCATCGACACCGCGATGGCTGTCGCCGGCGTCGGATCAGACGTCACGATCGTCGGGATCGGGGACGGCCAGGCCCACGCCAAAGTCGGGTTCTTCCAAAGTCCTTACGAGGCTTCGGTGACAGTTCCCTATTGGGGTGCCCGCAACGAGTTGATCGAATTGATCGACCTCGCCCACGCCGGCATCTTCGACATCGCGGTGGAGACCTTCAGTCTCGACAACGGTGCCGAAGCGTATCGACGACTGGCTGCCGGAACGCTCAGCGGCCGTGCGGTTGTGGTCCCTGGTCTGTAGACCGACAGCGGTAGAACGACAGCGGAAAAACACTGATGCCCGGCCGAATTCGATTCGGCCGGGCATCAGTGTCAGAAATTCAGTGTGCGCTAGCTGCACGCCTCGATGACAAGTTCCTTCACACGAGCCGCGTCTGCCTGTCCTCGGGTGGCCTTCATGACGTCGCCGACGATCTTTCCGGCGGCCTGGACCTTGCCACTGCGGATCTTGTCCGCGATGTCAGGGTTGGCTGCGAGTGCTTCGTCGACGGCTGCCTTGAGCTTGGTTTCGTCACGTTCGACGACCAGCTCCGGGTGGGCCGCGACAACCTGCTCCGGGTCACCCTCGCCGTCGAGGACGTGATCGACGACCTGGCGAGCGACCTTGTTGTTGAGCTTGCCGCTGTCGATGAGAGCTACGACCTGCGCAACCTGCGCCGGGGTGATCGGCAGAGCGCCGAGTTCGACGCCGCGGGTGTTGGCCTGCTGCGACAGGTAGGACAGCCACCAGGAGCGCGCTGCCTCGGGCGAAGCACCGGCCTCGGTGGTCGCGATCACCAGATCGATGGCGCCGGCGTTGACGAGGTCACGCATGACCTCGTCGGAGATTCCCCAGTCCTTCTGGATCCGCGCGCGGCGAATCCAGGGAAGCTCCGGCAAGGTGCCGCGCAGTTCTTCGACCCACTCGGCGCTCGGAGCAACAGGCTCGAGATCCGGTTCCGGGAAGTAGCGGTAGTCCTCGGCCGTTTCCTTGCGGCGTCCGGCGGCGGTGGTGCCGTCGGCTTCCTGGAAGTGGCGGGTCTCCTGGATGACCTCGCCGCCGGCGTCGAGAACTGCTGCCTGACGGCGCATTTCGTAGCGAACTGCGACCTCGACGCTCTTGAGGGAGTTGACGTTCTTGGTCTCGGTACGCGTTCCGAGTTCCTTGGCGCCGATCGGCATCAGCGAGATGTTGGCGTCGCAGCGCATCGATCCCTGATCCATCCGCACGTCCGAGACGTCGAGTGATTTGAGCAGATCACGAAGCGCCGTCACGTAGGCGCGGGCAACCTCGGGAGCGCGCTCACCGGCACCGTGGATGGTCTTGGTGACGATCTCCACCAGCGGCACACCCGCACGGTTGTAGTCGAGCAGTGAGTGGCTCGCACCGTGGATACGGCCCGTAGCGCCACCGACGTGGAGGGACTTACCGGTGTCCTCCTCCATGTGCGCGCGCTCGATGTCGACACGCCACGTCGTCCCGTCGTCGAGGATCACGTCGAGATATCCCTCGGTTGCGATCGGCTCGTCGTACTGGGAAATCTGGTAGTTCTTCGGCTGATCCGGGTAGAAGTAGTTCTTGCGCGCGAATCGGCCCCAAGGCGTGATGGAGCAGTTGAGCGCAAGGCCGATCCGGATCGCGGACTCGACAGCGGCTGCGTTCACCACCGGCAACGAACCGGGCATGCCCAGACAGACCGGGCACACCTGGGTATTGGGTTCGGCACCGAACTCGGTGGGGCACGGGCAGAACATCTTGGTCGCGGTGCCGAGTTCTACGTGCACCTCCATACCCATCACAGGCTCGTACTTGGTCAGTACTTCGTCGTAATCGAGGATGTCGGGCGCATCGACAGCAGTCATGGTGATCAGTTTATGCGTCTGCGGCTCAGCCGAAGAATGCGGCTGCCTCCTCGTAGCGCTCCTTGGGCACCGTCTTGAGTTTGCGGGTCGCCTCGGCGAGCGGAACAAGGTCGATGGACGTTCCGTGCAACGCGACCATCTGACCGAAATCTCCGCGGTGAGCTGCGTCGGTGGCATGAACGCCGAAGCGAGTGGCGAGGATGCGGTCGTGCGGCGTCGGGGTGCCGCCGCGCTGAATGTGTCCGAGGACGGTGGTGCGAACTTCCTTGCCGATGCGGCGCTCGATCTCGTTTCCGAGCTGCTGCGCGACGCCGGTGAAGATCTTGTGGCCGAACTCGTCGATGCCACCTTCGCGCAGGGTCATCGACGCGGGGTCGGGCATCGCGCCTTCAGCGACGACGCAGATGAAGTGGGAGTCGCCGCGCTGGAAGCGCTTCTTGACCATCGCGCACACCTCGTCGACGTCGAACGGCTGTTCCGGAACCAGAGTCAGGTGTGCCCCCGACGCCAGTCCGGCTTGCAGCGCGATCCAGCCCGCGTGCCGGCCCATCACCTCGACGAGCATGACGCGCTGATGCGATTCAGCCGTGGTGTGGAGTCTGTCGATGGCGTCGGTGGCGACAGCCAAGGCGGTGTCGAAACCGAAAGTCACGTCAGTGCAATCGATGTCGTTGTCGATCGTCTTGGGCACACCGATCACGGGTACGCCGCTCTCGGAAAGCCAACTGGCCGCGGTGAGTGTGCCTTCGCCGCCGATCGGGATCAGGACGTCGATCCCGTTGTCGTCGAGGGTCTGCTTGATCTGATCGAGGCCCGCACGGAGTTTGTCGGGGTTCACGCGAGCGGTGCCGAGGATCGTGCCGCCGCGGGTGAGGATGCGGTTGATGCGGTCATCGGAGTCGAGCGGGACCTTGCGGTCCTCGAGCAATCCTCGCCAGCCGTCCCGGAATCCGACCACGGTACTGCCGTAACGACCGGCCGACGTACGTACGACGGCGCGGATGACCGCGTTCAAGCCCGGGCAGTCGCCGCCGCCCGTGAGGATTCCGATTCGCATAGTGCAGCACCTCTCGTGACCGGATTGTGGATCTTGGTGTCCATCTTCCCCCAGTCACCGTATTGCCGCAGGATAGCGGCGTTGCCGAGCCGCAACGCCGCGCCGCACTGGGCCACTAACCCGGCGTGACGAGCCCGCTTTCGTACGCCAACACGACTGCCTGGGCGCGATCGCGCAGATCGAGCTTGGACAGCACCTTCCCGACATGGGTCTTGACGGTCTGCTCGGCGACGAACAGCCGCTCGGCAATCTCGACGTTGGACAATCCGCGGGCGATCAGTTCGAGGACCTCGCGCTCACGCGGGGTCAGCGCATCGAGCGCTGCGGGCCGTGCGCGCGGTGCGGCCCGCCGGCTGGTCACATCGGCAATCAGGCGACGCGTCACCGTCGGCGCCAGCAAGGCCTGCCCTTCGGCGACGACGCGCACCGCCCGAATCAGTTCCTCAGCCGGTGCGTCCTTGAGCATGAACCCGCTCGCTCCGACGCTCAGGGCCTCGTAGACGTAGTCGTCGATGTCGAAAGTGGTGAGCATGAGGACTCGCACCGGCGGTTCCCATCCGGCGGACAGAATCTGGCGGGCAGCGTCGAGTCCGTTCATCTCGGGCATACGAACATCCATCAACACCACATCCGGACGCAATCGCGCGACCTCGGCGACGGCGATCTTGCCGTCCGGCGCATCGCCGATCACGCTGATGTCGGGCTGGGCGGAGAGTAGGGCTCCGAACCCTTGTCGAACCATCGCCTGGTCGTCTGCGATGAATACTGTGATGGGCACTCGGACAGCCTAGGCGGGCATCGACGGCAACTCGGCCCGGACCTCGAACCCTCCGTCCTCGCGCCGGTTTGCCAACAGCATGCCGCCCACCGCCGAAGCCCGCTCACGCATTCCGCGTATTCCGTTGCCACCAGTGGTTTCCGACGCCGAGTGCTGATTGCCACCCAGTGGCGAAGGCCCGTTGTTCACGAGCGCGCTCACCGATTGCGGGCCGAACGCCACGGCGACCTCGATGGGTCCGCCTGGTGAATGCCTGGCCGCATTGGTAATCGACTCCTGAATGATCCGGTAGAGCGCAAGGCCCGTGGATTCCGAGACCGACGCTCGATCTCCGTCGACTCGCCACGACACCGGAAGTCCGGCACGGGTACTGCCGAGCAGCAGGTCGTCTAATTGATCGACGCCCGGTTGCGGGGCCGTCACCACGGAGTCACCGTCGCTGCGCAGCACTCCGAGGAGACCACGAATCTCGTTGAGCGCTGCTCGCCCTGTCTCACTTATCGATTCGAATTCGGTCCGGATCTCGGGAGTGACCGCATCGAGTCGGTACGGCGCACTCTGCGCTTGCACGACCACCATCGACATGTGGTGGGCCACGATGTCGTGCAAGTCGCGGGCGATCCGCGCCTTCTCCTCGAGGATCGTTCGCCGAGTGCGCTCGAGTTCACTGACTTCTTCCTGCTTGGCCAATTGACGACGAGAGAGAACCAACCAGCGGATCAGCAGGCAGAAGACCACCAGCGCGCTCAATCCGACAGCCCAACCGGCTCCGTCGCTTCCCGGAGCGTTGCCGAGGAAAAGCAGCACCGTGGCGATCCAGGCGACGCCGACAACCTGAATGGGCGCCCGCAGACTCACCGCGGCGAGCAACGACATCAGCACGATGATGTGGACGACCTGCCACGGGTAGTCGTAACCAGTCGTGTTGTCGAACACCAACGGGATGATCAGTGCCGACACCGCCGACACCGCCCACCCCAATGGAGCGTTGATCCGGATCAGGACAAACGGAAAGGCGGCCAACGCGGCGACGAACGGCATGATCGGCGGCGAAACATGATGCGTCAGTTGCAGTGTCGGCCAGGCAATCGAATAGAGGATCAGAGTGATCACTACGATGACGATGTTCCAGAACTGACCGCGGGCCACGAAACTGGTTGCCCGGCGCACCTTCTCCGAATGTACGACCGCCCCGTCGAGGCCGGACAGCACCGACCCGGCAGTGGTGTATGTCGGCGCGGGCACACCCGGTGCGCCTCTGTTCTTCCTTCGGACCTTGATCACCCGTCAAGCCTATGAAGGCGAACCCCGAAAGTCCTCATACTGCAGAGTGAGATCCCCCTACCTCCGAGGTATCACAGGGGAGGGAATTCTCACCCGATCGCACGTCGGAGAACCCCTCTCCAGAGCGATGACCGCCAGGATTGTCCGTTCATAGCGTGAACGGCATGCGGATCACACGAGTGAAAGACCTCTCTCGAAGCGCCGGCACCTGGGCTGCCCTGGCGCTGGCGGCAACGGCAGCGATCACCGTCACTGCCGGAGCGAGCGGAGCCGAGCCGCCGCGCACCGAGAATTCGAACGCATCCAGGGCGATCGCCACTGTGACTACCGCGGATGCCTCTGATGCTGCGACCACCATCCCGTCGGATTTCGCCGCATTTGCCGGCTACACGCCTACCGTCGTCAACGGATACCTCGCCAACCCCCACGGCGACTGCTCGTCACCGATTCCGCTTCCCGACGAATTCGACTCGGCCTGCAGAGCACACGATCTCGGGTACGACCTACTCCGCTACGCGCATTCGCACGGAACGGAACTGGGGCCGTGGGCCCGTCAGGTCCTCGACGGTCAGCTCGACGAGCGAATGCATGCGGCCTGTGAAGACCGTACGTCCTTTCTCTCACGTGGGTATTGCTTCGCGATGGCCGATGTAGCAGTCACTGCTGTGAACGGAAACTCTTGGCGCCAAGGCTATCTGACACCAGTCGCAGAATCGGGGTTCGGTTACGGCACGGCCGGAGTTCTGGCAGTTTCCGCCCTCGGCTTCACCCTGATGCGATCGCGGCACCTCGATCCGTCGAACGAGTTCTCCTTCTCCCCGAAAGCGATTGCAGCATGAGCGTTCTGAATGCGTCACGGACCCCCGTCCTCGCCCGAGTCGGGGCGCTCGCACTCCCCCGGGTGTCCACGAGCGTCGCCGTGGCAGCGACGTCCGCCATCTCGCTAGCTCCCGGACTCCTGCCGAGATCAGCCGTACTCCAAGGGGTATTCAGCGGTCTGCTCGTCGCGGTCGGGCTACTGGCGATGTGGGCGTTCTCCGCGGTAGCCCGTCGGCTCGTCCCCGACCGGGTCAAGGCCCGATTCGACGAACGTCATTGGCGCATCACCGCGTTCGGGTTGTCGACTGCCGGCACCGCAGTTGCGATGTTCGCCGCCGCCGGTTGGCAGAACTCGCTGCGAGCAGCGATGGGCGTACCGCCTGCCGGGCTGATCCACTGGGTGGAGGCGGGGTGCATTGCCTCGCTGACCGCCCTTGCACTCTGGGGCCTCGGGGTCGGACTTTCGAAGGCGCTGCGGTGGATGGGTTTCGCGCGGAGCGTGGGCGCACTGGTCATGGGAGTCCTCGGCGTGCAGTTGGTCGTCGGTCCCGCCGTCTGGAACGGCCTCGCCGATTCGTTCGACAAGTCCAACGCGTACATCGACACCGCTCTGACACAGCCACTTTCGGCCTCTGCGACAGGCAGCTCCGAATCGCTCATCTCGTGGACCTCGATGGGCGCGGAGGGACGCAAATTCATCGCTGCAGGTGAAGACTCGGTGCGCGTCTACGCCGGTGTGGATTCCGCACCCGATACCGCATCGCGTGCCGCTCTCGCCGTGAGTGAACTCGATCGCGTCGGCGGCTTCGCCCGCAACAGCGTCGTGGTGGCCGTTCCGACCGGCTCGGGCTGGATCGACACCCACGCAGTCGACGGTATCGAGCAACGGTTCGGCGGAGACGTCGCGATAGTCGGGCAGCAATACTCCGACGCACCCAGTTGGGCGACATTCCTGTTCAGCCGCGACGACGCCGAAGAATCAGCCACCGCCCTGTTCACAGCTGTCGGCAGCCACATTGCCGCGATGCCTGCCGAAGAGCGACCGGACCTGTTCCTCTACGGACAGAGCCTCGGCGCCGTCGGCGGCAGCGCCGCACTGACAGAGGCTCTGACCGAGAGCAGTGCCACCGTCCCGTGCGACGTGTTGTGGGCCGGTCCCCCGGCCGGCGCGACACGGACGGACGGCGCAACCGTCCTAGCGAACACGTCCGACCCAGTGGTGTGGTGGTCCCCCGCCCTCGCGACGCAGAAGCCGGATCTGAGCCGTGCCGTGCAAGACGGCCCGATCCCGCAGTGGATCCCGGGCGTCACGTTCTTGCAGACCACCGTCGACATGCTCGGTTCGCTCGGTGTACCCGCCGGTCACGGCCACCGCTACGGAACCGATCAGGGAACAGCTTTGGGGACTTGCTCCTGAAACTGCTGTGCGCCTTTATTAACCGCGGGGGGTTAATAAAGGCGCACAGCAAACAGGTCAGACTGCAGTTGCAATCGGGCCGCGAGCAGCTTCGTACGCGGCACCGACACGGTAGAGGCGCTCGTCAGCCATGGCGGGCGCCATGATCTGCAAGCCCACCGGCAGGTTGTCGTCCGCGGACAGACCCGATGGCACCGACATCGCGCAGTGTCCGGCCAGGTTGGTCGGCAGCGTGCACAGGTCGGAGAGGTACATGGCCAACGGATCGCCGACCTTCTCCCCCAACTTCCACGGCGTGAACGGGCTGGTCGGCGAGACCAGTACGTCTACCTTCTCGTAGGCCTTGTCGAAATCGCGTGCGATGAGGGTACGAACCTTGAGCGCCGAACCGTAGTAGGCGTCGTAGTAGCCCGAGGACAGTGCGTAAGTACCGATCATGATGCGGCGCTTGACCTCCGGGCCGAAACCGGCGGCGCGGGTTGCCGCCATGACCTGGTCGGCACTCATGTTGCCTTCGTCGACCCGCAGTCCGTAGCGCATGGCGTCGAAGCGGGCCAGGTTGGACGAGACCTCACTGGGCAGCACCAGGTAGTACGACGCGAGCGCATGCTCGAAGCTCGGGCACGAAACCTCGACAACTTCGGCGCCCAAAGCCTTGAGTTGCTCGACAGCAGCGTCGAAGGAAGCGATGACGCCGGGCTGGTAGCTGTCGGAGTGAAGTTCCTTGACCACACCGACTTTGACGCCGCGCAGGTCGCCGACTGCACCTTCACGTGCCGCAGCGACCACCGGACGCACGGGGGCGTCGATGGACGTGGAGTCACGCGGATCGTGCCCGGCGATGACCTCGTGCAGCAGAGCGGTGTCGAGCACGGTGCGACCACAGGGGCCACCCTGATCGAGCGAGGAGGCGCACGCGACGAGCCCGAAGCGCGAGACAGTTCCGTACGTCGGCTTGGTTCCGACCGTCGCGGTGACCGCAGCGGGCTGACGGATCGAACCGCCGGTGTCGGTGCCGATGGCCAACGGGGCCTGACGGGACGCGAGCGCTGCAGCGCTACCACCACCGGATCCGCCGGGGATGCGGGTGACATCCCACGGGTTACGCGTCGGACCGAATGCGGAGTTCTCCGTGGAGGAGCCCATCGCAAATTCGTCGAGATTCGTCTTGCCGAGGATCGGGATGCCCGCAGCGCGAAGCTTGCTCGTCAGGGTCGCGTCGTACGGCGCAACCCAGCCTTCGAGAATCTTCGACGCACAGGTGGTCGGCATGTCCGTCGTGGTGAAGATGTCCTTCAACGCGATCGGGACGCCGGCGAGTGCCGAAGCGGGTTCGTTTCCGCCTGCGAGCGAGTTGTCCACTGCTGCGGCGGCTTCGAGAGCCTTTTCGCCGGCAACGTGCAGGAAGGCGTGGTACTCGGTGTCGACGGCAGCGATGCGGTCGAGATGCGCCTGCGTGACCTCTACCGAGGACACCTCACGCGAGTGGATCTTGCCGGCCAGCTCAGCGGCGTCCAGCGTGGTCAGATCGGTCATTCGCCCTCTCCAAGGATCTGCGGAACCGCAAAGCGATCCTGTTCGACTGCGGGTGCTCCGGACAATGCCTGCTCGGGGGTCAACCCGGGCACGATCACGTCGGGGCGCGTCACGTTGGTGACGGCATTGGGGTTCGCCATGGGCGGGACGTCGTCGGCCGCAACCTCGGTGACCACCTTGACGTGGTTGAGAATCGAATCCAACTGACCGGCGAACTCGTCGAGTTCGGCATCGGACAGGGCGAGTCTGGACAGCCGCGCGAGGTGCGCGACCTCGTCACGGGAGATGGCAGGCACCGCGGGGCCCCTTTCGGAAGAGGACGTGAACATTGCCGGTCCAGCCTAGTTGCTCGCCGCGACAGACCTGTAAGCACGCCTGCTGTGTCCCTGTAAGCACGCCTGCTGTGTCGACCGGTACGCACGCCTACTGTGTCCACCGCCACGTCGAATCCACCTCGTGTTTCGCTCGTGTGACAAGCATGTGCACCCGGTGTGACCCCGCCGCGGCGCCCACCAACGCGTGCTGAGCAAGTGCAAAGATGGGTGTGGCCCGGGTCGACGTGATCCGGGCGAGAACCGATCAGCGAAAGGCACGCACGTGTCGTACCTGCTTCGCGTCCAACTGCCCGACCGACCCGGCAGCCTCGGCGCGCTCGCCGTAGCTCTCGGATCCGTGGGCGCAGACATCCTCTCCCTCGACGTCGTGGAGCGAGGCGACGGTTTTGCCATCGACGACCTCGTGGTCGACGTCGAACCGGGCGCACTGCCCGACACCTTGATCACCGCTGCCGAGCATCTGCCCGACGTGCTGGTCGATTCGATCCGCCCCTACGCCGGGATTCTCGACACCCATCGTGAGCTCGAACTCATCGATTCCGTTGCGACAGCCCGAAACGATCGACTACAGGTCCTCGTCGACGGCGCGCCGCGTGTACTGCGAGTCGGCTGGTGCGTCGTCGCGGACATCGGCAAGCACGGTGCGTACCGCGTCGTCGGTAGCGCCGGCGCGCCGGAAACCCATGCCACCGACATTCCGTGGATGCCACTGGACAAGCCCACCGCCCTCGACGGCGAGGCCGACTGGGTTCCGGACGTCTGGCGAGAGATGAACACCAGCCTCGCTGCCGCACCGCTCGGCTCCGGCAATCGTGTCCTCATGCTCGGTCGTCCCGGAGGACCCGAATTTCGCCCTTCGGAGATAGCCCGCCTCGGCTATCTCGCCGGAATCGTCGCGACAGTGCTGGGCTGACCAGGCCGGGTAATCAGGCCAGACCGCGAACCATGACCGTCAGCTCCATACCGCGAATCGGCTCCCACGCGCGCTCGGGATCGGGGACGAACCCGTTGCGGTCGTAGATGCGACGAGCATCGACCATCTCGGGCTGCGTCGAGATGACCACCGAGTGATCGCCTCGGTCGTAGGCTTCGGCGATCACTGCGCGAACCAATGCGGTTCCGGCGCCCGATCCCCGAGCCTGCGGCGAGACCGCGAGCATGCGGAACTCGAGTTCGCCGTTCTGCGCAACATCCGCGAAGGGCGTGCCGGGTTCGGCGATCGTCAAAGAACCCACGACCTCTTCGCCGAGAACGGCAACCAGCACCCGCCCCTGCTCCACCCGAGTTGCGGTGTCTCGCAGGCGCTCCGCGTACGGCGATCCGCCGGCGACAAATCCGCCACCCACGTACGACTGCACAGTCAGTTCCCCGACGGTCTCGAACTCAGCCGGTAGAACTTCACGAATCTCGATCATGGCGTCACTATCGCACCCAGCACACCAATCTCAGAAATCGGACAAAGTCACTCTGATTCGTCCAAATCGGTGGGAGCAACCGCATCCGGGCCATCTTCGAGCAACCGCCGGAAGCCGTCTTCGTCGAGCACCGGCACACCCAATTCGACTGCCTTGTCATGCTTGGAACCGGGCGCTTCACCGACGACGACAAACGCAGTCTTCTTCGAGACCGACCCAGCCGCCTTACCGCCGCGCACCAAAATCGCTTCCTTCGCCTGATCTCGCGAGTACGTCTCGAGCGAACCGGTGACGACGATCGAGAGACCCTCGAGATTGCGCGGAATCGAGTCGTCTCGCTCGTCCTCCATACGCACTCCGGCCGAAGCCCACTTGTCGACGATCTGCTGGTGCCAGTCGACGGAGAACCACTCCACGACAGCGGCGGCGATTGTGGATCCGACACCGTCGACTGCAGCCAACTCGTCGACCGACGCTTCCCGAATACGTTGCAGCGAACCGAATTCGCCAGCCAACGCCCTCGCGGCAGTGGGGCCGACGTGCCGAATCGACAGTGCCACAAGCACTCTCCACAGCGGCTTGTCCTTGGCCGAATCCAGGTTGGCCAGCAAGCGTTTTCCGTTGGCAGACAGCGCTCCCGCATTGGTGCGGAAGATCGGAACCTCGATCAGTTTCTCGGCGTCGAGTGAGAAGAGATCGCCCTCGTCACCGATGACCTTCGCCTCCAGCAGTCCGGTCGCGGCCTCGTAACCGAGCACCTCGATGTCGAATGCTCCGCGCCCCGAGACGTGGAACACACGCTCGCGCAACTGCGCCGGGCAGTACTGCTGATTAGGGCATCGCACGTCGACGTCGCCCTCTTTCGCGGGTGCCAACAACGTGCCGCACTCGGGGCAATGCGTCGGCATGACGAACTCGCGCTCGGTACCGTCACGAACGTCTGCCACGGGACCGAGAACCTCGGGGATGACATCTCCAGCCTTGCGCAACACCACGGTGTCGCCGATCAGCACACCCTTGCGCTTGACCTCCGAGCCGTTGTGGAGGGTGGCCAAGGACACAGTGGAACCCGCCACCGTGACGGGTTCCATGTACGCGAACGGCGTCACGCGACCCGTGCGGCCGACACTGACCCGGATGTCGAGGAGCTTGGTCGTGACCTCTTCCGGCGGGTACTTGTATGCGATCGCCCACCGCGGTGCGCGAGACGTGGTGCCCAGACGTCGATGCAACGACATCTCGTCGACCTTGACCACCAACCCGTCGATCTCGTGCTCGACGTCGTGGCGATGTTCTCCCCAGTACTTCATCTTTTCGACCACGGCGTCGGCGCCGACCACCCGCGAGGTGTGCGTGGACACCGGCAGCCCCCAGGCGGCGAGGGCCACGTAGGCGTCGTACTGCGAAGCCGGCTCGAAACCTTCCATGCGCCCGAACCCGTGGCAGATCATGCCGAGGCGACGACGCGCGGTGACGGCAGGATTCTTCTGACGCAGGGAGCCCGCCGCAGAGTTGCGCGGATTGGCGAACGGCGCCTTACCCTCCTCCACGAGGGAGGCATTGAGTGCCGCGAAGTCCTCGAGGCGAAAGAACACCTCTCCTCGCACCTCGAGCAAGCTTGGAATCGGGTATTCGTCCGTGGCGGTGAGCCGCTCCGGGATGTCGTTGATCGTCAGGGCATTGAGAGTGACCAGCTCGCCCGTACGACCGTCCCCGCGGGTTGCGGCACGCACGAGTTTGCCGTTCTCGTAGACGAGATTGAGCGCGACACCGTCGATTTTCACTTCGCAGAGATAGTGCAGTTCCGGCCCGGTTTCCTGCTCTACCTTGGCGATCCATCCGCGGAGTTCGGACTCGTCGAAGACGTTGTCGAGGCTGAGCATCCGCTCGAGGTGATCGACGGACGTGAAGTCCGTCGCGAATCCGCCGCCGACGAGTTGCGTCGGAGAGTCGGGAGTTCGCAGATCCGGGTACTGCTCTTCGAGAGCATTGAGCTGCCCGAGCAATGTGTCGAATGCACCGTCCGAAATGACGGGCGCGTCACGAACGTAGTAGCGGAACTGATGCTGGCGTACCTCTTCGGCCAGCTCCGTCCACTGCTCGCGCGCCTCGTTGGGCGCTGGCTGCATTGCATCCGCGGTTTCAGTCACAGCTAGAAGATTATCGGTTCACACCGACACACCACACGACTCCACGTCAGAACGCGACACATCAGAACGCCGACGGATCGTCCACCAATGCCTTGCCGACGTCTGTGCACAGTCGAAGGGCGGCTCGACTCCACTCGAGGCTCGCACTCGCAAGACCACAGCTTGGGGTTACCGCGACCTGGTTCTGCAGGAGTTCACGCGAGAAGCCGAGACGATCGAGCAGGGTGACGGCCGGCATCGCGCATTCTTTCCACGTCACCGGCTTTTCCGGCGGGGCGGAAGGAACCAGACCGAGCGCCAATTCCTTGCCGGCGTCGAACAACTGGCCGATGCCGTCCAGATCACGTGAGCCGATGAGCGACATGTCGAAACTCACGCCGAACGCCTGGCTTCGCCTCATCAGATCCCACGGCATGTCGGCGCCGCAACTGTGGACGATTGTGGGCAATCCGCAACCGCTGATCGTCGAGTCGAGAACGGCGAGCGCCTCGGGTTCCGGCAGAGCCGGAACGCTCTCCATCTTGGTGCGCCCGGGTAGTGAACCGGCCAGCACTGCCGCGATCTGCGGCTCGTCCAATTGGATCACCACTCGGGCACCGGTACGACGAGTGACCTCGGCGGCGTGGCGCGCGAGCCCCTCACCAAGTGATTCGGCGATGTCCCGGAGTGCCCCACGGTCGACGAGAACTCGCGAACCGTTTGCAACCTCGATCTCGGCGCCGAGTGTCAGCGGGCCGGCAGCTTGAAGCTTGATCACGTGGTCTCCGCCGACCAGACGGGCCGATTCCCAGGCTTCCTCGAGTGCGTCGAGATCCTGATTCAGGAAGTCCTCGGCTCGCTTCGCGACGTTGCCCCGCCGAGGCACGACGCGATAGGCGCGGGTCGAGGCGTCGAGGTTGATGTCGACCAGAATCGCGCCTGCTCGGCCGACCATGTCAGCGCCGAGACCGCGGCTCGGCAACTCCACCAGGTGTGGGAAACCGCCCAGTTCACCAAGGATGGTTGCGGCGCTTTCGCGGGCGTCCGTGCCCGGCCAGGATCCGATTCCGGTGACGAGGCCACCGATGGAAACCTGCTGTGTCACAGTGTGTTCGGCTCGGATTCGGTGCCGGAGATGGTGCCACTGCCGAGAACCTGGTCGCCCAGTTCGCTGTCGGGGCGATACAGCACGACGGCCTGGCCCTTCGCGACGCCGGTCAGTGGTTCGCGCAACGAAATGGAGATGCCGCCGCCCGAAGTACCGTCGTCGACGGCCTCGGCGACGGCCTGCGCCAGTCCGCCGTGCGCACGAACCTGCACCATGCACTCGACGGGGCCTTCCGGCGCCTGGCCCGAGGTCCAGATCGCGCGCTGGGCCGAGATGGCCCAGACGTCGAGATTCTTGGCCGAACCGACTCGCACCGTTCCGGTTTCGGGCTCGATCGCGGTCACGTACCGCGGACGGCCGTCACCTGCGGGACCTTCGACGCCGAGGCCCTTGCGCTGTCCGATCGTGAAGCCGTGTACGCCGTCGTGTGCAGCGAGGACCTCACCCGAATCGGCGTCGACGACGCTTCCCGGACGAACGCCGATGCGCGCACCCAGGAATGCTCGGGTATCGCCGGTCGGGATGAAGCAGATGTCATGGCTGTCAGGCTTGTTCGCCACAGCCAGACCGCGCTCGGCGGCTTCCTCGCGGATCTGTTCTTTCGGTGTGTCACCGATCGGGAACATCGCTCGCGAAAGCTGATCGGCCGTCAGCACACCGAGGACATACGACTGGTCCTTGTCCGCGTCGACCGCCCGGCGTAGGACGCCGTCTTCGAGGCGCGCGTAGTGACCGGTCGCCACGGCATCGAAGCCGAGAGCGACCGCACGGTCGGCCAGTGCGGTGAACTTGATCTTCTCGTTGCACCGCAGGCACGGATTGGGGGTCTCACCCGCTGCGTACGACGCCACGAAGTCGTCGATCACGTCTTCCTTGAAGCGATCGGCGAAATCCCAGACGTAGAAGGGTATTCCGAGGACGTCGGCAGCGCGCCTGGCGTCGCCGGCATCTTCCTTCGAGCAGCATCCACGCGAACCCGTCCGCAATGCACCCGGCGCCGTGGACAGCGCAAGATGAACGCCGACGACGTCATGTCCGGCGGCAACAGCGCGGGCGGCGGCGACAGCGGAGTCGACACCTCCGCTCATGGCTGCGAGTACTCGCATCAGCGATCCCCTCCACGCGAACCGGCACCGGCAAGACCGGCGGCCCGAGCGCGCTCTACTACTTGTGGAAGCGCAGCGATTAGCGCGTCCACATCGGTGACACTCGACGTATGTCCGAGCGAAAATCTCAGTGAGCCACGCGCGACGGGCGATTCGACGCCCATCGCGATCAAGACATGGCTGGCTCTGGCCACACCGGCGGTGCAGGCCGAACCGGTGGAACATTCGATACCGGCGGCGTCGAGCAGCATCAGCAACGAATCGCCCTCGCAGCCGGGGAAGGTGAAGTGCGCGTTACCGGGAAGCCGATCGGATCCGGTCGGGCCGTTGAGCACCGACTCGGGAAGAATCTCCAGGACTCCGTCGATCAAACGGTCACGCAACTGCGCCAATTCCCTTGTGCTGGAATCGAAGTTCTCGACGTTTGCGCGCAGCGCCGCAGCCATCCCGACAACGCCCGCAGTATCCGGAGTGCCCGAACGCAGATCACGTTCGTGTCCGCCGCCGTGAAGGAGCGGCACACACGGAACCTGGCGTCCGAGCAGCAGTGCGCCGACGCCGTGCGGACCACCGAACTTGTGCGCCGCGATGCTCAGCGCGGACAACTTGCTCGCCGCGAAATCGACCGGCAATTGCGCAACGGCCTGAACCGCGTCGCTGTGCATCGGAATCTCGAACTCAGCCGAAATCTCCGCCAACTCCACGATCGGCATGATGGAGCCGACCTCGTTGTTGGCCCACATCACCGTAACGAGTGCTACCTCGTCGGCGTGGACGGAAAGCTCGTCGCGCAAGGTCTGCGGGTCAACGACACCGTTCTCGTCGACCGGCAACCACGTCACGCGCGCGCCCTCGTGCTGCTCGAGCCACTCGACGGCGTCGAGCACCGCATGATGCTCGACGGAGCTGGCCAGGATGCGAGTGCGTCGCGGATCGGCGTCACGGCGAGCCCAGTAGATGCCCTTGACCGCGAGATTGTCGCTCTCGGTTCCGCCGGAGGTGAAGATGACCTCCGAAGGCCGCGCACCCAGGCTGGCAGCGATCGATTCCCGCGACTCCTCGACGCGGCGCCGGGCCGCACGGCCGGAACCGTGAAGCGAGGACGCGTTGCCCACGGTTTTGAAGGTATCGGTCATCGCCTCGATAGCGGCTGCCGACATCGGAGTCGTGGCGGCATGATCGAGGTACACCGGAAATCCGGCGTGGGCACTGTGTGCAGGCAGAGTCATGGCTTGACAAGGATAGCCCAGCACGAGAGTTCGCCCAGCCTCGCTCAGCAGGCTAAGCGGTCATTGCCGGGGAGGTATCGATTTGTCCCACGGCTTGTGTCACGAGTTCCGGTGCGGGGTCGAAGATGTCGTGAGCTGCCAAATCGATGGTTTCGACGCCACGTACGGCTCTCTCGCATCGCTGCGCGAGGTCGACTCGACACTCCCCTGCCTCCTCGAGCGGAGCCAGCCTGACCTTCACCTCGACGTTCTTCTGACGCAGGATCCGACCGATGGACTGACCGATAGTTTCGGTGCCGACAAAGCACGGTCCGGTGCACAGGGAACCGTCGGCGTTCTCGTAGCGGATCGCCATCGGCTGAACCGGGCATTCGGCGTCGACGGCAGCTTGGAACATTGCCGGGCGAAAACCTCCGTACGCCCGCCCGCACCAGGTCGTTCCCTCGGGAAACACCATTACGCGGACACCACGCTGAAGTCGTTCGCGAACGACGTCGACGGTTCCGGGAAGTTCACGCAGTCGGGCGCGATCGATGGGCACTACGCGCATCCGGCGCGCGAGACCACCGAGCACTGCCCAGTCGAGCAGGTCGGCACGGGCGACGAAGTTGGCCGGGGCAACGGCACTCGCGACGAGGACGTCGGTCCACGACACGTGACCGGCGACAACCATCACGCCCGCCGGTTCGGCGCGCCCCAACCGCTGATCGTCGACCGTGAGCTTCATTCCCAGACAACGCAGCAACGCGCGCGAGTATCCGCGTTGCATCTCCGTACGCCAGGTGCGCGGGAGCAGCCAGCCGGCGGAGAGCACCGGCGCAGTCACCAGTGCGGCGCCGACCATGACCCCGCGGGCCATCACGGTGATACTCGACACACCGGGTGCGTCCGTAGGTAGGCACCCGTCGCCGCAGGGGCTCGTCGGCACCCAGTACGGCACCGTCGCGGTCATCAGCCGATCCCCGATTCGTGTGCGGCGGCCGCCGATCGCAGCCGTTCCAGATAGCGCTTGTTGGCGGAGTGAAGGCCTTGCAGCGCAACAAAATCGGCTACACCGAACTCGGGATCGTGAGCAGGTTCCCCGCAGATCATCGCGCCCATCCGCAAGTAGCCACGTAGCAACGGCGGCATCGTCACGCGTTCCGGTGCGGCAATCTCGTCGAGCGTCAGACCGCCGAGGACCACCGGGTTTCGTGGCGTCACCCGCCGCGACCCCGGACTGGCGTGTTTGTTCATCACGAAGTCACGGACGCCGCGGACATCGGCGCCGGCAATTGAATCGGGGCTCGGCAAGATGGGCACGGAGACGCAGCCCATCACCCACTCGTATCCGGTCAGTTCGAGGTAGTGCAGAATGCCCGACCACATCAGGCTGAGGACGGATCCGGTGCGGTGCGCGGGATCGACGCACGCGCGACCCATTTCGACGATCCTGTTCGCCACCGGATCGAGCGCGGAGATGTCGAATTCGGTTGCGGTGTAATACCCACCCGCCGCCGCAGCGGAATCCGGCGGCAGCATTCGGTAGCAGCCGACGTACTCCTCGGTGATGTTGTCACGAACGAGTAGATGATCACAGAATTCGTCGAAGCCGTCGGCGTCGAGTTCGAAGACCCCGGCCGAGGCCGGGAGGGAGAAGCCTGGCTCGGAGGCGAACACTCGGTATCGAAGGCGCTGCGCTGCGACACGATGCTCGCGGTCGGAGGAGACGATCAGGGAATATCTCGGCTGGGCGACTTCACGGCCGAGATTGTCACTCGCGGAGCGAAGGACTGACGTAATTGTCATGCGCAAGGTTTATCGAGCGCGAACGGCGTCTCGGTATCGACGAAGTGACATGCCGATGCAGGCCGGGTGAATAAAGCACTGTGCGCCTTTATCAACCGCGGGGGTTGATAAAGGCGCACAGCAGTTTGTGCTTTTTAGCCCTTGTGGGACTTCACAGCTTCGGTGAGCTGCGGTGCGACGTTGAACAGGTCGCCCACGATGCCGAAGTCGGCGATCTCGAAGATGGGTGCCTCTTCGTCCTTGTTGACCGCGACGATGGTCTTGGACGTCTGCATGCCGGCGCGGTGCTGGATGGCACCGGAAATGCCGAGCGCGATGTACAGCTGCGGGGAGACCGTCTTACCGGTCTGACCGACCTGGAACTGTCCGGGGTAGTAACCCGAGTCCACAGCGGCACGCGAAGCACCGACTGCAGCACCGAGGGAATCGGCCAGCTCTTCGACGACGGAGAACTTGTCCGCGCTGCCGACGCCACGTCCACCGGAGACGACAACCGACGCCTCGGTGAGCTCGGGGCGGTCGCCGCCGACAATGGGCTCACGCGAGGTGACCTTGACGGCACTCTCGTCCTGAGCCGGAACCTCGACGGTGATCTGCTCGCCTGCGCCGGCCTGCGGAGCAGCCTCGACTGCACCCGGACGAACCGAGTAGACGGGAACGTCGCCGTTGGCCTTGGCTTCGACGGTGAACGCGCCACCGAAGATGGAGTGGACGCCGGTGCCGTCAGCCTTGATCTCGATGACGTCGGTCAGCAGTCCGGAGCCCAGACGTGCGGCCAGACGACCGGCAACCTCTTTGCCCTCGGTGCCGGCTGCGGTGATGACTGCTGCCGGGCTGGTGGACTCGACCAGAGCGGCGAGAACGTCGACCTTGGGGGTGACGAGGTAGCCGTCGATGTCGTCGGACTCGGCGACGTAGATCTTCTCGGCTCCGGCTGCTGCCAGAGCGTCGGCGAGCTTTGCTGCGGTGCCCGCGGGGCCGGCGACAACTGCCGACGGCTCACCGAGTGCGCGTGCAGCGGTGATGAGTTCGGTGCTGACCTTCTTCAGCGCACCCTCTGCGTGCTCTACGAGCACAAGTACTTCTGCCATGACTTAACTCTCCCTGAGTTCTTCTGCTGGATGTCTAGAAGGGCGCGATCAGATGACCTTGTTGCTGACGAGGTAAGCGGCAATCTTGGTGCCACCGTCTCCCTCGTCGGCGATGCGCTCACCAGCGGTACGGGGGGGCTTCGGGGTGGAGGACGTCACGGTGGTGCCGGCGTTGGCAACTCCGACGGTCTCCGGGTCGACTCCGAGGTCGGCCAGCGTGTAAACGAGAACTTCCTTCTTCTTCGCGGCCATGATGCCCTTGAAGGACGGGAAGCGCGGCTCGTTGATCTTCTCGGTGACCGAGACGATCGCGGGCAGCGAAGCCTCGAGGCCGAAGACGCCCTCGTCGGTCTCGCGCTCACCGGTGATCTTGCCGTCGGCGACGACGACCTTGCGCAGCTGCGTGAGCTGCGGGATGCCCAGGTACTCGGCGATGATGGCCGGAACAGCGCCGACGCGGCCGTCGGTGGCCTCGTTGCCGGCGATGATCAGGTCGGCAGGCTCGTCGTTCTCGAAGGTGATCTGTCCGAGAGCAGCAGCGAGCGTCCATGCGGTCTGGATCGCGTCGGAGCCGTGCAGTGCCGGGTCGTTGATGTGGACGGCCTTGTCGGCGCCCATCGACAGAGCCTTGCGGATAGCGTCGGTGGCGCGGTCGGGACCTGCGGACAGCACCGTTACCTCACCGCCCTGAGCTTCCTTGATGAGGAGTGCTTCTTCGACGGAGCGCTCGTTGATCTCGTCGAGGACTGCGTCAGCGGCTTCACGGTCAAGCGTGTAGTCGCCGTCGGTCAGCTTGCGCTCGGACCATGTGTCGGGGACCTGCTTGATCAAAACAACGATATTCGTCATGGGTCTTCGTCGACCTCCTGTGTGTAATTCACCTGATAAATCGTCTGTGGTGCTCGCGCAGTCCGAGCGTCCGAAAAGAGAGTCCGACAGGTCTCCCCACGGGCGAATTTCTCGGTTCACGTCGGCTGTGCGTTAGATTACCCCACGTTAAGTTACCGGTGGGTAACTTAACGTGGAACCTCGTCCACCATAACGGCACGAACAGGAATTGACAGCAGTGATCTGGACCACGGCGAACACGTTCTACTCGGATGGCACTAATCTCGCACGGGTGAGTGAAACGAGTGTCAGCAACCACGAGGACGCACCCCTGCCCTTGACGGGCGAACGAACCGTGCCAGGAATCCCCGAGGAGAACTACTGGTTCCGACGCCACGAAGTGGTGTACCGCGCACTTCTGGAGCGCTGCACGGACCGCCGAGTCCTCGAGGCCGGATCCGGAGAAGGCTACGGCGCCAACATGATTGCGGACGTCGCAACGAAGGTTACCGGCCTCGACTACGACGTCTCCGCGGTCGAACACGTTCGTGCGCGCTACCCCCGCGTCGAGATGCTCCACGGCAATCTCGCCGAGCTTCCACTGGCCGACAACTCGGTTGACGTCGTCGTCAATTTCCAGGTTATCGAGCACCTGTGGGATCAGGGTCAGTTCCTGCGCGAGTGCTTCCGAGTTCTCGCTCCCGGCGGTGAACTTCTGATCAGTACCCCCAACCGGATCACGTTCTCCCCCGGCCGCGACACGCCGCTCAACCCTTTCCACACTCGTGAGCTCAACGCCGCCGAAATGACCGAATTGCTCGAAGACGCCGGATTCCGCGTTCAGTTGATGACCGGCGTCCACCACGGTTCACGCCTGAAGGAACTCGACGCCAAGCACGGCGGATCGTTCATCAACGCGCAGATCGACCGCGCGTTGGCCGGTGAGCCCTGGCCCGAAGATCTCACCCGCGACGTCGAGGGCATCACCGTCGACGACTTCAGCATCAGCGAACCCGACATCGACGACAGCCTCGACCTCGTCGCTATCGCCGTGAAAGAAACTGCCGTGAAGGAATCCGGCGAGTGAGTAACGCAACACCCGTCACCGAACCGGGGATGTTCGCCCTGGTTCTGCACTCCCATCTGCCGTGGCTCGCCAACCACGGCAGATGGCCCGTCGGCGAGGAATGGATCTACCAGTCCTGGGCTGCGTCGTACATTCCGCTCGCCGCCGCGCTACGACGCCTGGCCGACGAGGGCCGATCGCACCTGCTGACGCTGGGAATCACGCCGGTGCTCGCGGCCCAGTTGGACGATCCCCACTGCCTCGCCGGTATGCATCACTGGCTCGGCAACTGGCAGATCCGTGCACACGAGGCCGCCGGCATGCCGGACGCAGCGCACCGCGAACTCGGAGCGCGCGAACACCGAGCGTCCGCAGCGGCTCTCGAAGATTTCGAGACTCATTGGCAGCACGGCGCCTCACCCGTGTTCCGCGACCTCATCGACCGCGAGGCCTTCGAGCTTCTCGGCGGGCCGCTGGCCCACCCGTTCCAGCCGCTGCTCGACCCTCGCTTGCGTGCGTTCTCCCTCCGCGAAGGTCTCGCCGACGCGCATGCCCGGTGGAACCACACTCCGACCGGGATCTGGGGGCCCGAGTGCGGGTACACCCCGGGCATGGAGCGCGGGTACGCCGAAGCGGGTGTCACCCACTTCATGGTCGACGGTCCCGCCTTGCGCGGCGACACGTCCCTCGGTCGCCCGGTTCGAGAATCCGACGTGGTTGCCTTCGGCCGCGACCTGCAGGTCAGCTACCGCGTCTGGTCCCCGAAATCCGGATATCCGGGTCACGCTGCTTACCGCGATTTCCACACCTACGACCACGAGACGGGTCTCAAGCCCTCGCGGGTCACCGGCCGGACCGTCGACTCCGCCGACAAGTTGCCGTACGACCCCGAACTCGCCGCCGCCGCCGTCGACAAGCATGTCGCCGACTTCGTCGAAACCGTTCGGGCGCGTCTGCGCAGTGAATCCACCCGCATCGGCCGCGACGCCCTCGTGGTCGCAGCATTCGACACCGAACTGTTCGGGCACTGGTGGCACGAAGGCCCGCAGTGGCTCGAGAAGCTCCTGCGCGCGCTTCCGGAAGCCGGAATTCGCGTCGGCACCCTCGCCGACGCCAAGGAATCGGGATACGTCGGCGAACCCGTTCAGCTCGAGGATTCGTCCTGGGGATCGGGCAAGGACTGGCGCGTATGGGCCGGCGATCAGGTGTCCGACCTCGTGCAACTGAACTCCGAGGTGGTCGATACCGCCCTCACCACCGTGGACAAGTCTCGCGGCCGCGACAACGCACCCGGCCGACCGGAACTGCGAAACCGGGTCAACGATCAGGTCCTTCGCGAGACACTGATGACAGTTTCGAGCGATTGGGCATTCATGGTGAGCAAGGATTCGGCCGCGGGGTACGCCCGCGAACGCGCACACAAGCACGCCCACGCGACCCGGGAAATCTCCGAAGCGCTCGTTTCCGGCCGCGATGCCGTGGCCGAGCGGCTGGCCGACGGCTGGAATCGCGCCGACGGATTGTTCCCGGGGCTGGATGCTCGCCGTCTGCCTGACACAGAACTGGTGAACGGGAGCGCGTCGTGAAGATTCTCATCGTCTCGTGGGAGTACCCACCGGTCGTTGTCGGCGGCCTCGGCCGACACGTCCACCATCTCGCCACCGAGCTTGCGGCTGCAGGCCACGAAGTCGTGGTTCTCTCGCGCCGCCCCTCCGGCACCGATGCGTCGACGCACCCGACGGTCACGCACATCTCCGAAGGCGTACTGGTCGTCGCAGTGGCCGAGGACCCGGCACACTTCGTCTTCGGCGAGGACATGCTCGCGTGGACCCTCGCGATGGGTCACGCGATGGTCCGTGCCGGGATGGCGCTGCACAAGCCAGGAGTGGGCGAGGGCTGGCAACCGGACGTCGTGCACGCACACGACTGGCTGGTCGCACATCCGGCGATCGCCTTGGCCGAATTCTATGACGTCCCACTGGTTTCAACGCTTCACGCCACCGAGGCGGGTCGCCACAGCGGCTGGATCTCCGGACGCATCAACCGCCAGGTCCACTCGGTCGAGTGGTGGCTGGCAAACGAATCCGACTCTCTCATAACCTGTTCGGCGTCCATGCAGGAAGAAGTGACCGAACTCTACGGTCCGACGCTGCCGCCGATCACTGTCATCCGCAACGGAATCGACGTGACCACGTGGAGCTTTCGCGAACGTGGACCGCGGTCAGGGCCGCCGAAACTCCTCTTCGTCGGCCGCCTGGAATACGAGAAGGGTGTGCAGGACGCTATCGCGGCACTCCCCCGAATCCGTCGTAGCCACCCCGGCACGACCCTCGCGATCGCGGGCGAAGGCACCCAGTTCACCTGGCTCTACCAACAGGCTCGCACACATCGCGTCGCGCGGGCAGTGGACTTTCTCGGCAACCTCGATCACACGGAACTGCTCAGCTGGCTGCACGGAGCGGACGCCATCGTCCTGCCGTCGCGCTACGAGCCGTTCGGGATCATCGCCCTCGAAGCGGCGGCAGCCGGCACTCCGCTGATCACGTCCACCGCAGGCGGACTGGGCGAAGCCGTCGTCGACGGGGTGACCGGGATGTCGTTCCAACCGGGTGACATCGCCGGGCTCACCTCGGCGGTCCGCGAAGTTCTCGACGATCCCGCCGGGGCGCAGGAACGGGCAGTGGCCGCCCGGGCACGCCTGACGTCGGACTTCGACTGGCATCAGGTCGCCGAGGAGACTGCTCACGTCTACGCGGGCGCAAAGCGTCGGGTGCGGCAGCCGTTGGCGCGGCCGCAGATTCCCGAGCGGCCGCTCCCTGGTCGCTGAAGCGCTGACCTCAGCGGGTCGGGAGGGGCGCGGTGAAGCGAGAACTCGCATCCCCGAGCAGATGGCCTGGTGGCAACATCCGGCCACACAACACCAGCAACAAGTCCTGCGCCGCTCCGTGAACCTCGGCGCCGGCACCGTACGTCCAGTCTCGGTCGTCGGCGCGCAACCGAGCGCCGTCGAGGTCAGTTCCGAAATACTTCACGGTTTTGGGCGAGAGTCCGCTGAGCACACGAGTGAGCCGGTCTTCGGGCACCACGTAGTCGTCGCCGAGTGCCACGCGAATGTCCTGACCGTGGATCACGTCGTGTGAGAGTGCGCCCTCGAAGCCACCGCCCGGCGGCTTCCACGGGTGTGCGACGTTGTCGCGAAGCGAGGCAAGCAGTTGTTGCTCACCGACTTCCGACGCGTCGGCGAGCGCTCGCCGATTCGACATCTTGTTGAAGTTTCCGCGTGACTTGACCATTTCCACGACGAATCGCGGCGCCGAGTATCGGTAGGGCATGGTGATGTGCGCGATCACTTCGCGGACCCGCCACCCGTCGCACAGGGTCGGCGCGTTCCACTGCTCCGCGCTCAGGCCTTCGAGAAATCCCACCAGTTCGCGGCGCTGCGCCACGACCCATTCGGGTGTCTGTTCGCTCATGTCGGCACTCCTTTCACCGGCGCAGACTTTCGGCGCCGATACCGATACAGACCGGTGGCGGCGCCGAAAGTAATCGCTGGTTCTGCCAAAAAGTGAGCTACGACGCCGACGACGCGTCGGCAGCGTCCGCAGCAGCCTTCTTGCGTGCGATGTCCTCGAGTGCCGCGATGTACTTTGCACGATCGGCTGCGCCGGCTTCCCAATCGGACTTGCGGTTCTTGACCGCCTTCGCGGGCGAGCCGACCGCGATGCTGTAGTCCGGGATGTCTCCCTTGACGACGGCGTGCGCACCGAGGACACAACCGCGTCCGACGCGGGTATTTCGCAGCACGGTGACCTTCGCTGCCACCCAGGTGTCCGGGCCGATACGGACGGGGCCCTTGACGATGCCCTGGTCCTTGATCGGTGTGTTGATGTCGTCCATGCGGTGGTCGAAGTCGCAGATGTAGCACCAGTCGGCTACGAGCGTCGACGCACCGATTTCGATGTCGAGGTAGGTGTTGACGACGTTGTCCTTGCCGAAGACGACCTTGTCGCCGATGCGCAGCGAACCTTCGTGGCAACGGATCGCGTTGCCGTCGCCGATGTGTACCCAGCGCCCGATCTCGAGGCGGGACAGGTCGGGGGTCGAATGGATTTCGACGTTCTTGCCGAGGAACACCATGCCACGCAGGATCACGTGCGGGTTGGCCATCTTGAACTTGACGAGACGGTAGTACCGCACCAGATACCAGGGTGTGTACGCCTTGTTCGCCAGAACCCATTTGAGGGAATCGACCGTCAAGAACTTGGCCTGATCGCTGTCGCCTCGGCGTGATCCCCGCCATCGAGTGCGCAACGGTGCGCCCCACATGCTCGTCATGAGTGTTCAGCCTACGTGGGGCCGACTCACCGACCCTCGGGGTGTGCCCCGTCACGTTGCCCCGGTCGGGATAGTCTCTGGTCCGGGCTTGTGCAGTTACCGAGGGCTCTTGATCAAGTGAAGGCAGGGAGATTGTGATGCGGCGGGTCCTACGGTCGTCCGTGATGGTGTCGACGGCGATCGCTGCGGCCCTGATCGCCGGTTGCGGCAGCGACGACGGACGGGTGGACCGGTACGCGTCGGCGGGTTGGCCGGCCATGCATGCCGACGCCCGCAACAGCGACACGAGCCCGGTCACCGGATCACGCGATGTCGAGTTCGCATGGTCACGCCCTCTCGGCGGTCCGGTTGCCGCGTACGCCTCGGTGGCCGCGAACGGCCAGAGCTTCGTCACCGCCCGCACCGAGAACGGCTGCAATCTCTTCTCGTTCCAGATGGATACGGGTCGCAAGAAGTGGTGCGCTCGACTCAACGACGGAGTCGTCGCCTCGACTCCCGTCGTCGACACGGCCACCAATGTCTACGTCGGTGAGAGCGGCGCGATGATGTCCTTCACCGAGACTGGTCAATTGCGTTGGCGCACGCTCGTTGTGGGCACTCCTCTCTCGTCGCAGTTCACCGGCGACGGAAACCTGTTGTTCATCACCCAATTGGGTCAGATCAACGTGCTCGACCCGCAGACCGGCGCCAAAGTGGTTCCGTCGTTCGACCTGATCCCGCCGCCGTCGATCGACCAGGGCGCAAATGCAGAACTCATTCCCGACAACAAGGGTTTGAACGAGTGCTTCCTCGGCACGTCCGGCTGCCCGGTGGCCAATACGCCGGCAGTGGACCTGGGCACCGGCAAGTTCTACTTCACCTTCTACGGACCCAGTTCTCGGGCAGCCGATCTGGTCGCCATGAAGTACACGGGCGGCGACAATCCGTCCATCACCCGCGAGTGGTCCACCGACGCGCTTCCCGGTGGAACGGCGTCGAGCCCGGACCTGTCGAAGGACGGCAAGACCGTGTACGCCACCGACAACAACGGATCTCTCTGGGCAGTGAACGCCGAAACCGGTGACACCAGGTGGAGTTACGACATCGGCTTCAACTCGGCCGGTAGTGCCTCGACGTCCGACGACGGTTTGATCATTCCCGCCGGCGGCGACAAGGGCCACCTCCTTGCCGTGCGCGACGAGGGAGATCACGCCGAACTGGCCTGGGAACGTAAAGACCTTCTGCAACTGGGTGTTCCGGCGCAGACCGCCGGCAACACCGGATACACCGTCGTCCGTGAGGGTGAGAACGGACTGAGCCTGATCACCTTCGACACCGAAACCGGTGAGACGGTGGATCAGGACACGTTGCCGGGAGCAGTCGGCTTCACCGTCGGCACCTCGATCGGCCCCAAGGGCGAAGTGTTGACGCCCAGCGCAATCGGTGAGCTGTTCGTCTTCAAGTGAGCTAGCGGGAAGCCTCACAGATGAAGGCCGACGCCGATCGTCCGATCCGCACGATCACGACGCTCAGTGCACGCGAGCCCTTGAGCTTGAGCCGTGGACGCAGCACTGCCGGGTCCACGTCGACTCCTCGCACCAAAATTTCGGCCACACCGCAGTCCCGCTTGGACAGTGTCTGTTTGAGCAGTTTCTCCGAGTACTTGATCTGCTCGAGGATCCGGAATCCGCGAACTCCCTCAGGGACGCTGTCACCGGTCAGATAAGCGATGCGTGGATCGAGCTGCCAGAGGCCGTGTCTGGCCGCGTAGTGGCGCACGAGGCCTGCGCGCACTACCGCTCCGTCCGGGTCGATGATCCACTCCCCCGGAGCTTGCTCCGGAATCACGTCGTCCTCGGCGTCGGTGATCGCCCACCCGCTCCCGTCGGAGCGAAGCACCGAAGCTCGACGCGTGACGCCGGACTCGGCCAGTCCCGTCGACCACAGGCATGCTTCCTTGACGCCGCCGTCGAGCGAGACGACCTCGACTTCCCCGTCCCAGCCCAGATTGTCGAAATCGAGTCCGGGAGCACACTTCACCGCGAGATCACGGCCGGAGTACGCCTCGACGAGGTCCGGTAGCGGCGGCATCAACGCTGCCGGATCGTGAGTGCGGCGACCGCCCGATCGCCGGGCGGGGTCCGCCAGTACGACGGTGTCGCGTGTCGTCGGGCGGAGCGCGTCGGCCCGCAACAACGCTGCGCTCGGCACATTGCGCTGTGCCATCGCCAGGCGAACGGAATCGATGTCGCTGCCGATCACGCGATGCGCAACTCCGGTCAAGGCATGCAGTTCGGCGCCGATTGAGCACGTCACGTCGTGGACGTCGCGCCCGATCAGACGCTGCGCGCGGTGCGCCGCCACAACACCGGGAGTGGCCTGCTGCATCGCGTCGTCCGTGAACAACCACTGATCACTGCCGGGCAGTTTCGAAGCGGCCTTGCGTCGAAGCAGGACGGTGTCCACGAGCGCAGGCATGTGATCACCGAAACGCGTACGCGCCCGGCCGATGTCGGCCAGACGCGTACGCGTGGACAGTTCGAGCTGATCCACCTCGGCCAAGGCAGCTACGCCGGAATCACTTCCGAGATAGTCGACGTCGCCGAGGGTGAAGTCATAACCCAATTCAGTTGCCGGGCTTCACGCCGGTGATCATGACGTTGTAGAAGAATCCGCGAGGAACGACGTGGCGGAGCACCTTCTCGTCGACCCAGCTGAGCGTCTTCCAACCACCGAAAGCGAAACGTCCCCAGCCCCAACCGAGCTTCTCCGGCGGAACAGCTGCTTCGAAGGTACGGACCGGCCATCCGAGAAGCGCCGCGGCGAATTCCTCGGTGGCAGCGTGGACCTGATCGGCTCCCGCGGACTTCGCCATGTTCTCGAGGTCGGTGGGGTCGAACGTGTGGATGTCGACGACTGCTTCGAGCGCTGCTGCGCGAGAGGACTCGTCGAGCTCTTCCTGCGGGCGACGCCAATCTGCCAGGAACGGCAGCTTGGTCACGCGTGTGGTTGCTTCCCACGTCGCGCGGCCGAGCCAGCGGGCGTAGAAGTTACCGACAGTCGTGGGCTCACCGGCGAAGACGAAACGGCCGCCGGGCTTGAGGACACGAAGGACCTCGCGCAGCGACTTCTCGACGTCGGGAATGTGGTGCAGCACGGCGTGGCCGACGACCAGGTCGAAGGTGTTGTCCTCGTACGGAATGGTCTCGGCATCGGCAACACGGCCGTCGACCGGAAGGCCGAGGCTTTCTGCATTGCGCAGTGCGACCTTGACCATGCCGGGCGAGAGGTCGGTGACCGAACCGGTCTTGGCGACTCCACCCTGCATCAGGTTCAGGAGGAAGAATCCGGTGCCGCAACCCAGTTCGAGGGCGCGCTCGTACGGGAGCGGCTGATCGCCCGCGACGGCGTCGAAACGACCACGTGCGTAGTCGATGCAGCGCTCGTCGTACGAGATGGACCACTTGTCGTCGTAGGTTTCGGCTTCCCAGTCGTGGTAGAGCACCTGGGCGAGCTTGGTGTCCTTACGAGCGGCCTCGACCTCTTCGGCCGTGGCGTGCGGCCGCGGCGCGGGGTCGACTACCGAGGTGTCGGTAGCGGCGGGCGGCGTGACGGTTGCGTCGTCATTCGGGCTGGCTGTCATGGCGGCTATCCTACTCGCTGGTAAGAGATGAACAAGTTCTAGTTTAGGGGAGCCTACTCGCCCGTGAACTCGGCCTTGCCCGGACCGTTGGCGATGAACGACTCCATGCCGATCGCCTGATCCTTGGTCGCGAACAATCCGGCGAACAGATGCTGCTCGATCTTGAGCCCGGATTCCAGGTCGGTGTTCAGACCCTCGTCGATGGCTGCCTTGGCAGCAGCCAACGCACGTGACGCTCCCCCGACGAACTGCGAGGCCCACGTGCGAGCGGCGGTGTACACGTCGTCGGGAGCGACGACCTCGTCGACCAAACCGATGGCCAACGCCTCGTCAGCCCCGACGAAACGGCCGGTGAAGACCAGATCCTTGGCCTTGGCCGGTCCGATCAGACGAGCCAGGCGCTGCGTTCCGCCGCCACCGGGAATGATTCCGAGCAGAATCTCCGGAACTCCGAGCTTGGCGTTGTCTCCGACGATCCGGCGATCGGCCGAGAGTGCAACTTCGAGTCCGCCACCGAGTGCGTATCCGGTGATCGCGGCAACGGTCGGCTTCGGGATGGACGCCACGGCGCCGAGTCCGGCCTGCATGCCACCGATGGCGTCACGGATCTGGCCATAGTCCATCTCGGCCATTTCCTTGACGTCGGCACCGGCTGCGAAGACTTTCTCGCCGCCGTAGACGATGACGGCCTTGACTGCCTTGTCGACGGTCGCAGCGTGTGCGGCAGCAGCCAACTCGTCCTGGACCTGACGGTTCAGAGCGTTCATGGGCGGGCGCGCCAGACGGATGGTGCCGATGCCTTCGGAAACCTCGAGAGTCACAAATTCAGCCATGATCGAGAGGTTACTTTGCCGCCTTGACCGACCACGGATGCGGCCCGGCGACGTAGTAACCGTCCTGATTCGGGAACTCGACGCGCAGAGTCTCCTCGTCGGTGATCAACGTAGGCAGGATGACGGGAATCTCCGGCTCGGCTGCGAGTATCTCCGCCACCGAACTGAACTTGGCCAATTCGGTCAGCTGACTCCACGTCGGCGGCAACAGGATGCTGCCACCCTCCCGCCAATGCGCCAGCGCGTCCCGCGGGCTCTGCCAACGCACCTCGGCGGCCTCGGAGGTGACCCCGTCCGCGATCTGTCCGGTCGGTGACGCTGCGACGAAGAAGCGCGTGTCGTAGCGGCGGGTCTCGCCCACCGGCGTGATCCAGTTCGCCCACGGCCGCAGCAGATCCGTTCGCAGGACCAGGTTCTCCTTCTTCAGGAAATCGCTGAACGACAGCTCGTGCTTTTCGAGAGCTACTCGGTCCTGTGCGTAGCCGGCCGTGTCCGCGACGACGGTGTCCGCGGTCGGTCCGGCGAGCAGAACGCCGCACTCCTCGAACGTTTCCCGCACCGCAGCCAAGACGAGAGCCTTCGCCCGAGCCACATCCGTGCTGAACCGCTCGGCCCACCACTCGACCGACGGTCCGGCCCACTCGACCTCTGCCGTCGCATCGGACTTGTCGACGCCTCCGCCGGGGAAGACCGTCATGCCCCCGGCAAACGCCATCCCCTGTACTCGTTGAAGCAGGAAGATCTCGATCCCGGATTCGGCATCGCGCACCAAGATGACGGTCGACGCATCCTTGGGCTCGGGGACAGCGTTTGCATTCTCGTTAGCCATGCTTCGCGAACCTACGCGATCTGTGATCTGGGCCGCATTTCAGGTCCCACTGAAGCTCACGCGCGATGAGCCCCGGACGGCCTCGCACGTCGTGCGAAGTATCTGCCGTCCGCCTTGTCGAGGCTGATGGACTGGCTGAATGCCGCGCTCAGATTTTCGGCGGTGATGACGTCGTCCAGAAGGCCCTGAGAGACGACCTCCCCTTCCTTGAGAAGGAGTGCGTGAGTGAATCCTGGCGGAATTTCCTCGACGTGATGGGTGATCAGCACGGTAGCCGGGGCGTCCGGATCGGCAGCCAGTTCGGCGAGTCTGGCCACAAGTTCCTCACGGCCACCGAGATCTAGCCCGGCGGCGGGCTCGTCCAGGAGAAGTAGTTCGGGATCGGTCATCAAGGCTCGCGCGATGAGGACGCGCTTGCGCTCGCCTTCGGAAAGCGTCCCGTACGTGCGATCCGCCAGGTGCTCGGCGCCGAGGCTTTCGAGCATCTCCACAGCGCGCGAGGTGTCCATGGATTCGTACTCCTCGCGCCACCGACCGAGAACGGCGTAGCCCGCCGACACGACTAGGTCGCTGACCTTCTCGTCGCCGGGCACGCGGTTCGCCAACGACGACGAGGACAAACCGATTCGCGGGCGCAACTCGTTGACGTCGACCTTGCCGAGAACTTCGCCAAGGAGGTGGGCAGAACCACTGGTCGGGAAAGTCTCACCGGCCGCGATGCGCAGCAGCGAGGTCTTGCCGGCACCGTTGGGTCCGAGCACCACCCATCGCTCGTCCAGCTCCACTTTCCAGGTGACGGGCCCCACCAGAGTGGACCCTCCCCGACGGATGAGTACGTTGTCGAAATCGATGAGCAGATCTGGATCAGGTAGCGGCACCCGAACATCTTCCCGCACATTCTCCGGCCGTTCACGGCAGGATCATCTTGCGTGTCGCCTCTCATCGAAACTCGCACCCCGACGCCCGGGTCTCCGTTCCCACTCGGCGCCAACATCGTGGACTCCGGAACCCAGTTCGCGGTCCACGCACCAGCTGCGTCGAGCGTCCAGATCTGCCTGATCGACCAGGACGGAAACGAAGATCGCGTCGAACTCCGGCAACACACGTACGGAATCTGGCACGGGATCATCGCCGCGATCGGTGCGGGGCAGCGATACGGAATTCGGGCAAGCGGCCCGTGGAATCCGCGCGCCGGACTGAGACTGAACCCACACAAGCTGCTCATCGATCCGTGGGCGTGCCGCATCGAGGGGGAACTCGGTGACCACCGTGCCCTCCTGTCGTACGCCGACGATCCTTTCGGCGACCCGTCTACCCTCGACTCGCTCGGCCACGTGCCGCTGTCCGTGGTGACTCCCGGCCTCGTGCCCGCCGGAGCCCGCCTCGAGACGCCGTGGGAGGAAAGCGTGATCTACGAACTGCATGTGGGCGCGTACACCGCCAGTCATCCAGGAGTACCCGCCGCCCACCGCGGAACGTACCTCGGCCTGACGGCACCGGCCGTGATCGATCACCTCGTCTCACTCGGCGTCACCGCCGTGGAACTGCTTCCCGTACAGGCGTTTCTGACCGAACAGAGCGTCCGCGAGCGAGGGATGCGCAACCACTGGGGATACTCGACGGCGTCGTACTTCGCCCCGCATCCCGGATACGCGGCAACTCCGGGCGGCGAAGTCACCGAGTTCCGGATCATGGTCGACGGACTACACGCGGCAGGCATCGAGGTCATCCTCGACGTCGTCTACAACCACACCTGCGAGCAGAGTGTCGACGGAATCAGCGTCAGCTGGCGAGGTTTGGACGGCCCCGGCTACTACCTTCTCGACGGCGACGGCCGCGACATCGACCTGACCGGGTGCGGCAATACGGTCGACGCCTGCTCCCCCATCGCCGTCCGCATGATCACTGACAGCCTCCGTTACTGGGCCACCGAAATGGGTGTCGACGGCTTCCGATTCGATCTCGCGAGCGCGTTGGGTAGGCCGCGCGGCGGCGGCTTCGACCAGCGGGCGTCCATCTTGTCGGCCATCTCCTCCGATCCGGTACTGACCCGGTGCAAGCTCATCGCCGAACCGTGGGATGCCACTGCCGACGGTTACCAGGTCGGAAACTTCGGACTCCAATGGTCGGAATGGAACGACAAGTACCGCAGCACTATTCGCCAGTTCTGGAACGGCGGCTCCAGCGTCCGGAAGGTCGCGTCGCGCCTCGCCGGTTCCGAGGACATCTTTGCCGGCAGCGGCCGTCGCCCATGGGCGTCGATCAACTTCGTCACAGCGCACGACGGGTTCACCGCCGCCGATCTGGTCGCGTACAACCACAAGCACAACGAAGCCAACGGTGAAGACAATCGTGACGGCGCCGATCACAACGATTCGTTCAACCACGGAATCGAAGGCCCCAGCACCGATCCCGAGATTCAGGACGCCAGGGCACGTCATGTACGGGCGCTACTGGCCACGCTCGTGCTGTCGACAGGCACACCGATGCTCTCCGCCGGAGACGAGTTCGGCCACAGTCTCGGCGGAAACAACAACGCGTATTGTGTTCCCACACTTGCCTCCCCAGCCGATTCGTGGGCGCTGGACTGGACGGCGGCCGATCAGTCGTTGGTGCAGTTCGTCTCCCGAGCGTTCGGATTACGCCGAGCGGCACCGGCGTTGCGTCAGCCCGAATTCTTCGAAGGCAGAAGAAGACTGGAGCACCCGGACCTCGTCTGGTTCGACGCTGCCGGCGTCGAGTTCGACGACACCGCATGGTACGACGAGAGTCACCGAACGCTGCAGGCCTGGATCGACGGAGCCGACGTTCGGTCTCACACTCGGACCGGGCGCCCACTCGGTGACGACAGTTGGCTCCTGATCCTGCATTCCGGTGGACCGGTTCAGGTCACCGTCGGCACTCCGGAATGGTTCGACGGCACATTGACTGCATCGTTCGATTCGGCGTCACCGACCGGCGAACCTGCCTCCACGGCCGAAGTTCCCGTCGGCACGGAGATCTCATTGACCGGACCCACGGTCTTGGCCTTACGTTCCGTGACACGTCCGCCGGTAACCGCTGCTGTCATGGAATCCGGCAGCACCTTGATCAGTAATTGAATCGTCGGCCCGATCCCGAAGGCGTACAACACTGTTCCGACGCCAACCGTTCCACCGAGGAGCCATCCGGTAGCGAGGACCGCGATTTCGATGCTGGTACGCACGAGCCTGACCGACAAGCCGGTGCGCGCCACCAGTCCTGTCATCAACCCGTCGCGGGGACCCGGCCCCATGCCTGCCCCGATGTAGAGAACGCTGGCCAGTCCGTTGAGGAGGATTCCCGCGACCATGATCGCGGCGCGAACTGGCATGGAATCAAAGACCGGCAAGAAGGCCAGTGAAGTATCCACCGAGATTGCAATGACCACGACATTGGCGACCGTGCCGAACCCTGGCCGCTGACGGATCGGAATCCAGAGCAGCAGTACCACCGCACCGGTAATCGCAGTGATCACGCCGAAACTGAGCGAAACATGCTCGGCCACGCCCTGATGGAACACATCCCAGGGGTCCAGTCCGAGGCCGGCTGTGATCATCATGGCCATCGAGAAGCCGTACAACCACAGACCAACGAACAGCGAGGCGAATCTCCGTATCAACACTCGACCATCTTGAAGGCCACTGGACTGTTCATCCATAGCCAAGTTGTCGATACTGGACTGGTCGGTTAGGTCTCTACGGAACCGCGATGACTGTCATGGAGCCTGGTGCCACTTCCGTGAAGCCCGCATCACGAACCGCGACAGCCTCCGACCGCTTCAATCGGTCTACTGCCTCGGCCCACTGTTTCGGACTTGCGTCGCGTACCGAGCAGCGAAAGTCGTTCTGCGCCCATACCCAGCACTGTTTCTCGGACATGGCCGCTGCCAACAACATCGAGGCATGCCCTACCTGTGCCGACGCCTTGCCTACCGTCATCTCGAGCTCCGAGTCGATCCACAGCACCGGAAGACCGGGCTCGGGCTGGCCAGGCTCGTCGTGCTCCAGGTCGGTGCCACCGATCTGCAACTTCTTGATTCGCGGGTCCAGTTCTCCGACCGGCCCGGGAACCAGAGCCCGCGCCTGGGCGCCATCCACGTCGACGGTGATTCCCGGTACCTCTTGCGCGGCGAGCCATTGGGCTCCACGCGCTCGGCGAGACACTTTCCGGATCCGGGCACCCACCCACGCCGAATAGTCCTCGTGCCACGGGCCGGGCTCCCCGTCTTCGGTGAACCCGACGCGTTCGTCCAGGCACAGCGCCACTGCCGCCGTTGCGGCGGCCTCGAGCAGTGCAGTGCGCTTCGGCGGGTCTGCCTTCGGGATGTGGAGAATGATCGGCATCGCCAACACCAGTGCCGGATCCGCGGGATCGTCTCGCCCACCGTACCCAGCGGCCAACACCGCGTGGCGCTCGCGCCAGCGAGAATCGGGATCGGAACTGACTGCTGGATCGGAACTCATGGAATCGGTACGCGTCGTACGCCACCGTCGACGGCGTCCGCAGCCTCGACCTCGTCGCGGGTCACACCGAGAATGAACAGCACAGCATCGAGGAAGGGATGCGACAAAGCCGCGTCCGCGACCTCCCGCAACGCGGGCTTGGCGTTGAACGCCACACCCAGTCCCGCGGCGTTGAGCATGTCGATGTCGTTGGCACCGTCACCGACGGCGACGGTCTGTTCCATCGGCACACCGACCTGATCGGCGAACTTGCGCAACGCGACGGCCTTCGCAGCGCGGTCGACGATTTCACCGATCACACGTCCGGTCAGCTTGCCGTCGACGATCTCGAGGGTGTTGGCGTGCACGAAGTCCAGTTCGAGTTCGTGTGCGAGGCCTTCGATGACCTGGCGGAAACCGCCGGACACCACACCGCAGTGGAATCCGAGGCGGCGCAGGGTGCGGATCGTGGTGCGCGCCCCCGGCGTCAGTTCGATGCTCTCTGCCACCTCGTCGATGACGGAGGCGTCGAGACCGGCCAGTGTCGCCACACGCTGGTGCAGTGATTCGGTGAAGTCGATCTCGCCGCGCATCGCAGCTTCGGTGACGGCGCGGACCTCGTCCTCGACACCGGCCTTCGCGGCGAGCATCTCGATGACCTCGCCCTGAACGAGCGTCGAGTCCACGTCGAACACGATCAGACGCTTGGCCCGGCGAGCCAGTCCTGCGCGCTCGACTGCGATGTCGACGTTTTCGAGAGCGGCGACCTCGGCGAGTCCGGTACGAAGCTTCGCGTCGCCGTCGACAGTATCGGCTGCGCTGACGCTGAGTTCGAGGCCGGTGACCGGATAGTCGGCGACACCACGGATGGAGTCGATATTGGCGCCCTGCTTCGCGAGTTCGCGTGCCACCGAGCGCATTGCGCGGGCATTGACGGGGCTGCCGAGAACAACGACCGCGTGAGTGGACACTGCAGGTCGACCTGGATCGGCACCGATTTCGATGTCGACGTTCATTCCGACCGTCGCCATCGCCTGTTCGAGCTCTTCCTGAAGGGCTTCGGGATCGTTCGGGCAGGCCACCATGACGCCGAGTGTCAGTCGACCTCGAATCACCACCTGCTCCACGTCGAGTAGACGCACATCGTGCCGCGACAGCGCCGCGAACAGTACCGAGGTGACGCCAGGGCGGTCCGGCCCGGTCACAGTCACCAGAACAGTGGTGTCAGAGGCACCCACCGAAAACTCCGATCGTTTCTTCGTTCGCGTCTTGATCGTCACTATTGTGCCAAGCGAAAGGCCCCACCCGTTACTCGGGCGGGGCCTTCGCTGATTACTTCAGTGTGTTACTTCGCTCAGGAGCGGCTGTCGGTACCGGGGTCGCCTTCGTCCCCGACTGTGAGCGGCTCGTGACGAGCATCTTCGAGCACGGTGCTGGCGTTCTTCCCACCGTGACCGGGGCCGACGTGCGCTTCTGCGCGCATCCGCTCCACCATGTGCGGGTAGTGCAGCTCGAAGGCCGGACGCTCGCTGCGGATGCGCGGCAACTCGGTGAAGTTGTGACGCGGCGGCGGGCAAGTTGTCGCCCACTCGAGCGAGTTTCCGTAGCCCCACGGATCGTCGACGGTGACCACTTCGCCGTAGCGGTAACTCTTGAAGACGTTCCAGATGAACGGGAGCGTCGAGGCACCGAGTACGAACGCGAAGATCGTGGACACCGAGTTCAGAACCGTGAACCCGTCCGAGGGCAGGTAGTCGGCGTAACGACGCGGCATACCTTCGGCACCGAGCCAGTGCTGGACGAGGAACGTGCCGTGGAAGCCGACGAACGTGGTCCAGAAGTGCCACTTGCCGAGGCGCTCGTCCATCATGCGGCCGGTCATCTTCGGGAACCAGAAGTAGATACCGGCGTACGTGGCGAACACGACCGTACCGAAGACCACGTAGTGGAAGTGGGCGACGACGAAGTAGCTGTCCGTGACGTGGAAGTCGAGCGGCGGGCTCGCGAGGATGACGCCCGACAGACCACCGAAGAGGAAGGTGATCAGGAAGCCGATCGAGAACAGCATCGGCGATTCGAAGGTCAATTGCCCCTTCCACATCGTTCCGATCCAGTTGAAGATCTTCACACCTGTCGGCACAGCGATCAGGAATGTCATGAACGAGAAGTACGGCAGGAGAACAGCGCCTGTTGCGTACATGTGGTGAGCCCACACAGCGATCGACAGAGCGGCGATGGCCAACGTTGCGTACACCAGGCCGCTGTAGCCGAAGATCGGCTTACGGCTGAAGACCGGGAAGATCTCCGAGACGATGCCGAAGAACGGCAGCGCGATGATGTACACCTCGGGGTGACCGAAGAACCAGAACAGGTGCTGCCACAGGAGCACACCGCCCGTTGCCGGGTCGAATATGTGTCCACCGAGATGGCGGTCGACGAACAGGCCCATGAATGCAGCGGTCAGCAGTGGGAACGCCAGCAGGATCAGGATGCTGGTGATGAAGATGTTCCAGGTGAAGATCGGCATGCGGAACATGGTCATACCGGGTGCGCGCAGGCAAATCACGGTGGTGACCATGTTGACGCCACCGAGGATGGTGCCGAGGCCGGCGACAGCCAGACCCAAGACCCACAGGTCGGCACCGACGCCGGGGCTGTGCAGCGCGCTGGTCAGCGGCGTGTATGCCGTCCAACCGAAGTCTGCTGCGCCACCGGGCGTGACGAAACCGGCCGTCGTGATGATCGCGCCGAACAGGTACAGCCAGTAGCTGAACGCGTTCAGACGCGGGAACGCGACGTCAGGTGCACCAATCTGGAGCGGAAGAATGTAGTTCGCGAAGCCGAAGACGATCGGGGTCGCGTACAGCAGCAGCATGATCGTGCCGTGCATGGTGAACAGCTGGTTGAACTGTTCGTTGGAAAGGAACTGCATGCCGGGTACAGCAAGTTCGGCACGCATCATCAGTGCCATGAGGCCACCGATGAGGAAGAAGGCGATGGAAGTCGCCAAGTACATGATTCCGAGCACCTTGGGATCGGTGGTCGTGATCATCTTGAAAATGAATGAGCCCTTGGGTCCCTGCCGCGGCGGGTAAGGCCTGGCCGGCGCTATCGTGGGGACTGGCTGGGGCGCTACGGCAGTCACTGATCCTCCTGAATGTGCCTTTGGTCGCTCCGCAGACTCCGTCAAAGAGCCCTTGGTTGCGCCCGCAGGGTCCGTCGCCCGGGCTGCGGACAACGGCTTCTGGCTTGCGCTCATCGAATCGTAGACCGTGACTCCGAGGCACCGCGACCCGGTCCTACTCTGCGTCGTACTCGAGCATCCGTTTTTGGGGGCACCAAACGAACGACCTGCGGTTTATGTTCCCTCGGGAGTCCGAACCCACATCCGAATCGGCGTGTCGTACCCGTCGAAGAATTCGGCCGGTGTCCGTTTTCGGCCATCTCCTCCACTGATAAGGTCACCCTCGCCTAACTCACCTCAGGAGTATTCAGTGAAATTCTTTCCCCGCCGCGCCGCGCTGGTAGCCGTCGCAGCCTCGATCGCCTTGGTCGTTCCAGCCTGCTCGAGTAACGACGAGCCCGCTGCAACCACCACCTCGACCGAGTCGGGCGCATTCCCCCGCACGATCGAACACTTCCGTGGAAGCACCGAAATCCCGGCAGCACCCCAGCGGATCGTCGCGCTCGACAACAGCTTCACCGACGCCGTCCTTCTCCTCGAATCCCCGCTCGTCGGCTACGTCGACTACCGCGAGCCCGGTCTGCCCGACTACCTCGGATCCTCCCGGGAGGAATTCGCCGCGGACGCCGTCTCGGTCGGCACGGTCAGCAGTGCAAGCCTCGAGAAGATCGCCGCACTGCAGCCGGACCTCATCATCTCCGCCGAGGTCCGCGACGGGAAGAACTACGAACAACTGTCCGCAATCGCACCCACCGTCTTCACTCAGACGACCGGCCCGACGTGGAAGGACAACATCCGCCTGGTCGGTCAAGCGCTGGGCAAGGAGTCACTGGCCGAGGCGAAGATCACCGAGTACGAAACCCGCGCAGCCACCGTCGGCAAGGAAATCAACGAGAAGGCGAACAACCCGGTCATCTCGGTAGTCCGATTCGCCGGTGAACCGACGGCACGCCTCTACCGCACCACCTCGTTCAGCGGCATCGTCCTTCAGGACGCCGGATTGAAGCGCCCGAACAACCAGGGACCTGACCCCGCCGATGCCGGAAACATCATGATGAAGATCAGCCCCGAGCTGATCAACGAAGCCGACGCGGACGTCATCTTCATCAGCACCTGGCAAGACGCCGAGGGCAAGAGCGCCGAAGCTGCGAAGCCGTTCCTCGAGAGCCCGCTGTGGCAGACCCTTCGAGGACGCAAGGTCGACGTGGACGATTCACGTTGGATGTCGCCGGTCAGCATCCAGGGCGCCCACATGATCCTCGACGACCTCTCGGACACGTTCGAGGTGGACAAGCAGAACAGCTGAGTCGAACAGCTAACCTGAACGGCGCCCGCTCACACAGGAAGCCGTCGACTTGTCTGTTCTCTCACGCACGTCTGTTCTCTCACACACGACCGCCCGCACGTCCATTCGTCGTGTCTCGATCCTGGGGATCGCTGCCACGATGCTCGTCCTCGGTGGTTGCTCGTCCGGCTCGTCGGACGATCCCGCGAGCACTATCGTCCGGACCACTACGTCGATCGCCGGTGCCGGCGTGATGGGTATCGAACGCGACACCGCCACCGCGTGCCCGACGCCGACGCAAGCCGACCCGGGAGCGGGCCCCGGGGTGAAGCGTCGAGTCGTACACACTGCGGGTGAAACTGAGGTTCCTTCCGATCCCCAACGGATCGTGGTCCTCGACAGCGTCTCGATGGACGCCGTGTGCGCCCTCGGTCTGTGGGAGCGGGTAGTGGGCGCCGCGACCGGTGTCGACTCGCCTCAACCGTCGTACCTCGGTTTCGGCATCTCGGAGATTCCGAGCGTCGGCCCCGTGAGCGCACCCGACGTCAACGCCGTGAAGGCCGCCGCGCCGGACTTGATCCTCGGGTCCAGTCCGGCGTCCGACGGTTTGTACGGGCAACTCGACGCCATTGCCCCCACCGTGTTCGCCGGCTCGGATCCCGTGTACTGGAAAGCGCAGTTCGCCCTCGCCGGCCAGGCACTTGGCCGTTCGTCCGCGGCTGCGACGGAGCTGGACCGCTACCAGCAGGACGTCGTGCAGCTCGGCGACGCATTGAATGCATCACAGACGCAGGCATCAGTGGTTCGGTTCGGTTCGAAGGACCTGCAGATCGAGGGTCCCGCATCCTTCGCCGGACAGATCCTCAGCGACGTCGGCGTCCGGCGCCCACCGGCGCAGCGATTGACCGATGCGACCACAGCACCGATTCCGGCCGACGATCTCAGCGCCGCCGAAGGTGACTTGATCTACGTACTCTTCGGCGGGCCGAACGGCCGTACCTACGGCACCGAGATCATGAAGAGCGACCAGTGGCAGGACCTCGCCGCCGCCACCGACCGGCGTGTGTTCGTCGCTGAAGACGAAATCTGGAACGGAAACGGGATGACTGCCGCCCGTGCCGTATTGGCGGACTTGAAGGGAACCTTGAACGGATATGCGAGCTGACTGGAACGAACCACTACTCCCACATGCGAGGCGGCTCGCCACAACTGTGACGGTCGGGTTCTGATCATGCCGATCCCGGAATTCATTGTCGCTTTGCGCGAGAAGGTCGGTCATGCGCCGCTCTGGCTGTCCGGCGTGAGCGTCGTGATCCGCGACGACGACGGCCGGGTCCTGCTCACCCGCCGCGCCGACAACAGTCAGTGGGCCGTCGTGTCCGGCGTTCTCGAGCCCGGCGAGGAACCGTCGGCGGCGGCGGTGCGGGAGGCGAAGGAAGAAACCGGCGTCGACGCCGAATTGATTCGGATCACGAGTGTCGATGTCACAGAACCCATTACGTACCCCAATGGTGACGTGACTCAGTACCTCGACGTCTGCTTCCTGGCCAGGTGGACCGGCGGAGATGCACACGTGGCGGACGACGAAAACCTCGAGGTCGCGTGGTTCGCGCCGAGCGAATTGCCTTCAGACATGACGGAAACCTCGCGTCTGCGCCTCGCAAAAGCATTGCTGGACAAGCCGGAAGCGTGGTTTCTGCGCTGACCCACTCCCCCATCGACGACCGAAGCCCGATTCCCGCGTGTGCAGGAGTCGGGCTTCGTTGGGTGCAGGGTCGCTCTAGAAATCCCAGTCGTCGTCTTCGGTGTTGACGGCTTTGCCGATGACGTAGGAGCTTCCCGAGCCGGAGAAGAAGTCGTGATTCTCGTCCGCATTCGGTGAAAGTGCCGACAGGATAGCCGGATTGACGTCCGTCTCGTCCTTCGGGAAGAGGCCTTCGTAGCCGAGATTGTTGAGCGCCTTGTTGGCGTTGTAGCGCAGGAACTTCTTGACATCCTCGGTCAGGCCGACGCCGTCGTAGAGGTCCTGCGTGTAGTCGACCTCGTTCTCGTAGAGCTCGAAGAGCAGCTCGAACGTGTAGTTCTTGAGCTCTTCACGCTCGGCCTCGGTGAGCTGTTCGAGGCCCTTCTGGTACTTGTAGCCGATGTAGTACCCGTGCACGGCCTCGTCGCGGATGATGAGGCGGATGAGGTCTGCGGTGTTGGTGAGCTTGGCTCGCGAGGACCAGTACATCGGCAGGTAGAAGCCGGAGTAGAAGAGGAAGCTCTCGAGGAGCGTCGAGGCGACCTTGCGCTTGAGCGGCGACTCGCCGTTGTAGTAGTCGAGAACGATCTGCGCCTTGCGCTGCAGGTTGGGGTTCTCCTCCGACCAGCGGAACGCGTCGTCGATGTCCGGGGTGGAGCACAGCGTCGAGAAGATCGAGCTGTAACTCTTCGCGTGCACCGATTCCATGAAGGCGATGTTGGTGTACACCGCTTCTTCGTGGGGAGTGATCGCGTCCGGGATGAGGCTGACGGCGCCGACCGTTCCCTGGATGGTGTCGAGCAGCGTCAGGCCCGTGAAGACGCGCATGGTGAGCTGCTGCTCCTGCGCGGTCAGCGTTCCCCAGGACGGGATGTCGTTGGAGACCGGCACCTTTTCGGGCAGCCAGAAATTGCTGACGAGGCGATCCCATACCTCGGCGTCCTTCTCGTCCTGGACGCGATTCCAGTTGATGGCGGAAACGCGACTGACCAGCTTGACCATAATTCCTACCTAGCGAGAGAGATACTGCCGAATGTTGGCTTGCCTGAACACTACCCGTTGTGTCGGGTCCGCGATGCCAACACAACAACATGTGTCGCACGCGCCCCTCCACGAGTACAAAAAATGTGATATCAATTAAATATCACTTACCGATGGAAAGCGAGTCCCGCATGACCAGCACACCCACCGTGGCCGAGAAACCGACCGGAGTCGCCACCACAACGATCGCCGAACGCCCAGGCTGGGACCTGTCCGGCAGCTGGATGCTCCTCGGCGGCGTACTTCTCTTCCTGGCCGGAATCGCGCTGTCCGTCGTTGGCGGAGTTCTGGGACTCTTCGCCCTGATTCCGGTCGGTGTGGTGCTGTTCATCGCGTCACTCCCCCTGCTGATGGGCCTGACCTTGGTGCAACCGAATCAAGCCCGAGTCCTTCAACTCCTGGGAAGCTCGTACAGCGGCACCCTGCGCACGCCGGGCCTGCGATGGACAAATCCGCTGACGGTCCGTCGATCGATCTCGACGCGCATACGAAACCACGAGACCGGTCAGGCGAAAGTGAACGACGCCGACGGAAATCCCATCGAGATCTCGGCGGTGGTCGTCTGGCAAGTTGCCGACACAGCGCTCGCCTCATTCCAGGTGGACGACTACGAGGAGTTCGTCTCGGTGCAGACCGAGGCGGCAGTCCGCCATATCGCCGGCAGCTACCCGTACGACGCCGAAGGCCGAGTCTCGTTGCGCGAGAACGCCGATATCATCACCACCACCTTGTCGGAGGAGGTTCACGCCCGCGTGCGTGCGGCGGGTGTCGAAGTTATCGAGACACGCATCAACAGGCTCTCGTATGCACCCGAGATCGCCAGCGCAATGCTTCGGCGCCAGCAAGCGGGTGCAGTGATCGCCGCCCGCAAGCAAATCGTCGAAGGCGCGGTGTCCATGGTCGACATGGCACTCAAGCAGCTCGAGGAAAGGCACGTCGTCGAACTCGACGAGGAACGCAAGGCCACAATGATCAGTAACCTTCTGGTCGTGCTGTGCGGCGACCGCGACGCACAACCGGTGCTGAACACCGGTTCGCTCTACCAGTAAAGGAAAGGCCACATGGCCACGGATCCAGCTCCGAGATCGGAGCGTAAGAAGATCCTGCTTCGGTTGGACCCAGCGGTGCACGACGCTCTTGCCCGCTGGGCCGCCGACGATCTCCGAAGTACCAACGCCCAGATCGAGTTTCTCCTTCGGTGCGCACTCACCGAGCACGGTCGAATGCCGAAGAACGCCAGCAAGATGCACGGTCCAGGCCGCCCGCCCTCGTAGCAATCGAATGATCCCCGATTCGCATTTTCGCTACGGAAGAGCACAAACGCGATGGGTGGGCGGGGAACAGTCGCCCCGCCCACCGTCATCACTTAGACACGCTGCCGCATCGTGCCGCGAGGATTTCCATCACCATTTCGGCTGGTGACAAACCTTCCGGTCGAACTCGATCGAGTCACCGCTATGGCATTCGATGTTCCGTTGCCAACCGATTCACGGACCGTCGTTGCAGGCCAACGCGCAGCAGCTGCGTTGCTGATGAATCGGCCCGAGATGGTGCTGCGATTTACTTTTCCGGTCATTGCCAGTGCCTCCTAAAGGCTCTGCCCCGACCGAGCTCGTCCCACGAACAGGAACGATTCGAAACTCGTATAAGCTGAAGACCTCTTCCAGAGGTGCCTCGCTTGTCGGGGCGTGAGGGGCTCGATCGTTGACGCGATCGAGCCCCTCGTTTTCTCTGCTCCGTAGATGATTCCGTCGCAGGAAATCTTGTGTGCGACCTACAGCATGCAGGAAACGCAGCCCTCGACCTCGGTGCCTTCGAGTGCCATCTGACGCAGACGGATGTAGTACAGCGTCTTGATGCCCTTACGCCACGCGTAGATCTGCGCCTTGTTGATGTCGCGGGTGGTGGCGGTGTCCTTGAAGAACAGCGTCAGCGACAGGCCCTGGTCGACGTGTTGCGTTGCCGCAGCATAGGTGTCGACGATCTTCTCGTACCCGATTTCGTAGGCATCCTGGTAGTACTCCAGGTTGTCGTTGGTCAGGTAGGGCGCCGGGTAGTAGACGCGACCGATCTTGCCTTCCTTGCGGATCTCGATCTTCGACGCCACCGGGTGGATGGAGCTGGTGGAGTAGTTGATGTACGAGATCGAGCCGGTCGGCGGGACGGCCTGAAGGTTCTGGTTGTAGATACCGTGCTTCTGAACCGAAGCCTTCAGCTCACGCCAGTCGTCCTGGGTGGGGATGTGCAGCTTCGCATCGGCGAAGAGTCCGCGAACCTTGTCGGTTGCCGGCTCCCAGACCTGGTCGGTGTACTTGTCGAAGAATTCACCCGAGGCGTACTTCGACTCCGGGAAACCCTTGAAGTACGAGCCGCGCTCGATGGCGATCTTGTTCGACGCACGCAGTGCGTGGAACAGCACGGTGTAGAAGTAGATGTTCGTGAAGTCGATGCCTTCTTCGCTGCCGTAGAAGATCCGCTCACGAGCGAGGTATCCGTGCAGGTTCATCTGACCGAGGCCGATGGCGTGAGAGTCGTTGTTGCCCTGCTCGATCGATGGCACCGAGTAGATGTGTGTCTGGTCGGACACTGCCGTCAATCCGCGGATCGACACTTCGATGGTCTTGGCGAAGTCGGGCGAGTCCATGGTCTTCGCGATGTTCAGCGAACCCAGGTTGCAGGAGATGTCCTTGCCGACCTTCGAGTAGGACAGGTCGTCGTTGAACAGTGAAGGCGTCGAAACCTGCAGGATCTCCGAGCACAGGTTCGAGTGAGTGATCTTGCCTTCGATCGGGTTTGCCCGGTTCACCGTGTCCTCGAACATGATGTAGGGGTAGCCCGATTCGAACTGCAATTCGGCGACGGTCTGGAAGAACTCGCGAGCCTTGATCTTGGACTTGCGAATTCGCTTGTCGTCGACCATCTCGTAGTACTTCTCGGAGACGTTGATGTCGGAGAACGGAACTCCGTAGATGCGCTCGACGTCGTACGGCGAGAACAGGTACATGTCCTCGTTCTTCTTCGCCAGTTCGAAAGTGATGTCCGGGATCACGACGCCGAGAGAGAGCGTCTTGATGCGGATCTTCTCGTCGGCGTTCTCACGCTTGGTGTCGAGGAAGCGGTAGATGTCGGGGTGGTGCGCATGCAGGTACACGGCGCCGGCGCCCTGACGCGCACCCAACTGGTTGGCGTAGGAGAACGAGTCCTCGAGAAGCTTCATGATCGGGATGACACCCGAACTCTGGTTCTCGATCTTCTTGATCGGTGCGCCGTGCTCACGAACATTGGTGAGCAGCAAGGCAACTCCGCCACCACGCTTGGACAGCTGCAGTGCCGAGTTGATGGAGCGACCGATGGACTCCATGTTGTCTTCGATACGAAGCAGGAAGCAGGACACGGGCTCACCGCGCTGCTTCTTGCCCGAGTTCAGGAACGTCGGGGTGGCGGGCTGGAAGCGTCCGGCGATGATCTCGTCGACGAGTTCGACGGCCAGGTCTTCGTTGCCTGCGGCCAGGGTGAGCGCAACCATGCAGACACGATCTTCGAAACGCTCGAGGTAGCGCTTACCGTCGAAGGTCTTGAGCGTGTAGGAGGTGTAGTACTTGAATGCACCCAGGAACGTCGGGAAGCGGAACTTCTTGGCGTACGCGTGATCGATCAGGAACTTCACGAAAGTACGTGAGTACTGATCGAGAACCTCGGGCTCGTAATAGTTTTCCTCGACGAGGTAGTCCAGCTTCTCGTCGAGGTTGTGGAAGAACACGGTGTTCTGGTTGACGTGCTGCAAGAAGTACTGACGGGCTGCAGCGACATCCATCTCGAACTGGATCTCACCGTTGGCGCCGTACAGGTTGAGCATGGCATTGAGTGCGTGGTAGTCGAGACCGTTGGTGGAATCGCCGCCGCGTGCATCACGCTCTACGCTTCCTGCCGCGATCGTGTCAGTGATGGTTGGCGCCACTGCCCGTGCTCCTTCTCTGTTTCGAGATGATTCCAGAACTCCCCCAAGCCTTCTCGTACTCGGTCGACATCCTCGGCAGTGCCCATGAGTTCGAACCGGTACAGAAAAGGAACGTGGCATTTCTGGGAAATGATGTTTCCTGCATAGCAAAAGGACTCACCGAAATTGGTGTTTCCCGCCGCGATCACTGCTCTGATCAACGACCTGTTGTGTGGATTGTTCAAAAAACGAATGACCGGCTTCGGCACATAACTGGTGTCGCGCCCTGTCACGGTGACCCCGCCACCATAGGTGGGCAGAATCAGCACATAGGGCTCGTTTACACGAAATGAGCCGTCACGGTCATGGATAGGTATACGTGTCGCAGGCAGGCCGAGACGTTGAACGAATCGGTGGGTGTTCTCCGACACGCTGGAAAAATAGACCAGCGAAGTCATCGGTTGTCACCATTTTCTTGTACGGTGCCCGGAACTACTCAGATGTGTCGGCGGAGGTGTCCACCGCCGACACTGCGGCGCTTCAAGCAGCGACGGTCAGGGTCTTGATGCGATCGGGACGGAAACCCGACCAGTGATCTTCACCGGCAACCACGATGGGCGCCTGGAGGTACCCGAGAGCCATGACGTAGTCGCGGGCTTCGGCATCCTCGGTGATGTCGATGATGTTGTATTCGAGACCGGCCTTGTCGAGGGCGCGGTAGGTGGCATTGCACTGAACGCAAGCGGGCTTGGTGTAGACGGTGATGCTCATGAGAGTCCCTCTTTCGCTTAGCCAACAAAGGCCGATGTAGTGATGTTCAGCACCGATTCGACCGATTGCCGGAGTCTCGCTCGAGGCGTTCCGCGTTGTGGTCTCTCAGTGCTCAAGACACTACACCTAGTGGCCGACAGAAACACATAACGCGAGATGTTGTGAGTCACATCGTTGAAATTCCCAGGTAGCCCCAGTTCAGCGCACACATCTTCCGGCGCGTCGGCGTGTCGCCCGTCACATTTCGGTCGCAGGCCTGACAGCATCTGAAAACCACTACTCGGACCTACCATGAGCGTCGTGGAAACACCCCCGAAGGACGAAGCTCCGCGCCACCAGGCAACCGTGACGAGAACGCAGAAGGTGACACCTAAGATGCGCAGAATCACCTTCGGCGGTGCGGGCCTGAGCGACTTCGAGACGAGCGGGAGCCCCGACGAACGGGTGCTCGTCAGATTCCCCCTCGACCCCCCTCACGCCCGTAGTTACACGGTCCGGCGCTGGCAGCCCTCGAAGAACGAACTGGAGATCGACTTCGTTCTCCACGGCCACGGCGGAGCTGCGCTCTGGGCCGAGAATGCGCAACCGGGCGAGACCGTCCATCTTTCGACTGCGAGCGGGTGGTTCAAGCCGCCGGCAGAGTGCGACTGGCTGCTACTCGTCGCCGATCACGCCGCACTGCCTGCGATCGGGCGGATCTTGGAAGAAGCACCCGACGGTCTACCGATCCACGTCATTGCACAGGTGCCCGCGCCGAGCGAACAGCAGACGTTCACGACGCGCGCCGCCGCTAACTACCGATGGATCGACGAAGCAGACTCACTGCTCGCCGAATTGGCTGCCATTCCCCTGCCTCCCGGCGAGGGCTACATCTGGTGCGCAGTCGAGGCCGCGACCGCCAGACGCATCCGCGCCCATCTGCGTCGAACATGGGAAATCCCGGCACCCCGCATGCACGTGATGGGTTACTGGCGGGAGGACAAGGAGAACTGGGAGCGTCGGTACGCCGTCGTCGCCGATCGTATCGATGCCGCGATGGGCGAAGCGATGATGGCCGGCAAGGATTTCGAGTCGGTTCGCGACGCCGTCGACGACGCTATGGAACGCGAAGGGCTTTAGCGCACAGATGGGCGTGACTCGCATACGAGTGAGGGCCATACCTTCCGGCATGGCCCTCACTCGTGAAACGGATTACGCGTTGACGAGCTGCTTGCTGGCGTCGACGAGGTCGGAGACGACCTTGGAGACCTGAGCGAGCACCTCTGCGTTCTCACGCGGGTGCAGCTCACCGAACAGTGCGCCGGTTCCACCGATGCTCAGTGCGGTGTCCTCGACGACCTTGCCGCCGGCGATGCGGACTGCCTTGGTGGTGTCTTCGTGTGCCCACTTGGCGCCGTTACCGCTGGGCGAAGCGCTGATGACTGCGACAGCCTTGTCCTTGACTGCACCGACACCGTACGGACGCGAGATCCAGTCGATGGCGTTCTTCAGAACAGCGGGGATGGTGCCGTTGTATTCGGGGGTGACGAGCAGGAACGCGTCAGCGTCGCTCGCAGCGGCGCGCAGTGCGTCGACAGCGGGAATGGAAGCACCCTCGACGTCGATGTCTTCGTTGTAGAAGGGGACGTCGGCGAGGCCTTCGAAGACCGTCAGCGTTGCACCCTCGGGTGCGGCGGACACAGCCGTCTCGGCAAGCTGGCGATTGACGGATCCGGCGCGCAGGCTGCCGACGAGAACGAGAACATTGGTCTGTGACATAACGAGATTCCTTCGAGAGTGGTGCGGTTGGTGGCTCCGGTTGAAAGTTATATCAACTAAACGGACCGCGGTCCACTTACATTCCCCGGCCCTGTAACCTGATCCCGTGAGCGCAATCCCCCTCCCCCAGATCGGCGCCGTACCCGTCGAGCGCGGTGACGCAGCACGTAACCGCGTACTTCTGCTCGACGCCGCAGCCCTCCTCGTCGCCGAGCGAGGTGTCGACGCGGTCACGATGGATGCCGTCGCGTGCCGGGCCGGTGTGGGCAAGGGCACAGTTTTTCGGCGCTTCGGCAATCGATCGGGACTGATGCAGGCACTGCTCGATCACACCGAGCGAGAACTGCAGCAGGCATTCATGTTCGGCCCCCCACCGTTGGGTCCTGGCGCGCCGCCGATCGAGCGCCTCATCGCGTTCGGACGAGCCCGGATCGCCATGGTGGAAGTACAGGGCGAAGTCCTCCGAGCGGCGGAAAACGCTCCTGAATACCGCTTCGGCGGTCCGGCACGAGCACTCGGCATCGCTCACGTCATCGGACTTCTTCGAGGAGCCGGCGTCGAGGGCGACCTCGATCTGCTCGCTTCAGCGCTGTTGGCACCACTCGAAGCGTCGCTTGTCCTTCATCAGGTGCGCGATCTCGGGATGACCACCGAGCGCCTGGCCGCCGGCTGGGAAGACCTTGCCCGGCGCGTTACTCGATGTTGACTCCCCAGATCCGTCCCACCACTTAATGTGAGCCCATGCGCATCGCAGCTGCCGTCATCGGCCTCCTGACCATCGCCGCGGTAAGCGGTTGCTCCGCTTCGTCCGACTCCCCCGAGGACAAGACGGACCCCTCCGGCCGCGTCTTCATCTCGACCTCCGTCGACGGAACACAAATTCCCGGCGGCGGCCCGCTGACTCTCGATTTCAGCCAAGCGGGTCGAGTGTCCGCGAGCGCCGGATGCAACACGGCAAACGGCTCGATCGAGTTCACCGACGGCAAGCTGACCACCGGCACCATGGCATCGACCATGATGGGCTGCCCTCCCGGCATCGCCGAATCCGACACCTGGACAACAACATTGCTGACCTCCGCGCCGACGTGGAGCCTCGACGGCGACACCCTCACCCTGACATCGGACGACGCCACAGTGACTCTGCAGGACAAGAAGATCGTCACGCCGGATCGAGCGCTCCAGGGCACGACGTGGACCGTCACGTCGCTCATCAGTCCCGATGCGATCAGTACGAGCCTGGCTCTGGAGACGTCAGCTCCCGAACTCACTATTGCCGCAGACGGTTCTGTCAACGGAACCACCGGATGCAATCGCATGACCGGAAGCGCCCAGGTATCCGACACCACAGTCACGTTCACGCCGATGGCAACCACGCGAATGGCCTGCCCCGAGGAGAACATGGACATCGAGCGTCAGATCCTGGCAGTACTCGACGGTGAAGTGAGCTACACCGTCGACGCCGACACACTGACCCTGCGCAAGCCCGACAACACCGGATTGATACTGACTGCGCAGGCTTGACCAGACGCTGCAGGCTCGATCAGACGTTGTCGAGCAGCCAGCGCCCCAATTCGCGGGCGCTGGCATCGATCATCGCGGGCCAGTCCAAGGCCGAGTCGTCCGCGTGATCGCTGACATGTTTGACGAGTCGGCAGCTAGCACCCGCAGCCTGCGCGGCGAATGCGATGGCAAACCCCTCCATGTCGACCAGATCGGCTCGCTGAGCGAGAGCGTCCCGGGTCGCAGTGTCGGCGATGAATGCGTCGCCGGTCGCCAACACCGAGTCGTCACCGCCGGCGAGCACCAAACGGTCCGCGACGTCGTGCCCCAGCGCTCGGATCGCGGTGCTGCTGATGTCGTGATTGATGACAACCCCGGGAACATAGAGGCCACCGTGGTGCGCGTGCAGCGCACCGGCGGTCCCGATGTTGACGACCAGCGGCAGATTCTCCCGCTCGTACCGCGCGAGAGCAGAGGCGACTGCTGTTGCAGCACTGACCTTTCCAATCCCCGTGATCAGCAGTTCGTATCCTTGCGGCACGTATGCCGCTTCCGACTTCGTCGCACTGACCACCAGAACGTTGTTCGCACTCATGTGCGCGACCGTACCGCCCCGGATACGGTGGCACTGCACGCGCCTGCTCACATCGCTAGAGTCCATTCATGGCCACACTGCGTGAAAGCATCATCGAAGAACTC
>NZ_MUZB01000002.1:0-590964 GCF_002076325.1 Rhodococcus sp. 66b
CTCGATCCCTTCGGCTACATGCACGTCCGCAAGGTCGAGCGTGAACTGCTCGCCGAGTACGAGGCCATGATCGCTGATCTCTCTCGTACGCTCGCAACCGACGGATACGATCGCGCCGTCGAGATCGCGGCGCTGCCGGACGTGGTTCGCGGCTACGAGGACATCAAGCTCGGCAACATCGAGCTGTACAAGACTCGCCTGCGCGAACTCGGTGTCGGTGAGTAGGAGCGTCAGCGAGTAGATCGAAGAAGACTGTGCCCCAGCGACCGTTGTCGCTGGGGCACAGTTGTATTCAGAGCTGTATCGTACGGAAACGGGTTCAGGAGGGCGGGAACTGGCCGTCGGCAACCACGGCGCTGCCGTTCCACGTGAAGTTCACTATGTTCGGTCCGCCTTGGGGACAGCAGAATGCGTCGTCGTCCAGCAGCCAACGGTATTGGACGGATACCGAATCCTTGTTGCTGTCGATGACGTGTGTGTACGAGTACGGCTTGCTGGTAGCCGTGCCCAGGTAAGTCCCGTCGTGGAAGAACAGGACGTGTGACTGATACGTCGCATCGCCCACGCCGTCACCATCGACCGAAACCCAGAGCAGGTCAGGACAATTACCGATCTGCTCCTCGCTCGCGGATCTCGGTATCCAGCTGCCGCCGTTGACGTCGGTTCCCAAGGTGCCGATTGCGTCCGTGACGACCGGGGAGTCGACGTCGACACAGGGACCTGAAGCCGGGACTGCAGGCGTCGTCGCCGGCACGGATTCGCTTGCTGGGGTGCCCGATTGCGGCGGGGGAGAACTCGTTACCGTCGTCCCGGATTCGTTTGCCGTCGAGGTCGCCGACGCCGTTGAGCTTGACGCTGTTGAACTAGCCGCCGCCTCGGGTGTTCCCTCGGTCGACCCGCAACCGGCGACCATCAGGGCAGTGGCCGTCACCAGTGCCGAGACAGCGACGGCGGCCGAAATCGGAGCTTTCCTGCGCATGCGTCCTCCAGAGAGTGTGGGTTCACGTGTTCAAGTCCCTCCCTCGTTCTGTCGCCGGGCCGCATGCGTGCGTTATCGAACAACTGATAACGATCAGCTATCGGGCTTCGGTGTTGACGGCTTCGGTGTTTGTGGCTCGAGCGGAGTCGTATCGCACGGATCCGGCAACCACGGTCATCGCGATTTCCGTGGTCAGGAGAGAATCGACCCCTTCGGTGAACGGATCTTGTTTCAGTACGACAAAATCGGCTGCTTTTCCCCGAACCAGTTGGCCGGTCACATCTTCCCACCGGCACGAGTAGGCAGCGTCGCGGGTTGCGTGAGCCAGCGCGTCCGCGAGGGGGAGTGCGTACCCCGGCAGGTTGGGTGCCAGTGACGGATCGATTGCGGATCGACGGGTGGTGGCGATGAACATGTTCGGCAGCGGCGGGTGGGGCGCCGTCGGAGCGTCCGAACCCAACGCCAGAACCGCTCCGGCCTCGGTGAATTCGGGCCAGGGGTACGCGCGATTCACCCGGTAGTCGCCGAGCATCGCCTGCCAGTTCTCTTGGATAGCAGGGTCAGCGTGAACCGGTTGCATCGAGGCGATGATTCCCAGGCGGGCAAGCCTTTCGACGTTGTCCCGGGTGATGGACTCCAAGTGTTCCATTCGGTGCCTGCGGGGAATGTCTCCGTTGGCGGCGATCGCGTACTCGAGTGCCGTCAATCCGATCTCCGACGCCTCGTCGCCGATCGCGTGCATCGCGATCTGCAGGCCTGCGGCGTCAGCGGCTGTCACGACGGGGATCAAGGACTCGAGATCCCAGATGGGCTCGGCGTTGGTGCCGTCAGAGTACGGCTCTTTCATTGCGGCAGTGCAGCTGTCGATCACACCGTCGATGATGATCTTGATTCCGGCGATACGGAGCCACGGACCTTGGACGCGCTCGTGGAGTTCGATCACGTCGTGAACTTGTCGGACGTTGTCGGCCTCGTTGTCCTCGCGGGTCATCAGCCAGTGAGCCGCGACGCGCAGCGGCAATGTGCCGTCTCCTGCATCCAATGCTCTTTCCAGCGAAGCTAATTCGTCCGCGCCGAGAGCCATGTCGACCGCGCCGGTCACGCCGTCCTCGAGATAGTGGCGGAACGCGAGCGCGAGGGCGGCGTCCCGGTCCTCGTCGGATGCGAGCTCCGCCAGTTTCGGCCAGACGTAGAGCATCATGGCGGTCTCGTACAGCATTCCGGTGGCTTCTCCGGTGTCCGGATCCCGGCCGATACGACCGCCGATCGGATCGGGCGTGTGCGCGTCGATGCCGAGTTCTCGCAGTGCTGCAGTGTTCACCCAGACCGAATGTACGTCGTTGGCGTCGAGGTACACCGGGCGATCGGGCACGACGGCGTCGATCATCTCTCGCGTCGGGTGCCCTCCATCCAGCGCGGAGAACAACCAACTGCGACCCAGCAGACGTGGTGCGTCCGGGTTCGATTCCGCGAATTGCTTGATGCTGGACTGAATGTCGGCGAGATCGGTGGCATCACGCAGATCCAACTTCTGCAGCGCGAATCCCATCATGACCAAATGTGTATGGGCGTCGACGAAACCGGGTAGCACGACGGCGCCTTGGAGATCGATCACCTCGGCGTCGGGAGCCAGGATATCGGCATAGACGGTTTCGCCCACGAATCTGAGCTTGTGGTTCTCGACGACTATCGATTCGGCCCATCCGTCGTCGGCAGCCGTGAAGATCTTTCCGTTGCGGTAGTGAGTGATGCTGTCATTCATGACTTCTACGTGATCCTTACGCGATGACGGTAGTAGTGATGGCGGCGCTGTGGTGACGATACGCACCCTCGGTACGTGCGGAGAGTCGGGAAACCAAGGCGAACGGGACTAATAGAACGAAGCTGATCCCGGAGATGATGGCTCCGAAGGTCGGATACCCGAGGCTGGCCGTCACCGAAGTGCCGAACAGTGGCGCGAACGCGGAGCCGATGAGGTAGGTGCCCAGTAGTGGGGCCGACCATCGGCCGGCGGCGTCGAGCGCGGCCGAGATGGCAACCAAGACGATGAACGTGGCCGCGTAGACAGTGTTCCAGGCGATGACCAGTACCAGGTAGATCGTGGGATCGGTGGTGAGGCTGGCAGACAGCTTCAGGATTGCCCCGAGTATCAGTAGCACGGAGATCGATACTGTCCGACTGACCCGAGAACCCAACGCGGTCAAGGTAACAGCCGCGAGCACGCCACCCGCCGTTGATGCGCTCAGCGCGAGACTCATTTGTTGATCCGAGAGTCCGGCGTGCTCGGAACCCATGATGCCGAGTACTGCCCACAGTGAGTCTTCGCTGATCGCCCAGACTGCAAGCATCGCGAGAAATGCGGTTCCGGCAAAAGTGAGTCGTTTCGCGCTTACCCCGGCGGGGAGAGTGGTGGTCGTCTTGGCGGACTTCGCCGTCTCCGGCGACTCTTTCACCGGGGATGACGGCAACCAGGTGACCGTTGCTGCGGTAGCCAGTGCCAGGACTGCGACGATGCCGAATGCGTTGGTCATGTGTGTGCCGAGGATGGGTATGAGAGCGAGGACGGCTGTGACGACGACACGGTTCACGAGGCCGCTGATGCTTGACGCCCGGTCCGGGTTCGTGAGCGCGGCCAGTGCCGCTCCACCAACGGATGCAGATCCGCCAGCGCCGATGCCGCCGACGATGATCGCGGTACACGCGATCATCGTGGACGGTGCGATGGCCGCAACGCCGAATGCGGCTGCCATTGCCATCAGGCTGACGCGGCCGAGGAGATGACGATGCCGACCCGATGCGATACGAGTGGTGGCGAGGCAGGTGAACGCGCAGACCAGCAGCGATGCGGTCAGGACGGCACCGGCGGCGGATTCGGTGACACCGAGGTCCTCGACCATTGCCACGATCATCAGGGGGATGAGGTTCGCGGTGATGAATCCCATGACACCGATGCTGAAGACGGCAATACCGCGGTTGGCGGTGAGTGGAACCCGGTCGGACTGCGTAATCGCAGAAGCGTTGATTGGCACTAGGGCAACCCCATGTCCTGAAGGGGGTGGCGGAACCGACCCCTGATGGCGTGATGCGAGTCACTTAATGAATGTGATTCGTTAAGTATGGGGATGGGCCCTGCCTCGGTCAAGAGGTATAACGAATTTGATTCGTTAATTGTATGTTTCGGGATACCGCCTCCCGCAAAGTGGCGTCGCCGGTCTGTTTCTTGTTGTGAGGCTTATGCTTCCGCAATGGCTGAGATTGCGGAACGCACCCGCTACTTCGAGCGCTACGTCACTTTCGTCGACGCGATTGTCGCTATTGCGATCACGCTGCTCGTCCTGCCGCTGGTCGAACTCACCAGTGACCACCACGGCACCACGTCGGAACTCCTGCGCGATCACGCTGCGCAGTTCTATTCGTTCGCCCTGAGCTTTCTGGTGATCTTCCGTCTCTGGTGGTCGCAGCATCGGCTGCTTCGTTTCGTGGTCGACGGAGACAAGGTGGTTGTGCGCGGGCTGGGGTTGTGGGTGATGACCATCGTGTTCTTGCCGTTCCCGACTGCGCTCGTTGCAGCGCCGTCGCAGGATCTCGGAACCAGGGCTCTCTACATCGGGACAATGGCAGCCAGTGCTGCGTGCCTGGCGGTGGTCGCGTGGGGTCTGGTTCGCAACCCTTCGTTGAGTGAAGAGAATGCGAAGCCGCATTTCACCGCTGAAATCGTCACTTTCCTGATCATGGTGGTGGCGCTGCTCGTCAGTGTGCTCGTTCCGGTGACGTCGTACTTCCCGCTGTTTCTTCTCCTGCTGTCGACGCCGATCGAGAAGCTGTGGAACCGAGTGGCGGCGAAATGGAGTCGCGGTGAAGGTGAGATGAGCTAGTCGGCGCGAGCGGTCATCGCGGATTTCTTGGCTTTGTTTCCGCAGATGTTCATCGAGCACCAGCGTCGGTTGTTGCCGCGGCTGGTGTCGACGTAGAGGCCGGTGCACCCGTCGCCCTGGCAGGCTTTGACGCGGTCGTGGTCGGGTCCACCGAGCACCGCGATCGCGTCGGCAGCCACTATCGACAAAGCGTCGCGGATCGGATTGTGTCCGGCTGATTTCCAGAGGGCCCGGCCACTCTCGAGGACGAGGTGGGCATCACCGAGTTCGGATGCGGTGTTGACGATCCCGACATCGGCGCGTGAGGCGCGGCGGTCCTCGCATACGGCGGTTCCGATGCGATGAATGGCCTCACGTAAATCCTGCGCGCCGCGGAGGTCGTCTTCTGTCGCGGTTGCTGGGGTGTCCATCAGATCGTTGGCGCGTAACCATAATTCGAGTCGCTGCGGGCTCGTGAGTCGTTCGAACCTCGAGCCGTTCCGATTGGTGAGGGTGGCGGTGAAGCGGAAGGCGAGCGTGTCGTTGTCGAGTCGAAACACGTCCCGAGCGGATTGATCAGCTCCTGCTTCGTTCACTTTCATCCTCCTTTGTAGCGAACCATCTCAACCGGTTCGACAGCAACTGTACCTGTGTGAGAGTGTTGAACCGTCTTAGATGGTTCAGCATTTTCGAGAGGGAAATCCATGACTTCTGTTTCCGTGGTCGGTTTGGGTGCGATGGGTCGTCCCATCGCTCGAAATCTGATGGGTGCAGGCTTCGACGTGACGGTGTGGAATCGCAGCCCTGAAGCGGTGGCCGAATTGGTCGCGGAAGGGGCGACTGGCGCGAAAACCGTTGCCGAGGCATTCCAGTCCGGTGTTGTGCTGTCGATGTTGGCGGATGATTCGGCCGTGTCTGCGGCCATTCTGGATCCCGCCGTACTCGCATCCGTTCCGACTGGAACCGTGCACGTCAACATGGCCACCGTCAGCGTCGGCCTTGCCAAGCGCGCCGCCGCACTGCACGCCGAGTACGGCATCGGGTACATCGCGGCGCCGGTATTCGGACGCGTTTCTGTTGCTCAGGCCGGCCAGTTGAACATCATCGCCGGCGGCGACAGTTCCCTCCTCGAGCGAGTGCAACCCTTCCTCGACGTCATCGGGGCTCGCACGTGGCCACAGGGTGAGCGTCCGGAGCAGGCCAACATCGTCAAGATCATCGGCAACTACCTCATCCTTGCCGCGATTCAATCCTTGGGTGAGGCAATCACATTGGGGGAGAGGTCAGGTGTGGACGGAAGCCAACTCGTAGAACTGCTGACCTCGACGATCTTCCCGGGGCCGGTCTACTCCAGCTACGGAAACCTCGTCGCGACGCGTCAGTACGAGCCTGCAGGATTCACCACCACTCTGGGCCTCAAGGATTTGAGGCTTGCGCTCGACGCCGCCGACAGCGTCGATCTGGATTTGCCGTTCGGCGGCGTACTTCGAGGCGTGCTCGCTCAGGCTCTGGCGAACGGTCAGGGCGAGATGGACTGGGCGTCGATTGCAGAACTGGTCCGTTCCGGCCAGTCGGGTGAAGGCAGTCCCGAACCATCGACGAGGTGAGCGCGAACTCGGACGGGACTGCGACTTCTGCACTGGCGGAGACCGATTCCGTCCGGACACTACCGCTGGCCGGGTTGTCGGCACTCGCAATGGCAGGCTTCATAGCGATCACAACCGAAACCATGCCGGCCGGACTACTGGTGCAGATCGGGTCCGGACTGTCCGTATCTGTCTCCGGTGCCGGGCAATTGGTCACTGCATACGCGTTGGGCTCTGTCGTCGGGGCGGTACCACTGATCGCATTGACCCGGGGATTGCGACGACGTGCTGTCCTGGTGTCGGCGACTGTTGGATTCGGTGTCTTCAATCTGGTGACAGCGCTGTCGTCGAATCTTGTTCTCACCTTGGGTGTTCGGTTTCTGGCGGGCATGGCAGCAGGTGTGGTGTGGGGGTTGCTTGCTGGGTACGCACGCAGGATGGCGCCCCCTCGTCTGCAGGGGCGGGCCGTTGCGGTTGCCTCCGTCGGACAGCCGATCGCGCTGGCAATCGGCGTTCCGATGGGTGCGTGGTTCGGGACCCTGGCCGATTGGCGCGTAGTCTTCGCCGTGATGTCGGTTGCTGCGCTACTTCTGGTCGTGTGGATACTCACGGTGATGCCGGACTTTCCCGGGCAACTAGCGGATCGGCAGCTGTCGGTGCGGAAAGTCCTGGTCCTGCCGGGCGTACGACCGATTCTGTTTGTCGCGTTCTTGTGGATCTTCGCGCACAACATCGTGTACACGTATCTGGCGGCGTTTCTGGATCGCATCGGTTTCGGCGATCGGTTGGGAATCGTCTTGTTCGTGTTCGGACTTTTCGCCTTCGTGGGCATCGGTGTGGTCGGGGTGTTTGTCGACCGGGCCGGCGGTGACAGCTTCGCAGTGATCGCACTCAGCGTTGCGGTATGGGGCGTGGCATTCGGAGGCGCTCCCACTCTCCTTCAGACTGCGCTCGCCGACACGACGGGCGACGCTGTGGACACTGCGCAATCGGTTTTCGTGACGATCTTCAATGCGGCGATCGCAGCGGGCGGCGTCGTGGGCGGGCTGATCTTGGCGGACAGGGGTGCGGGAGCGTTGCCGTTGGTTTCGCTGGTGCTGATCGTCGTCGGTGTTCTTGTGGTCAGTATCCGACAATTCGGACATAGCTTGTGATTCACTTCACGCATGCGAAAGTCATTGCTGGTGGTTGCTCTCGTTGCTACGTGGTTTGTCGCCGGAGCGATGCCCGCGGGGGCTGCGGATGCGAACTGGTCCGGTGATTACTCGCTCAAGCGTTTCGCCGCGACCAAGACGGGCACAAGTCTGGCCGCCAGCCAGTGGGAGCCGGATTTCTCCGATACATACACGTTCGAGACGGATTGCTCGAGCGGAGTCTGTATCGCCACAGTGGTCGGCGGTCCGGCTCCCGCCAATCCGACGTTGCCGCAGCCTGCGCGATACACCTGGGACGGAACCAGTTGGGTGCACCCCTATGACTGGGAGTGGGATTGCTACCAGGGGGAAGGCGTGCCCAAGGTGTGGGCACCGGCGCACTCCGAGGCGTATTACACACCTCAGCCCGATGGCAGTCTGAAAGGTTCGTGGCGTACCGACATCGCGAGTGGTCCCTGCGAGGGATCGGTGATCATGCACGTCGAGGCGTACCCGGTCGGTCGATCTACCGGATCCTTTGGTAGTTGAGAACGATCTGTGGCCCGAAGGTGTTGAAACAAATCTGAGCCCGCGGGAATTGATCGAGCCCCATGCACGTTAATTGAGTCAGTAACGCTCAACTTTCTGCAAGGAGGCTTCGGAATGCCAGCATTCTTCGGGCCCGAGGGTCCCGGTCGCATCGATATTTCCCGGCTCATGAGCAGGGCCACCCAGCAACTCATGGCTGACGCTGCACGTGTAGCGGCTGCTCGCGGTGATTCGGATCTCGATGCACTGCACGTTCTCCGCGTCATGGCGGAGCAGGATCCGGTCCGCACGCTCATGCAGCGCGCCGGAGCCGACCCGAAATCCGTGGTCGACGCCGTCGACCTGCGGCTGCCACAAGGCCGTGAGCAGGGGGCCTACTCTGCTCCTGCGCTCAGCAGCGCCGTGAAAACCGCTCTACTCGAGGCTCATCAACTGGCCCGAGCCCTGGGATCGACGTACATCGATCCCGAACACCTCTTCATCGCATTGGCTGGTGACCCCGATCATGTTCCGGGTCGTCTGCTCGCTTCGGCCGGCATCACGCCGGAGAAGCTGCAGGCAGCGGTTCAGAATCCTGCAGCCGGTCCAGTCGAAGACGAGTCCACCACACCGACGCTCGACAAGTACGGCGTCGATCTCACCGATCGCGCACGCAACGGCGGCGTCGATCCGGTGATCGGCCGCGCCGACGAGATCGAACAGACCATCGAGATCCTCTCCCGCCGCACCAAGAACAACCCCGTCCTGGTGGGTGAGGCCGGCGTCGGCAAGACTGCCATCGTCGAAGGTCTCGCCCAGCGCATCGTCGACGGGGATGTCCCGGAATCGTTGGTGGGCAAGAGGATAGTCCAGCTCGAACTCTCGAGCATGGTCTCGGGTACTCGCTACCGCGGAGACTTCGAGGAACGGCTGACCAAGGTGATCGACGAGATCACCGCACACAAGGACGAGCTGATCGTCTTCATCGACGAGATGCACACCATCGCCGGTGCCGGAGGCGGCGCCGAAGGTGCGATGGATGCCGGAAACATCCTCAAGCCCAAGCTCGCTCGCGGTGAACTGCACATCGTCGGCGCCACCACGCTCGACGAATACCGCAAGAACATCGAGAAGGATCCCGCGCTCGAGCGGCGCTTCCAGCCCGTACAGGTCGGGGAGCCGTCGATCGAGGACGCGATCGCGATCTTGAGCGGACTGCGCAGTCGGTACGAGGATCACCACAAGGTGCACTACACCGACGAGGCGATCACCGCTGCGGTGGAGCTGTCGGCACGTTACATCGGCGACAGGTTCTTGCCGGACAAGGCAATCGACTTGATCGACCAGGCCGGCGCCAGGCTTCGGTTGAAGACGGCCACCGTGGACACCGCTGCACTGCAGCAACGTCTCGAGCAGCTCGAGAGCGACAAGGAGAAAGCCGTCGCCGATGAATTGTACGAGAAGGCGTCGACCCTGCGTGACGAGATCAACGGCGTCGCAAAGCGTCTCGAGAAGGCAGGATCCTCGGTTCCTTCCGAGGAAACTCCGGATGTGACTGCTGAACAGATCGCCCAGGTTGTCGCCCGTGCCACGGGTATTCCGGCCAGCCAGATGACTCAAGCAGAGAAAGATCGCCTGCGCCGTCTGGAAGAGGAACTGCACGGTCGTGTCATCGGGCAAGATGACGCCGTTCGCGCAATCGCGCGTGCGGTGCGTCGTAGCCGGACCGGTATGAGCGATCCGGATCGTCCCGTCGGTAGCTTCCTGTTCCTCGGACCCACCGGTGTCGGCAAGACGGAGCTCGCAAAAGCTCTGGCTGCCACACTCTTCGGTGACGAGAACAAGATGCTGCGCTTCGACATGAGTGAGTTCGGTGAGAGGCACACGGTAAGCCGATTGGTCGGTGCTCCTCCCGGATATGTCGGCTACGGCGAGGCCGGACAGCTCACGGAACAGGTGCGTCGTAACCCGTACTCGGTGATCCTGCTCGACGAGATCGAAAAGGCACACCCGGACGTGTTCAACACCTTGCTCCAGGTGCTCGACGATGGGCGTCTGACCGACGGCCAGGGTCGAACGGTGGACTTCAAGAACACCGTCGTGATCATGACCAGCAACCTCGGCTCGGACATCATCTCGAGCAAGTCCGGTGGACTGGGCTTCACCACAGGTGATGCAGAGTCGGCGGAGAAGCCACTGCGCGACCGCGTGATGGCCAGGTTGCGCGAATCGATGCGGCCGGAGTTCCTCAACCGCATCGACGAGATCGTGATCTTCCGCAAGCTCGACACCGAGCAACTGCACCGGATCACTGATCTGTTGCTCGACGACAGCCGGAAGCGGTTGCAGTCCAAGGGCATCGACATCGAGTTCACCGCCGACGCAGTGGACTGGATTGCCGAGCACGGGCATCAACCCGAGTTCGGGGCTCGCCCGTTGCGACGTTCGATTCAGCGTGTGGTCGACGACAAGATCGCCGACATGCTGCTCGATGATCTCCTCGAAGAGGGCGGCAGCATCACCGTCGCGGTTGACGAGGGTGAGTTGGTGTTCAGCTAGGAGGGGCACAGCCCCTGTGAGCGGTTAGGGAGTCTCTGGACTCCCTAACTGCTCACAGGCGCGCAGCGCCCAAAATCTCCGCAGCCAGGGCGTCGTTGTGCCGGAAAAACCCCGCATTGGTACGGGGACGAGGGAAAGCCGCCGACCAGTTGTGGCCTGCAACCCACGGCCCGGCCGCGAAGCGGCGAGGATGAGCTGTGTTGTCCTGGTCGAGAATTCGTGACGTACCGTCGACGGCGAGCTTCGCCGAACTGTCCACGGTCGCACGAAGTTCGACTGCCTCGCCCCGACCGTGAAGCGTCCGCAGGAGCGAGTCACCGCTCGCGCTGATGGAAGCAACCGGCAAGCGTGCTTCGACGAGGGTGTTCGCGGCCACGATGTCGGTGTGCGACGCACTGCGAGCGACAAAGATCCCAGCCCCCGTTGCCGGGTCGATCTCGGTGGAGAACGCTGAATCCGGCCCGAGGAACTGGACGATGCCGGCCTCGTTGAGCGCGATCAACTGTTCCAGTCGCTCGGGTGGCGGACCACTGGCGATGAAGCTGAAGAACGAATGAAGCCAACCCTCGACGTCCTTGGCGACGGATTCGGCCGGGATTCTGCCACGCCGCAGCAATTCTCCGACAGTCATGTACGTCGACAGCAGCGCTGAGAAGACAGCGGCGTCGGCGCTGAAATACGGGTCCGACCTCCGCGCGACGTCTGCCGAGATGTATTCGTTGATCCGGGATTGGACCTCGGCAAGTCCGTCGTAGCGCTCACCGCCGAGTGGGCGGTTCAGTCGCTCGAGATCGATACGGTCTTCCGGCTTCGGAACTGCGTTCTCGACCAGTTCCTGCAATCGAGACGATCCCCAAGCCAGCGAGGCGAATTCGGCGTCGAACTCCTCCCAGGTGCCCACCGTCCGATCCGGGTGCGACGCGAACAGTTCGTGATAGTGGGCGCCTGCCAATTCTTTCGACGCCAGCGGCCAGATGTCGTTTCGGAAATCCAACGGCCCGTCGCCGGGCACAAGATCAGCGGTGAAGAACCGGGGTAGCGGTGGCCGCGCGTCGGCGATCGAGTACGAAATCTTGGAGTGGTACGGCACGCCTCGACGAGATCCGGCGTACAACAGAGGTTCCCGACCCGAGGGAGTGTAAGTGAGGGTGCCGTCCTCACCGCGTTCGAAGACGCCGCCGCGGCTCTCGGCGAGGAGAACCATCCAGTCGATGAAAGCCAGCCCGAGTCCGGCGATCAGAACCGGTTCGCGTTCGGGAATGACATCGGCGTCGAGGTCGGCGGTGTATCCCGGACCTACGTAGGTCAACTCGTGCTCGGACGCGAAGCTGGTCAGCGCGGTTTCACGCGGGGCAGCCAACGCATCGGGGTGCCCTTGCGCGAGAAGGACGGCCGTCGCTTCGATGACAACTCCGTCGTCCAGATGAACCGTCTGTATCTCGCCGACGTTCACGATGTCGACCACGGATCGTCGATGAACCCGAACGTCGACGTGCGCTGGTGCAGAGTCGACCGCGGTCTGGAACACCCAGTTCAGGTATCGGCTCTGCAGTGACCTCGATGCAAACGACGACGGGGTGATCATCGGAACTTCTGCCGCGATTTCGGGAAATTCGGCAAGTTCAGCCGAGTGCTCGGCGACCCATTCCGCGAGGGTCGGACCCGGCAGCACCGGGCCGGTCACGGCGGTGGTCTCGTCGGTGAACATCGTGACGTCCGCGGTTGTCGAATTCATCCACAGAAGCGGCGCCTGCCTGCCTCGCCAAATGCGGCCGGCGCCTGCCGGATACGGGTCCACGACGTGAATGTCGATCGGTATGGGATCGGCGTTCACCGATTCGTGAGCGAGGATTCGCTCGAGTACGCCGGTCCCGCGGGGGCCACCGCCCACGATCACGACGACAGCTGCTGTCCCCACTGAGGTACGGGGTCGATCGCCTGGCACGAGTCCTCCATCGGACCTGGCCGAAAGCACCCGCACCTCAGCAGAGGGGGTTGCTGCGACGTCACGGAGCCAGGACTCTCGATCGCTCTGGATGGTTAGTCCAGCTTATCTTCGGAGAATCGTGAGGCAAGGAATTCCGGACATCAGATCAGCGTGAATCAAACAGTTGTCAATCGTTATCTTTCGGTTTGCGTTGCCGGCAGGATCCGAGCGTGAACATCCCCGAAGCCGATTCGTGATCCGCCGACGCCGGGAGCGGTGGCTGAGATGGCGATGGTGTCGCCGTCTTCGAGAAAGGTTCGAGTCTCGGAGCCCACAGTCACGGGTTCCTTGCCACCCCAGGTCAGTTCGATGAAGGCGCCGCGCTGATCCTTGTCCGGTCCGGAAATGGTTCCGGATGCAAAGAGATCGCCGGTGCTCGCTGCTGCGCCGTTGATGGTGGTGTGCGCGAGCATCTGCGCCGGCGACCAGTACATCTGGGCGTAGGGCGGCCGGGAGACGACGTGACCGTTCCATTCGACGGCCAGGTCGATGTCCAACCCCCACTTCTCCTCGCCGCGCAGGTAAGAGAGAGGTTCGGGGTCCTGCACCGGCGTATCGATTCGGGCCTCTTCGAGCGCGAGCAACGGGACAACCCACGCAGAGATGGACGTCGCGAAGCTCTTCCCGAGATTCGGGCCGAGAGGGACGTATTCCCACGCCTGGATGTCCCGGGCGGACCAGTCGTTCACGACGACGGCGCCGAAGACGTGCTCGGCAAAGTCGTCCGGGGTGATGGAATCGCCCATCTTCGAGGGAGTTCCGACGATGAAGCCCATTTCGGCCTCGATGTCGAGGCGGCGGGACGGTCCGAAATCCGGGTTCTCCTGATCGGGTGACTTGCGCTGTCCGCAGGGGCGAACGATATCGGTGCCGGAGACGACGATGGTGCTCGAGCGCCCGTGGTATCCGACCGGAAGGTGCTTCCAGTTCGGCATCAAGGGGGCAGCGTCGGGTCGGAACAGGCGTCCGAGGTTGGTCGCATGATTTTCCGACGCGTAGAAATCCACGTAGTCGGCCACCGCGATCGGCAAGTGCATTGTGACTGAGTCGACGGGAAACACTGCGTCCGAGACTATTTCGCCGGTCACTAGATCCGTGATCCGATTACGCACCGATACCCACTGATCTCGGCCCAGCGCCATGAACGCATTCAGACTCGGTTCGGCGAAGACGGAATCTCCCAGTGTCGCTGCGAGATCGACCACCGAGTCGGCGACCCGAACACCAACACGCGGTGATCCTCCGGCGGGGGAGAAGATGCCGTATGGCAGATTGTCGATCCCGAACAACGAGTCGGCGGGAATGTCGATGGTCGTGACGGTCATACGAGTGTTCCTTCGGTTTTGTCGGAGCGGACGATCAATCCGAGACCTTCGAGTTCGGTGAGAGGGTCCGAAATGCTACAGGTCCCGAACGAGAGGAAGCGGCGACGCACCTCGCCGGCCTCGTCCGCGGTCAGTTCGGCCAGGGCTTGCGCGATCGATTCGCCATCGCGTTGCGCCAGAGCAGCAACAACTTCCGAGCGGTCGGCGCCCCGCCTCACAGCGTTGACGGCCACCATGATGTTGAGGAAGCCGTGCTGCTCGAAACCTGTCTCCGGATCGGTATTGCGCACGCCGTGATGCAGTCCCGCGGTCGCCTTGAACGGGATACCCGCTCGGACAACGGATATCACGGCGTCGGCGAGCTCGTCCTCGTCCGGGTACGCTTCGGCGACAATTCCTCCGGTGCGAAACTTCGCGGAATACCCGGCGGTTTCGAGCGCCGTCAGAAAGTCCACGCGTCGATCACCGCGGGGTACCTCGACAAAAATGTCCAGGTCGGGATGAGCGGCATGGACGGGAGCGAGTTCCTCGAAGGCGGCTTCGGCGTCCAACCCGTCAGGAATTCCCACTTCGACGGCGGCGACGCTGACACCGGGGATAGCGAGCGCGTTCGACAGTGCCGCCGCCGTATCGGCTGGACCGGCCGGCACAGTCAGACTCAGCGTCACCGGGTTGTCAGCTGAAACGTACGCGGCCAGTTCGCTCAATCGCGGCGCGGGAAAGACGAAGGGCCCGACCAGTGCGTCGTAGTCCGCCTGCTGGTAGGCCGCGTGGGCCGGAACTGCCTCGGCGAGAGGAGCATTGCCGGGTGGGAAGAGTGCTGCGTCGTCGCACAGGCCACGCAGGAGTGGGGAGATGATCGTCATTGCTGAGGCCCCCGCCCTGCCCAACTCCAGGCGTACGCTTCGTCTTCACAGGCCAAGGCTCCCTCACCCAATTCGAGGGGCCGGAACGTATCGACCATCACGGCCAGCTCGTCGAAGAACTCGGCGCCGATGCTTCGCCCGTACGCGCCGGGTTGTGGGCCGTGGGCGTGGCCGCCGGGATGAATCGATATCGAACCCTGCCCGATGCCGGAACCCTTGCGTGCCTCGTAGTCACCGCCGCAGTAGAACATGATCTCGTCCGAGTCGACGTTCGAGTGGTAGTACGGCACGGGGATCGACAGGGGGTGGTAGTCGACCTTGCGGGGCACGAAGTTGCAGATCACGAAGTTGTTCCCCTCGAATGCCTGGTGCGTGGGCGGCGGCTGGTGAACACGGCCCGTGATCGGCTCGTAGTCGGAGATGTTGAAGGTGTACGGGTACAAGCATCCGTCCCAACCGACGACATCGAAAGGGTGCGTGGGATAAACCATTCGGGTGCCGACGATGCCCGCCGACGTGCGGTGCTTGACCAGTACCTCGATGTCGGTGCCTTCGGCGATCATGGGCGCGGTCGGTCCGTGCAGGTCTCGTTCACAGAACGGTGCGTTCTCGAGTAGCTGGCCGAAGCGGGAAAGATAGCGCTTGGGCGGGACGATGTGACTGTTCGCTTCGATGGCGTAGGCACGAAGTGGTTTGTCACCCTTGGGGATCCATCGATGCGTTGTGGACATCGGGATCAGGACGTAGTCACCTTCACAGGCCTCGAGTGTGCCGAAGACAGTCTCGACGGTCGCCTCGCCAGATTCGATGTAGACCATCTCGTCGCCGATTGCATTGCGGTACAGGGGAGATGGCGCCGCCGCAACGACGTAGGACAGTCGCACGTCGGCATTTCCGAGGATGAGACGACGGCCGGTTACCACGTCGGTCTCGTTCCAGGTGCTTTCGGGAAACAGCGTGTGGAGTTTCAGATGGCGCGGTTTGAGGGGATGGTTGGGGGTTGTGCTCTGATCGCGCAGTTCCCAGACCGTTGCGTCGACGATGGCCGACGGGATCTCGCGGTGGTAGAGCAACGAAGAATCCGAGGAGAAACCTTCCTCGCCCATCAGCTCTTCGTAGTAGAGGTTGCCGGACTCGTCACGGTGTTGGGTGTGACGCTTCGGTGGGATGTTGCCGAGTTGTCGATAGAACGCCATGACGGGGCTCCTTCTGTGCTGTTCTGCCTGGCTCACCTCCACCAGATAGTAAATACATTAACTAAAATGATGTGATGGGCGCAACCCTCCAAGGGGGTTCGGGTCTATGTCAGTTACGTCCGCGTACGTCGAACTGGCTGCGGTTGGTGATCAGTTTGTCCAGGAGCATGACAAGAATTCGCTGTTCGGCCTCGCTCAGGACGCTGACCCAGGCGTGTTCGCGTTCGTTCTGCTCGCGAAACGCTTCGACCATGGCTTCTCGGCCTTTGTCGGTCAGGTACAGCTGGACCGAACGGCCGTCGTTCTCGGTGGGCCGACGATCGATCAATCCGTCTGCCAGCAGCGACTTGGACAGATTGGAGACCGCTGCCCTACTCATTCCGGTGAGCTCGGCGGCAGCCTTCGGCTCGATCGGACCGGCCAGCCAGGTGACGAACAACAGTCGGAAGGAGGACCATGACCAGCCTCGAGGGCGGTGGATCGACGACTCGAGATCGTACGTGACGACGTTGGAGGCTCGGTTGAGCGTCAGGAGAACCTCGGTGGCGAGCTGATCGCGAAAGCCGTGTTCGGTGGCCAGCTTTTTGTTGGCCAGTTCGATGAACGACCAGAAATTGAGTTCGCCGACGGTTGACTGGTCATCGGTTGTCCGGTCATTCATGGACTAACCCTAGCGCGATCGGCAGGTGATTAATCTATGTACTAGATTTCGGGGTTCTGATGAAACTTCGCAACCTGGCACTGCGGTCGAGGTTCTGAACTATCGTGACGCGCGTGACTGTGCGCAGCGACGAGTTTCCCCTGGATACCGACCTCATGTCGGTGGGGCAACTCGAGCGGAGACGACGATTGACCACGGCGGTGGTCGAGATGCTTGCAGAGATGCCGTCGGATCGAATCCAGATGAAAGAAGTGTCGGAGCGTTCAGGCGTGGCGCTAGGCACTCTCTATCGCTACTTTCCGACCAAACAGCAACTTCTTGCTGCGGCGATGACGGCGTGGAGCGGGCTCGAATCCGCTCGTCGTCCTGAGGAGTCGCAAACGGGCGGCGAAGAGAGCAACGCGTACGAACGGGTTCTGGCACTTCATCGCCGCGAGATGAAGGCATTCGAGCGTAGGCCTCACTTCGCTCGACTCGAGATCGAACTCCATTCGTCCTCGGATCAGTTCGTGATCGAGTCGTTGGATCAGCGCGCGACTGCACATCGGAGAATGCTGTTCGAATTGATGGACGGTATTCCGGCCGAGACGGCGCGGGTTGCGGCCGTGGCAATGGGCGGCACGATGTTGACGGCCCTTGCACTGTGGACCAGTGGCCGGATCGGATTCGCAGAGGCCCAGCGGAACGTCGAAGACGTCATCGGACTGGTACTTCGCTGAACGGTGTCACTCTAGAATTCAGTTCTTGTTTCTGTCGCTGTGAATGCGAATCATCGCTTCAGCTTCGTGAAAACGAAGACGCAGGAAGCGTCCTTACCTAGAATTCACTTACAAAACTGCCGGGATGTCCGATCCAAGGATCGACGTGTCCGTGAACTGTGAAAGTGAGTCGCAATGAAGCGCTCGTACCGAGCTCGCTCTCGAATCTGGATGGTTGTCCTGGCGTCGGCGACACTGGTGGTGACGGGGTGCGCCGGTAGCAGCCAAGGTACGACCACGGATGCATCGGACGTGACGGTCGGAGTTGTCGGTGACCAGAACAACGGGGGAGAGCCGCGCTCGGGTGGCACCGTGTCGTTTGCCACCTACAACGGGATCAGCAGTCTCGATCCGGCTGACCGTCAGGACGGCGGCGCTACCGGTGGTAGCGAAATGGCAGCCATCTACGACCTTCTGATGCGCTTCGATACGGCGGCGGGCGAATACGTTCCCCACTTGGCGCAGTCTTTGTCGGCCAACGGCAACAACACGGTGTGGACACTGAAATTGCGCGACGGCGTCACCTTCAGCGACGGCACTCCGATGGACAGTGCGGCAGTCCTGTGGAGCATCGATCACTATCTGCAGAAGAAGGGAACTCACGCGCTGGTGTGGAAGACCGCTGTGCGCGAGATGAATTCACCGGATCCGAGTACGGTCGTCTTCACATTGGCGCAGCCGTGGGACGAGTTCCCGATCATGTTCACCACCGGTCCCGGCATGATCGTCGCGCCCTCGGCGATGGCTACCGGCACGTTCACCCCGATCGGGGCAGGTCCGTTCACCGTCGAGAAGTTCGCCTCCCAGGACGAATTGGTGCTCGCTGCCCGTCCGACGTACTGGGACGGGGCGCCGTACCTCGAGAAGTTGCGCTTTCCGGCAATCGTCAACGAGAAGAGCAAACTCGAGGGATTGCACACCGACGGAATTCAGGTCGCCTATCTGAAGTCTCCCGATTTCATACACGAGGCTTTCGAAGCCGGTGATCCAGGATTTGTGTACTCGGCCAGCATGGCCGGCGTTCTGGCAATCAATCAGCGCGACGATCGGGCAGCGAAGGACGAGCGCGTGCGTAAGGCGATTGTCGCTGCGGTGGACCCGACTACGTTCAACGAGCGAGTTCAGGGCGGCTTCGGCGAACCCGGCACCGACATGTTCGCGTCGTGGTCGCAGTGGCACGGATCGGTGGCCGGGAACGGCTTCGACCCCGAGGCGGCGAAGAAGTATCTCGCCGAGGCGAAGGCCGACGGTTACGACGGAAAACTGACGTACGTCGGTATGAACGATCCGGCGACGCAGCGCAGCGCACTGACGTTTCAGTCGCTCTTGCAGGCAGTGGGTTTCACGGTCGAAATCACCTACGCAACCAGCATCAACGATCTGATTTCCATGCTGTACGCGAAGCATGACTACGACGTGTCCTACTTCGCGTTCAACGTGCTGGAAGAGTCACCGTTCGTGCGTATGTACGGCAACCTGTTCAGCGAATCGCCGTCGAACATTCTCGGCTACAAGAACGCTCGGATGGACGAGTTGCTCGGCAAGCTGCAAACAGCGTCGGGCGAGGATGAGCGGCGAGCCGTCATCGACGATATTCAAACCGTGGTCAACGAGACGGCGCCGATGGCCGTGGTCAACTCCGGCAAGGTTTTCATCCCGTGGCGCGAGAACGTGCACGGAGTGATGCCGAGTGCGGACGGGATTCTGCTCTTCGGCAACACGTGGTTGAGTTGATCCCCGCATAGGGGCCCGTGCCCCTCGAGGCGCTCGTCGCTGTCACTGACCGGTGGTTGGGGGCGGCCCGACGACCTCCAGGTCCAGTTCGGCACGAGCGCGCCCGAATCCTTCACCCGGGAAGGTCATGTCGCCTCCTTCGACGTGGATGTGAGCCTCGGTCGGACGGTTCATGTATTCGAAGAACTTCTCGAACACACCGGTGGTCAGGAGTCCGAGCATCTGCGTGCTGTGGCTGGCGAACGAGAAGCTGTGCACGGTACCGGCAGGTGCGTGAAGGAAGTCACCCTTGGTCAGAAGGATTTCCTTACCGTTCGCGTGCAACAGAAGTCGGCCCTCGAGGCAGAAGAAGTTCTCAGTGTGCTGACGGTGGAAGTGCAACGGAATGTATGGACTCTTGCCGCCGCTGGTGTGCATCGCGAAGTACGTTGAATCCGTGTTTCGGGAGCGTGCGAGATAGGTGTTGAGTTGGTCCATGCTCGCCCATCGGTCACCTTCTCCAGCGTGCAGGACGTAGGCCGAATTGGACTGGGGCAAAATCGATCCCGGCGAGGACGGAAGATCCTTCTTCTCCAGGTCCAGTACCCGAACTCCGTACTGTGCTGCGAGTTCGGATTGACGCGCATCCGAAACCTTCTGGTCAGCGCTGATGTCGAAGACGTGCGACGGAGTGGCGGTGCCCGATGCTGCGCCCCAACTGTGTCCGTCACCGACGGTGAGCCAACTCAGGAATCGCGTGCGATGCGCGAGCATGCGGTACGCGTACGGCGTGCCGGGTGGGATCGACACTGCGTCTCCCGCTACGAGGACGTTGGTTTCGCCCGGAAGCCAGACTTGGAGTCGACCATCGGTGACGTACAGGAAGCGGAATTCGTCAGAGTGCTGGACGAACGGTGTCTCTACGCCGGCACCGCCGTAGACGTAGGCGGCACCGAACTGTCCACCCGTATCCTGCGGGCGGGCGATGACTGTGAGGAGTTGGCCGCCCAGTTGGTATCGCTCACCTTCGCCGGCAGAAAGGTGATAGGGCACGCAACGCCCTGGCAGAGAATCCGATTCGGGAACTGTGGACTGGACGTCGTCGAGGCTCGGAATGTCGAATGTGGTCATGTGACGGGTGCACCTGCTTTCAGCGTTCGAGAGAAAAAGGCTTCGATTGCCGCGAACGACGCGCACGGGTGAAGTTCGACGAACTGCTTCCAACGATTGGTGGAGGCTCGGATGGTTGCGGGCGCCGACGGATCGCGCTCGAGGTGCCCCTGATCGAGACTGAGGCCGGGTCCCAACTCCAACACATGGCCCGGATTGAAGAATCCGTGGCCGAAACCGTCGACGAGATACAGGATCACGTCGTTTCCGTAGGAGGCGAGCGACTCGTACAGAGTGACGCTCTGGTGGAAGGGAACCATCGTGTCCTCGCTCCCGTGCATGACGAGGAACGGGGGTGTGCTGCCCTTGGCTACGCGGGCCGGGCTCGCATCGTATGCGGCGGCAAGGTTGTCTCGAATCGGTCCACCCAACAGTGATGCCTCGGGCGATCGTTTTTCGGATTCGGAACTCGGAGACGAAAGATCTACCAGTGCAGGTAGATCCGATGGACCGTAACCGTCGACGACGGCGTGGACAGCGGAGCTGACGGACGAGGCCTCTTCGTGTTCGAGGCACAGCGTCGAGGAATGGATGCCGGCAAGCGCTGCGAGGTGCCCTCCTGCCGACGATCCCCAGAGTCCAATTCGATCAGGATCCACACAATGTTCGGCGGCGTTGCTGCGCAGCCAGCGCACTGCGCGCCGAACGTCGAGCAATTGGCCGGGGTGAATTGTGTCCGGCGCCAACCGGTAGTCGATGCTGACCATCACGTATCCCGCTGAAGCGAAATGCTTCGCGAGGTCTGGGCTGGCCGTGCGGTCTTGTAGCCGCCATCCGCCGCCGTGGATCCACACGATTGCAGGCAATGGCTGCGGTGGGTCCTTCGGTCGGACTATGTCGAGATGTAAGCCAGGGGCGTACTCGACGGTGGAATGGCGGACATCGGTCGAAACCGTGTCCACGTGGGTGAACTCCTTCGACGTGAACCCGGGCCTGGGTCGTCGCTTTCGCGGTTGTAAGGCCTCTCCTTAGGTCACTGTCTAGTAAGGCAAGGTAACAGGAAAGCGAGAGATCCGGAAGCGAACATCCGATTCTTCGAGAAGGATCGGTCACAGGGCACGACACCCCGTGCGCCTTTTGGGTAGTGCCCACTACCAAAAAGGCGCACCGGGGCTTTGCCCCTAAAGCTCCGCTCGTACCACCTTCGCGGCTTCGACGAGGTTACGCAGTGACGCTTCGACCTCGACGGAACCGCGAGTCTTCAATCCGCAGTCGGGGTTGACCCACAATCGTTCGACCGGAACAGCTTTGAGTGCTTCGCGTAGCGACTCCGCGATCTCGTCGACGCTCGGCACCCGCGGCGAGTGGATGTCGTAGACACCGGGGCCGACGCCGAGGTCGAACCCGACCGAACTGAGATCGTCGAGGACCTCCATGTGTGAGCGTGCTGCCTCGATGGACGTGACGTCCGCGTCGAGGCCGGCGATGGCGCCGATCACCGCTCCGAACTCGGAGTAGCACAGGTGCGTGTGGATCGCGGTGGAATCCGCGACGCCCGAGGTGGCCAACCGGAAGGCGCCGACCGACCAGTCCAGGTAGGCGCGCTGATCCTCGGCACGCAGTGGGAGTAGTTCTCGCAGAGCCGGTTCGTCGACCTGGATGATTCCGATTCCGGCGGCCTGCAGGTCGACGGTCTCGTCTCGAATGGCCAGTGCGACTTGATTTGCCGAGTCGGCGAGGGGTTGGTCGTCGCGGACGAACGACCAGGCCAGAATGGTGACTGGTCCGGTGAGCATGCCCTTGACCGGCTTGTCGGTCAGGGACTGTGCGTACGTGATCCAGTCGACGGTCATCTGCTTCGGGCGCGAGACGTCGCCGTACAGAATCGGCGGACGCACGCAGCGGGTGCCGTACGACTGGACCCAACCGTTGGCGGTGGCGAAGAATCCGTCCAACTGCTCCGCGAAGTACTGGACCATGTCGTTGCGTTCCGGCTCACCGTGAACAAGCACGTCCAGGTCCAGCTTTTCCTGGAGCGCAACAACTTCGGCGATCTCGGCGCGCATACGGTTGACGTACTCGGCTTCGTCGATCTCACCTTTGCGCAGTGCTGCGCGAGCGATGCGGATCTTCGAGGTTTGCGGGTATGAACCGATGGTCGTCGTGGGCAGCGGCGGCAGAGAAAGCAGCTCGTCCTGGGCAGCGCGACGTTCGGCGGCGGGCGCGCGACCGGTCGCCGAGTTCAGCACCGCGTCCAGACGGCCTCGAACACTCGCATCATTAAGTCTGCGATCGTCCTTGCGGGTCGACGCGGCCGCTCGTGCCAGAGCGAACTCGTCCTCCACCGACTCTCGGCCCTGTGTGAGAGCGGTTGCGAGAGTTACTACTTCCTTGACCTTCTCGGTGCCGAACGCGAGCCACGAGCGCAGGGCCTTGTCGACATCGGACTCAGCGTCGAGTGTGTACGGAACGTGCAGCAGGGAGCACGACGTGGAGACGGCAAGCGTGTCCACGCTGCCGAGCAAGGCACCCAAAGTGCTCAGTGCCGAGTCCAGATCGGACCGCCAGATGTTTCGTCCGTCGACCACTCCGGCGACGATTAGTTTGCGGGCGAGTTCAGGTACGGAGCCGATCGAATCCTGACCGGCCACCAGGTCGACGGCAAATCCTTCGACGCCGGTGGACGCAAGCGCGGGCAACGCGTCACGCAGCGAACCGAAGTACGACGCCAACAGGATCGACGGCCGCTCGGACAGCGCTGAAAGCTGTTCGTACGCAGCGCGTGCCGCTTCGATTTCCTCATCGGTGCGATCGCCCACGAGGGCGGGTTCGTCGAGCTGAACCCAGCTCGCACCGGCCTTCGCGAGCCGACCGAGTAGATCCGCGTAGAGGGGGAGTAGTTCGTCGAGCCGCGAGAGCAGCGGCTCGTCTGTGCCGACAGCCTTCGAGAGCAGCAGGAAGGTGACCGGTCCGATGACGACCGGGCGGGCTGCAATGCCGTCGGAAAGTGCTTCTGCCAGTTCGGACAAGACCTTGGACGGGTCGAGTGCGAACGTGGTGGACGGTGAAATCTCCGGCACCAGGTAGTGGTAGTTGGTGTCGAACCACTTCGTCATTTCGAGTGGCGCGATGGTGTCCGTCCCACGGGCAGCGGCAAAGTAGCGGTCCAACGGATCGGCGACCGACGCGACGCGGTCGGGCAGCGCGCCGAGAAGAACTGCGGTGTCGAGCATCTGGTCGTAGAAGGAGAAGGTATTGACCGGGATGGAGTCGAGGCCCAGGTCACGGAGGTCGGCCAAGCCCTGCCGACGGAGGTCACGGGCGACAGCCTGCAGGGCGTCGGCGTCGATGCGCCCTGCCCAGTAGCTTTCGGTTGCCCGCTTGAGTTCTCGATGAGGACCGATGCGCGGTGAGCCCAGCACGGTCGAAGTGAATGTTGTTGTCACGGAGTTTCTCCAGATTGCCAATGCATTGATGGCCACTGCCGGCAGACGGGTATACCTCACGAGACCTCGAGTTTCGGCGGACAGTACTGCCCGCACCGCACACGAGGTCCGATGGAGATCTACACGCCCATTCCACGAGGCGGTGGACCGTCGGGCACGGCGTGCCCGACACAGTCGGCAGGTCTTCGGACTCGCGGGCACTCGATCGAGTTGGATCGAACCTACTGGCCGTCGCTTCCCAGGCGGATGCCCAGTGCACATAAACGGCGGTCGTTCCTGCTTACCGCTGCGGGACAGTCCCGGATTTTCACCGGGTTCCCTCTCACTCCGACAGCTTGCGCTGACGGGGCTTCGACGCCGGGAACGGTCTTCGGGGCTCCTCATGACCGCGCCGGGCGAACCAGCTGCATCGACCAGCATAAGGCCAACCCTCCCTGAGCAGTCAAGGAGAGTCGGCGAAGGGCGCTACGCGCGTGACATGTAGGAATTCGAGTCCGGTGGTACGCGCGGAAGATTCTCGGAGGAACGTAGATTCTCCGCCATTTCGACAAGCAGATCCTGCGAAGACGGCGATAGATCGACGACGCGAGAGGTGAGGTTTCGCAGGCGCACGTTGTGCAGCTGTTCGAGGAGAGAGAGGTCCGCCTCGCCGCCCGAGATCGCGGGCGGAGTTTGATCGGACGGGGCGTAGAAGTAGTCCGGATGGACGTTGAAGAAGTGGGCGAGGGCGGCAACCACTTCGGGTGACGGGTTGGTTCGGACGCCGGTGCGCAGTTGGGACAGGTACGGCGTCGAGATGCGGCAGCCGAACTCGGTCATGCCGCGAACGACCATCGCGTTGGTGACGTGAAAGTCGGCAGTCTCGAACAGCGAGTTCAAGCGATCGTTGAACTGGTTCGACATGAGACGTCCCTTCCCCCGTTACGCACAGGCTCCGTCGATTCAATTAACTGCATCATAGCCAGTTATCGAACGATTAGCTGTTTTGGATTCTCGCGGAGGGGGTTGTTTGCAGGGAAAATCCCCAGGGTAGAAGGTCCCTACTTTGAGTGATCTGGACAAATCGCCGTCAAGAATCGAACGGCGAACTATTTGCCGGGGAAGTGGATTCCGGCCACGCGGATCAGAGCCAGCCGTTCGACTCGGCGATTCTGACGGCTTCCGCGCGCGTCGACGCACCCGTCTTACCCATTGCGGATGACAGATGATTTCGAACCGTCCCTGCGGACAAGAAGAGCGCCCCTGCGATGGCTGCCACGGGTGCGCCGTCATGAGCGGCGCGCAGTACTTGGGTCTCACGCTCCGTCAGGGGCGACTCGCCGCTGACGAGGCTGTCGGCCGCAAGGGTGGGATCGACGACGCGCAGTCCGGCGTGGACACGCCTGACTGCGTCGGCCAACTGCCTGGCGGGTGTGTCCTTGACGACGAACCCGCCGGCCCCGGCGTGCAGGGCTTTGCGAAGAAATCCGGGACGTCCGAACGTGGTGACGATCAGGACTCGGGTGTCGGGTGCTGCCTCGCGAAGGGCCGCCGTCGCGGCGATTCCGTCCATGCCGGGCATCTCGACGTCCAGAAGCGCGACATCTGGGCGGTGTTCGAGAACAGCGGCCACAACCTCGTCGCCGCGACCGACCTCGGCCACCACGGAGAGGTCGGATTCCAGATCGAGTAGTGCGGCCAACGCTCCTCGCACGAGCGCCTGGTCGTCCGCCAAGAGCAGCCGTATGGTTGCTCGATCGCCCTGGCTGTTCACTCTGTCTCCTGTTCGACTACCTGAAGTGCAAACCCCTGCGGCTGGGGATGAGTGATGATCACTCGTGCGCCCGACGCTCCGGCGCGCTCGCGTAATCCGATCAGACCGTTGCCGGAAGACGTCGACCCGGCCCCTTGCCCGTCGTCGACGACCGACGCACTATTTTCGTCGACCGTGATCCGGCAGTGGGTCGCACCGCTGTGTCGAACGACGTTGGTGACGCCCTCACGGATCGTCCATGCAAAGAGTTCGCGAAGACGCGTGGGAACCATGTCGGTACTGCTCGGCACCTCGTCCTCGATACCAGCCGCACGCAATGCCTCTCGTGCTCGGGCTATCTCGACGGGAAGAGAAATCCCACGAAATCCTTCGACGGCTGAACGCACGTCTGCCAACGCGTCACGCGAAAGTCTTTCGAGGTCGTCGAGTTCGTTGCGCGCACGTTCGATATCGACATCGAGTAGGCGATTGGCCAGTTCGGCTTTGATCGTGATGACGGTCAGCGAGTGCCCGAGGATGTCGTGCAGATCGCGCGCCATCCTCGTTCGCTCCTCCATGATTGCCCGCTGCTCCTGCTCTTCGCGTTCATGGAGCATGGCGAAGTTGCGGCTGATCAGGGACATGATGCCCCAGGTCGCGAATGCGGCCGCGCAGACTCCGAGCGAGAGTCCGGAGTAGTTCCCCCACCCGGACGAGAGGCTGACTATCTCCACGGAGGCCGCGAACACCAAGGCGAGAATGCCGCCCGCGACGGTCGGCAGCAGCGTCACCGCTGTCACCGCGAGATACGGTGCGGCTGCCAAACCAGTCGGCCCGACGCTGACGATCATCACGGCGGCCAACGCGGTCAAGGCGGCCAAAGCCAGTGCAGCTTCGCGAATCGTCGGCCGAGTCATTGTCATTCGACGCCGCTGCTGCGTTGTGGCGAACGTGTAGAGATAGAGCGCACCGAAGGCGACCGTCGCGAGAATCCCTGTCCAGCCGCGCAGTTCGTCGCGCAGATTCCATCCCTCGATCAGCGGCCCGCCGAGAAATACCATCCAGACCGCCGCGAAGAGAACGCCGAAACGATTCCGCCGCGGGAGCGCGACGGAATCTTCTCGGTCAGTCGTTTGCGACAACTACACACGCTCCGTATCTCGTTGGAACCGCCAGATCGCTCCGCCGGCGAAGATGGCGAACCACACCAGGATATTGACGATCCAGGTCCAGTGAATGCTATTGCCCGTCAACGGTGCGTGGGCGAGGGCGTTGATGCCGAACATCGGGGTGAACTGTGCGATGGTCGCCCATACGGAACCGTCGGTGAGCGGCACGAAGAGTCCGCCGCCGAAGGCGAGCAGAGCCAGTCCCGGTCCGAGCAACTGCATGACGTTCTCACTGGGGAGTAGATACCCCATGAACAGGCCGAAGGCCGCGAAGATCGACGATCCCAACCAGGCGATCAATGCCGTTGTGAACCAGAGTGATCCGTCCATCTGCGCCGAGGTGAACGCGCCGACGACGTAGACGACAAGGATCGAGACGAGACCGAGCAGCATCGCCATGATCAGTTTGACGGCGATGTAGGCGACCGGGGTCAGGGGAGTCAGCCGAAGTTGACGGCTCCATCCCGACGCTCGCTCGATCGAGACCATCGCTCCGCCACTGGTAGTTGCAAGCATCGCGCCGTACAGGGCCATGCTGATCATGATGTACGCGGCGACATTGCCGTGCCCGATCCCGTGATCGTCGTCGCCTTGACCGAGCCCGAAGACGAGGAAGAAGACAACCGGCATGACGAGCGTGAAGATCATCGTGCGCCGATTGCGAGTCAGGCGACGAAATTCCAATCGCAGTAGCGTCGTGTTGAATCCGCCGAGAGGTACGACGGTTCGCTCGGCTCCGTAGGTGTTCGCTTCGGTTGCAGTGGTCATCACTTCTGTCCTTCGGAGTTGTTCGACGTGAGTGCGATGAATGCGTCTTCGAGGCCACGCGAGACGATTTCGAGATCGCGAGCCTGGGTATTGGTCAACAGGAACCGTGCAACGGCATCGGTGTCACCCGAGTGCACGAGCAGTGACTCACCGCGCACCTCGACGGCGTCGGAGTTCGGTATGGCTCGCAGGAGTTCGTCGGTGATGCCTGGAACAGTCGCGCGCAGGGTGCGTCCGGACGCCATCGCCTTGACCTCGGCGGTGGTCCCGTCTGCGACCACGGTGCCTTGCCTGACCAGGATGATGCGGTCGGCGTAGACATCGGCCTCTTCGAGGTAGTGCGTCGCAAAAAGCACAGTGCGACCGTGATCTGCGTCGGCGCGGATGGCGGACCAAAAGTCCCGACGCCCTTCGACGTCCATGCCGGTGGTGGGCTCGTCGAGAATGAGCAATTGCGGGTTCGACAGCAACGCCATCGCAAATCGCAACCGCTGTTGTTGTCCGCCTGAGCATTTGCTGACCAGGCGATCGGAGATGTCGAGGATTCCGGCTCTCCCCAGCACTTCGTCGACCGGACGGGATTGGGCGTACAGGCTGGCGGTCAGCTGCACCGTCTCGGCAACCGTCAGCTCTTTCAGTAGTCCGCCGGTCTGCATGACTGCGGAGACGAGTCCGCGGGCGATCGCCGATCGGGGTGACATTCCGAAGACGCTCACGTCGCCCGAGGTCGGCCGGGACAGGCCGAGGATCATGTCGATGGTTGTCGTCTTGCCTGCGCCGTTCGGGCCGAGGAACGCGACGATCTCGCCGGGGCGGATGCTCAGGTCGATACCCTTGACGGCGTCGACGGTTCCGAAACTCTTGCGAAGTCCGGTCAACCGGACGGCGTCGTGTGCCGATCCTTCACTGAGTGTGTGCAGTGCCTGTGGTGAATGCCGTGCCTGTGCTGAGGTCATACATAGAATCTGCTCGCTTCGAGGTCGTGATCCCTCGTCCGTCCGTCATTCTTCTGCCATGACATTTGTCATCGGGTCGGCCGGTATCTGTTTCGGTGCAACCTGGCCGAGGCGCGCGAGGACCAACCCCGCGATGATTGCTGCGCCACCCACAGCTTGGAGTGCAGTGACGGATTCCCCGACCAGGATCCACGCGGCGAGGACCGCGCACAGCACTTCGGTCAGCGCTACGAGAGATCCGATTGTCGGCCCCAGCAGCGTGATTGCGGCGATGCCGGTGAGATAGGCAATGACAGTGCTGACCAGGACCAGGACCACCACCGGCAGCCATACGTTCACCGAATGGTCTGCCACGACGGCGTTCGAGGCCGAGAACTGGAGTGGGAGGACGCCGACGAGTCCGAGCGCGCCGATGACCACTGCACTGACCGTGAGCCCCGATGCCGCGAGCACAGCAGGATGGAGATCACCGTCCGCACGTTCGGAAATGACGAAATAGACTGCAAGGCATGCCGCGGCGGCCAGTCCCCAGGCGACTCCGACGGCACTGATCTCTGCCGATCCGAAGACGTCGATCACCACGGCGGCGCCGATCATGGCAACCGCCGCACCGAGAAGCGTCTGCACGCTCGGACGCGCGCCCTTGGTTATCCACACCCATCCGATGACGATGATCGGTGCAAGGTACTCGAGAAGCAATGCGACGCCGACCGAAAGATGTTGCACGGCATTGAAGAAGCACAGTTGAACGCCCGAGATCGCGAACACCCCGTACAGCAGTACCGTTCGCGTGTGGGCGCTCACCTGTCGTAGGCGAGGCCATTGGGTGGCTACGGCGATCACCATCATCACCAGTGCGCCGCCGGCAACGCGCGCGAACACTGCGCCGCCGGGGGACCACCCCGATTCGATGAGAGACTTCGCGAACGGGCCCGAGACGCCGAACGTTGCCGCGGACAGCAGAGCGAAGATCAAGCCGTTGCGAGAGTTCACGTCGTCACCCGTCAGGAGTAAAAGCGATTACGATGCTGACATTAGGTTGATACAGCTCAGGAGTCAAAGTGCATTTTGCTGGTGACACGGAATCGGCGCTCGTCTTCGCCGCGTCGTTGGTCAACACGGCCCGCGGCGGGGCTGAACTGCTTCCGGATCAAGAGGAGCTGACACGGTTTCTCGACGCGGATCATTGGACCGGCAGGCGGGACGGCACGCGGGAGGAATTGACGGCGGTTCGTGCGCTGCGTCCACGACTGCGCAAGTTCTGGGAAGCCGCGGGAGTGGACGACGCCGTCGAGGTGGTGAACGCACTGCTACTCGAATCGGGCGCGAGGCCGCGGCTCACCAGGCACGACGACCTCGGCTGGCATCTGCACGTCACCGCTGACGATTCGCCACTGGTGGACCGGATGGCCGCAGAAGCGGCGATGGGTGTGCTCGATCTGATCCGAACCGACGAATTCTCGAGGTTGCGATGGTGCGAGGCCCCGGACTGCGAAGCGGTCTTCGTGGATTTGTCGCGCAATCGTTCGAAGCGATACTGCGACACCGGAAACTGTGGGAACAGGGCGCACGTCGCAGCCTATCGTGCCCGTAAATCCGGGGCGTGACCAAGCGGCGTTCGGAGGGATAGAACCAGGCTGAGTGAATACCTTGTCGGGAGCCAGGATCGGTCTAGCGTTGTGAATTCGGAACAGATTTCGCGAAGCCAGGAGGATGGTCGGTGGCCGATCGTAGGCGTCCACTCAAGACGGTGACCGGTGTCAGTGGGGCGGTGAGTATCTACGACGCCGCGATCGATCCGACGACTTCGACGGTCGCGTCCGCGATCGACGTCGCAAAGACGGCCGAGGCGAACAAGATCGACGGACTGTTTGCCGCCGACCTGCTGAGTTTCGGCGCGCAGGGCGCGATCGGCGCGCAGGAGCCGTTGATCTTCCTTGCCGCGCTGAGTGCGGTCACCACCCATGTGGGGCTGATCGCCACCGTCACGACAACATTTCATCACCCTTTCAACCTGGCACGGTTGTTCGGCACCCTGGACCACGTCAGCAATGGTCGAGCCGCATGGAATGCCGTCACTTCCTCACTCGGAGAAGAGAACTACAGCGACCTGGACCTGCCGAGTCCGGAGGAGCGGTACGCCCGAGCGGCTGAATCGCTCGAGGTGGTCAACGCGCTCTTCGACAGTTGGAAGCCCGGCGCCCTGACCCGGGGAGAGGGCTCAGCGGTGCTCGATCCGTCGAGGGTGGTCCCCATCGAGCATCGAGGCAAGTACTTCACCGTGCAGGGGCCGCTGAACATCCCCTCCCTGCCGCAGCGTCGTCCGGTCCAATTCCAGGCAGGCCAATCTGCCGGAGGTATCGAACTGGGTGCTCGCTTCGCGGAGGTCGTATTCACTTCTCTCGCAACCTTCGAGGACGCGGTCACCTACACGAAGACGATCCGCGCCAGGGCGGCAGAGTTGGGGCGTGGGGACGAACTGCCACTGATTTTCAGCTCGTTCCACGCAACGTACGGCGCTACCGAAGCCGAAGTCGAACGATTGGTCAGAGAAGCCGAGGAATCGACGGACTTCGACGCCGGACGCACGAGGCTTGCCGACATGTTCGGCGGTGACGTGGATTTCTCGGAATTGCCGCTCGACCGGCCGATCCCGGAGTCGTTGTTGCCGGACCCGTCGTCGGTGAATCGACGACGGGGCCGGGTCGAGATCTTCGGCAAGCTCGCATCACAGGGAAAGACTCTGCGCGAGTTGATCATCGCGTCCAAGGACACCGGCCACTGGGCAGCGGCGGGCACCCCGGAACAGCTCGCGGACGCGATCGAGGAACGATACGACGCGGGCGTACTCGACGTCATCACGCTCGGTGACCTTGCCGATCCGCGTACACGCGATTTCGTGACGAACGGACTGCTGCCGGAACTACGTCAGCGCAGAATCGTGGGAACAGATTACGTCGGGGGTACCTTCCGTGAGAACCTCGAGTTGCCACCGCTGCCACCGGTTTCCAGCACCTAGTTGTTGGAGGCGAGTGAGCGCATGAAGAACATGAGGTTGGCCGGCCGTTCCGCCAGGCGACGCATGAAGTAGCCGTACCACTGGCTGCCGTAGGGAACGTAGACCCGCAGGTGATTGCCTTCGGCTACCAATCTGCGTTGTTCGCCGTCGCGGATGCCGTAGAGCATCTGAAACTCGAAATCCTCGGCTGTCCGTTCGGTCAATGTGGCGAGTTCGAGGGCGGCGTCGATCATGGTGGGATCGTGGGAGGCGACCATCGGGTATCCGTCACCTTCCATCAAGACCTTCAGGCAACGCAGGTACGACGCGTCGACTTCGCCGGGCTTTTGGAACGCAACGTCGGCCGGTTCCTTGTATGCACCCTTGCACAACCGAATTCGTGAACCTGATCCGGAGAAGTGCCGGCAGTCGGCCTCGGTGCGGTGCAGATACGCCTGCAGGACCGTGCCGAGCGTCGGGAAGTCGCGGCGCAACTCTTCGACGATGGACAGTGTCGAGTCGGTGGTGGTGTGATCCTCCGCATCGACGGTGACCCACGCGCCCACTTCGTCTGCCGCTGTGACGATTCGGTGAGCGTTCGCCAGGGCGATCTTCTCGCCGTCACCGGGAAGTGACTGCCCTAACGCTGAGAGCTTGAGCGAAACCTCGAGGGTGTGTTGCGTCCCAGCCGCTTCGGAAAGCGTTGCGTACGAGCGGAGAAGGGACAGATAGGCGTCGACGGTAGCTGTTGCCTGAGTTGGATCGGTAGTGTCCTCGCCGAGGTAGTCGACCGTCACGAACCGGCCACTGGTGAGGATGTCGCGTACGGCAGAGACCGCTGCGGGTTCCGCGTCCCCGGCGACAAACCTGTCTACCAGCTTGCGAGTCACGGTCATCCCGGAGACTGTCTTCTCCAGCCGCGACGAGCGTGCCGCCGCGAGGAGTACCGGGCGCAGCGGGTTGCTCAGCGAGACGGCACTCATCAACGGTTCTCGCTCTCGGCTGGATCGACGTCCTGGTGGGGGTAGCGATGATCGGTGGGAGGAACGAAGGTTTCCTTGACGGTGCGTGTCGACGCCCAACGGAGCAGGTTCTGCGGTGAACCGGCCTTGTCGTTGGTACCGGAAGCTCGAGCGCCGCCGAAGGGCTGTTGTCCGACTACCGCGCCCGTCGGCTTGTCGTTGACGTAGAAGTTTCCGGCGGCGAACCGCAGACCGTGGTGAGCTTGATCGACGGCTGCACGGTCGGTGGCGATCACGGCACCGGTCAGGGCGTACGCGGATCCGCTGTCGATACGAGCGAGGATGTCGGCGTACGCATTCGGTGCGGAGTCGTCGTAGACGTGCAGGGAGAGTATGGGGCCGAAGTACTCGGTGCTGAAGGCCTCGTCACTGGGGTCGTCACCGAGCAGGACCGTCGGCGAGATGAAGAATCCTTCGCGGTCGTCGTAGTCGCCGCCTGCTGCGATGGTGAGGCTGCCGGTCGACTTGGCTCGGTCGATCGCGGCGGCATTGCGGTCGAAGGAACGCTGGTCGATGACGGCGCCGCCGAAGTTCGTCAGGTCGGTGACGTCGCCGTACTTCAGTGACGACACTGTGTCGATGAACGTGTCGCCCATCTTGGCCCACACCGATTTCGGGACGAATGCCCGTGACGCGGCCGAGCATTTCTGTCCCTGATAGTCGAAGGCCCCGCGGATCAATGCCGTCGTGAGTACGTCGGGGTCTGCTGAACTGTGTGCGAGTACAAAATCTTTGCCGCCGGTTTCGCCGACGAGACGCGGATACGTCCGGTAGTTCGAGATGTTGGCTCCGACCTCACGCCACAAACGCTGGAACGTTGCGGTCGATCCGGTGAAGTGGATGCCCGCCAGGCGGGGGTCGGCCAGCGCGACTTCGGACACCGTGGGTCCGTCGCCGAGAACAAGATTGATCACCCCGGGCGGGAGGCCGGCGGCTTCGAGTAGTTGCATCGTGAGGTATGCCGCGACGGCCTGCGTCGGTGACGGCTTCCAGATCACGGTGTTGCCCATCAGGGCAGGTGCGGTAGGGAGATTTCCGGCGATGGCGGTGAAATTGAAGGGAGTGATCGCGTAGACAAAACCTTCGAGTGGTCGATATTCGACGCGATTCCACACTCCCGGAGCGGAAACGGGTTGGTCGGCGAGTATCTGACGAGCGAACGCGACGTTGAAACGCCAGAAATCGATCAGTTCGCACGGGGCATCGATCTCGGCCTGATATGCGGTCTTCGACTGACCGAGCATTGTTGCGGCGGCGATGGTTTCGCGCCACGGGCCGGAGAGTAGATCGGCGGCGCGGAGGAAGACCGCAGCTCGATCGTCGAACGAGAGGTCGCGCCAGGCCGGGGCGGCGAGTGTAGCGGCGTCGATGGCATCACGAACATCCGAGTGCGTTGCGCCCGCAAATGATCCGATGACCGAGCTGTGACGGTGTGGTTGAACTACGTTCTCCCGCTTGCCCTCCGCAGTTCGGTGGACGCCCCCGATGACCTGTCGGATGTCGGTGGGTGCCTCGGCCAGTTCGGTCAGTTTGGTGCGTAGGCGTGATCGTTCCGGGCTTCCCGGCCCGTAATTGTTGACCGGCTCGTTGGAGGGGTGGGGGACATTGGTGACGGCGTCCATGACGATCCTTCGGCAGACTGATGGGTGGGGCAGTTGTCGTGTCGTCATCAGTCAAGCCGAAAGGAGTCGGCGAGTAATCCGCTGATCGGCCAAACTTCTCGGACGCTGTTTGTTCGATCGGCTGAACCATTTCCGCAGGAAAATGCACTATTCTCGAAATTGAGGCGTTGGAACGGTCCGGAAAGTGGGTGGTACGTGGCTATCCGTGAGGTCAGGCTCGACGCGGTCCTTCGGGCGCTGGGCGGAGCCTTTGTCGAGCTCGTCTTCGCGCCGTCAGGTGATGACGTCTTCGTCGACTCCGTGGTGTTCGCGGAGGTCGGGGACCTCACACGCCCCGGAACCGCGGACGTCGAATCCTCTGAACTCTGGCTCGCTGTCGGTATCGGCGCAGCCGAATTGGCAGCCTGGCTGAACCGCGTCGATCAGAAGGGATCAGCGCCTCGGGCCGTCATGTCGAAGGAGGCCTCGGACACGTCGGTGCGCGCGGCGGCACAGCGCGCCGGGATCGCCTTGATGGCAGTCCATCCGGACGCTCGTTGGGATCGATTGTTCACCACGATCCGGGGCGTGCTCGATCATTCGGTATCTCGTCAGGATTCGGAGGACGGTGTATTCGGCAGTGACACAGACTTGTTCGAGCTGGCGCAGAACGTCGCGTCACTCACCCGGGGGATGGTCAGCATCGAGGACGAGCGTTCCCACGTGATGGCCTATTCGGCATCAGGAGATGCTGCGGACGAGCTCCGCCGGCAATCGATCCTCGGCCGTGAAGGACCTCGGGAATACCTCCGGAAGCTGCAGGAGTGGGGCGTCTTCGAAAGCTTGCGGCGAAGTGACGACGTAGTGGAGGTGCCTGCGCACGAAGACCTCGCGATCAGGCGACGGTTGGTGGTTCCCATTCGCAGAATTTCCGAGAACGTCAAGGGGGAGAGCGGTTTCAGTTCTGATCTGCTCGGCACGATCTGGGTTCAGGAAGGCCCGCTTCCCATCGCCGGCGATGCCGACAGAGTGCTCCGCGGTGCAGCGGCCATTGCAGCTCGGCTGATTTCGCGCATCCGAGACGCGCCGAGTAACGAGGCGATACAGGTTCAGCGCTTGCTCGGGGTTCGCGGCGGCGGCGTCGATGTTCCTTCTCTGGCGGCCTCGTTGTCCATCCCGATGTCCGGACCCGCGATGGTGATCGGCGTGGCGAGTGTCGGGGGCAGCGTGTTGTCGGCTTCGGGTGAGCTCGTGTCGTCGTTGCGCCTGCACGCCAGTGCCTTTCACCGTGAATCGCTGGTGAGTGCATTCGGCGCCCGGATCTATGTGCTGTTTCCGCGAACCCAATCCGTGAAATCCACAGTCTCGTGGACCCGTGAAGTTGTCGCGCGTTTGGACAAGGTGTCGCCCTCGGGTTTACGGGCCGCAGTCTCGTCGCCGGTTTCGACGCTTGCGGAGGTGGCTAGGGCTCGCGCCGAAGTGGATCGGGTCTTGGACGGAACGTCGGGGGATGTTCGTGTGACCACCCTCGCGGACTCGCGCACTCCGGTGCTGCTGGGCGAAATCATGGACGCGATTGCGGCCGACGAGCAACTGCACGATCCGAGAATCGACGCGCTCGACGTCTACGACAGGCGTAACGGGTCGAACATGCGTGAAAGCGTCTCCGTTTACCTCGCGCACTCGGGCGATGTCCGACGCGCGTCCGAGCAGCTTCGCATTCACCCGAACACACTCAGGTATCGGATCAAAAGGGTCGAGGAGATAACAGATACCGACCTGTCCGAGCCCTCGACGAGGCTGTTGATGGAGATTCAGTTGGAGGCGTCCGCTCGCGCAGTGAGTTCGCCGAACCTGTCGGACCCCAGCAGTACTCTTCGCGAATGATCGACTCAGCGAAGGTGCCAGGCGCAGCGAGCGCGTATTTCGACGGCGGAGACGTCCGTGACGTGTTCACCGAAGACGCCGTGGTGCGTGACGACGGCCAGACGTATGTCGGGATCGAAGAAATCGTGGCGTGGAAGTCCGCCGTGTCGACGGCGTTTACCTTCACCCAGAAGATCGAGTCGGTCAACACCCCAGGCGCGGCCGTTGTCGTTTCGGTGAAGGTCGAGGGTGATTTTCCCGGAAGCCCCGTCCAGTTACATCACCATTTCACTCTCGACGGTGATCGGATTTCCGCTCTCACGGTGTGCCCCTGATGCCCACCGCTGACGAACTGCTCGGGAAATCCGTCGTCGCCGATCTGGCAGGCTGTCTCGAGCGAGCCTCCGGTCACACACGCCTCGCCCTCGTTCGGGGTAGTACATCCGAATTCGACGGTATGAGTCTCGGCGAACGTACCCGCGTTGTGCGGGACGCGATGACTGCCGAACTGCCTCAGGATCTTCCGGCCTTCGCCGAGATCATCCGCCGTGCGCTTTCAGAGGAGACCTTCACTGGTTGGATGATCTGGCCGGTGACCGAAGCCGTCGCCGTCACGGCGACACGAAGTGGCTCCGAGTCGGACTTCGACGAGGGAATGGCTCTCCTTGCCGAGCTGACGTCGCGTCTGACGGCCGAATTCGCAATTCGCACATTTCTCGAAACGAACCTTGACCGTTCGCTGGCGATCGCACTCACCTGGACCGGCCATGAAGACGAACACGTCCGGCGCTTGGCGACCGAAGGCACTCGTACTCGTTTGCCCTGGGGAAGACGAGTGAAAGAATTGACGGCGTGTCCCGAGTCGACAATCGCCATTCTCGACGAGCTGTATCAGGATGATTCGGAATACGTACGACGTTCGGTCGCAAACCATCTCAACGATCTCAGTCGTGCTGACGCAGCGCTCGCCGTGTCGACTGCGAAGCGTTGGTTACAGACACCGGATTCCAACACACTGAAAATCGTCAAACACGCATTGCGGACGTTGATCAAGGCCGGCGACCCAGATGCTCTGTCTCTTCTGGGGTTCTCGCCGCCCACCGACGTCGTGGTCGAAGGGTTCGTCATCGACCGCGAAATAGTCGATGCGGGTGGAGAACTCACCTTCGACTTCGCTGTCACGAACAACGGCAGCGAGTCCGTCACCGTCGTGATCGATTACATCGTCCACCACGTGAAGGCCAACGGGACCACGACGCCGAAGGTCTTCAAACTGACAACACGAACGCTCGAGCCTGGGGTGCCGGCCCGCATCGCGAAGAGGCATTCCTTCAAACCGATCAGCACCCGGAAGTACTACGCCGGCGAACATGCCGTCGAGGTGCAGATCAACGGCGTACGCCAGGTGCGAGGTGTATTCCGTTTGGACGCGTGAGTGACCCCACCGGTCACTCACGCGCCGATCCAATGCCCGCACAGACGTCAGCGCATGACCTGTACCTGCTCGGCGATGTCAGCGGCCAGGGCCATCGCAGTCAGAGCGAGGCCGTTGTTGAGGTCATATCGCAGATGCCCGACATGGCCGTCCTGGACAGCGCGGACTCGTTTCCACGTCGGCGACTCGGCTTCGACGGCGTCGGGGTTCTGTAGCAGTACGAAGTCGGCCTGGTCGAAGATCGCGAGCTCCTCGAGGCTGTAGAAAGTCGAATCCTTCCGATCGGGTGCGGCATGGGCGGCGTCGGTCAAGACGTTCAGGCCGAGGTCCTGTGCAACCGACACGGCGAACGTGTTGTTCTGCAGCCAGATCTGACCGCTGTCTGCACCGGCGATCGCAATCGACTTGCCTTCGAGGAGACCACCGATCTTGGCCCGCGCTCGAGCAAGTTCGGCGTTGTATCGGGCGATGACGCGTTCGGCGACTTCGCGGCGATCGAGCGCCGTGAGCTGCGCGGTCATGGCCTGTTTCCAGGACGAGCCCGTCGTGCCCTCGTCAACGACGAGCACCGGGGCGATGTCAGTGCCGAGCAGGCCCTTGTCCTGGTAGTAATCCCACCAGCCTTTCCCGACAACCAACAGATCGGGGTCGTAGCTCAGGATCGATTCGGCGTTCGGTTCGTTGTTCGTCCCACCGAGGCGAGCTGCGCCGGCGGGTACCTTCTGCATGAGTTGAGACTTCGGATCCCAATTGGTCGCGACGATCGGGTACTCGGCCAGTAGTGCAAAATCGAGGGCGCCTCGGGCTTCGAGCACCACGACACGCTTGGGGTCCCGCGGGAGGCGGTAGGTCTGGTCCGCGACGACGATGTCGACCCACTCGTCCGAGGCTTCGGTGCCGCTGGATTCGCTCGAACATGCAGACAGCGCGCCCAGTGCACCGAGCGCCGCCGCACCGCTCAGGAACCCGCGTCGTGTCAAGGAATCGATCAGACGGGTGAATTCGTCGTCCACATCTTTTGTCGACTGCAAGGGGGTTTCGGTCGCAGAAGGGGACACCGTCGGGTGGAAGGTTTTGGTCGATTCGATCACAGGCATGAGAAGGCGCAGCTCCATCTGATGTTCCGGGCATTGGCAGGTGCCTAACCAACGTATTCGAACTTCGCAGCCGGAGCCTTACTCGAAAGCGCCAACCGCTCAGCGGATTTGGCCATTCTTCACGGACTCGTGCCACGGGACTCGCCCCTCGGATTCGGCTTGTTGTGGAGGGGCGCGCCCATCTGATCCGAACTCGAGGTATCGTGGCCGTCATGCAGCGCGTCTATTTCTGGTTTAGCAGGCCGGCCCCGGGTGGGCCTGCCGGCGTAACCACGCGCTGACAACCTCCACCCAAGAGCCGGACTACAGACCGGCTCGCTGGAGTTTCTCTTCATCTCTGGGGTCGGCCTGAGAACAGGAAACCGAAAACCCCATGACTGTCACCATCGACACCACCGCAGCTTCGGACAGCCTCGACGATCAGCGCACTGTGAGTATCAGTCCGCTCGTGTCACCGGCGACTGTTCGTGCTCAGCACGCTCCGGACGAGGTCGCGGCCGCAACCGTGCGGACCGGCCGTGCCGACACGATCAACATCCTCAACGGTGACGACGACCGTTTGATCGTCGTTGTCGGACCGTGCTCGGTACACGATCCGGAAGCTGCGATGGACTACGCCCGTCGGTTGGCTGCCAAGGCCGAAGAACTGCGGGACGACCTGCACATCGTGATGCGGGTCTACTTCGAAAAGCCGCGCACCACGCTGGGTTGGAAGGGCCTGCTCAACGACCCCCACCTCGACGGCACGTTCGACATCAACACCGGGCTCGGTATCGGCCGCAAGTTGCTTCTCGACGTGTCGAGTCTGGGCCTGCCTGTCGGCTGCGAGTTCCTCGATCCGATCATGCCGCAGTACATCGCCGACCTGGTCAGCTACGGTGCAATCGGCGCCCGGACCGCCGCCAGTCAGGTTCACCGTCAGCTGTGCAGCGCGCTGTCCATGCCCGTCGGCATCAAGAATTCCACCGAAGGTGATGTGCAGGTAGCCGTCGACGGTACTCGCGCTGCGGCGGCGAGCCATGTGTTCCCCGGAACGGATCTCGACGGCCAGGCTGCCTTGATTCGGACCGCGGGCAACCCGGACTGCCATGTGATTCTTCGTGGCGGCAGCGACGGACCGAACTACGATGCCGAGACCGTCGCGGATACCCTTGCTCGCCTGCGTAAGTCGAACTTGCCCGAGCGCGTGGTCATCGACGCGAGCCACGGTAACAGCAGCAAGGACCACGAGCGTCAGGTCATCGTGCTGGACGACATTGCCCGACGTCTGACCGAGGGTGAGCAGGGAATCGCCGGCGTCATGTTGGAGAGTTTCATCGAGGCCGGCCGTCAGGACCTGACCTTGGGTAAGGCGGACGAGCTCACCTACGGTCAGTCGATCACCGACGCGTGCATCGACTGGTCCACCACCGCAGCGCAGTTGGACCGTCTGGCGCAGGCCGTTGCGGCTCGGAGGGGCTGACGCCCCCGTGCGCGTTTAGGGAGCGCCTGGACTCGCTAAACGCGCACAGGGCCGCTAGGCCAACACTGCTCGCGTGGCCTCGACCAGGCGCTCCAGCCAGGCGTCGGTGCCGACGGCCTGACGCAGCGGCTCGTTGGGCAATTCGATGCTGACCGGCAGTCCGGCAGGCAGGGTCGACCAGATGTCGGCCAGGGCGATGCCGCCGGTGCCGGGCACCAGACGCTCCTCGCGGGCGTGACGGATCAGCTCTGCGTCATCGGTGGGAGCGGGGATCGAACCGTCGCACATCTGGGCGTAGTGAAGCCACTCGCGCGGGATGGACGCAAGATCCTCCAGTGTTGTCGCCGAGCGGTCGGTGTGGAGTGCGTCGACCAGGACACTACGAGCCGGACCGTCTGCCGCCGAGACGATCTCGATGGCCGCACGCGCATCGGGCACCGCAGTCCACGGCATGAATTCGAGCGAGGCGACGATGCCGTAGTTCGCGCACAGTTCAGCGAGGCGGGCATAGGAGTCCGTGAGCCGAGCGCGGTCGCGATCGTCGCCGCCCACCAGAACGGCTTTGGCTCCGAGCTGTGCACCCGCTTCGAGAAGCGGAACATAGTCGGCGGGGTCGAAGTCGGCTGCAAGGCGGATGATTTCGAGGTCGAATACCTCAACGGGTGAATCGCCTAGTCGACGCACCAGTTCGTTCAACCCCTGCTTGTCCTCGTGCAGGGGGTACGCCGTAGTGCCCGGTGCCGCGGGCATCAGACGGATACCGATGGTGTCGAAGCCGTGCTTTTCGGCCAAGTCGACGTGCTGCATCGGTGCGGTATCGAGCACCGTGAGGGCTGCCAGTCCTAGTGAGAGTGTCATGCGTGCGCTCCAACTGTCTTGGCTCCGGCCAGTTCCCGGCCTGCCAGATAACCGAACGTCATAGCCGGGCCGAGGTTGATGCCGCCGGATGGGTAGTGCCCGCCCATCACGCTGGCCTGATCGACGCCGACGGCGAGCAATCCCTCGATGGGGCGGTCGTTGTCATCGAGAACCTGCGACGACGAGTCGGTGACAAGCCCGGCGAAGGTACCGAAACTGCCCGGCACCACCTTCACCGCGTAGTACGGACCCTTCTGTAAGGGTGCGAGCGACGGGTTCGGCCAGGGGTTGGCGGTATCGCCGGATCCCCGGTTGAACGGCGTTGTGCCGCGACCGAACTCGGGGTCTTCACCGGCCACGGCCCCGACATTGAATGCCTCGATTGTCTTTTCCAACTGCGTCGGATCAACGCCGATCTTCTCCGCCAGTTCGCGAACAGTGCGACCCCGTGTGAGGTATCCCGAGCGCAGGTACGGCTGGATCGGGATCGGCAGGGGCTTGGCCATGCCCAGCGGGAGGTAGCGCACATACTGCTGGTCGGCAATCAACCACGAGCACACTTCTTCGTCCTCGGGAACCTGCTCGACCATCGCGAGGGTGTAGTCGTGGTAGCCGAGTGCCTCGTTGACAAAACGCTTGCCGTTCGCGAGAACTCCGATGACACCGGGCTTTCCGCGGTCGAGGATGTGCGGGAACACCCCTTCCTTGCCGTTGCGGTAGCGAACGATGGAGACGGGGCAGTACGCGACGGGGGAGGCAAGAGTGCGGTCGAGGCGACCACCCACGGATTCGCCGAGGGTGATGCCGTCGCCGGTGGTTGTCTTCGGAGTGAGTGACCAGTGCTCGTTTCCGGTGGGGGTACGGGGGAACAGTTCACGTCGGCGGTCGATGTCCTGGGCGAAGCCGCCGGTGGCCAGTACGACGCCGCGCGTGGCAGTTACCGAGTACGCACCATCCGGACCTTCGAGGCGGACACCGACAACGCGACCGTCATCGTCAGTCTGCAGCGATGTTGCCGACGTTTTCACCCGAATCTCGACGCTGAGATCGAGCGCTGAGCGAAGCATCATGCCGACAAGCGCAGTGCCGTTGACGAGTTGCTGGCCACGGCGCTTGGTGGCGAGATCGAACATGTGCTTTGTCACGCGAACGCCACAGTGCACAAATGCTTTTGGCGATCGAGTCGAGTGCAGGAATGCCTGCAGGTCGGGGCCGGCCATGATGCCCATGCCGAGGAATGACGTCTCGTACAACTGTCGACGTAGCAGCGCCGCGACGTCGGGGCCGAGCTTTCGCAAGCTCACCGGTTTCGGTCCGACGGAACGATGACCCGTGCCGGCTCCCGGTGTGTCGCCGTGAATGTCGGCGATCTTGGCTCCGGGAACAAACTTCAGCGCAGTCTTGCGTTCGAAGAACTCGACCATCTCCGGTGCGCCGTCGAGAAGAGCATCCACTTTGGCGGCGTCGAAGTTGTCTCCGAGTCGGTTCTCCAGATATGCCCGCGGCGCCGAACGATCCTCGACAACCCCGTCGGCGATGGCAAACATGTTGCGCGGGGTCCACATCCACCCGCCTGACCAGGCCGTTGCGCCGCCGCAGGTGTCGGCCTTCTCGACAACGAGTACCGACGCGCCGCCATGTGCTGCGGCAATTGCTGTGGAAAGCCCGCCTGCGCCGGAGCCCACGACAACTACGTCGTAGGTGAGGGGGGTACTGCTACTCATTTCTGCTCCTTGGCCGTTGTTGCGAGGGTCGGTGTCGATGTCAGATCGACAACCTTCCCGGTTCGTGACGATTCGTAGATTGCGGCGATGATGGCAAGTGACGCGCGGGCGTCTCGTCCGGTGACGGCGGGTTCGCGCCCGGTCAGGACCGCGTCGGCGAAGTCCTGAACCTGCAGGGTGTGGAAGTCGGTCAGTGCCGCATTGACCGCTCCCACATCGAGATTGGCGTCGATGTCGGCAGAGTACGGCGACTGGAACTCCACTTCGCCGGGCACGGTCCAGATTTCGTTGACACCCTCGTGCCCTTCAGGAAATTCGAGGACGCTGGCGATGGCGCCGGTGCGCCCGATCACTGTCACGCGGTTGCCCAGATTGTGATCGGCACCGGTAGTCGCGGTGACGGTGGCGGTGCCGCCCGAAGCAAAGGAAATTACAGCTGACGCACTGTCCTCGGTCTCGATGTGCTCACCGTGGGTGTGGGTGCGGATGAAGCCGCTGACCGAGACGGCTTCGCCCATGAACCAGGCCAGCATGTCGATCTGGTGCACCGCCTGCGTCATGAGCACGCCACCGCCGTCGGTGTCCCAGCGTCCGCGCCACGCGTCGGCCGAGTAGTAACTCGACGGGCGGTGCAGGATCACCGACGCCTCGCCGAGCGTGGGCAGTCCGATCCGGCCGTCGTCGATGGCGTCCCGGATCCGACGCGCGGCCGGCCAGAAGCGACGTTGGAAGAGCACCCCGAACGTGATACCGGCGCGGTCGGCGGCCTCGATCATGCGGTCGGCGGCAGCAACATCGACCGCGATGGGCTTCTCGCACAACACATGTACACCCGCTTCGGCAGCGGCCACGACTACCTCTTCATGTACCGGGTGCGGCGTGCAGACGGTGCAGGCGTCGAGTCCGAGGGCAAGAAGTTGCTCCACTGAACTCACGGCTGCGGGAATGCCGTGCGCTGCCGCGAACTCCTGGGCGCGTCCGAGATCGGGATCGCAGCAGCCGATCACCTCGACGCCCGGGACTTGTTGCAGGGCTCGGGCATGGTTGCCGGCGATCTTGCCGCAGCCGACGATTCCGACTTTCAACGTCATCAGAAATGTTCCTCTGCTTCGACGTCCCGCGCCGCAGACTCGCCGCGGTCGAGACTGTTCAGTGCTTCGATGTCTTCGCCGGAGAGGGGCACGTCGAGTGCTGCCAGGTTCTCGGCCTGACGCGTCGGGTTCGCTGATCGCGCGACCGGAACCACACCCTGCGCGACATGCCAAGCAAGGACCACCTGCGCAGGGGTGCAACCCATTCGACCGGCGATCTCACTCACAACGGCGTTGTCGAGCACATCCCCGCGGCCGAGCGGGCTCCACGACTGCGTGAATATTCCGAGTTCGTCGTTGACGCGGCGCACCGGAATTCGCGCGAGCGACGGGTCCATCTGAATCTGGTTGACTGCCGGTGCCTCGCCGGTTTCGGCGACGACGCGGCGCACGTGGTGCTCCAGGAAGTTCGACACACCCACGTACCGAACCAGTCCGGCGTCGCGGCAGGCAAGCATCGCCTCGAACGACGCAACGTAACGATCGATTCGCGGGAGCGGCCAGTGGATCAGGAACAGATCGAGTTGATCCAGTCCCAGTCGTTCCAGGCTCTGCTCGAGCGCTCCGCGGATGTCACCGGAAACCTGGTCGTTTCCACGAAGTTTGGTGGTGACAAACAGTTCTTCTCGCGGTAGAGCAGACTCCGCCAACGCTACGCCGACGGCGTCCTCGTTGCCGTAGATCGCGGCGGTGTCGATGAGGCGGTACCCGGCCTCGATGCCGGAGAGAACCGACTTCGTGGCGTCGGCACCGACCAGTGGCCAGGTTCCGAGTCCGATGGGTGGCAACGCAGTTGCCACCGGTGCGGCTGTGTGTGCGCTCATGCGTGAACCTCCTGACGGGCCGCAGCGGCGGCGGTGATGGTGACGGCAACGTCGGCTGCGGTCACGAGTGCGGCATGGATGGATCCGCCGTCACCGCTCGCGTCTCCGACGGTATGTACCCCGAGTCGTGGTGCCAGTGAACGGAGTTCGGTCAGAAGCTCCGAGCGCGGCTCGACGCCCTGTGAGATCAGCAGCTCGCCGGGGGCGTCGACTTCGCTCAGTACACCGCCTGTCGAGATCGTGACCGACTTAGCGTCGACTTTGGTGACGATCGAGCTCAGGTAGGTCGTGAGGTTCTCACTTGAGGCCAGGCGCGGCAGCAGTACGATCTTGCCGCGTCGGCCGACGTCGTGCGCGATGGTTTCCTGCGGCCCGATCATGACGACCTGGGTGCCCTTCTGGAGCAGATCGTCTGCGACGGCAGCAGCCTCGCGGTCGGCGCCGAAAATGGTGATTGCTTCGGGGGTCGGATCTCCGGAAACCAGGAACTCGCGCACGTCACGGACGGTTCGGGTCTGCGCGCCGGGGAGGTCAGTCACGGGACCGTGCCCCCCGGCAGCAAGGACGATCGCGTCGAAGTCACTGTTTGCGAGCAATGCTGCGTCAGCTCTGGTCGAAGTGTGGCACTGCACCCCGAGTTCGGCCAGTTCCGCGAGGTACCAGTCCACGATACGCCCGTATTCGGGATATTCGTGCAGCTTCGATGCCAGAGCGAAGTCGCCACCGAGGCTGGGTCGTTCGTCGTACAGGTCGACGCGATGACCGGCAAGTGCGAGGTCGCGGGCAGCGGCCATTCCGGACGGACCGGCACCGATGACGGCGACGCGTACGGTGGCATCAGCCGGCTTCGTGGGCTGATCCAGTTCACGTCCGACCCACGGGTTGACGGAACAGGGAATGGGGCCGGCGGCCAGGCTGTCGATGCAGTAGTTGCAGGCGATGCAGGGGCGGTAGCGGCCACCGTCGACAGCGCGATTCGGAAAGTCCGGGTCGGCGTGCAACGTACGGGCCATGCTGACGAAGTTCGCCTGACCGGATTCGATGATTTGCGCGGCGATCTCCGGCGACGTGATGCGTCCGGCCACACCCACCGGGATGTCGAAGTCGCGCTGGTACTGCTCGGAGTACGGCGCGAGGAGTCCGCGGGACCATTCACCGGGCTGGATGATCCACTGTCCCGCTTCGTAGTTGCCGGCCGAGACGTCGAGAAAATCGAGTCGGTCAGTGTCGATGGCGTCGATGCGAGAGCGGGTCGTCTCGGCGTCGAGTCCGCCGTCAATGCCTTCGAAGGCTGAGAATCGAAGTCCCAGAGTGATTCCCGGAGCATGCTCGTGGACGGAGGCGATGACCTTGTTGACGAACAAGGTGGGGTCGGCCCACTCGTCGTCGCGGTGATTGTAAGCAGGGGAGAGGAACTGGTGGATCAAGTACCCGTGGCCACCGTGCAGGGAGATGACGTCGACGCCGGCCTGCTGGCAGCGCGCCGCAGCTTCACCGAAGCATTCGATGATGTGCTCGATGTCGTCGCCGTCGAGTTGTTCTGGCATTTCGCCGCCGACAACCAAACACGGAATCGGTGTCGGGGCAACGGGAACAAACCCGCTGACAGAACCTTGCGCCGTACGTCCACCGTGGTTGAGTTCGACTCCGACGAGGGCGCCGTGAGCGTGGATCGCGTCGGCCATCTTCTTGATGCCGGGAATCCGTTCGTCGACGTCGACGCCCATCTGCCGGATGCGTCCCTTGCCGTCGGCACGCACGTAGCTCGCTTCGGTGAAGATCAGTGCAGCACCACCTTCGGCGCGGCGGGCGAGGTACGCGATGTACTCGTCCGTCATGGTGCCGTCGACTTCGCAGTAGTTGCGTTCCATCGGGGCGGACACGAACCGGTTCCGGAGGCGGACGCTGCCCATGTCGAGAGGTTCGGCGAAAGGCGCAGTCACCTTCATCAGTGCTCCTGGTACTTCGCGAGAAAGTAGGTGTTCGGTTGTGCTCATGCGCATGCCGTCTCGGAGAGCAGCTCGCTCAGATGGCTGCGCATGCGATCCGTATCGGCTTCGACACCGGTCAGGAGTGTGAAGGTGTCAGAGGCTTGAGCCACCAGCATCTGCCCACCGTCGAGAACCGCGCATCCGCGAGCAGCTGCAGCGTCGAGCAATTCGGTGCGCATCGGTCGATAAACGATGTCAGCGACCCACAATCCGGAATGCAACGCCGCAGGGTCGAAGGGAGTTCCGGGGTGACCCACCATGCCGATCGGAGATGCGTTGACGACGCCGTCACACGTCGTCAGGTTGACGGCGATCTCATCGATCGCCAAAGCCGTTGTGCGCGTGGCAGGGAAGGCCGAGGTGACGCGAGAACACACATCGGCAGCGCGATCGGGATCAATATCTGCGATGCGAAGATCCGTGGTGCCGGCGGCGGCGAGTGCGTATGCCACAGCGGAACCCGCCCCTCCTGCCCCGGCAAGCACCACTCGGTCCAAGGCGGCGTCGGGCAAACCGCGCTGCAGTGCTGTGAGGAATCCGCTGTGGTCAGTGTTGTGGCCGATCAAACGGCCGTTGTCGACCACAACCGTGTTGACGGCACCGAGCAACCGCGCGTTGTCGGACAGCTCGTCGAGCGCGTCCACGACAACCTGCTTGCACGGGTAGGTGATGTTCAGTCCGGTGAAATCGCCCGCGACGGCGCCACGCACCACCTCACCGGTTTTCTCGACCGAGATGTTCAGGTTCTCGAGATCGATCAGTTCGTAGCTGTAATCGTCGAGTCCGAGTGCTGCTGCTTCGTGTGCGTGCAACGCGGGCGAGAGTGAGGTGGCGATACCCGACCCGACAAGGCCGATACGGTGACGTGTGTATTCGGTAGTCATGACATTCTCCTGCATAAGTGGGGACGGCCCCTCGCGGCAATTCATCGCGAGGGGCCGGTTCGGTCAAGCGTTGTTGCTGGTGAGCTCTGAGTCCTGCTTGATCGGCAGGCTCGGCTTCGGTTGGCCCAGTTCTGCTGTGGGCGTGCGGTACGTTTCCGGTCCGGTCATTGCCGCGATGGCGGAGATGACGGCGAAGCCCAGGCACATCCATGCAACCGGTGTCCAGTTGCTCTTGTCTCCGGCCGAGATCGCCTGGGCGATAGCCGGCGTGAAGCCGGCAACAAGGAGTCCGAGCATGAGGCTGACGGCCATTCCGGTGTATCGGACCTTCGCGGGGAACTGCTCCGGGAAGTATGCCGGGTACGTGCCGTTGGGCATCGCGTAGAAGATTCCGATCATGACGATTCCCGAAGCGAAGACCATGGGGACGCTTTGGGTTCCGATCGAATGGAAGAACACGAAGATCATCAGGCCGGCTCCGATGGCGCCGACGACGAAGATGGGCTTACGTCCGTAGCGATCCGAGAGAATGCCGAACAGCGGCTGAGTCAGTACGGCAACAAAATTGGCGGTCGCGATGGCCCACAGCATCGTGGAGCGTTCGAAGCCGGATTCGACGGCGTACGCCAGGGCGAAGACGTTGACGATGGTGTTGATCATCGCGAAGGTCGAGCTCATGCTGATACGGATCACGGTGCGCCAGTGCGAGCGGAACATCTCGACGACGGGAATTCCGGCCGTCTCGTCCTGTTCCTTGAGTTCCTCGAATACCTCGGGCTCATCCAGGGCGCGACGTAGCCACAGCGCGACGACGGTCACGATGATGCTGAGCCAGAAGGGAACTCGCCAACCCCACGAGTAGAGGTCTTCGTCGGGCAGGCTCGCCACTGGGATGAATACCAGGCTGGAGACGACGATGCCGAACATGATCCCGCTCATGGTGAACGAGGTGAAGAACGAACGACGGTGATCAGGTGCGTGTTCGAGCGTCAGTGCCGAAGAGCCGGGTGATTCACCGCCGGCAGAGAGCCCTTGAAGAAGGCGAAGCAAGACGAGAATGATCGGCGCGGCGATGCCGATCTGGTCGTAGGTCGGCAGGCAACCGACGATGACCGTCGCAACACCCATGAGGAGCAGGCAGGCGAGAAGCGCGTTCTTGCGTCCGTACCGATCGCCGAGGTGTCCCCACAGCACTGCGCCGAGTGGGCGGGCGACGTAGGCCACGCCCAGGGTGCTGATCGAGAGCAGCGTTGCCGTCGAGCCGCCGCCAGGAAAGAAGATCTTGGGGAACACGAGCGCGGCTGCGGAGCCGTAGATGAAGAAGTCGTAGTACTCGAGGGTGCTGCCGAGGAAGCCCGAAACGGCGGCGCGGCGCGCGTTCGAATTCGGATGCTCTTCGGTGGAGTGCGTGGAACCGGTGGAGGTGATCGGTGGTGCCATGTGAAGTCCTTTCGTCCCGATGGGCCGGCCGTGGCGGCACGTTTGGTGATGCACCACGCATCGGTGACGTCCCTCACCTTTCGGCGGCTGAGACGACAGTGCCACGAAGGACTATGGCGCGTCCAACACTAAATGAGTCTCAGATAATGACGTTTTTGGTCTCAATCTCCGGCGTCGGCAGAATCTCCTCTGACGTCTCCAGTGCGACGGCGAGTGCATCGGTCATATGCCGGGGTGACCAGGCAATTCCGTGGTTCATGAACGTCGGCTCGCCGGTGAGTGGGACGAACACACTGCCAGGTGGGGTGATAGCAGCCATGCCGGACGTCATCAGCGCTACACCGACGCCGGCGGCAACGAGCATGAGGATCATGTACGGATCGGTGATCTCCTGGACGACGCGAGGCCTGAAGTCTGCGTTCATGCAGGCGCGCATCGCGGTTTCCTGGAGGGCCGAGCCGGCCGAGAGCGGGGTGGTCACGAATCCGTCGTCGGCCAATTCGCGGAGATCGATCGCGTCCCTCTCGGCAAGGGGATGGTCGATCGGAAGTACGGCGCCGAACGCCTCCCGTCGGATCAGTCGGGTAGACAGTGATGCGGATTCCACCGGTAGTCCGACGAAGGCGAGGTCGAGGGCGCCGCTCTCGAGTTGAATGATCGCGTCGCGCGTCATGATTCGGCCGAGGAGTGTCAGTTCGACTTCCGGATAGCGCTGACGCAACGCGCGGGTGAGCGGCGGAAGTGCTTGATAGTTGAGCACTCCGGTGAACCCGATCGTGACTCGTCCGTAGACGCCTCCCGACGACGCACGCGTAGCGTGTCGTGCCGTCTCCATGTTCTCGATGACGCGATAGGCGTGGGGGAGAAAGGCATGTCCGCCGGACGTGAGTGCGACGCTGCGAGTGCTGCGTTCGAACAACTTGACGCCGATGTCCTTTTCGAGCTTTCGGATCATCTGGCTGAGCGGCGACTGAGCCATCTGGAGCCGTGATGCGGCCCGCCCGAAGTGAAGTTCTTCCGCAACCGCGACAAACGCGTGCAACCAGCGGGTTTCCATCGGCTAGGCCTCCAGGTATTTGACGTCGACAACAAACGCCATATATTCAGAATTTCTACACAGTGTGACGGCAATTATGCCTGTATGCAACATAAATTGAGTGCGTAGCGCACAGAAACTCGGGAGTGAAGATGATGCAGGGCTATCCAGAGGGCGTCACCGCGCTCGTTACCGGCGGTGCGAGCGGAATCGGCGCCGCCAGTGCAAAGATGTTGACGGAGAAGGGAGTTCGGGTGGTAACGGCAGATCTTGCCGAAGGCGCGGACGAACAACTCGACGTGAGTGATCCGACAGCAGTCGATGCGCTTCGAACCAGACTCGGCAGAATCGACATCTTGATCAACAGTGCGGGAATCGTCGGGCCGTCAGCGCCACTCGTCGACGTCGACCTCGCGGCTTGGCAGCGTACGTTCCGCATCAACGTCGAAGGGGCATTCCTGATGTGCCGGGCGTTCGTGCCGGGGATGGTTGCGTCGGGGTGGGGGAGGGTCGTCAATCTCGCGAGTATTGCTGCCAAGGACGGAAACCCGAATCAGAGTGCATATTCCGCGTCCAAAGCGGCAGTCGTCGCGCTGACGAAGTCGCTCGGCAAAGAGGTCGCCACCACCGGTGTGCTGGTCAACGCGATTGCTCCCGCGGCCGTGGAAAGTCCTATGAATGCCGGCACCGATCCGGCCATCCTCGCCCGCTCGCAGTCTTTGACGCCGATGGCGCGGATGGGGCGGGCCGACGAGATCGCCGAATTGATCTCCTGGCTGTCGTCGTCGGCGGTGAGTTACTCGACGGGTGCTGTGTACGACGCCAGCGGTGGCCGCGCAACGTACTGAATTACCTTCTGGAAGAAGTCGATCAGAACTGGAGCAGTGACTGCCACAGTTCGCGAGATGCGTCCTGGTACTCGAGCATGTGCGAGATCAGTTCACGCAGTGGCTGCGTCGGTTCGAGTTCTTCCGGAAGGAGCGGATTGCGCACGATGACCGCGATCGCCGCGCTGCCCAAGGCAAGTGATTCACGGGCAGCCTCCTCGCGACTGATTGTCGCCAGGCGTGTTTGCGCCTGTGTGAGTGCTTCACGGGCCTCGGCGATGTCGACCAACAGTGCTTCCGAGTTCCAGAGTGTGCGGATTGTCGAATCATCCTCGGGGGCAAGGTGAGCGATTTCCATGACAGCCGATTCGGGGGCGGCGCCGAGTCGGCGGAGAGTGCGGCGGGCGCTGTCCGTGCCGCCGAGCAGATTGTTCGGGCGGACGGCGAGTGTGGGCTTCCACTCCTCGTAGCCCGCCAGGCGCAGCGCCTGATCGTGTCTTCGGGCGGCAGTGCGGTCGCTTCGTTTGAGCGCTGAGTGCTCGACGGCTATCCACGTGCCGTCCCAGGGGAGTATGCGATCGGTACGAGTTCGCCACCCCTCGACCTCGCTGTAGGTGGGGATGCCGTCCGGGTTGAGGACGTACGTTCCACGAGCGGTACGACGCAGTTTGTTCTCGCGGCACAGGCGGCCCGTTGCCACGCGAACGCTCGATGCGCTGACACCGACGATCTCGCCGGCCCGGGTCAGCACTGCAGTGCTGAACTCGGTGTCCGGACTCGCCGTTGCGAGGTCCAGCACAACTCGGGTTGCGGACATTCCTCGATCAGTTTGTAACAACTTTTGAACAACTCCTGACAAATTCTGTTACAAGTGGCATGGTGGGTACCGGGAAACCTTAGCCGCGAGCAGTGAGGAAATATCGTGACCGACTCCGATCGACCAGGTGGCGATGTCTATGTGGAGCGTGACGGTGGCGTCACCGTCATCGTGATGAATCGCCCTGATCGCAAGAATGCGGTGGACGGGCCGATGGCGGCGCAGTTGCGTGATGCCTTCCTGGAGTTCGAATCGGACGAGAGTCAGAAGGTGGCGATTCTGTGGGGCGCGGGCGGCACATTTTGTGCCGGTGCGGATTTGACCGCAGTCTCTGACCCCGCCCGCGTGCACGAGTTGCATCCGGAAGGCGGCGGCACCGGCCCGATGGGGCCGAGTCGGTTGGTGTTGTCCAAGCCATTGATCGCCGCCGTCAGCGGATACGCGGTTGCAGGAGGGCTCGAGCTTTCATTGCTCGCGGACCTGAGGATCTGCGAGGAGGATTCCGTGTTCGGAGTCTTCTGCCGGCGCTGGGGAGTTCCTCTCATCGATGGTGGGACCGTGCGACTGCCGCGAATCGTCGGGCAGGGGCGAGCGCTCGACATGATCTTGACCGGTCGCCCGGTCGACGCTCCGGAGGCGCTGGCCTTCGGACTGGCCAATCGTGTTGTTCCAGTGGGGCAGTCACTCCAGGCAGCCAAGGAGCTTGCGCACCAGTTGTCCGCTTTCCCTCAACTCTGCATGCTCGCGGATCGCGCGTCGGCCTACCGATCTTTTGATCTACCACTTGCCGAAGCACTGCGGGCCGAGGGCGTCGCGGGAAATCCCATTGTCATCGCTGAAGGTGTGCGCGGCGCTGCTGCGTTCGCCGCGGGCGCCGGCCGGCACGGCCGGTTCGAGAACAACCCGAATTCGAACGAGGAAACTGAACCATGATGCCCATAACCAGAGACCTGATCGCCCGTGGTGCGCGACAGCACGGATCGCGAACAGCCGTCGTTTTCGGCGATCGATCGATGACGTTCACGGAAGTGGACGAACTCAGCAGCCGATTGGCGCACACATTCATCGCCCTCGGTATCGGGCGTGGTGCACGGGTTGCATTGCTGGTCAACAACTCTCTTGCCAGCGTCCCCGTCGATTTTGCCTGTGTCAAAGCCGGCATCAACAGGGTTCCGCTCAACTCGCGTCTCTCGCTCGACGAGCACGCGAGAATGCTCGAGGACACCGACACCTCGCACGTCGTCTTCGGTAGTGACCTCGCCGACCGCGCCGCTGAACTGTCCGCCAGGTTCCCCGAACGTACGTTCATCGGGCTGGAAACAGGTTCGGCGCGGCAGCGTTCGCTGCTCGACCAAGCACAGAGCATGCCTTCGGACACACCGGACGTCGAGTTAGCTCCCGACGATGTGATCCTGACGCTGTTCACCTCCGGGACCACGGGAACATTGAAGGCCGCGCAGCACACTCAGCGCAGCTACGCCGGCATCTGCCGCAATGTTCTGCTCAATCTGCTTCCGGCGACTCAGGACGATACGATGCTGCACGCGGCATCACTGATTCATGCCAGCGGTGTCTTCGTGCTTCCGTTCTGGCTGCGTGGCGGCAAGACCGTCATCCTTCCCGGATTCGACCCGTCGACCTTCTTGGGCTCGATAACCGAGCATCGGGCTACGGCAATCAATCTGGTGCCGACGATGATTCAGATGCTCCTCGAACGCCCTGATTTTGCGAGCGCAGACATCTCGAGTCTGAAATCCGTGATCTACGGTGCGTCGCCGATGCCGCTGGCCACCATCGAACGTGCAATGCAGGCGTGGGGCAACACCGTTTTCTCCAGTACTACGGGCAGACCGAGGCACCGCTGTGTATCGCAGTCCTACGGCCCGAAGATCACACGGAAGATCGCCTGCTGTCCTGTGGTCAGCCCGCCATCGACGTCGAGATCAGGCTGCTCGACGGCGAGGGAAACGAAGTGCCCCAGGGAGAACCGGGTGAAATCGTGATCCGCTCGCCATCGGCGATCGCCGGATACTTCAATGCACCGGAACTGAATGCGGACACCTTCACCGAAGACGGCTGGGTTCACACCCGTGACATCGGTCAGTTCGACGCCGAAGGATTCTTGTTCTTGAAGGACCGAGCTTCGGACATGATCATCAGCGGCGGATACAACGTCTACCCCCGTGAAGTCGAGGATGCACTCCTGACGCATCCGTCTGTCCGTGAGGTCGCCGTGGTGGGTACCGCCGACGCCAAGTGGGTGGAGGCGGTCACGGCTGTGGTGGTACTCGAGGACGGGACCGTCGAAAACGACGCACTGCAAGCATCATTGGTCGCGCACGTTGGCGAACGACTGGCGTCGTACAAGAAACCGCGTCGGGTTGTTTTCGCAGAATCCATACCGAAGACGGCCGTCGGCAAGCTCAATCGGAAGGCGCTGCGAGACGAACTCCGCGACGCTATCTAACTCCGCGAGTGCGGAATTGAACGCTGATTCTCGGCCCGAGGGCCCGCGCACTCTTCGGGACACAGTGTTCCCACGTGCGTTGGCAGGATCCGCCCATGACGAGTAGATCTCCGTGTCCGAGATTGAAGCGGATGGATTCGCCGCCCCCACGAGGGCGCAGTAGGAGCGGGCGAGCCGCACCGAGAGACAGGATGGCCACCATCGTGTCCTCGGTGCGACTTCGTCCCGTATCGTCCCCGTGCCAGGCAACGCTGTCGGAACCGTCGCGATAGAAACACAGACCCGACGTGGCGAATGGTTCACCGAGTTCGTCGAAGTAGTGACTGCTCAGCGCGTCTTTGGCTTCGGTGAGAAGTGCGTCCGGCAGTGGTTGATTCTCTGCGTAGAAACACACCAGACGAGGGACGTCGACAACGCGGTCGTACATCTGACGCCGTTCGGAACGCCACGGCACCGTAGCCTCCAGATTGTCGAACACGGCCTCCGATCCGGTCAGCCAGGCCGGGCGATGGTCGACCCATGCGCCGGCGGTGAGAATGCGTCGCTGCACCGTGCCGTCGAGATCGGCCAAAGAAACGCCGAGGTCACCGTTGTCGAACAGAGACGGTTGCATCGTGGCGGTCATAGGCTCCACCGTACACCGAAATCGAACATATGTTCCCATGAATTTTGATTGCAGTGCTGGACGGCTGTTCATCCTTGCTGGGTGATGTCCGTCGGCGTGAACCTTTGAATACTGTTCTCACGCTATTTCGCCGAAGAAGGGGACGTCATGACTGCTCCGCACCAATCTCATGCGAACCATCCTGTCCGACAAGGCTTTGCCATCGGGACCACGGTGGCGGCAGCCTGCCTGCTCTTCGTCGCGGGAATCGTCGCGTTGCTCCAGGGCATCGCGGCTCTCGCAGACAACGACCTGCTGATCGTCGGAGTCAACTACACCTTCGAATTCGATGTCACGACATGGGGTTGGATCCACATCGTGCTCGGAATCATCGGCATCGCGGTGTCGCTGGGATTGTTCGTCGGCATGACGTGGGCCCGCGGCATGGCCTTTGTGATCGCGGCGCTCTCGATCGTGGCGAATTTCCTGTGGATGCCGTACTACCCGCTGTGGTCGATCGTGATCATCGCCCTCGACGTCGCTGTGATCTGGGCCGTCGCGTCCTGGCGACCTGACGAGGTGTAATCCTCTGACCGAAGTGAGTGGTTCACCTGCGACAGGTGAACCACTCACTTCGCTGTGTCCGGGCCTCCACGGTTGGCCTCATCCCTACGCGGCGTCAGCGCCGTTTCGGTGACTCGCGATCCTGGTTCTCGCGCGGACGCATGTCCTTCGTCGATCGGTGTGGGAAGCCGTGGATCATCGAGCAAGAGATCCAGCAGATCACCACCGTTGCGATTCCGAGTCCGATCGACGCGAATGGTTCCTGCGTGGCCAGCCAGACGCTCAGTCCGATTGCCGTCCCGACGATCAGAATCAGGATGGTGTCGAGTCGTGTCGTTTGCATCGAAATCATCGCCTGGCACAGATTGTTTTCGGCGGCCCGCTGGTTTTGGCGGCCCGCCACCCGGCGAGTGACAGCCGGGGGCAGACCTTGCGCGGCTGACCCCTCGCTCTGGAAATCGCCGCCGCAAGTGATCAATACCCGCGAAATTCGTCTGCGAAACTATTGGCAGGCAGAACAGGACCTTTGGCCGGTCAGATCGATTCCGCGCGGTTGGCCGCCTCGATGAATCGGGACCATAACGGTACGCGGACGCTAATGGGAGAGAGTGTCTTTCGGCCCTGTCCGAGGGGGAACTCATTGGCGAGATATTCGAGGAGGTTTGCCCCGTAGTAGACGATGTCGGTCTGCCACACGGAGATCACCGGCGATCCCGAGGGGGAGGGTGCGGCGGGCGTGAAGCGGTGAGCGAAGATCGGGACAAGGCGCGGCCACGCTCCGATCTGTTGACGCACGATTGTGGTGACGTCCTCGGGTGAGGCGGGCATTCTGCCCCACGATGCCGGCCAGAACGGTGGTTGTTGATGCAGTGCATCCCAAATGAAACCTTCGGTGACTGTATCTAGCCAAGTACCCAACTCGAGGTCGTCGGCGCTACGCCAGTTCGGCCAACGGTCGCCAAGTGGTAACGCAGTGGCAAGAAGGCTGCGGTGGTCTGGGTTGAAGTGAAATCCAAAGCGTTCGTGGACGGAATCGAACTCTGCGTCGGTCAGGCCCTCGCTGAGTTCGATCCCGGCCCCGTTGAGCAGTGCCGCTGCCTCGCGCCCGACGTGCTTCATTTCAGGAGTCTTGCAGATGCCACGTCCAGAACGGCAACGATGCTCTGGTCGATCACCGCACAATCGCCCGGCCGGCCTGTTGGTCGAACCTACGTTGAGGTTGTACATACTAGTTGTTACAGTCGATTGGTGAACTCAAAGGACCAGCTGACGGGTGCGATGGCAGAGCTGTTGTGGGAGCGCGGCTATGCAGCGACGAGCCCACGCGACGTGATGACACGTGCCGGGGTTGGCCAGGGCAGCATGTATCACCATTTCAGTGGAAAGCACGAACTCGCGGTACAGGCGCTGTCTGCAGTTACCCGAGAAATGACGGGCGAGTCATCTCCGTTGGGTGGAGAAGGCTCGCCCCTCGAACAGATGAAGCGCTACCTCTCATTGCCGCGGCCGGGTACTCGGGGGTGCCGGGTGGGTCGGATGACCCAGGACCCGGAAGTGGTCACGGATGCAGAACTGATCGCAGTCGTTGCGAACGCCTTCGACACCATGCTGAACCATTGGGAGCGGGCGATCACTGCCGCGATTGCTGCAGGAGAACTTCCGACGAGCATCGTCCCGGCGGATCTCGCGCGAACGCTGGCAGCCGTCCTGCAGGGCGGCTATGTACTTGCCCGCGCGCAGGGTGAACAGGGCCCGATGGACGCGGCGGTTCGTGGAGCCATTTCCCTGCTCGACGCCGCCCAGTCCGCTCTGCGCACCGATCACTGACCAACTCGAGAAAGAGAAATCAATGTCCGTTCGTATCGGAATCAACGGCTTCGGCCGCATCGGTCGCAGCTACCTGCGGGCTGCGCTACGCAGCGATGCGGATGTCGAGATCGTCGCGATCAACGACATCGCCGACGCCGCAACCCTCGCTTCGCTCCTGGAGTGGGACTCGGTGTCCGGTCATCTGGACGGCGTCGAGGTCGACGGGGACGCGATTCTCGTTGCAGGAAAGCGCATTCGCGTTACCTCTGAGCGCGAGCCGTCCCTCATCCCCTGGAGAGCCGAACGCGTCGATGTCGTCATAGAGTCGACCGGCCGATTCACGGACTCGGTCAACGCTCGCCAACACCTGACAGCGGGAGCGCGAAAGGTGATCATTTCGGCTCCCGCCGACAGTGATGTCTCTGCAGTTGTACTCGGAGTAAACGACGACGTCCTCGACATGTCGGAGGACGTATTCTCGAACGGATCCTGCACGACCAACTGCCTCGCACCGATGGTTAAGGTGCTGCACGAGGCGTTCGGCATCGAGTCCGGACTGATGACGACGATCCACGCCTACACCAGCGACCAGCGCCTCCACGATGCTCCTCACAGCGATCTCCGGCGCGCCCGCGCCGCGGCATTGTCTACGATCCCGACTTCCTCCGGCGCCGCCGCCACCATCGGGCGGATCATCCCAGAGTTGGACGGAAAATTGACCGGACTCTCGCTGCGCGTCCCCGTGCCAGTCGGTTCTATCACCGACCTCACTGCCCATCTCTCACGACCGGCGACTGTCGTGGAGATCAACGAAGCGTTTCGCGTCGCATCGCAGACTCCCGAACTCTCGTCTTACCTTGCCTATTCGGAGGCGCCACTTGTCTCTGCCGACATAGTCGGCAATCCCCACTCGGCAATCTTCGATGCGCCCCTCACACAGGTCGTCGGCGAACAAGTGAAGGTTTTCGCCTGGTACGACAACGAATGGGGATTCTCGAACCGGCTCGTCGAGCTCTCGCAGCGCGTCGGCTCATAGAGACCAGACGCAGGGCGGAAGGCTTCGGTCGTGGAGGCTGTGCGACGGAAACTGATTTCCCATGGGGGACCCTCGTATGGACCGCACTGGTGCGTGGTGCCCGCAATGATTGGCCGCGATGTGCCCTCACCTGTGGCAGAGGGCGCTGGGTTGTCGAGCGAGTCCGCCATCGTTGCCGTAGATCGGTTGCCGGTGATCTCACCGTACTAGTCGGAAGGTGGTCTGGGCTCGAGGAAATCGGGAGGTGCGGCTGCCGCCGACCCGCATCAGATCGGGACGCAGTCGTTGTACTGTGAGCCATGCCGACCCTGCTTCGACGTGCATTCAAGATCGGCGCGGTAGCGCTGGCAACGATTGTGGTGGCGGCCTACCTGTATGCGGCCTTCACTTATCGCAGCGCTGATGTCTTTGCGCCGCCAGGACGCATCGAGTCTCTCGGCCGGACCTATCTGATCAGTAATTTCCCGCCGCGCACTCGTGAAGACCTCGAACAGCGATACGCGCAAGGCCACCGTGAGCAGTACGCCTTGGAACAAGTGAGTTCCGTATTTCCGTGGCGCGCTGTCTACCAGTGGCAGAACGACCAGATCCGCGGCCAGGCGACGTCGAGCGCGTACCTGAAATGGGGCGAGACGTACATCAGCTATTCGCTTTCGGGTGGCCCATGATTCTGCGTGACCGAGTCGAACTCACATCGCTTCGTCTGCTGTCGCTCGTCGTGCTACTGCTGCACCGGACTGCGCTTGCAACCGTTCTTCGATGCGGCCGTACCGCCACACGAGGAGGGCGATCATCCATGTGACGACGAAGAGTCCGACGATGATGAAGCCCATCGCGCCGAGATCCAAGTTCCCGATGGCGCCGAGAATCCCGTCGTGGATGTCGAGTTTGTCGGTGAAGATCGAGATGATTTCCTGGGTCCCGATCAGCAGTGCCACTGCCACCGAGAGTCCGGTAATCACCATGTTGTAGTAGATCTTTCGTACTGGCTGGGCAAATGCCCAACCGTAAGCGAAGTTCATGAACGATCCGTCGATCGAGTCGAACAGAGACATCCCGGCGCAGAAGAGTATCGGTAGAACGAGGATCGAATACCACGGGAGCCCTGTCGCTGCAGCGCCGCCGGCGATCACCAACAGTCCCACTTCGGTGACGGTGTCGAATCCCAGTCCGAACAGCAGACCGACCGGGTACATGTGCCCGGGCTTGCGAACCATCTTCATCACCGGGCCCAGGATCTTGTTGAGGGCGCCGCGGCTGTCGAGTTCTTTCTCGAGTTGTTCCTCGTCGAAGGTTCCGGCCTTGTACTTCGTGTACACCCGATGAATCCCGATGAGAGAGAAAAGATTCAGGAGGCCGATCAAGATCAGGAACGTTCCGGAAATGGTTGTGCCGAACAAGCCGGTCCACTTTTCCAGATCGGAGTTGTCGTCGGAAAGGCTGGTGGCAAGTTGCCGCACACCCAACGCCAGAAGTGCGACGAGAACAAAGACGATGGTGGAGTGTCCGAGTGAAAACCAGAAACCGACGGACATCGGTTTCTTGCCGTCCGCCACCAACTTCCGAGTGGTGTTGTCGATGGCGGCGATGTGATCGGCGTCGAAAGCATGGCGCATGCCGAGCGTGTACGCCGTGACACCGAGTCCGATGCCGAAGACACTGCCTTCGATCGTGTAGTGGCCGGGGACAACCAGACCGAGAAGAACTGCCCACCCGACGACGTTGAGTGCAACGACGGTGACGGTCATTCCGATGATGCTTCGACGCTGGCCTCGATCCAGACTGTGCCAAGCGCCGGCGATTCGGGTGCCCGTCGTGGTCATTGTCGTGGACATCGAACCTCACCGATCTTTCAGTCGCGGCCGGCGGCCACCCTACTGAAATCGTATAAGTGTTCAACTGTTCAGATAAGCGCCTGGAGGTTACAAATCACCCATACGGGAGTAAAGCTGCTTTGCTCCCGGATGGGAATTGCTCAGGCAAACACGGTATTGACCAGCGCAACGTAGATCGTCGTTCCGACAACGATGCTCAGGACGGCATTCTTTCGCCACAGGTGCGCGGCGATTGTGGCACACACTGCAATCAGTTCGGGGAGGCCGTGAGACGGGGCGGTGATCGACACCCCTTTGAGTGAATACATCACGAGGATCAGCATGACGCCGGCCGGCATGTAGATGCCGAGGTAGCCGACCAGGGCGGAGGAGCGCAGCGGCATGAGCGCGGCGAAGGGGATTGCGCGCAGCGCGAAGGTGACCACGGCCATGACTGCGACCGCCGCAAAGATGTACGAGGTGTCAGGCATCGATCTTCGCCTTTCGTGAGTCGTAGACAAAGCGGCCGATCAGGAAGAGCACGAAGGCGCCCATTGCAATTGGCAGCATGTGATCCGGGGCTGCGAGCCGGGCGACCAGAGCGCAGGTGACCGCAGCGACCGGCACCGCGAATCCGTTTTGTGCGCGAATTGCCTCGATCGAGAGGACGACGAACAGTGCGGTCAGAGCGAAGTCGAGACCGACTATCGAGTCCGGAATCCACTGTCCTGCCGTCGCGCCCAGGATCGCGCCACCGATCCAGTAGCCGTGGAGGTACAGCTGGGAGTAGACGATGACGCGTCCGGTGAGTGCCTTGGGATCGGCAGTTACCGACATCGCATAGGCCTCGTCGGTCAGCGCGAACATGCTGTAGAAGCGGGCGAAGGGGTTGCGAATCTTTTCCAGCGGAAAACTCAAGGCGTAGAACACATGTCGAAAGTTGACCAGCAGTGCGGTCAGAGCGACGTACGGCAGTGGTGTCATGGCCGCGACCATTCCGACGGCGAGAAACTCCAGCGATCCGGCGTAGATCAGCGAGGTGAAAGCGACTGCCCACCAAGGGTTGAGGCCCTGTTGGACCACAAGAACGCCCAGGGCTATCCCGAGTGGGAGCAGGCCGAATCCGACCGGCAGCGACAGTTGGAAGGCGTGCCGCCACGCCGGGGTTCGCGGCGAGAGTTCGACGGCAGGCGCGGCCGTCGACGAAGCTGGTTCGATCACGACGCAAATCTATAACAAAGATCGAGGTGATCGATTGCTCAGAATGCCCACATATTGAACAGTGCGCAATAATAGTGCGATGGATGCCATGGATGACGCAATTTTGTTTCACCTCCGTCAGGACTCGAGTCTGACGAACACGGAATTGGCGGATCTGGTGGGTCTGACACCGTCCCCTTGCCTGCGCCGCGTGAAAAAGCTCGAAGCCGACGGAATCATCACCGGGTACCGCGCGATCGTCAGTCAGGAAGCGCTTGGCCGAGGATTTCAAGTGATCGTCACCGCCGAGATCGGAGTCAACGACCAGGCGACCATCGAGGACTTCGAATCCCAGGTCGCCGCCTTCGACGAAGTGATCGAATGTCGGCGGTTGTTCGGAATTCCCGACTACTTCATTCGGGTCGCGGTGAAAGATCTCGCGACGTACGAGAACTTCATGGTCACCAAGCTCAGCGGGCTTCCGGCTGTCTCGCGGGTGACATCGCTGATCACCATGAAGACCATCAAGAGTGTCGACTGATGCCCGGGCTCGGCTGAACCTTCACTAGGTGTCGGTGGTCGGCGTTAACGTCGGAACATGGGATACGAATTTCAAGTCACAGTAGATTCGGCACATCCGCACGAACAGGCGAAGTGGTGGGCCGCAGCACTCGGGTGGGCAGCGGAGCCCAGCGACGAAGACTTCATCAGGGGCCTCGTCGCTGCTGGTCACGCCAAGGAATCTGACACCACGACCTTCGAGGGCGTTCTCGTCTGGCGCGAAGGTGCAGCCATCAGCGATCCGGAGCATCCCGAACGTCCCCGCGTTCTGTTCCAACTGGTTCCGGAATCGAAGACGGTGAAGAACCGGCTCCATTTCGACATACGAGTGGGCGACAAGCGCGAGGATGTCGCAGCGCACCTCGAGACGGTGGGGGCGACGATCCTGCACCGGGGAGCGCAGGGGCCGAGCGTGTGGATCACGATGACCGATCCCGAAGGAAACGAGTTCTGCGTCAGCTAGCGGTACGAACTCGGAGTGTCGCCGGTCCATCGTTTGAAGGCCCGACGGAACGCGCTGGGCTCGGAGAACCCCAATCGCGCCGAGAGTACTTCGACGGATTCTCCGCGCCGCAAACCAGCGATGGCTACGTCGCGGAGCACTTCCTCGCGTAGTTGATTCAGTGATGTTCCGTCACGCCGCAGCAGTCGACGCAGATGGGGAACGCTGATCGAGAGCATCTCGGCGATCTCCTCGGCCGTGGAGGTTCGCCCCTTCACCCCGAGTTCCAGGACCCGTCGCACCTGCGCCGACGCAGTGCTGTCGTAGTCGCGTTCGGACATGAGCTGAATCGGAGATTCTCGGAGGTACTCCTCCAACGTCTCCTCGGTTTGGATGATCGGTGCGCGCATGGCCGAGTTGTCGAACTCCAGTGCCGCTCGCTGCGCGCCGAAGGTGACCGGCGCTCCGAAGATGTAGTCGTAGTCCTGCGCCAACCGCGCATCCGGTGCCGAGTACGGAAATTCGACTGCCCGAAGTCGGACGCGCTTTCCGATCAACCACGCGGAAAATCGGTGCAGCAAGATCAGGACAAAATCGGTTGTGACACGTTCTGCGACATCAGGTTCGGCGACGCCTTCGCGAGCTCGGACTGCGAAGCTCACCCGCGTGCTTTCCTCGCCCTTTTCGATCGCCAGTGGGGCCAGAGCCGGTAGCGCACGGATCACGTCGGACATTCGAGCGAACGCTGATCCGAGGTCAGGGCAATGGATCAACGTCAGGCAGATCAATCGGAAAGTGCCACGGGGGACCGGGGCGGATCCGAGGCCGAACAATTCGTCGTCGGTGATCTGCCACGTGGTTTGGATGAAGGTGGTGACCTGAGTTGGGGTCAGCCGTGCGCGAGCGTCCGACAATGTCTCCAGGTCGATCCCAGCAGCTCGCAGTGCACCAGACAAATCGACGTCGTTGTCCGGCGAGAACGCGAGGTAGCGGTGGACGAATGCGGTCGGGATGGTCCGCGCTGTCATGGGTGCGCTGCTCCTTGGAGCAGGTGGAGACGGCGTGCAGCTTCGGAAAGAATGTGGTCCTGCTTGCAGAAGGCGAAGCGCACCAGGTGCTTCCAATCGTCGCGGTTGTCCGCGAACACGTCGACAGGTACGGCCGCGACGCCGATACGCTCGGGTAGGGCGCGACAGAAATCTCCCGCGTCGGTTTCACCCAACGGTCTGATGTCGGCAAGGAGGAAGTACGTGCCGCCGCCGGAATGCACCGTGAGACCGGCCTCGGTCAGAGCTTTTCCGAGTACGTCCCGTTTGCCCTGCAAGCTCTGTCGAAGTTCGACGACCCACGGCTGTTCGTTGGTCAGCGCGTAGGCAACGGCCGGTTGGAATGGTGCACCGGCAACAAATGACATGAACTGCTTGGCGGCACGGACTCCGTCGATGAGTTCTCGGGGGCCGATCGCCCAGCCGGTCTTCCAGCCGGTGACATTGAAAGTCTTTGCGGCACTGGACACAGTGACGGTGCGCTCACGCATGCCCGGGAGCGACGCCATCGGTGTGTGGGTGAGGCCGTCGAAGACCAAGTGCTCGTAGACCTCGTCACTCAACACGATCAGGTCGCGTTCGCACGCGAGTTCGGCGATCGCTCGAAGTTCGTGGTCAGTGAATACGGTGCCGGTGGGGTTGTGAGGACTGTTGACGATCAGCATCTTCGTCTTGGCGGTGATCGCGCCGCGCAATGCATCGAGATCGACCGCGAATCCGTCTCCCGCGGCGACCAGCGGAACAGTCCGACGCACAGCGCCTGCCAATGCGACGGATGCAGCGTAGGAGTCGTAGTACGGCTCGATCAGCACTACTTCTTCGCCGGGTTCGACCAGTCCGAGAATTGCAGCACTGATCGCCTCGGTGGCGCCGACGGTGACCAGAACTTCGGAGTCGGGATCACTGTCGAGTCCGTAGCGGATGCGCCGATCCTCCGCGATGGCTTGGCGCAAGACGGGCATGCCCGGACCGGGCGGGTATTGATTGACGCCTTCGGCGATGGCTCGACGCGCTACTTCGAGCATGGCCGCAGGACCGTCGGTATCCGGAAAGCCCTGACCGAGGTTGACCGCGTCGTGAAGTGTGGCCAACGCTGTCATCTCGGCGAAGATCGTGGATGCGAACGGCTGCAGACGCGAGACGGTGCGGTTGCGGGGCGTCGAAGGCATCTTTGCAGCTTAGTCGGCTGACACCGCATCCTCACATCCGCTCGAACGCGGTGCTTGTCACGTTTGAATCGCCGCCATCGTCCAACTCTGTAGAGAGCATCGAATCCGGTGCCCCAGAACATACGGAGGCTTGCCATGACTCGCATTCCCGCAGTGACACCGTCAGAAGCCAGTCCGTTGATCAAAGTGGCATACAAATTCGCCGCCAGGCAGTACGACGAAGTCCCCGAGCCCTTTGCCGTCCTGGCCAACCATCGGAAATTGTTCGTCGCGGCTGCCCGTCACGAGATGGCCGTGCAGAAGGCGTCGAAGGTGCTGCCGTCGAACATTCGTGAACTGGCCGTCTATCGCGTCGCCTGGACTGTCGGCTGCTCGTGGTGTGTCGACTTCGGGACGATGCTCTCGCGCCTGGACGGTTTGGACATCGACAAGCTGAAAGGGATCGCGAATTACCGGGATTCACCGAAGTACAGCGAGGACGAGCGGGCCGCGATCGCCTACGCCGATGCCATGACCGGTGACCCGCACGGGGAGAACGGGGTGACGGACGAGCAGGTCGCGGATCTCGAGCGCAGGTTCGGGCGAGCGGGCGTCGTGGAACTGACGTATCAGATCGGGCTCGAAAACATGCGCGCCCGGATGTATTCGGCGTTGGGGATCACCGAGCAAGGGTTCAGCACCGACTCCTGCCGCGTGCCCTGGGCCGAAGAATGATGCGCTGACTCGTCTACGGCAACTATCGACAATGCTCCGCAGATACGTGATCATGATTGACTAGTTCACGCATCTGCGGAGTATTTCGGCTTGTTAGGTCCGCACTTGCGACCTACGATCACCTGGTGCCCAACATTCGAATCCGCGAAGCTGCCGGTCTGCTCGGTGTCAGTGACGACACCGTTCGACGGTGGGTCGACGGTGGGCTTCTCACCGCGACGACGGACGACTCCGGCCGCAAGGTCATCGACGGTGCCGAGTTGGCGGGCTTCGCCCGGTCCAACGCCGGACCCGCACCGGCCGATCCGCTCACGGGTGCGAGTTCGGCCCGCAACCGGTTCGCCGGCCTCGTCACCAAGGTCGTCACCGACAAGGTGATGGCCCAGGTCGAAATGCAGTGTGGGCCCTTCACTGTCGTCTCGTTGATGAGTACCGACGCGGTTCGGGAGCTCGGACTCGAGGTCGGGAGTATCGGAGTCGCAATCGTGAAGGCCACCACGGTCATCGTGGAAACGCCGTAGTTCTGAACATACTGGAGGAAATTCGTGAAGCGTGTAGTCGGACTTGTTGCAGCAGGTGCCTTTTCGCTTGCCCTGGTGACAGGTTGTAGTTCCTCCGACAATTCGTCGTCGGAGACGTCGTCGGCCGCTCCGACCACGACCACTTCCAGTGACAGTGCCACGGGAAGCATCACCGTCTTCGCGGCGGCGTCACTCAAGAACAGCTTCACCGAACTCGGCAAGGAGTTCGAGTCCGAGAACCCCGGTTCATCGGTCACATTCAGCTTTGCCGGGTCCTCGGATCTCGTCGCCCAGATCACCCAGGGCGCACCGGCTGACGTGTTCGCCTCGGCTGACGCCGCCAACATGACCAAGGCCACCGATGCCGGTGTCGTCGCGGGGTCGCCCTCGGATTTCGCGAGCAATACCTTGACGATCGTTGTACCGCCTGGCAATCCGAAGGGCATCGCGTCCTTCGCAGATCTGGCAAAGGAGGGGACACAACTGGTGATCTGCGCTCCGCAGGTCCCGTGCGGCGCGGCTACGAAGAAGGTCGAGACGGCCACAGGTGAGACCCTCTCGCCCGTCAGTGAGGAATCGTCGGTGACGGACGTTCTCAACAAGGTGACGTCCGGGCAGGCCGATGCCGGCATCGTTTACGTCACCGACGCGAAGTCCGCGGGTGACAAGGTGCAGACGGTCGCGTTCCCGGAAGCCACCACGGTGGTCAACCTGTACCAGATTGCGGTGCTGAAGGATTCGAAGAATTCGGGAACGGCAACCAAATTCGTCGATCTCGTGAAGGGGCCCAAGGGCCTGGCAGTTCTGAGTGACGCGGGATTCGCTGCCCCGTGACACACCTAAGACCGGCAGTCCGGGCTCCGCTCGGGTTGCCGGTATGGATTTACCTTCCGGCGCTGATCGGCGGAGCGTTTGTCATCGCGCCCTTGGCGGCGATGCTGGCCACCGTGCAGTGGTCGCAGTTCTGGGAACTCGTGACTTCCGAATCGTCGGTTGCCGCGTTGAAACTGAGTTTGAAGACAGCGGCAATGAGCACGCTGCTGTGCATCCTGTTCGGGGTACCGATGGCCGCGGTATTGGCGCGCAGTCATTTTCGGGGACTGTCCGTTCTTCGATCGTTGATTCTGCTCCCGCTGGTTCTGCCGCCCGTGGTGGGCGGTATCGCGTTGCTGTACACGTTCGGGCGCAAAGGGTTGATCGGTGAGCAGTTGGAAGTGCTCGGCATCCAGATAGCATTCTCGACAACTGCGGTGGTCCTGGCGCAGACGTTTGTTGCGCTACCGTTCCTCGTCGTCAGCCTCGAAGGTGCACTACGCACTGCGGGTACAAGATACGAGGCCGTTGCCTCGACGCTCGGAGCCCGCCCGACCACCGTGCTTCGCCGGGTGACTCTGCCGCTGGTGCTTCCCGGTCTGGTGTCAGGGGCAGTTCTGGCTTTCGCTCGCGCACTGGGGGAATTCGGTGCGACGCTGACCTTCGCGGGGAGTCTGCAAGGGGTGACGCGTACCCTGCCGCTGGAAATCTATCTCCAGCGCGAGACCGATCCGGATGCAGCGGTAGCGCTTTCGCTGGTGTTGGTCGTAGTCGCGGTGGTCATCGTGGTTGCGGTGCGTGGACGCGGATCGGCGGGTTCGTTGTGAGTGGCCTCCACGTCGACATCGAGATTCCGGAGCGCGACGTCGTTGCGACGTTCGACGTCGCGGCGGGCGAGGTGACCGCCATCCTCGGGCCGAACGGCGCCGGCAAGTCGACGGTACTGGCGGCGGTAGCCGGACTGCATCATCCGCGGCGCGGATTGATCGAACTCAATTCCCGCGTTCTCACCGATACTCTTAGGGGAGTCGCGTTGGCACCCCATCGGCGCGGCACTGCCCTACTCGCGCAAGAGGCACTTCTCTTTCCCCATCTCAGTGCGGCTGCGAACGTGGCGTTCGCGCCGCGCAGTGCAGGGCGGTCGCGTCGCGATTCCGCCGAGTCCGCGCGCCATTGGCTGGACGCAGTCGACGCCGGCGATTTGGCTGACCGCAAACCTTCACAACTCTCCGGTGGCCAAGCGCAACGGGTTGCAGTGGCGAGGGCATTGGCTGCTGAACCCGAACTGCTTCTACTCGACGAACCGATGTCCGCGCTCGATGTCGCCTCCGCCCCCGCGCTGCGGTCGTTACTGCGCCGAGTGCTCAGGACCGGCGATCGCACTGCCGTACTCGTCACGCACGACGCTCTGGACGCACTGGCGCTGGCCGACACGGTTGTCGTCATGGACGGTGGCCGGGTCGTCGAACGTGGTGACGTACGAACAGTTCTGACCCGCCCGCGTAGTGCATTCGCAGCACGCATCGCCGGAATCAACTTGCGCAGCGGCACGATGGCCGGAGACGGAGTGCTCAGAAGTCCGGTCGGGGTGGATATCGCGGGCCAGACGGAGACCGACCTACCGGCCGGCAGCGCCGCCGTGGCGGTCTTCGAGCCGCGAGCAGTGTCGGTCTTCCTGGATCCGCCGCACGGCAGCCCACGAAATGCGTTTGCGGTCACGATCGCGGAGATCGAAAACCGAGGCGATGTCGTCCGAGTGCGAGCGGAGGACGAAGCCGGCCAGCCGGGCTTGTCTGCCGACATCACGGCGAGCGCAGCGGCCGAACTCGATCTGGTTCCGGGATCGGCCGCTACGTTTGTGGTCAAGGCCACCGAGACGCTGATCTATGCGCAGGGCGCAGGCTCGTAGACGTCCTCTACGACCGAATCCGCATAGAGGGCTGCAATTTCGGATGCGTACTTCTCGGCTATCGGCTTGCGCCTGAGCTTCATCGTCGGTGTCAGCTCGTCGCCGCCTGGCTCCCAGAACGTGGTGAGTACGTGAAACCGCTTGATCTGCTCGGCCCTCGACAGACGCGAGTTTCCCTCGGAGACAGCAGTTGCAACGACGTCGACGATCCGAGCGTCCTTGGCGAGTACCGCGGCCTCGGCCGCAAGTCCCAGTGAGCGTGCCGCTCCGACCGCGGCGTCGGCGCTGAGTGTGATCAACGCTGTGTTGAACTTTCGGCCGTCTCCGATCGTCACGACCTCACCGATCAACGACGACGACGTCTTCACTGCCGTCTCGATGGCGGCCGGTGACATGTTCTTTCCCGACGCGTTGATGATCAACTCCTTCTTACGATCGATCACCGTGAGGTAGCCGTCCGCGTCGGCGGTGACGACATCTCCGGTCGAGAGCCACCCGTCTGCACTGATCGCTTCGGCCGTTTTTGCCGGTTCGCCGCGGTACCCCTTCATGACCAACGGGCCTCGAACCAGTAGCTCGCCGTCCGCCTCGATGCGCATTTCCATGCCTGGGAGCAACTTTCCGACCGTTCCGAGCTTGGTCGGCTCGGCCGGCGCGGTGCTCGCGATGCATGTCAGCTCGGACATTCCCCAGATCTCCGAGATCGGAACTCCCAGGGCCGCAAAGAATGCCAACGTGTCCGGCGGAATCGGTGCGGCGCCAGAGATGGCCCACTTCAGTTCGGCAAAACCGAGTTTCGCACGCAGAGCGGACAGAACCATCGTATCGGCTCGGGCGTAGTCCGCTTCCAGTTCGGCGGGGACTGTTTCACCGGCTCGTAAGTGTGCGAGACGAGTGCGACCGACGTCGAGTGCCCACTGCAACGCCGCTCGCCGCGCGTCGTCCGGTTCGTTGGCGACAGCCGATTCGACTGCAACCTTCAGCTTTTCCCACACACGGGGGACGCTGCCCCAGATCGTGGGGCGACAGTCCGGAAGCGCGGCCGCTACCTGGCTCGGATCCGGTACGACAGTGATCTGGGTGCCGAACACCATTTGCATGTACAGGCAGGTGAGCCGATCGGCGATGTGCGCCGACGGCATGTACGAGGTGATGCGGTCGCCGAATTCGACGGGGAGTACAGCGCTTACGGCGTTGGTTTCGAACAACAGGCATGCATGAGTCGTCTCGACGCCCTTGGGGTTGCCGGTCGTGCCGGAGGTGTAGATCAACGTGGCGACGTCGTTCGGTTTCACCGCACGCCAGGTGCCCTCGAAATCGAAATCCGATGCGGCAGAATTCTTCATCTGCTCCAGGGTCACGGTGCCGGGCTGGTGGACATGCGATTGCGCGTCGACGACGACGATCGTCTCGAGTGTGGCGCCCGAGCGGCGGACCGTATCCACGTACCGGTCTTCGCAGACGAGAACCCGTGCACCGGAATTGGCGAGGATGTAACGGATGGCTTCGGGTGCCGACGTGTTGTAGATGGAGAAGGACGTCGCGCCGAGATGTTGGGCACCGACGTCGATCGGATAGAACTCGATGCGGTTACTCATCATCAGGGCAACCGTATCGCCGTGTCCCACGCCGATTCCGGCCAATCCCGCGGCAACCTCGCGGACCTGTTCGGCGTACTCGCGCCACGTCAGTGTTCGCGCATCGCCGATGTCTCGCAGGGCCACCGCGTCGGGCGCTACCGCCGACACTCGCTGGAAGGCTGCACACAACGTGGTCATGATGTTCTCCTGGATGCCTTTGTCAGGGCTGATGCATTCGTCGGGGCCGCAGCGGTGGTTCTGTCTTCGAGTTCGCGGATCAGGTCGTGTGCCTGTTTGTCCCTGGCCAGATAGCCGTCGGCCAGGACATTGATGAATCCGCGTCCCCACGCCCAGGGTTCCCAGGCAGCGGGGGCAAGGGTCCGCGCGGCGCGGCGCGCGATCGCGTCTGCGATCACCGTGGCGGCACGGTCTGGGGAGATTCGATGACGGAGGGGACCGGGTAGTCGAGCGTCGAGTTTGCGCCCGATCTCGTCGTCGTCGAGTGTGGCGCGTGCAAGTTGTGTATCCACCATCCCGAAGTACGCGATGCCGGCAGTGGCGCCGTAACCGGCAACCTCGAGACGCAGCGCCCGGCCGAGCGCTTCGACCCCAGCCTTGCTGATCATGTACGAAGCGCCGCCCAAACCGGGGGCGAACGACGCCGCCGATGACACGACGACGATGTGCCCACTGTTGCGGATCACCTCGTCGATGGTCGGATGCACTGTGTTGAAGACGCCGGTGAGATTGACGTCGAGCACGCGATCGAATGCGTCGGGATCGATCTGGCGCAATGTTGCCGGGGGAGGGGTGATTCCGGCGTTGGCCACCACGACGTCGATTCTGCCCAGCTGCTCGATGATCGTTTGCACGGCTGCGGTCATGCCGTCCCGATCTCGGACATCGGCCGTCACCGTCACGACTCGCTGTGACTCGAATGAGCGCTCGGCCGTTGCCAATGAACTTTCGTTGACGTCGACCAGCGCCACGGTGGCCCCACGCCGGTGGAGAGTGCGCGCCAGCGCGGAACCGATACCGTCGCCTCCGCCGGTGATCAGCACGACCTTTCCGGCAACGTCGTAGTCGATTCGGCGTCCGGGCAGTGGAATGCCCAGATCGCGGACTGTTCCCGCAATTGCGGACATGCGTCCCGTCATTTCTTCAGTGCCTTCCGTGTAGCGCGCGGATGAGAACCTTGACCAGCCAGTCGATTCGGGCGGTCCGTCGAAACGTCGTCAGTGGTAGGGGCGAACGGAATCGTTGCCTGGTCATCGACCGGGCATAGGTGAACTCCTTCAGACCATCTGGGCCGTGAACGCGTCCGAAACCAGATGCTCCGACCCCACCCAGTGGCAGGTTGGGAACCGCGGCATACATCACGTAAGAGTTCACCGACGCTCCTCCGGATCGGAGCCGATCGGCAACAGCCACTCCATCCTTGCCGAACACGCTTGCTCCCAATGCATATGGCGACGCATTGACCAACTCCACCGCCTCGTCCATCGAGGCGACCTTGGTGATCGTCATCGTCGGGCCGAAAGTTTCCTCCGTGACGGCGAGGCTGTCTTCGGGGACGTCGACCATGATGGTCGGTTGCACATACTGGCCGGAGATCGAGCCGAGCCCTCCGAGAACGACACGTCCACCTCGAGACACCGCGTCGACGATGTGGCGCCGGATTACAGCCACTTGCGAGGGCATGGTGATCGGACCGATCTTGTCTTCGGCCCCCGGGCCCGCACGAACTCGGGCAGCCAAAGTGATTGTCTTGTCGATAAACTCGTCGTATACCTGTTCGTGCACGTATACACGCTCGACGCCCAGACAGGTTTGACCGGAGTTGGACAATGCGCCCCACACCGCAGCATCCGCGGCGGCACCAACATTTCCGTCGGCATCAAGGATGAGCGCGTCCTTACCGCCACATTCCATCAACACCGGTGTGAGGGTCCCGGCGCACGCTGCCATGACTTTCTTGCCCGTCGCGGTCGATCCGGTGAACCCGATCTTGTCGACACCGGCCAGGCACAGTGCCGCGCCGACCGAACCGTCGCCTGTGACAACTTGCAGCACAGGATGTTCAGGGACGACCTCGGCAAACGCTCGGACCAACCATTGCCCGACTGCCGGCGCGAACTCACTCGGCTTGTAGACCACGGCGTTGCCTGCAGCCAGCGAGAACGAGAGCGAACCGAGTGGGGTGAAGACCGGATAGTTCCACGGACCGATCACACCGATCACCCCGAGAGGTCGATACTCCACCGAGGCGGCCTGATTGACCGTCAACAAACTGGAGCGGACGCTGCGCCTGCCCAATACCTTTCGGGCATTCTTCGACGCCCACGCGAGATGTTCGAGTGCCATGGCGATTTCGAGCATCGCGTCAGGGTGCGGCTTGCCCATGTCCCGGTGCACGACGTCGGCGAGTTCGGATGCTCGACGAGCGATGATTCCACGCCACCGATCCAGTCGACGAGCGCGTTGCTCGAATGTCAGTTCTGCCCACCACTCGGAAGCAGTTCGGGCGTCGCGCACTGCCTGTGTCACCGTGTCGTCGGACGCCTGTGTGGTCGTGTCGATCTCGGTCGCCGTCATTGTGGAGTTCCTTGAAGTGTGTGGTGGACGGCGCCGTCGGCCCAGCTGCGAGTGACGCGTTCGAGGATCGGTCGGGACAGAGCCAGAATCGGGGCGAACCACAACTGCGCTTGTACGGCGAATGTCCAGGTGAGGCGGCTGCCTGTCGAAGTCGGTTCCAGCACCAGATCTTCGGCGAAGCGTTTGAACCCCGGCAGTGACGCTGACTCCACGTAGAACGTCATTCGGTGCCCCTCGTCCCAGAGGAAGAATCTCTCGTTCAGTGCAGCAAAAGCGCCGGCGCGCACGGTTCGCGTAGTCCCGATGCCGAATGGTCTGGCCGAGGTCCAGTCGGCGCCGGTGATCCCGCGCGCCCACGACGTGAGCGCTCCGTCCGAGGTCAACGTCTGCCACAAGCTTTCGCACGTCGCTTCGGATTCGATCCGGTGAGTGATCACCAGCGGCGCGGATCGAACGAAGTCTGCGTCGGCGGCCGCAAGAGAGAATTCTCCCCTCACAGGTCCACCACCAAAGATGCACCGGTGGAACGTGATCGACAGGTCAACATCGAATCTGTACGTTCGGATTCGGTGAGCAAGGTGTCTCGATGATCGACGCTCCCTGAGAGCACCCGAACCTTGCACGTACCGCAGAAGCCCTGTTGGCAGGAATAAGCGACTCCGGGAAGTGCACGTCGTATCGCAGCCAAAGCACTTTCGGACTCGCCCACATCGACGGTGAGACCGGTGCGCGCCAGATGCACCGTGAACTCCTTGCCGTCGACTACCGGGAGTGGGGAGAACCTCTCGCTGTGCACCGATCCGGTCGGATTGCCGGCGAAGGTCGCCGCGCGCACCATGTTCATCAGCGGCGCCGGTCCGCACGTGTACACCGCGGCACCGGGATCCGCAGCAGTGACCAGTGTTTCGATATCCGTCGGGCCCAACTCGTCGTCCGGTCGGATGGTTACCCGGCCGCTGGAGTATTCCTCGATCTCGTCGAGAAATGGCATGGCCGTCCGAGATCGTCCGAGATAATCCAAACGCCACGGGATTCCGCGGCGGTGACAACGTTGCACCATGGGAAGGAGCGGAGTGATCCCGATTCCGCCCGCAACGAAGAGGTACGACGGAGCCGCGACAAACGGAAATGCATTGCGTGGCCCTCGGACGTCCACAACCATGCCGGGTTTCAGCGACTCGTGTATCTCGCGCGAGCCGCCCCCACCCTCGTCGATCCTCCGGACGGCGATCCGATACGAGGACAAGTCGTCGGGGTCGCCGCACAGCGAATACTGTCGTTGCCTTCCCGAGGGGAGAAAGATGTCGAGGTGGGCGCCGGGAATCCACGACGGAAGGGTGATTCCTTCCCTCGGGGTCAAGGTGACACTCAGGACTTCGTCGCACTCTGACCGGACGGACTTCACGTCCAGAGTCATGTCGAGCCCGCTGTAGCGGACCGGGCTGGGGCGCGAAAGTATTTGCGCTGCTGGACTTGCTGCAAAGATTCGGCGGTATGCGCCGGTGGCTTGCGCGGCAAACCTCAACGACCGGGTCGGTGTGAAGTCGGGTGCGTCGTGGGAACTGTCGGCAGTCGTCTTGTTCATCCTGCGCTCGCTTCGGAAGAACGATTGGCAGCAGGCGAGCGAGCGAGGTAACGCATGGCGACGTCCATGTCCCCGATCTGGGAAGGATGGAAGCTCGGCCGCAGATACGGAGGAATCTCGGTGATCAGGAATTTCATGTTGGGTACCAGGCCACGACGGGTGGCGCTTATCAGTTGGAGAGGCCACAGTCGGCCCTTCGTCGTGGACGGGTCCTGTCGGAACAGGTAGTTCATCGAGGCGATGAACAGCACGAACAACGTGAAGCTGGCCAGCAGCGCCGTGCGAACGCGTCTGGCGTAGCTGCCGTCCACGTACATGTAGGCGTCGAAGGCTACGTTGCGGTGTTCGACTTCCTCGGCGCCGTGCCACTTCACCATGTCGAGCATCATCGGGTGCATGCCGGCATCTTCGAGGGCGGGATCGGTGAGCAGCCATTCCCCGACCACTGCCGTGTAGTGCTCCATGGCGGCAAACAAGCCGAGACGTTCACAGAGCCAGGCGTGCTTGGCTTTTCCGGTCAATCCTTTGTCGCCCAATATCTTCTCCACGAGCCAGTCCATCCGACGTGACATCGGTTTCATGTCCATGCCGAGGTCCGCAAGATGCTCGCGTGCACCTTTGTGCGACGACGCGTGTGTTGCTTCCTGGCCGACGAATCCCACCACCTCTTCGTGCAGGCGAGTGTCTTCGATGAGCGGGAGTGCTTCGGCGAGCGTTGCGGACATGGCCCGCTCTCCTTCGGGTAACACGAGATGCATGAAGTTGATGACGTGGGTGACCATCGGTTCGTTCGGCACGTAATGCAGTGGTACGCCGTCCCAGTCGAATTCGACGTCACGGGCGGCGATCGCATGTGCTTCGTCGGTGTAGCGGCGAGCGCCGGACGGTGCGACGACGGGTGTGCCTCGGAAGGCGTTGATGCCGAGCATTATCGGCTCCTCACGTTTTCTCGAGCAGTGGTGAGTGCTGCGGACGAGACGGGTTGTACCTGCGCGTAGTGAGCGAGGTCGGCTCGTTTGGTCCTGGCCCGGAATGATCGGTTGAATCCGGGATAGAAGGTGTAGTTGCGACCGCCGTCGACGAGGTAGTAACTACTGCACCCGCCGGCGTTCCACACGCTGGTGGCGAGTCGGCGGTCTGTCGCGCGTACGAACTCGCGTTGCACGTCTGCGCGGACGTCGATGCTGCCGATGCCGCGCTCGTCCATTTGAAGAATGCAGCTCACGATGTACTCGACCTGGGCTTCGATCGTGACGACTTGCGAGGTGTAGACCACGGAATTGGGTCCGAGGATCATGAAGAAGTTCGGAAAACCGCTGATAGTGGTGCCGAGGAAGGCCTCGGCACTGCCGTTCCACGTCTGCGCGAGGCTGCGGCCGTCCTGGCCTCGGATGATGTCGAAAGACGGGTTGTCTCCCATCCGAAAGCCGGTTCCCATGACTATGGAGTCGACTTCCCGGAAGGTTCCGTCCGCGGTGAGAACTCCGTGCTCCTGCACCTCGACGATTCCGTCCGTCACCACCTCCACATTGGGTGACGCCAGCGCGGGATAGTAGGTGTTCGAGAACGTCGGACGCTTGCATCCGAATGCGTAGTGGGGGAGCAGCTTTGCGCGAAGCTCCGGGTCCCGCACCTGCCGGCGAAGGTGTGCTCGGCCGAGTGCGGCCAGCCCTTTGAGAAGTGACGGCTTGTACACGAATCCGGGTACCAGGGCTTCTTGAAGCAGGTCGAGTCCCTTGCGTGCCAGTCGTTGGGTGAGCGGCACCCGCTCGAAGAGAGCGCTTGGCCAGCCGGTCATCGGCTGATCCGGATGCGGCAGGATCCACGTCGGTGTCCGCTGGAACACGGTCAACGTGTCCGCGAGCGGTTGCAGTCTGGGGATGATCTGCACCGCAGAGGCGCCGGTGCCGACCACGGCTATCCGCTCACCGCGAAGGTCGTGGTCGTGGTTCCAGTCCGCGGTGTGGAACATCTGACCACGAAACGATTCGAGCCCGGGAAGGTCGGGTGTGGCGGGGGCACTGAACGGGCCGGTGGCCGCGACCAGGAACTGTGCCTCCCAGACGGTTTCCGCAGTGTGTACCCGCCAGATCTGGGCTTGCTCGTCCCACGAAGCTTCTGTCACGTCCTGGTTGCAGTGGAAATGACCGGCCAGTCCGAAGCGACGGACGCAATCCCGGAGATAGTCGTAGATCTCGGGCTGTAGCGGATACAGCCGCGTCCAGTTCGGATTGGGCGCAAACGAGAACGAGTACAGAATCGACGGGATGTCGCACTGTGCACCGGGGTAGGTATTGACCTGCCAGGTCCCCCCGGGCTCCGCGGCACGTTCCAGAACGACGAAGTCGTCGATCCCGGACTGCTTCAAGCGGACAGCCGTTCCGATGCCGCCGAAACCGGCTCCGATGACGACGACTCGTGTTCGGCGAGTTCGAGTTTCCTCGTCACCGGCCGATGGCCCCGAGGTTGGGTCGATGTCGACCATGTGTGACGCCTCCTGATTGGTGCGTGAACAACTGAACGAAGAGTAAGTCTGACATCAAGTGATGTCAACAGCGATTGATGTCAGAATTGAATTGATTGACATCGTGCGATGTCAGTTCGCTTGCCGAGGTCGCCGCGATAACCTGAGGTCGAGAGCACTGCCGGTCAGTGAGAACATGGGGACATGACGGATACCGAGGCTCGGCGCACCGGCCCGCGCAGGTGGCGTGGGCAGGAACCAGAAGATCGCCGCGCCGCGCGCCGGGCACAGCTGATCGAAGCCGGGCTGCAGATCATGGGCACCGAGGGTGCGGCCGCCGCGACCATGCGTGCGACCTGCCGCGAGGCTGCGCTGACCGAACGGTACTTCTACGAGAGCTTCGCCAATCGTGACGAACTGCTGGTCGCCGTGCTCGACGAGGTCGTTCTCGGGGCACGCGACACTATTCTGGACGCTCTCGAGGCGGCGCCTTCCGAACCGTCGGCCCTGATCCGTCACGTGGTGAAGGCCTTCACCACCTACGTATTCAAGGATCCGCGCCGTGGACGCATCATGTTCGTCGAATCCCAGGCGGAACCTGCGCTGTGGGATCGAGGGCGAGAATTGATGGCGGAGTTCACCAATCCGATCTCCGCGTCGCTCGAGCTGATGTACGGCGGCGAGGCAACCGACTCCGCGAACTCCGAACTCAATTCGGTGGGGCTGTTCGGTGCCCTCGCGTTCATCTATCAGGCGCACACCCCGTCCTCCAAGATCTCTCGAAAGCGTTTGGTGGAACACATTTCGCTCATGGTCGAAGCGCAGGCGACGGTCAACAGCACGCCCGCGAGAAAAGAATGACGTCCGCGTCGGCCACAGGCGGAAAGCGTCTCGGTCCTGAAGACCGGCGTGAGCAGATCATTGTCAGCGCGGCAAAGGTTTTCGAGGAGAAGTCTTTTGCCGACGTCTCGATGACCGAGTTGGCCAAGGCGGCCGGGGTCGGTCGTCCGCTGCTCAATCATTACTTCGGCTCCAAGCGGGAGTTGTACCTCGACGTCGTGCGGCGATTCGTCTTCATTCCCGAAGTGGCGGTGGACCGCATTCCGCGATCGGCGAGCCAGGAGAAGCGGATCGGCGCCGTGATCGATCGGTGGCTCGACGTCGCCTGGCGTCATCGCGACATGTGGATCTCGACTGTCATGTCCGACGACCTCCGCCGTGACCCCGAGATGGACCGGATCCTGCAGGACGCTGACGACGTTGCTGCGCGACGGATGATGGATGCGCTCGAGATTCGACCGAGTGAAGGCAGCGAGGCTGCTGTTCATTCGATGATCGTGGCGTACGGAGGATTGGCGAAGGCCGCCAGTAAGCAGTGGTTGGTGACGGGAGCGCTCGACCGCGAACAGGTGCACCTTCTGTTGGTACGCAGTTTGCTCGCCATCGTGCGTGACGTTCTGCCGGCGTGCGAGGCGGATTCCTGATTGCTCAGAGTGATCTCGCCACGAGGTCCTTCATGACTTCGTTCGATCCGGCGTAGATTCGCTGAATACGAGCGTCGGCGTACATCTGAGCGATGGGATATTCGAGTATGTAGCCGTACCCGCCGTGTAGTTGCACGCAGCGGTCGATCACGGCGCACTGCTGGTCGGTGAGCCAGTACTTGGCCATCGCGGCGGTAGTCGCATCGAGCTGCCCGGCAAGGTATTTGACGATGCAGTCGTCAATGAACGTTCGTGAGATACGAGCGATGGACGCACACTCGGCAAGTTCGAAGCGGGTGTTCTGCAGATCGAAGAGCGTTTGCCCGAACATGTTTCGGGATTTGGTGTACTCGACGGTGAGGGCGACGGCACGCTCCATTGCCGCAGTGGCTGCAACCCCACAGATCAATCGTTCGGGCAGTAGCTGCTGCATCAGCTGGGCAAACCCCGTGCCTTCGCGGTCCCCGAGCAGGTTTGTTGCAGGCACCCGCAAACGGTCGGAGAACAGCTCGGTGGTGTCCTGGCCCTTCTGTCCGACCTTCTCGAGTATTCGCCCGCGCTCGAAACCCGGTGTGTTGTCATCGACCTCGGCCACGATGAGCGACACTCCACGCGCTCCGAGGCTGGGATCGGTCTTGGCGGCAATGATCACCAGATCACAATTGCGACCGTTCGAGATGAATGTCTTTGCGCCGCTGATCAGATAGTCGTCACCGTCGCGGACGGCGCGGGTGGTGATGTTCTGCAAGTCGGATCCGGTGCCGGGCTCGGTCATGGCGATTGCGCCCACCCACTCGCCACTCACCAGCTTCGGTAGCCAGCGCAGTTTGTGCTCGTGATCGGCGTAGGCATTGAGGTAGTGCGGCACGATTCCCGAGTGCACGCCGAGTTGGAGTGAATGATCACCCGCCATGACCTGCTCGTGGAACAGCACGGCGTCGTGCGCAAACGTTCCTCCTCCGCCGCCGTACTCGGTGGGGATCGACATGCCGGCGAGCCCGAGCGTCCCGAGTTCCCGATATGCGGATTTGTCGGGAAAACCCTGGGACGCGAAGCGTTTCTGATGCGGTGTGACGTGTTTGGCGAAGAAGTTCCTTGCCAGGTCGGCCACGGCCTCCAATTCGTCGTCCATCCACGGGGACCGGCGTTCGGTGGTTCGGGTTGCGGTAGATCCTTGCGTCATCGTGATTCTCCCGATCGATGAAGTGCGACCCGCGAGCGGATCCGACTCCACCTATCATCCACACTGTTGACAGAGTGTCAATAACGGGGTGGTCGAATCGACCTCCGGACCCGCCTCGAATTCCGCGTCGGCCGCCCGCAAGAATGGGAGGACACAGACACGAACAGGCCGGCGCGAAGGATGGGCAGTGGACCCCGAAGAAACATCAGCGGGTCACGAGTCCAACCTCCCGGCTCCGCGGCCGGCGCGCAGCGTCCTGTTCGGATTGCCGCCGGTGGGAAACAGGTACCCCGGAGCGGTTCGCGTCGCCCTCGCCCTGGCGATTCCGGCGGCCATCGCCACACTGCTCGGATTCGGGTCTGCTTCGCTCCTGGTCGGCCTCGGCGCATTTGCATCGATCTACGGTGAGGGTCGTCCGTACCGGAGCAGGTGGAAGGCAGTCGGTATCGCCGCGACGTCGCTGACGATCCTGTCCTTCATCGGGGCATCAGTGGGTGAGCCCGTCCACCGAGCCATCGCCGAGGGAGCGCCGACGGTGCTGCTCGTCTTTGTCGTGCTGATCATGGCCGTCGTGGTGTCGACCTGCGCCTTCACCGTCGACGCGCTTCGATTGGGTCCACCGGGCGCGTTCTTTCTGTTGCTCACCACCGAGATCAGCTCCGTGATCGCCACTCCCGGCCAGCCGCCGGTCGAGGTTGCGATGTGGACGGCAATCGGTGGGATCAGCGCGGTGGTCGTCTCGATGACGGGAATCCTGTGGGCACCGAGAGCTGTCGAACGCAGCGCTGTACAGGCAGCCGTATCGGCCGTTGCGGAGTACACGGACGCTCAGGCGGCGTACGCCCCACCCGAACTCACGCGAGACAAACGCCACGCTGCAGCACTTCGGCTGCACGACGCGTGGCAGTGCCTTTACCGCGGCGCAATCGTCGGGAAAGACCACCCGTTGACCCGTGAACTCGAACGAGCGCAGATCTCGATGGCCAGAGCGATCTCCGACGACCACGATCCGGAGCTCATGGCGGACCCCGCGTTCGACGTCGACGAGGTCGGGGCTCACCCGCCTCTGCCCGATCCGACGATCCGATATCGGTTCCTCCGCGCCTGCAATCCGTCCAGCCGAGCGTCGGTCACGGCACTTCGGCTGTCCATTGCCTGCATGGCCGCGGGAACCCTCACCGTCCTGCTCGGCATCGATCGCCCGGACTGGGCGGTGATCGCCGCGGCGATGGTCCTTCATCAAGGACCGGATCGAATACTGGGCACCTATCGCGGAATTCACCGCATCGGCGGAACCGTCCTCGGGTTGATTCTGTTGGGTGCCATCTATGCCTGGAGTCCGACCGGTCTGTGGTTGGTGGCGGTACTTGCAGTCCTGATGGCCGGGATCGAGCTGTTCCTGGTGCGGAATTACGGGATAGCCGTCATCTTCATCACCGCCCTCGCGATTCTCCTCGGCGCGGCCGGTGGTGCGCACGGGACCGTCCAACATCTGATCCTCAGCCGCATGCTCGAGACTGCAATCGGCGTCCTCGTGGCGTTGGTGGTCCTGTGGACGGTGGGGCGCGGTGCGCATCGACGCACTCTGATCTGGGTCGACGAACGGGCGAGTAGCGTCCTGTTCAAGCTGCTGACCGAAATTCGCGCGAGGCACTATGCACCACAGGCGAATTGGTCGGAGCTTTCGGAGCTTCGACGGGACCTGGACTTCGAACTGCGAGGTAGCGCGATGGCCGGGATCGACGCCGCCCACAACGAACCAGAGTGGGCGTCGCAGCAGTGGAGGACGCACACCGAATTGCATCATCTGGGATCGGATGTACTGCACCGACTGTGGTTCGGAACGCAGGTGTCCAGATCACACCTCGAGGAATGGGAGTCTCGTTACTTGCGTTCGGGTTCGGTGTGATCGAGCATCGGCACAGCGCTGAACTTGGCTGGATTCGCAATATCGTAGGCTGCGCACACAACTCCGTCGCGGACAGTGAAGCCGGCGACGCGAGCGGCGAACTGCGGGTACTGGTCATCCCCTGGTGAGCCGGCGAATACACCGCCGAGCCGTCCGTTGACGAGAACCGGTGACATCGAGAACACCGCTGCCGGTCCGTACTTGCGGGCCAATCCCAGGTAGAACCGCGCCACACGATCGCTGCCGCGCACAATGTTGACAGCCGTGCGGGTCGTTCCGCCTGCGTCACCGATCAGGACGGCATCGGGATCGAGTGCATCGATCACGGCGTTCAGATCTCCACTCGCGATAGCCGTCACCAATCGCTCGACGGCGGCAGCATGCTCCTCGCTACTGACCGGGACCGACGCCGACGCTGCGGCTTTACGGGCCCGCGAGGCCAACTGACGGGCAGTGGCTACTTCGATGTCGAGGATGCGCGCAACCTCGGCGAAGGGCACGTCGAAGCCGTCATGCAGGACGAAGGCAACGCGCTGAGCGGGAGTAAGGGTGTCCAGGACGACGAGGGCTGCAAAACGATTCTGTTCCTGCGTCACGACGTACTCCAGCGGATCGGGTGTCGCTGAGGGTGTGCCCGCGGTGGCGTCGACGGGCGTGACGATCGGCTCCGGAAGCCACTGTCCGACATAGCTTTCTCTTCTGACTGCGGCCGATTTGAGATGATCGAGGCAGATCCGACCGACAACAGTGGTGAGCCATCCGCGCAGCTCCCGGATCTCGAGGTCGCTTCCTTGTCTCGATTGTGCGACTTGCAAGCGTATCCATGCCTCCTGCACCGCATCCTGAGCGTCGCTGAAACTTCCGGTGAGACGGTAGGCCACCGACGTCAGGTGGCCACGGTGTTGCTCGAAGTCCTGCGCAGTCGTCGGCGAAAGCATGCCCTCATGATACGGACCTCACACATTAAATCCGGCATGAATGTAACCGTTGACCCAGGTAGTGGGTGCCGACGTATGGTTTCGGCACTACTAACGGCTCGATTCTGTCTTCACATTCATTGGAGTCTCACGTGTTTCGGTCTTTCCCGCTCATGTCGCTCAACTGTTGTCGTTGAACTGACATTCCCCACACCTGCCTGTGCCGAGCGCCGCACACGGCGCTCCGGACAGGTGTAGCCGAGAACTGAACCAATCATCTTCTACAGGAAGCAACTTCATGATTCGCCCTCGTTTCGCGCGCTCGGTAGCCGCGGCCGTCGCCTTTGTCACTCTGTCCAGCCTTGCCGTTGCCTGCTCGGGCTCCTCCGACGAAGTCGTCAAGACCGCCGACGGCAAGACCGTCCTGCGGTACGAGGGCAGCACCGGACAGGTCATCTACCCCGAACTGGCCGCTGACCTCGGCTACTTCAACGACGTGGAGCTCAACTGGATCGGCGATACGACCAGCGGCCCTCAGAGCATTCAGAACGCAGCGACCGGTCAAACCGAGTTCGGTGGAGCGTTCAACGGTGCGGTGGTGAAGTTGGCTTCCGCCGGTTCACCGATCACCTCGGTCATCGGGTACTACGGCTCCGACAAGGAGAGCTTCAACGGGTACTACGTACTCGACGACAGTCCGATCAAGTCGGCGAAGGACTTGATCGGCAAGAAGGTCGGGATGAACACCCTCGGTGCGCACCACGAGTTCGTCGTCCGTGAATGGCTTGCGCGGCAGGGACTTACGCCTGACGAGATCAAGCAGGTTGAATTGATCGTCGTTCCGCCGGTCAACACGGAACAGGCGCTGCGGCAGGGACAGATCGATGTCGCCACCCTCGGCTCGGTCTTCCGTGACTCAGCGCTCGAACGCGGTGGTCTTCGCGAGCTGTTCACCGACGAATCGCTGTTCGGCTCGTTCACATACGGCACGTTGGTGTTCCGTGACGACTACATCGCGCAGAACAAGGAGGCGGTCGCCGATTTCGTACAGGGAACAGCACGGGCCATTCGCTGGACCCAGACGCACCCACGAGAAGAAGTGATCGCGAAGCTGACGTCGATCATCAACAGCCGCGGACGCAACGAGGACACCAAGCTCATCAGCTACTGGAAGAGCCCAGGAGTCGCCGGTCCCGGCGGAACGATCACCGATACCGAGATCAGCACGTGGATCGACTGGCTCACCCGTAACGGTGAACTCGAAGAAGGAAAGTTGAAGCCGTCGGACATCTACACCAACGAATTCAACCCGTACGCCAACGGAACGTATTCACCCGACAGCGGCGCTGACGGACAGGCACGGGAGGCAGCAAAATGAGCACAGAACCGAAACTACGGCTCGAGCACGTCACCAAACAGTTCGACATTCGTGGGACCGACGAAGTTTTCACCGCGGTCGAGGACATCAACATCGACGTGGCGCCGGGGGAGTTCCTGGTCCTCGTCGGGCCGAGTGGTTGCGGCAAGTCGACTCTGCTGGACCTCCTCGGAGGACTCAGTTCGCCCACTTCTGGTCGAATCCTTCTGGACGGCAAGCAGATCACGGGCCCAGGCTTGGATCGGGGAATCGTCTTCCAGCAATACGCGCTACTTCCATGGCGAACTGCACGTCACAATATCGAGTTCGGACTCGAAGCGAAGGGCGTGAAGAAGAGCGAGCGGCGCGAGCTCGCCGAGCATTACCTCGAACTGGTCGGTCTGCAAGGTTTCGCGGATCGCTATCCGCACGAGTTGTCCGGTGGAATGAAGCAGCGAGTCGCGATCGCCCGCAGCTTGGCATTCGATCCCGAAGTGTTGCTGATGGACGAACCATTTGCAGCGCTGGACGCACAGACGCGAGAGTCGCTGCAGGACGAGCTTCTGCGCATCTGGAAGGCCACCGGCAAGACCATCCTGTTCATCACCCACGGAATCGACGAGGCCATCTACCTCGGGCAACGTGTTGCAGTACTGACTTCGAGGCCGGGGCGCGTCAAGACGATCGTCGACATCAACATCGACCGGTCCGGCGACGACGTGCGATCAGGTGAGGAGTTCCGTGTGTTCCGGCACCGGATCTGGACGCTGCTGCACGGTGAAGTCGAGCGCGCTCGGGCCGGCGAACTCGATCCTGCCAAGGAGGTTGCACATGTCTAGCGCATTGGCGACGCCGGAGGTGGTCGCCACCCCGAAACCGTTGCCCGACAAAACACCTGACATTGCGCAGCGGAGCCAGGCCGGCGGCAAGGCGGCGCGCTACATTGGTTCCACCGCCTGGCGGATTGCCAAGCCGTCGATTGCGATCGCGATCTTCCTCGGGATCTGGGAAGCGGCACCTCGGCTCGGGCTGGTGGACAAGGTCTTCCTCCCGCCTTTCACCGAAGTTGTGTCCGCATTCTTCACTCTCGCCGAGAACGGACAATTGCAAGAGCATGTTTCGGCCAGTCTGACGCGTGCCCTGACCGGATTCTTCGTGGCCATTGCGATCGCGATTCCGTTGGGAATCGCGATCGCCTGGTACCGCCCGGTCTCCGACTTCCTCAACCCGATTCTCGAATTGTTCCGCAACACAGCAGCCTTGGCTCTGCTTCCCGTCTTCGTGCTGATTCTCGGAATCGGTGAGGAATCGAAGATCGCCCTGGTGATCTACGCCTGCACCTTCCCGATTCTGCTCAACACGATCTCCGGTGTGCGAACAGTGGACCCCCTGCTGATCAAGTCCGCTGCCTCGCTGGGGTTCTCCTCGATTCGGCTGTTCCAGAAGGTGGTTCTGCCCGCCGCAGTTCCCACGATCTTCACGGGTATCCGCATGGCCGCCGCGTCGTCGATTCTCGTGCTGATCGCCGCCGAAATGGTCGGGGCCAAAGCCGGTCTCGGGTATCTGATCACCGCTTCCCAACTCAACTTCCAGATCCCGAACATGTATGCGGGCATCGTCGCGATCTCGTTGTTGGGTCTGACAATCAACGCGATTCTGGTCCTGATCGAACGTCGGCTCTCGCGCTGGCGCGTCACCACCTGACCACACTTTCACGGAAAGATTCTGCGAACTCATGTCCGAACGACAATTTCATCTGAACGCCTTCCTGATGGGCGTCGGCCATCATGAGGCGGCGTGGCGCCACCCACGCACAAATGCGGCCAACCTTCTGGACGTCAAGCACTTCCAGGAACTGGGGAGAATCGCCGAGCGTGGCAAGCTGGACTCGGTGTTCTTCGCCGACGGTCTAGCAGTCGGCCCGCGGGTCAAATACAACACTCAGGCGATCTTCGAACCCGTCACCTTGCTGTCGGCGATCGCTGCGGCCACCGAGAAGGTGGGGTTGATTGCAACCGCGTCGACCAGTTACAGCGATCCGTACACTCTTGCAAGGAAGTTCGCTTCCCTCGATCACATCAGTGGCGGACGAGGCGGGTGGAACATCGTGACGTCGGCCGGCGCCGACGAGGCCGCGAACTTCGGCCTCGATGCGGTACCGACGCACAGCGGTCGTTACGAGCGCGCCGAGGAGTTTCTCGACGTGACGCTCGGACTCTGGGACAGCTGGGAAGAGGGGGCAGTTGTCCTGGACGAAGAGACCGGAATCTTCGCCGATCCTGATCGTGTCCATCGCATCGACCATGACGGTCAACGATTCACGGTGGCTGGCCCGCTCAATTCGCCGAGGTCTCCACAGGGACGTCCGCTGCTTGTACAGGCCGGTTCCTCCGAGAGCGGTAAGGATTTCGCGGCGAGGTATGCCGAAGCCGTGTTCACCGCTCAACGAACCCTCGAGCAGGGGCAGGATTTCTACAACGATCTCAAAGCGAGGCTGATCAAGTACGGGCGTAGTCCCGACGAGATCAAGGTGCTGCCGGGCATCGTGCCCTTCATCGCGGATACGGAAGAAGAAGCGAAGGCTCTGGAGCAGTCGTTCACGGACCTGATCTCTCCGGAGTATTCGCTGCGCCAGCTCTCGAACATGGTGGGTGTCGATCTCACCGAGCATTCTCTGGATGCCCCGCTGCCACCGTTGCCGGACATCGATCGCATCCAAGGGAACAAGAGTCGATACCAGCTCGTCAAAGATCTTGCAGAGAGCGAAAACCTCACCGTCCGTGAATTGATCGGCAAACTCGGCAGTGGCCGCGGGCATCGGACATTTGCCGGGACACCGGAGCAGGTCGCGGACGAGTTGACCGAATGGTTCGACAAGGGCGCAGCGGACGGCTTCAACATCATGCCGCCCTATCTGCCCGGAGGGCTCGAGGTGTTCGTCGACCGGGTCGTGCCGATTCTGCAGGCGCGTGGGCTCTTCCGAACCGAGTACACCGAATCGACCCTGCGGGGCCACTACGGCCTCGATCGTCCGGCGAACCGGTTCTCGCGGGCCGCTGACGCGGCAGAAGTGAGCGCGTGACGGAAACACTGCCCAAGGAACAGCCGGCGATCGCCGGACTCAAGCCACTGGTCACAACGGTTTTCGTGCCGGCGGCCATCTTCGGGGTCGGTCAGGGTGCGGCTGCCCCCATCATGGCCGTCACCGCGCGCGACCTGGGTGCATCGGTCGCCGTCGCCGGCCTGATCGTTGCGCTCGGTGGCTTGGGTGCCGTACTCGGTGACCTCCCTGCCGGCCGGATAGTGTCGCGTTTCGGTGAGCGTAGATCGATCATCGGCGGAAGTTCTTTGGGTGCAACAGGAGTGGTGATATGTCTGCTTGCACAGACTCCGTGGATGCTCGGTATCGGCGCACTGTTGACCGGACTGGCGAATGCGGTGTGGGGCCTTGCGCGGCAGAGCTACCTCGCCGAGACCGTGCCACTCGGTCTTCGGGCCCGAGCAATGTCGTCGTTCGCCGCGATGTGGCGGTTGGGTTTCTTCCTGGGACCGCTCATCGGTGCCGGCGTGATTCTCCTGGTGGGAGCGCGCGGAGGATTCCTCGTCCAGTTGGTGGGCGTCGTGCTCGCCGGGGCGCTGATGGCCCGCGTTCCCGACCCGCCACGAAAGGTGCAGGCGGGCAACAGCGATCACGGGCACGTCACCCTCCCGGAGATCCTTCGCCGTCATCGTGCCGCTCTGTCGACGCTCGGGACAGGCTCCCTTCTGATGGGCGCCGCCCGCGCTTCGCGCGAGGCCGTTCTTCCATTGTGGGCATTGCACCTCGGGTTGGATGCAGCCCAGGTGAGTGTGATCTTCGGAATCGGTGCGGCCGTGGACCTGCTGTGCTCGTATCCGGCCGGACACATCATGGACCGATACGGACGCAGGCTGGTCGCGGTGCCTTCGCTGACGGTGATCGGTGTGTCGTACCTGATGTTGCCGTTTTCGACGGGCGCAGTGGGATTGACCGTGGTCGCTGTCGTGATGGGGATCGGCAACGGACTGGGCAACGGCGTGATCATGACTCTCGGTGCTGATATCGCTCCGCCCGAAGAGCGCGCCGAGTTCCTCGCTGCATGGCGATTGACGCACGACACGGGCATGTTCGGTGGGCCGCTCGCGATCGGTCTTCTCGCCGCGGTGTTCCCGCTCGGGTGGGCATTTGCCGCACTGGGCGCGACTTCGTTCGCCGGCGCGGCGATGATGTTCCGCTTCATTCCGGTCTATTCTCCGCGGGTGTCACCCCGGTCGCGCGTCGGGAAACTGTAGGTAGGCTCGCTACATGCGATTCGGACTGTTCGTACCTCAAGGCTGGCGTCTGGACCTGGTCGGCATCGACCCCGCGAAGCAGTGGGAGGTGATGCGAGATTTCACGCTGCGCGCGGAGGCAGGGCCGTGGGAGTCGGTGTGGGTCTACGACCACTTTCACACCGTTCCCCAACCGACGGAAGAAGCGACTCACGAGGCGTGGACGTTGATGGCCGCACTCGGTGCGTCGACCTCGCGTATCCGACTGGGCCAGATGTGTACCGCCATGAGTTACCGAAACCCGGCGTACCTCGCCAAGGTCGCCGCGACCACCGACCTGATCACGGGTGGACGCGTCGAGATGGGCATCGGCGGCGGTTGGTACGAGCAGGAGTGGCGCGCGTACGGCTACGGTTTCCCCTCTGCCGGTGAGCGTCTGGGCCGCCTCGACGAAGGAATCCAGATCATGCGGCAGGCGTGGTCGACCGGCAGCTCGACGCTCGACGGCAAGTACTACCAGGTCGACGGAGCGCTGTGCCGTCCACTTCCGTTGCAAGAGGGCGGAATTCCCATCTGGGTTGCCGGTGGCGGCGAGAAGGTCACACTCAAGATCGCGGCCAAGTACGCGCAGTACACAAACTTCGACGGCACCCCGGCCGGCTTCGCGCACAAGTCCGAGATCCTGAAGAAGCACTGCGACACCGTCGGTACCGATTTCGATGCCATCGTCCGTTCGGCCAACTACAACGTGGCCATCGGCGCGACGGAATCCGAGGTGGCTCAGCGGTTGGAGACACTGAAGGACAGACTGACGCCGTTGGTCGGCGAAGCTGCCGCCGATGCGTCGCTCGATGCGTTCCGCGGAATGCCTGCCGTAGGTACACCCGAGCAGATCATCGAGAACCTGTCGGCGCTCAAGGCGCAGGGACTCGAGTACGGAATCTTCTACTTCCCCGAGGCCGCGTACGACACGTCGGGAATCGAGATGTTCGAGAAGGAAGTGCTGCCCGCGCTTGCGTAACCGTTAGGGCTAGCGCAGGGAGTCAGGAAGATCGGCCGGGTTGATCAGAACCCGGCGATCGGGGTGGGTGCGAACTTCTTCGGAGTCGGGGATCCGGCTCTGCAGGAAGTTCCACTCGCTCGCACTGACAGCTGCGATCGCGCGTGCCAGCACTGCCGAGTCCTTGGTTCCCCACTCGATCGGCATGGGGCTGACCATCTGCCACGTGTCAGCCTTGCTGCGGGTGGAACGATCCGAACGCAGTGCCACCGACGGAATGCGGTCGCCGACTCGCCACTTCGGATTGAGTCGAACGTTGCGGCTGACGAGCGCGTACTTCGGTGCTCCGGCCGCCGGCTTCGCGATGTCGATCAGTGCCGTCAGGGTCGCCGCTCGAGGGTGAACCTCGGTGACGATCGCGGGAACCAGTGGGTTGTCCGCATACAGAGATTCGACGCTTCCCACCTTGCGAGGTGCCCACAAGGCGACCCACAGTGAACTGGCCGCACCGATGGCGAGGACCGCGCCGATGATGATGGACCACACCTCACCCATGCTGATCAGCCAGGCTCCGACCGCGGCGAGGACGATCGCGAAGATCACCGCAGAAATCTGCAGGCGGCGTACGTCGGCCAGTGTGTCGTTGACCGACTTGGCGTGGGCCTTGTCGACGGTGAACTGGAAGTCAGCCACGAAAAAATCCTTCGGGTGGTGCCGGACGATCTAGGACCGGCCCCCGATCTCCCGGGAGCCGTCCACCAGCGTAGCTAGTTTCGCGCGCGCTCCCACATCTGCAGGTAAGCCTCGGCGCCACGGCTCATGTCCTCGATGATCGTGTCGCCGTCGGCGCCCGCAGCAATACGCATGTCCGCGATCCAGTCGGGAATCATCCCGTACTGGGCAACGCCGTCGGTGTTCACGTCGAAAACCCTGGTGCCGGCGCGCTGCTGGTCCATTACGGTGCCGTCGAAGGCGGTGTACGGATATTGGAGCGGATTTTCGGCGGCGTCACCGCGCGGTGCGGCCTGCGGCCCGAAGCCGTTGGTGTCTGCGCCGTAGCCGAAACCGAAGTAGTAGTTCTCGCTTCGCATTGCCCGTGCGTCGCGCCACTGGTCGATGAACCCACGCTCCTCGGGCTTGTCGTCCGATGCGTCCAGTTGCCCGGCGTACAGGGCGACAAATCCGCCGAGCGCGTAGATCCGCTTGTAGAGGCTCGGGTCGCTCCAGCTGTGACTGGAAACAACACCGGAATAGTTCGCTGCTTCGAGAATGTCGAGGGCTTCTTCGGCGGTCTTGACGCTCATGTGATCGATGTCCACGATCATCCCTCGGTCCATCAAACCTCGGATCGTGTATGCGCCGAGGTCGGTCAGGCCGTGCGAATTGCATTGCGGACCAGAGGGGTACACCGGAAGCGTCACTCCGGGTGGGAGTACCGCGAGAAGATTCTGTGCGCCGTCGACCTTGGTGGGCAGCACATTGTCCTCGGCAACGCCGGTGCATGGTTCCGATTGCCAGAACTCCCCGGTGCCCAGGTAGTTGCCGATATTGACGGCCACTCCGGTGACGCCGCCGTCGAAACGGGCACCGCCGAGGGCGTTGTCGAACTTGTGCGTGACGATCATCTGCCGAACACCGAGGTCGTACAACTCGTCCAGGCCGCGGTCGATGTCGTCCTCGGTGCACTGCGGAATACCGTTGCGCACAGAGCAACCGAAGGGTTCGGACACCTCCACCCCGAGGGTGACGGCCAGCTTTCCGTCGGCGGCCACCTGCCTGGCCTGTTCAGGGGAGCTCACGATGCGGAACCAACCCCGGCCGGGACCGCCGTACTGGGCGTCGATGTAGTCCTGGAGTTCGCGTGTCTGCTGCGCCTGGATCCGGACGGTCTCCATCTCGTCACAGGGATTTCGCTTGCTCGGATACAGCTCACACAGCACACGGTTGGCGACAAAGAGATTGGTGAAGATTCGCAGACCACCACGCCAGGCGCGCTCGACCCACTTGTAGTACGTCTGCTCGTGCGTCAGTGAATCGTGCGCCGGCCAGTCGGCGAAACTCGGCCAGCCGGTGGTGTCGTGAGTTTCGAAGGGATTGCCGTACGACAGAACGTTTTCGAGGAGCGCAGGTATCCCGTCGGGTTGATGGTCCGGGCAGTCGACGAGCGCTGCGGTGACGCCCTGAGGGTCGAAAGGTCGGCCGCAGTGCAGGTTTCCGCCCATGAACTCGGAAGCGTTCATGTGCACGTGTGTGTCGATGAATCCGGTGACTTCACCGTTCGGTCCGATTTCTGCTGGAACGCCGTTTGCGCCCACCTCCGCTTCGGGGAAGTCAGAGCAGCCGTCGCGCGGGATCAGCGTGAACGCAGATTCGGGAACATCACCGGGATCGGACATCGTGAGCGTCAAGTCGCGCGAGATCAGTTGACGGCCGTTCGAGGTCGCGGTCAGAACGAACGATTCACCGGTGGACATCACTGTCCAGTCGGTGGAGGGAGTTGCTTCGGAAGTGGCGAGTACCGAGTCCGCGCCGTCGTGCGAGAGCATCGACCCGTCCGGGCCGTACAGCATGAAACGACCCAACTGGGCCGCATGTAGTCGGAACGGTTCGGCGTCTGCGGCTTTCGTTACGTCGGTGAGGTACGCCGACCCGTCACGACGGACGAAATCACCAGACTCGGTGCGCAGCGCGAAGCAACCGTTCGCAAGTGCGTACACCGAGTTCTGCGCGGTAGGAGCAGGACTCGGTGCCGCGGCGCTGACGCCGGTCGTGGCGACGACGACGGCGGCAGTCAGCAGCGAGATGGTTCCGGCGAGCCGACCCCGTAGACGTGGAACTGAGCGCATGGTGCTGGTGACCCCCGGCCGATGGACACGACTGTGACAGGGGACACTCTACAGGTAACTGGACGTATGTCCATTTGATTCTGCAACGTGTTGCAGAAATGCTCAGCCGATTGCAGGTCCGAGCAGGTCATCGGCGTCGGTGATCCGGTAGGCGTAGCCCTGTTCGGCGAGGAATCGCTGACGATGTGCCGCGTATTCCGCATCGAGAGTGTCGCGGGAAACCACCGAATAGAAGTGGGCCTGACCGCCGTCGTGCTTGGGGCGCAACAGTCGCCCGAGTCGCTGAGCTTCTTCCTGCCTCGATCCGAAGGTTCCCGAAACCTGCACGGCGACAGACGCCTCCGGAAGGTCGATCGAGAAGTTCGCGACCTTACTCACCACCAGCGTCTGGATCTCACCGTTGCGGAACTGATCGAACAGGATCTCACGTTCCTTGTTCTTGGTGGATCCCTTGATCACCGGGGCGTTCAGGGCTTCGCCGAGTTCGTCGAGCTGATCGAGATACGCACCGATCACCAAGGTCGGTGAATCCGGGTGCTTCGCCAGAATCGACTTCACGACAGCAATTTTGGTGTGCGCCGTCGAGCACAGTTTGTAGCGCTCCTCCGGTTCGGCGACGGCATAGGACATGCGCTCGGCGTCCGTCATCGTCACTCGCACCTCGACGCAGTCAGCCGGCGCGATCCAGCCCTGCGCTTCGATGTCCTTCCACGGAGCGTCGTAGCGCTTGGGGCCGATGAGCGAGAAGACGTCGCCTTCGCGGCCGTCCTCACGAACCAGCGTTGCGGTCAGGCCGAGACGGCGGCGCGACTGCAGGTCTGCCGTCATCCGGAAGACGGGCGCGGGCAGCAAGTGGACCTCGTCGTAGATCACCAGTCCCCAGTCTCGGGAGTCGAAAAGTTCGAGGTGCTTGTACTCGCCCTTCGTACGACGCGTGATCACCTGGTAGGTCGCGATCGTGACCGGCCGAATCTCCTTGCGCTCGCCGGAGTATTCGCCGATTTCTTCCTCGGTCAACGACGTGCGGGCGATGAGCTCACGCTTCCACTGACGACCGGCGACGGTATTGGTGACGAGGATGAGTGTGGTGGCTTTGGCCTTTGCCATGGCTGCTGCGCCCACCATCGTCTTGCCGGCGCCACACGGCAGCACGACGACGCCCGAGCCGCCGGCCCAGAACGAATCCGCTGCCATCTGCTGGTAGTCGCGCAGTTCCCAGTGGCCCTCTTCGAAAGCGAGATCAATCGGGTGCGCTTCGCCGTCCACATAGCCGGCGAGGTCCTCGGCCGGCCAGCCCACCTTGAGCAACATCTGCTTGAGGCGGCCGCGTTCGCTCGGGTGGACGATCACGGTGTCGTCGTCGACCTTCTCACCGAGCATCGGTGAGATCTTCTTGTGTCGCATCACCTCGGTGAGGACTGCCCGGTCGAGGCTGACCAGGATGAGGCCGTGCACCGGGCTCTTGACCAGCTGCAAGCGTCCGTACCTGGCCATCGTGTCGACGATGTCGACCAGCAGCGGTTGCGGAACTGCGAATCGTGAGAACGAAACCAGAGCGTCGACAACCTGCTCGGCGTCGTGTCCGGCGGCGCGGGCATTCCACAAAGCCAGGGGAGTGATGCGATACGTGTGGACGTGCTCGGGGGCGCGTTCGAGTTCCGCGAAGGGGGCGATTGCCTGCCTGGCATCGCCGGCGCGCTCGTGGTCGACCTCCAACAGCAGCGTCTTGTCGGATTGGACGATCAACGGTCCGTCGGTCACGGAAGCCTCCTAGTGAAACAAACGCAGCAGCCACAGAGCGTTGCACCGCGTTGTCGGCTGACGCCAACCCTGCCATTGTCCTGGTATCGGAGCGCATACGCCAACAGGCGACGCTCGCACAGCCAGAAGTAGAGGTGCCCGAGTTCGGGCACCCCTACGTCAACAGAGCAGGACCAAGCGCTATTCCGGACGACCTGCAGCGGGCAGGACGAGGATCTTCACGTGCTCGTCGGGTGCGCGAAGAGCCGCAAAAGCGTCCGAAACTCCGTCGAGCCCGACACGGCCGGTAATGATCGCTTCGGCGTCGATCTCGCCGGCGGCCAACCGAGCAAGGGTGATGTCGTACGCGTTCTCGTAGGGGCCATGACCGAAGTTGATCGAGATCCTTCGGAACTGCCCGATGACGGGAACGATGGTCTCGTCGCCGAACGGCGCAGCCAGGACCTGAATCCGCGAGTTGAACGGCAGGGTGCGCATCAGTTCGCCGATGACCCCCGCCCGGCCGCTGCATTCGTAGGCGATCAGGATGCCGTTCGCGGCCTGGCCCACGAGCGGGTTGCCTTCGGCGACCATCTGATTCCACAGTTCGATCGGATCCTGTGTGAAGGGGTCGACGACGATGTCCGCGCCCATCTTCTTGGCGAGCTCGCGGCGTTTGGGGGAGGGTTCGGACGCGATGACGATCTGTGCCCCTCTCGCTTTCGCAGCGACGATGGCACCCAGTCCGATCGTGCCGCAACCGACGACGAGCGCTGAATCGGCCGAGGTGAGGCCGGACTGTTGGAGATGCATCTCGCCGACGTGTAGAGGTTCGGCCAGTGTGGCGTGCTCGAGTGACAGATGGTCGGGAACCTTGCGGACCCAGAATGCGTCGACAACGATGTGATCGCCGAACGCGCCGTGGTATTCGTTCGAGTAACCGATGATCGTCGGGATTCCGGTAGCCGTGTCGGTGGCCAAGCCGATGCCGGCCACCCGATCACCGATCATGAAATCGTCTACTGCAGAACCGGTCTCGGAGACGATACCCGCGTACTCGTGGCCCAGCACCACGGGTGCGTCTGGATCGAAGGTGGCGAGCGGGTAGCCACCGTTGTGTGCGATCTCGACGAATCGGCACGGGTCCTTCGACATGCTCAGGTCGCTGCCGCAGATTCCGCAGGCGACGACGTCGATGCGGATCTGATGGGGTGCCAACGGCGGCGCGTCGGCCATCTCGGCGACGGCGAATTCTCCCTGTTGGAATCGGACGGCCCTCATGCGCGCACGGCTCCCGTCTCGGCCGGTTGGCCGTAGTAGTCGGTATGGGCTTTGGTGATCGCTCCGACCAGCCCGCCGATCAGGTATTCGCGGTTGTCCTCGGCGAACTGCATGCTCGCCTGACGTCCGACATTCCGCTTCCGGAAGTGCGGGACCACCTCGGAGGCGAACAATTCGTAGCTGCGTTTGGTGTCCTCCCAGCTCGCCATGTCCACGTGAAGGATCAGGAACGTGCCGAACCCTCCTGTCTTCTCGATCAGACGCTCGATCTGAGCGATCGCATCTTCGGGCGTACCGATGATCGCCTGACCGAACTCGCCGAGCGTGTCGTTGCGCCACTGGTCGATGATTCCGGCAGGTGTATCTGCCCAGGCCGGGTTCTGGCCGGTCTGTCGATTCACGTAGGAGGCCATCGATCCGATCCGTCGGCTCACGGCGCGCTCGGCCTCGGCTCGGGTCTCGGCGATGAACATCGGATTGACCACACGCCACGTCGCCCGGTCGGCGTGGTGGCCGTGCTCGGCCGAGACCTTCTCGTACACATCCCAGTTGCGATCCAGTGCGTCGAATCCGCTGGGTGAACTCGCCGCGAGTGAGAGCAGGGAGAGCCCGTTCTTGCCGGCGAGCACCGAACCGTTGGGTGAAATCGTCGACGCTGTCACGGTCTCGATGCCGTCCGCACGGTATGTGGGCAGCTGTGCGCGTGCGTCACGCAACGTGAACCAGTCGGTTTCCATATTGACGACCTCGCCGCGAAGCAACGCGAGAATGGCCTCGAGCGCTTCGCCCTGGCGGCGACGCTGGTCCGACGGGTTGATGCCCATCATGTGTGCATCGAGGGGGATCTTGCCGGGGCCGGTGCCGAAGATGAGCCGTCCGCGGGTCTGCAGATCGAGCTGAGTGATGCGGTCGGCCGTGATCAGCGGGTGGTGATAGGGCAGGGACGTCACGCCTGTGCCGAACTGGATGCGCTCGGTTCGCTCTGCGGCGGCCGCGATGAACATGTCCGGGGCAGGCACGATCTCGGCGCCGGTCGAATGATGCTCACCCATCCACGCTTCTTCGAATCCGAGGTGGTCGAGGTGTGTCATGAGGTCGATATCGCGTCTGAGTTGCAGGGCGGGATCGGCGTCGAGCGGATGGTACGGGGCGAGGAAGGCTCCGAAGCGGATGGACGATGCGGACCACACGATGACATCTCCTGTCGACAGGGGAGTGATTTGGATCACTCGCTCTGATGGAGATGTCTAACATGGATCAACTGATCCAATAAGTTGAATCTCCCGCACAGTGGGAGGTTGGTAATCACTTGTAGCTCAACGCTATCTGGCGTAATCATGTCGTCTAAGGTTGTTCCAAGTCGATCAACTGAACCAGGCATTTTGAGAAGGAGCGTTGAAAGAGGTCATGCAACTGGACGTCACAATCACCCCCACCTCCTCGACCGTCGAACTGAACGGGGTCGACGACTTCACCAGTCTCTCGGTCGTCGTAGGCGGCGACGATCAATCCGAGACTCTGAGTCGGGCATTGGAACCGTGGGGGGAACTCGAGGACGATCATGTCTGGCTCGACATTGCTCACCTGGAACAAGCCGTCGCGGCCCAGGTCGGAAACGCGCAGTGGAGGCAGAAGTTCTCCGCGATGGTGGACTACGCACGCGCCCACGGCTGGGTCGATCGCGACAACAGGGTGCGAGCACACCGTGAATCACTCTGACTCCGCGGTCAGCGCTTCGGAGAAGTTCGGCGAGCCCGTGCGAAGCTCGTTCGTATGACCGACTCCCGGCAGAACCGTCAAGGCGACGTGACACGTCTGCGTTTGCTCAAAACTGCTGAACGGCTTTTCGCGACAGAGGGATTGGATGCAGTTTCGCTGCGCGCGGTCAACGCGGCGGCCGGTCTCGGACCGTCGTCCGTCCACTACCATTTCGGCACCAAGGAGGATCTGGTCGCCGCGGTGCTGTTGGACATGGGAACGTCGGTGCGAGATCAGATCAGCGCGAACGTGGACGCCCTAGCCGCCGACAAGGAGCCGCCGACGGTCGAAGCGTTGGTGCGGGCCGTCACGGCGCCATACAAGACACTGCTTCTTCGCCATCGCACGCGGGGAATGCGATGGATCAGAATCGTCACGCAGATTTCGCAGCCGCAGATGTCACGACCGGGCCATCCAGCCCTCGAGGCGACCGAGATGCACCTTCGTGATCATCTTCTCGACCAGGTCCGTCGTACCTTTCCTGCTACCGATCCCGAAAGGCTCGAGACTCGCTGGGCGGTTGCCTTGATGGGCTTCCTCCAGGCGTTGAGCCGGGCGGACGATTGGAGCGGAAGCAGCAAGCCGCTCGCGCCGGAGCGACTTGCCGACTTCTACGAGGACCAGGTCGTCTTTCTGGTGGGTGGAGTGCGACAGTTATTGGGATGAGCGCCTAATTGATGCGCCTCCTATTTCTGTGCGACCACTGACTTCCGCATTTCCATTACATGAGTAATAGCTTCGGAAATTCCGGATCTATAACCGATATTCTTTTCGGAATCACCCGGAGTGGAATCAAGCTCCGATTCGAGTCTCGTTTGAATACGGTCCAGGGTGTGGATTGTTCTTTTCACGATGGTTGATTCTCTTTCTGCGGTAAATCCGAAAGAAGTATTCCGGATTGCCGAGCGTGTTCGTCGAGGACACACAGTGATGCCAGGGTCATGCCCGCTGCGTAGCCGCGCGAGCGTGCATCAGTTCCTCGACTACGTGACTTGAACAGGTTGAATGTTTCGTGCAGGTGCACGAGGGTGTCGGTGGAGGCAGGCATTGGTCAGCTTCGCAGTCAGCTCGTCTTCCTCTGGACTGTGCTGTCAGCTCCGCTTCCGCTTACGAATGAACTCGGAAGACTCCGTAGTTTTCGCCCGCTTTTCCGCGCGGCGTTCCTTGATCGACTGAGCGGGTTTCTTCATGTTCTTTCCCGGCGCCTTGTCAGCCATTGTCGCTCCTCATTTTTCGAAGTGGCAATCACAAACTGACCTCGACCATACTTCATTTACAGAAAAAAGCCAGTTGCTTCTTTTCTGCTACTTTTTTCCGGAGTCGACGGGGCTGACGGAAGTAATGCGGTGCAACGTGAAACGGCGTACGGCACCACTTGCCGGGTCGAAGGCGTCCAGCTGTCCGCCGCCCACGCTGACGGGGTCGACGATGCGATGAGTCGCTACCCCCTGAGCGTCGACATAGCCGATGTTGACGCTCGAATTGTCCCGGGCCGCTGTGGCCAGTAATGCGATGGTGGCGGCATTGTTCTCCCTCGAACCGTCCGTCCGGACACCACCACGGCCCGGGGCGGACGCGCGGTCACCTGCTCGCATCGTCCGTACCAACGACGCCAATTGATCCGCCGACGGGCTCGCGGGCATTCGCGACGCCGGTCGGCTGCGACGGTTCGGTACACGCGCCCCGCGTGGGCGGAGATCGACCAACGTGCCCGAGGAGTCCTCACCTGCCGGCGCGAATCCGGCTGCGCGCAGCTCGGCCAGGACCTCGCGCAGTGGGGCCTGCGAAATCGCGACTGTGGGAGCCAAGGCGCGCAATGCCAGGGGCTCCGCCACCGCCGAAGCGAGGACCTCCGCCAGCAGTGACGCGTCCTCACATCGAATGAACGACGCCGCCACTCCGGCACGCAGTCGCCCGTGTCGACGGGCGACATCGTCGATCAGATACGAAAGTGATTGGGGAACAGGCGTCTTCGATTTCGAGGCGAACATCGCATGCAGTTCGGTGGCCGTCAGACCGGCGTCGAGCGCACGACGCACGCTGTCCTCGCTGATGCGGTACATGGACGCCGATCCTGCCGACTCGATGTCCGCGACCAGGCTCACCTGCTCGAGCAGGTCCGGTACGAGCGGGCCGGGCGCAACCAGAGTCAGATCTGCCTGGACCAGGATGTAGTCGATGGGCTCGGGTAGGGCGGACTGCATTTCGGCTTCGGCGTCCCCGCCGTGCAGCAAAGCTCGTCCAGGTGACGACAACGCGCCGCGGGCCACCAGCCCGAGCGCGGCGGCCTCGTCCAGAGTCCGCTCGATTGCGAACGTCCGTAGGCGCCCGCTCCATCGCGGGCGTCGCCACGCCAGTAGTCGACTTACCTCGACGGCCGATGCAGTCTGGCCACTGTCGAGTTCGGAGAGCAGCCCCAGAATGGCCTGGCGATCGCGCGGAGCCGCCGGGGCCCGGCCTTCCTCGGACAGCGCCGCGATGGGCTTGTCGGTGGAATCCCTCAGCCCGATCATCCACGGAACTCGCGGTACGTCGACCCAGGCGGACGCCAGCACCTCCCACCGACGCGCTGTGGACGCGTTGAGCCAGCCGTCGACGGCGAGTGTGGGCGTCCAGTATTCGTCCGCGTTGTCCGAGACCGGCGCCGGATCGGGCGTTCCACTGGCGATGAGTCCGGCTGCCGAGAGCAATTCGACGAGCAGGCTCACTCGCGCTTCGTCGAGATCGGCCGTCTTGGCCACTCGTCGTAGTTCTCGAACACCGAGTCCACCGGCTCGCAGTGCTGGGGCCGGTGCTGCGCCCAGAACAGCGATCACGCTCTCGCATTGGCGTACCAACTCGAGTGCCTCGCCGGCCGCTGCGGCGTTCACGTCCGCGGGTTTGAGTTTGTCGCCCCCGATGACGGGTGCGGTCAGCGTCGTCGGATCGAAAACCGGCTCGCCGCGGATGACCTGACGAACCGTCGCCGGAAGCTCGACGGTCTGCTCGTCGAGCCACCGCAGCAGGCCGGCCGCCAGCAGTCGCTGAACCGGGCGCTCAGGCGGTGTTCCGGGGGCGGCGTCGCGGGTGCGACCGATCGGGCTGGAGTTGGCGAGAGTCTCGAGGAGATCCCGCTCACGGGTGTCCAGAGCGTCGAGGGCTGCCGAGATCTCGGTCTCGGTCATCGCCTCGGCAGGTTCGAGGGCTCGCCCCACACGCCACGGAATCATCCCGATGACTGCCGGGACGACGCTGATGGGATCGACACCCCAGACGAGGGCGGACTCACGCATCTTCGACAGTGACTTGTCGACGGCCTTCTTGGTGACCTTGCCCTTGCCGGTCAGGGCGCGTTCGGCGATTGCACTGTTGAGCTCCGCCCGCGTCATCGGAGTTTCCTCGGCGCCAGCCAGTGCCAACAATTCGAGAAGACCGAAATCGAGGGTGTCGAGTTCGTCCGCCGCTCGGCTGACCGACGCGCGTTGCTGCGCTCGACCACTGAGAACCACCATCGTGCTCGGCGGCGGTACGGCCAGATCGGGGCGCAGACGCAGCAACTCCGTCAACTCGGCGTCACTGCGCGCCGAGAGCCAATCGGTCAGACTTTCGGCTGCGGAACTGCCCGCCGGGGTGCCACGTGTTTCGGTCATCAGGTATCAGATTAGAGACCTGGTCTGTACGGCGTAACGGCGTCCTGTCAAAATGACTTCGTGGCCAACAATTCGAAGCAACACTATGTAGATCCAGGATGGCCGGAAACTGCAGACGGAGATCACGCAGTGACCGAATTGTCATCGACCCGCGCAGGTGGACTTTCACCCTTCGGCGAGGACACCACCTTTCCGGTTCCGGTGGAGTCACTTCCTTACGTACACCCGCACACCGTCATCAACCGATAACAACTCGACACGAAGAAGGCCCGCACCGATTCGGTGCGGGCCTTCTTGATGTTCGAGCGTCCGAGCGGACAGTCTTACCGGTGTTACTTGAGGAACGTCTTTGCAGTGTCGGCGACTGCGAGGATCTGCGGGTCGACCGGGATGCCGTTGGCCTTGGCGAACGCGATTGCCTGATCGATGGCGTCAGCGACCGGGTGTGCAACGGTCTGAGCGACCTGCTGTGCCGGAGCCGGAGCTGCCTGAGGAGCCGTGGTGGCCGGAGCGGAACGCTCGGTGGCGCCGCTGCTCAGTCCGAGGCTGGAGGAGCAGGACGGCCATGCGCCCCAACCCTGGTTCGCGAGAACACGCTCGGCAACAACGATCTGCTGCTCGCGAGTGGCCTGGTTTGCGGTGGCTGCGTACTGTCCGCCGCCGTGTGCGTTCCACGTGCTGGGGGAGAACTGCAGTCCGCCCTGGTAACCGTTGCCGGTGTTGATGGCCCAGTTTCCGCCGGCCTCACACTGGGCGAGACGATCCCAGTCGGAGTCGGGGGCAGCGCTTGCGGTTCCGGTGGCTGCAATTCCTGCTACGCCCATGATGGCGCCGGTGACGGCGACCTTGGCGACAGTGCGACCGGTGGTGGTGGGCTTGCGATGGCGTCCGCTCATGATGGTCGAAATCCTCTCCACACGCGCCTGCGAGGTCAGCTGTCGGGTTCGGGCTGAGAGGTCGCCCGGCCTCGCCTTTCCTGGCTGGAAAGGGTCTGGCTTCACCCCAAGATTCGGTCTTGCGATCGAACCGGTGTCCACTGGAGAACTTTTCTGTTCTCACAGAGGACTTTGGGTCCCCCGTCCTCGTCCCTGGAATGCTCTGTCGGAAGTCCGGTACCCGCGGGACAAGGCTTGGCGCGGCGGGCCGGAGGTGGCCGAGTTTCCCGGCCGAAAACGACGGTAACGGCTCGAGTCTCTCGTGTCACCATTTGATAACGCGGCGTGGCGAAGGACGTACAACGCGTCACACAAAGCGCAGGAGACTCTTCCCAGGTAGGTGGGGGTGCCTGAGTGAATGTCCCGTTGTGTCCGTTCCGTTATCCATCCGTAATGTGAGCAAGGTCACACGTTATGTGGAAATGGAATTCCGGCCGAGTGAGAGGTGCGCCGATCCAGGTCGAAGATGTGTCCTGTGTCTCAACATCGAGATTGAAACTTAGGTTAGGTTTGCCTGACTTGCCCCGAATGGGCAGGGTTCGCAGAGTCTTCCAAAGAAGTAGGGCACCCCTCATGAAACTGCAATACCGTCGGCGTGCGGTCACCGCGTCACTCGCCGTCGCCGCTGCTGCTGTCGGCCTGGCCGTCACTGCTCCCGCTGCACACGCCTCACCCGAGGATCCGACACACGGTGTTGTCGGAAGCTATTCCGCAACCCAGCCCGGCGACATCGTCGTCGACTCGGCAACCCACCGCGGATACATCACGCAGTACGGCGGACCGACCAGCTCGTTGTCCGTCGTCGACACGAACACCGGCAAGTCCGTCGGCACCATCGACGGTGTCGTCGGTTACCCGTCGGCACTTGCCGTGGACTCGGACCTCGGACGCGCATACGTGTCCTCCTCCTACGGCGGCGCGATCTCGATTGTCGACACGAAGACCGGCAAGGTCGAAAAGACGGTCACGCTGAGCGAGAAGAACCCCGACGGGTCGCGGCCGCAGATCAACGATGTCGTCGTCGACCCCACAACACACCGCGCGTACTTCTCGGACTACAAGTCCGGCAACATCCGAGTTGTCGACCCCAACGCCGCCGACGCCGTGTCGAGCATTCTGGTCGACAAGTCGGCAACGCCGACCAAGCTCGCCTTCGACAGTGTCCGCGGCTTCCTCTACATCGCGGACACCAACTTCTTCGACGAGAATTACGGCCGCACGCTGTGGCAGGCGGACGTACGCAAGGGCGGAGCGCTCAAGTCGATCGTGCGTGCCGACAACCTCTACCCGGTCGACGTCGATGTCGACACGAACACCGGCAACATCTACATGACCGACACCCGGGCAACCAACCTGTGGGCGATCACCCCGGCCGGCGCGGTTCTGTCGAAGACCACGCTGTCTCCGACCGCGATTCCCAACGGCGTGGTCGTCGACGCTGCTGCAGGCATTGCATATGTCGCGGACGTCATGAACGGACACCTGTGGTCGGTCGATCTGACGACCCGCGCCACCACCGCTCTGACCGATACCAAGGTTCCGGCACTGGAGAAGGTCAAAAACCTCGCGCTCGACACCTCGACCGGCGCCATCGCGTCGACGACCAACGGGGGCAAGGTGACCGTCGTTGCTGCGTACCCGCTACCCGCGACCGTCGAACTGCCTGCCGCTCAGGTCGGTAAGGCGTATTCGCAGAAGCTCACTGCCGCTGATACCCGGGCAGCCTTTGCGCTCACCAACGGCACTCTGCCCGGCGGACTGTCCCTCGCACAGGACGGCACCATCTCGGGAACCCCCACGGCCGTCGGCAGCGTCACCGTCGAGATCACTGCGAAGAGCGTGCTTTCGCGCGCTTCGAGTGTGACCATCGTGGTCTCCGAGGGTCCGGTCGGCCCCGTTGATCCGGGCAACCCGGGAACGGGTACCGGTTCGCTCGGTAACCTCCCCGGACTCGGTAGCCTCGGCCGCTGATCCGACCTGATACGAGAGAACCCGACCACAGCACCTGCTGTGGTCGGGTTCTTCTGTCTCCGGGCCCGCTTACGCGTAATTCACCCGGTCCACGGCTATGCGTAATTGACGCGGTCCACGGCTATGCGTAATTGACGCGGTCCACGTCGACGATCTCCTTGCCGAGCGGCATCAGCGAGATCGGAATCATCTTCAGGTTCGCGACCGCGAGCGGAATTCCGATGATCGTGATCGCCATCGCGACGGCGGTGACGATGTGTCCGATCGCCAACCAAATACCGGCGATGATCACCCAGATGACATTGCCGATCATCGAACCGACGCCAGCGGTCGGCTTGTCGACGACGGTCTTACCGAACGGCCACAGTGCGTAGATGCCGATGCGGAATGCCGCGATTCCGAAGGGAATCGTGATGATGAGGATGCAGCAGATGATGCCTGCGGCGAAGTAACCCAACGCCAGCCAGAAGCCGCCGAACACCAGCCAGATCACGTTCAGGAGGATTCTCATGGTCAGTGACCTTTCGGTTGAAGGCGGGGGTGATCAGCGCACGCGTCGACCGGATCTGAGCGTGTAGACGATGGCCAGAAGGAAGCCGATCGGGCACGCGAGTGCCACCAGGTACAACGCCAGGCCGGGCGGGGTGTCGCTGAAGATGTGGACTGCGAAGATGGCCACGATCGCCAGGAATCCGACGATGAACAGTGCCATCGCCGTACGGAACAGACCGTTTCCGGTGTCGGAAGTGCGCGGGTTCGGTTGAGGGTCCACACCTACGAGGATAGTGCCTGTAAACCTGGGTGCCGACCCGGGTTCGTCACAGGTAGACTGTTAACAGACTGCGCGCCCCGCTGAAGCAAGTGTGGGGCGCGTTCTTTTGCATTCTTCCACCGGAAGCGATGCGAGCAAGGCCATGAGGCTCTTCCGAGAGCCTCCCGAGCACATTGGGGCAGATGCCCCAGTCGAGTGATGAGCAGGTGAACGCGGTGCCGACCGGCAAGGTGAAGTGGTACGACGTCGAAAAGGGTTTCGGCTTTCTGTCGCAGGAAGAGGGCGAGGACGTCTACGTCCGTGCTTCCGCTCTCCCCGAGGGCGTCGAAGGCTTGAAGGCCGGCCAGCGCGTCGAGTTCGGCATGGCTGCGGGCCGCCGCGGTCCGCAGGCGCTGAGCCTGAAGGTGCTGGAGCCGGCGCCGTCGTTGCGGGGCGCTACGGCGACGCGTCGTGAGCCGGTCGAGCGTAAGCACACCCCTGACCAGCTGCACGGCATGGTCGAGGACATGATCACGTTGCTCGAGGCGAAGGTCCAGCCGGATCTGCGCAACGGCAAGTACCCGGACCGCAAGACCGCTCAGCGGATCTCCGAGGTCGTCCGAGCCGTCGCTCGCGAGCTCGACACCTGATCGCTCGATTCGAGCTGCCGTACACGGCTTCGAAACAAAATGCCCTGCACACCAATCGGTGTGCAGGGCATTTTCGTTCTTCCGGGGATCAGGCGGTCTTGATCGACCAGATCAGTAGTCCTTGTTCGCTTCCCTCACCGACGGCGAGGTGGATTTCGACGCCGACGAGTTGCTTGACGGGATCGCTCGAAGATTCGACCGTCACTGCCAGGGCCTCGCCGGGCTCGAAGACTCGGGGTTCGCCGGTCTGGTTGCCGTCGGCATCCTCGTAGACCGCCAGCAGGGCCCACTGCGCATCGGAGACGTCCGTCGACAACGACAGCTGCAGCGGGTAGCCCGCGGGAACGTCGAGGGCATAGATGTCGCCCACCTGGGCGCACTGGGACAGATCGATGGTGCAGAAACCGGCAGGGTTCGTCTCGATCGTCTTGCCGTGTGCGTATGCAGTGATGACCGGCAGCTTTTCGGGGTCGTCGTTGATGTTCTTGATGATCACGAAAAGAACGGAGACGTAAGCAACTAGTGCCACCACCATCAGGACACTGATCGCTGCCACGATCTTCTTTGTTCTCGAGCGCATCATCACTGCGGAGTACTTCCTTGTCCTCGGTTGGATTTACCGGTGTAAATCACTTCGGTCACTTCTTGTTCGGCCAGATCGGGTCGCTTCCCGCCTAGGCCGGGCAGGAGGCTGCTTCCTCGGTAGCTCAGGAAGGTCTGCAGAAGCCCGATCGTCAGGAACACCGATACAACAGTGAACCCGATCCAGTATTCGGTCGGAAGCAGAACCCCCAATGCGCCGCCGAGTACCCAGCTCAACTGCAGAACCGTCTCGGATCTGCCGAATCCGGACGCGATCGATTCCTCGGGCAGGTCGTGCTGGAGTGACGCGTCGAGTGAGACCTTTGCGAGTGCGCTGGCGGCGGAGGCTACGAGCGTGGCAAGCGCAGCGGTCATCAGGTTGTCCGTCAGCGCTGCGATCACCGCGATGATCCAGACCGACGCAGTGCACCGGAGCACGATCAGTGCGGGCCGGCCGAGCTTGAGGCGCGCACCCGTGGCATTTCCGGCGAAGTTTCCCAGACCGGCCGCTGCGCCGACCAGGCCGAGCATCATGGCTTGCTGGAGTGGCTCGTGATCGGTGCGTGATTTGGCGACGAACGCGATGTAGAGCGTCAGGAAGCCGGTGAGCACGCGAATGGTGCCGTTGCCCCAGAGTCCGATGATCACGGCGCGTCCGAGAGGCTGTCGGACCTTGGCCGGTTTCGCGTTCGGCTGTGGTGGGGCGCTGCCGGCGTGGTGCGCCTCGTCCGGGTGGTAGGTGATGGTCGCGGGAACCTCACCCTCGGTGACTTCGACCCACGACGGGATTCGCATGCTCAGATATGCGCCGAAGACGGTGACGGCGACGGCGAACCACAAGGCTCCGGTGGAACCGAAAGCGAGCGCGAGCGCACCCGCGACGGCGCCGGCGCCGATCGTTCCGCCGATCAACCCGAAGACCGTCAGACGCGAATTGACGCGCACCAGGTCTATTTCCGGTGGTAGGACGCGTGGTGTCACCGCACTCTTGAGTACCGAGAACGATTTACTGAGCACCATCATGCCGAGCGCGGCCGGATAGAGGATCCAACTGTCGAAGTTGAAGACCAGGATCACTGCGAGGAGCGTCCGGATTCCGAACGACGACGCGAGTGCGATGCGGCGGCCGCGCTGCAACCGGTCGAGCATCGGACCGATGAGCGGTGCGATGACCGCGAACGGTGCGATCGTGATCAGGAGATAGAGCGCGACCTTGGTCTTGTCCTCACCCGTCGCAGCCGAGAAGAACAGCGTGTTCGCAAGGGCGACGGAGATCGCGGCGTCGGTGGCGTTGTTCGTCATCACTGCGTAGGTGAGAGCGGTCAGACCGGACTTGTCCGCGCCGTCGGCCTTCGCTGCGCGCTGGAAGGTCGCGATGCCCTTGTTCGTCAGTTCGCGGCTGCGCATCGCTGCGACGCGGGTGACGGTGAGCTTGCGGGGCATCGGGGGAGCCTTGGGGGCGTCCGCACCCGGTGCCTTGGAACCGGACGCAGAATCCGAGTCTCCCCGTGATTCGGGGATCGGGTGCAGCGGCGGCAACGGCGTGCGCCGCGCGGCGGGGCGAGCGGAAGGCGGGTAGTTGTCCGGGCGGGCCGCGGGTGGGTAATTGTCGTAACCGGGGTGCACCTGTTGCCCCTCCGGCTCGTCGTGGATTCGCCGAGTTTCGGGGTCGTAGGGTTCGCGCGGTCCGGTCACCACTCAATTCTGTCCTAGTGTCGGCGCGGCTACCACGCACACCCCTGCGAGTCCTGTGTCATGTCGGACTCAGTTAACAAAACGGACTTCGAACATCTGCGGCCAATACTTGCCGGTGAGCAGGAATCGATCGGTACCGGGAATCTGCGCGATGCCGTTGAGAACGTCGACGGTGCTGGTCGATCCATCCGTGACGAGTTCTTCGCGTAGCGCCGATGCGTCGTACACGTTCGTGACGGTGCCGTCCGACGGGTCGATTCGGACGACGGTGTCGGTGGTCCAGACATTGGCGTAGACGGAGCCGTCTTCGGCGCATTCCAATTCGTTCAGCTTGCCGACGGACTCCGAAGATCTGGTGACGTCGACTGTCGAGATCGGCGCAAAGGTTTCGGGATCGCGAAAGGTCAACGTGGCCGAACCGTCGCTGGAGACCAGCCGATCCCCGAGCGAACAGATTCCCCATCCCTCGGTGTCGAGTGGGAACCGCCCACGTTCGGTCAAGGTGTCCTTGTCACGGGCGATGGCGACGCCGTCTTTCCAGGTGAGTTGCCACAGTGTGTCTCCGGCGACCGTGATGCCCTCACCGAACAACGGCGGGTCGAGATCTGCACGCGCAACTTCCGGTCCCGAAGCGGGGGACTGCTCGTCGGAGATCTCGCTCGAGCGCACCCAGGACTGCCCGACGCGTCCGGTGCTTTCGTACAACCGGTTTCCGTCGATCTCGAGGCCCTGCGTGAACGCGTCGGGATCGTGCGCGGACACTCGAACGATCTCGACGGAGCCGGTTTCGGACGTGAGGTTGTCGGGAGCACCGGGGGAATCGGAGCACCCCGCCAGGGCCGACGCGATCACGGCGACCACTGCAAAAGTGCGCACGGAATTGGCGTGTGACCTACTCATCTGCCCAGCATGGCAGCCCAGTGCGTTGCGGACTTGCGGTGGTGCGGCAAACTGGAGGAGTGAGTGTTGCTACTTCTCCAGAGCGTGCAGTGCCGCGCCCAGTACTGGCCGATGCGGTCGAGCTTGCCCGAACGGCAGTCGTCGACCTGCATGAAGGCGGTGTGGGGGCATACCTCGGCGTGACGTCGGAGGACGAATTTGCCGCCACCCATCGATTTGCAGCAGACATTCCCGGATACCGCGGTTGGCAGTGGGCGGTTGTCGTCGCTGCCGGACCGGAGGACACCCGCGCAACTGTCAGTGAGTTGGCGCTGCTGCCGGGTCCCGACGCGTTGGTTGCGCCGGAATGGCTGCCATGGGATCAGCGGATTCGTCCCGGCGATCTCTCCGTCGGTGACCTACTCGCCCCGCCGGCCGAGGATCCTCGGCTCGTTCCCGGCTACGTCGCCACCGGTGACCCGGAAGTCGACGAGGTAGCTCTCGAAATCGGGCTAGGCCGCAAACAGGTCATGAGCCTCGAGGGCCGACTCGATGCCGCGCAGCGTTGGTTCGACGGTGACTTCGGCCCGGAGTCGGAGATGGCCAAGGCTGCCCCGTCGACGTGTGGGCTGTGTGGATTCTTCCTTCCACTCGCAGGTTCGCTGCACGCAGCGTTCGGCGTGTGCGGCAACGAACTCTCCGCAGACGGCCGGGTGGTCAGCGTGTCCTACGGCTGTGGCGCGCATTCGGACACCAGCTTGCCGCTCGGTGCGGGCTCGCCGCAGTTCGACGCATTCGACGACGGAGCAGTCGAGCTGATTGCGGTGCCCGCTCGCCCGTCGAGCGTTGTTGCAGTTGAGGATTCGGTATCCACCGAGTAGAAGATCCGTTCGGCACGGACGCACTCCGCGAGGCGACGCTGCGCGCGTGGTCGGAATCTCCGACGCGATTGCGTGAAGACGCGGCTGCGGAATCCGACCTCGCGAAGGCCGGGTACCGCGACCGTCTGCTCACCGAACTGGCGCAGAACGCTGCCGATGCAGCTGCACGCGAGGGCGTCGAGGGCTCTTTGTGGGTGGACGTGGACGGTCGGACGCTGACCGTCGCGAACACCGGCCGTCCGCTGGACGAATCCGGCGTTCACGCACTCACGGCGCTGCGTGCGTCGAACAAGGTCGACGCCGACGAAGGCGTGACGGGGCGGTTCGGAGTCGGATTCTCGGCAGTTCTCTCGGTCGGTGACGAGGTTGAACTGCGCTCGTCGACGGGATCGATTCGATTCTCTGCCTCGCAAACTCTGCGCGAGATCGAGTCTCGCGAACTCCCCGTGCCGGAAACCGGTGTCCCCGTACTTCGTTTGGTGTGGCCGTCTGGCGAATTGCCGAGCGACGGTGCCGATTCGGAAGTGGTGCTGACGCTTCGGCCGGACGTCGATGCCGCGGCGCTGCTTTCGCAGATGACACGTGAGGCAGTCGATCTGCTGCTCGAACTCCCGGCTCTCGGATCAATTCGTTTGGGTGAGAAGACTTTTCGGCGATCGGAACGAGTGCTGGATTCCGGTCTCGTCGAGGTGGTCATCGGAGATCGCACGTGGTGGCAGTACTCGGCGCCGAATGCACGGTGGTTGGTGCCGGTCCGCGACGGGGTCGTCGAGCCGGTCGCAGACGACGTGCTGCGGGCGCCGACCCGATCCGATGAGGAACTGTCGATCCCGGCGATCATCATTGCCGACATTGCAATGCAACCCGATCGGCGACGCCTCATGCCCGCTGCACCGATCGCTCCGCTTGCCGAGGGGTACGCGAAGTTCCTTGCTGCACTACCTCCTCGGCAGCGAACGGCACTCGTCCCGATTCCTGCCTTTGCCCGCAGCGAAACCGATTCGCTTCTGCGCGAAGCACTTCTGAAGGAGCTGCAGGAAAACGAGTGGCTTCCGGTGGTCGGTGAACCCGACCGCGCGCCGCAGCGAGCATCCGTGGTGCCCGGGCTCAGTGACGATCTTGCCGAGTTGCTCACCGACATCATCGGCGGCCTGGTTGTCCCCGAGCTCTCCGGCCCCAAGCACGAGCGAGCGCTCGCGGCGGTGTCGACGCACCGCATCGGGCTCGCGCGTATCGCGGAACTGCTCAGCGGCTTGGAACGTGAACCGAAGTGGTGGAATCGACTCTATTCGGCTCTCGAGCCCTTGGTGATCGACACTCTTGCGGTGGAAGAGCTTGGAACACTGCCGGTTCCGCTCTCCGATGGACGAACGGTGACCGGACCGCGGACCGTCGTCGTCGGCGTCGAATTGGGCGAAGACGCACCGTCTGTGCAGTGGACGAGGTTGGTTCATCCTGTCGCAGCGCACCCGTTGCTGTCTCGATTGGGAGCACAGACCGCGAGTGCCACCGACCTGCTGTCCGATCCGGCACTGCGAGCCTTGATCGAAGATGCTGCGGATCAGGATGATTCGGTAGCGACGGAGTTGGCGCAAGTGGTGCTCGGATTGGCGGCCCACGTGGCGCCAGGGGCGCTGCCGTCGTGGATCGGTGAAGTGCTGCTTCCTGATTCGGAGGGCGAATTGCGTTCCGCCGACCAACTTCTGCTTCCGGGCGCTCCCCTTGCAAGCGTCCTGGTCGAGGATTCTCCCTTCGGCATCGTCGACGCTGATTTTGTTCAGCGGGTGGGGGAGCAGGCGCTACGGGTAGTCGGTGTCGGGTGGGGTTTCACGGTGGTCCGTGAGGAATTGCCGTCCGGCCCCGATCACGATCTCGACGCCGAAGACGCATGGTGGGACACCCTCGACGAGGACCCCGAATACATCGAAGCCGTGCGCGATCTCGATCTCGTGGACGAAGACCGCTGGCCGCAGGCGCTGTCGCTGCTGGTCGAGTCGCCGGCGACGCGGGCGCTGCTCACCGACCGTCGTGGATACACGGCGTGGTGGTTGCGTTCGAATGCCGAACTCGGCGGTGAGGTGCTTGGCTTGCTGCGCGCTCCAGGCGATCGCACCTTCGAGGGATTGCTCGATGCTGCCGAACACCCCGACGCCGGATTCTTCGCCGGATTGTTGGCATCCGATACCGTCGACGATCCGGAACTAGCTCAGCTGCTGCTCGATCGGCTTGCCGACCCACTACGGATGCCGGCCTCCGCCGTCGTCGCGCGGACGCACCGACTGCTGGGTGAGGCAGCTCAGCGACGGGTTCTCGACCTGGAGGAACTGCACCTGCCGCCGTTCGTGCGAGGCCTTTCCGGCGATCTGGTCGATCCCGGCGACGCCCTTGTTCTCGACCGACCGTGGCTGGGAGCGGCACTGCCTGCACAACGAGTGGTGCTCGGTAGCTTCGAGACAGCTGACGCACTGGCAGATCTGCTCGACGTCGCTACGGCGTCCACATCCGTTCACGGACGAGTGAGCAGCACCGGCGTTGTGACGACGTGGGCGAACGAACCACAGGCAGTTCTCGGCTTCGCAGCCCTCGGCCGTGAGGTTCCCGGCGGCGAGGTAGTGATCCATCACGAACTGTCGGTGGAACTGACGGGAGCGGTGGAGGCGACAGTGACCGTGCCGTGGTGGGTGGACTCGGACGGCGTTCATCACGTGATGCGCACGTGGACTCTGCCGCAAGGGATGTGAGGGCAGATGTCTTTTGATCAGTGGGTACTCGACAGTGCAGTGAGCCAGCGGACGGCGTGGCTCGTGGACGTGGTCGACGTCATCACCGACAGCGGCGGAACCCTCGCGTCGTGGCTGATCGCGACGCTGCTCACGATCGTGCTTCTGGTTCGGGGGCTCCGAACGGAAGCTCTGCTGATCGCCGGATCGATGTTGACCGGTCTGCTCGTGATGAGCGGATTGAAGCGCATCTTCACGCGAACCCGTCCACCCCTGCCGGAGCGTTTGATCGAAATCGATTCGTATTCGTTCCCGTCGGGCCACGCGATGATGAGCGCGATACTCGCGACTTCGGTTGCCGCAGTGATTCTTCGGCTTGCTTTGCCGAGGCTCGCGAAGATGGCAATGCTCGCGAGCCTCGGCCTGTACACGATCGCTGTCGGATTCTCCCGCGTCTACCTGGCTGCCCATTGGATGACCGATGTGCTGGCAGGTTGGGCGTTCGGGATGGTGTGGGCCGGAGTGTGGATCTGGGGAACTGCGCAGATCAGGAAGCGCCGGGCGCTGGTTACTTCGTGAGTTCGGCGAGTAGTTGGCTTGTCGCCCACGGCAAGCTCAGTGCGGAACTCGCGGTCAGGGCCGCACCGACCTGCGGGGCCTGATCGTCGTTGACGTAGACGACGCGATTGTTCTTGACCACGTCGAGTTGCTGGAAGCCCGGATTGTTTCGGACCGCCTGGGCGGCATCGGGATTGCCGATGACAACGAGACGGTCCACGTCGAGGAGATCTAGTCGCTCGGTGGAGATGGGCGCGTAGAACTCACCGTTCATCAATGCCTCGACCGCGGGAGCAGGTTTGAATCCGAGACTGCCGAGGACCCGTCCGCGGGCGTCCTCGGAGGAGAAGGCGTAGAACTCCGGGGTCGTGTCGACGCTGATGATCACCGCGGTCTGGTCTGCAAATTCCGGGTGAGCGCTTCTGGCGTCGGCGAACTGCTTGTCGATATCGGCGACCAACTTCGCGCCGTCGGCCTCGCGACCCACTGCCTTCGCTGCGGTCTTCGTCGTGATCTGCCACGGAGTTGCGTAGTCGCCGTAGGCCGGATCCTTCGCGACGGTCGGGGCGATCGCGGAAAGTGTGCTGTACAGGTCTTTGTCGATGCTCGAGTAGAGCGCGAGGATCAAGTCGGGCTCGAGCGCAGCGATCTTTTCGACGCTGATCGTGGTTTCGGGATTGCTGCCGACGACGGTCGGTTCGGTTCCGCCCCAAGGGCCGGTGACCCACGGCCACGTGCGGTTGACGTCCGGCTCGCCCGGGTACTGATTGACCATTCCGACGGGCTTGATGCCCAAGGCCAGCAGAGCCTGCTCGTCGTTGTAACCGACAGTGACGATCCGTTGTGGTTCGGAATCGATCGTGGTGCTGCCGAAAGCGTGATCGATCGTGACGGGGAAGGCGCCGCCACCGGAACTCGACGAACTACTTGCTGCGTCGTCGTTCGAACCGCAGGAGACGAGTGCTGTGCCGACCAGGGCGACCAGAGCAACGGGTGTCAGTCTCGTCCAACGTCCTCGGCTTTTCCAACGATTTCGGTGGGAGATCTTCACGGTTACGTGGTTCCTTTCAGCATTGACAAGCTAAGACCGACACCAGAGTGCAGGGTAGGCTTACCATACTGACAGGGTGAATCGACCTGCTCAGTCGACCAGACCGGCGCCCTGTTGTGCGCCCTTGTCACCGCGCACAGCTGCGCGTCGTTGAATGGAGAACAGAGCGAGGCCGAGGAAGCCGACTCCGATACCCGCGTAACAGATCGGGAGTGCATCCGACCAACGATCGCCGCTCACCGCGACCACGATCGTGGCGACCACCCACAACGCGGTGCCGATGATCAGTGCCGGCGCGGGTGCGGACAATTTGCCGATCAGGCTGGTTGTGTTGCGAGTCTCCGTCACAAAATTAACGCTACCCGTACCCCGGTGGCCTACTCTCCCTAGTGCGACCGGCTTCATGTGCGCCGGCACACGGCGACCTACAGCGATGGGGAAAGAACAAACATGGCGGCACCCGGCAAGATCCTCGACACCTATTTCAAGATCAGCGAACGAGGGTCGACGATCTCGACCGAGGTTCGCGGCGGTGTCGTCACCTTCGTGGCGATGGCCTACATCGTGGTCCTCAACCCCCTGATCCTCGGCAGTTTCTCGGCTGACGACGCTGCAGCGAAGACCGACGTTCTCGGCAACATCCTTCCGGTCAACCAAGTGGCTGCGGTCACCGCTCTGGTTGCCGGCCTGATGAGCATCGTCTTCGGTCTCGTTGCCAACTATCCGTTTGCCATCGCCGCGGGTCTCGGCATCAACAGCCTGCTCGCCGTCACCATCGCACCTCAGGTCACCTGGCCCGAGGCGATGGGACTGGTGGTCATCGACGGTGTGATCATCGTTCTGTTGGCACTCACCGGCTTCCGAACTGCGGTGTTCAATGCGATTCCCTCGGCATTGAAGTCCGCGATCGCGGCCGGTATCGGCATGTTCATCGCCTTCATCGGGCTGGTCGACGCCGGATTCGTCCGCCGCATCCCCGACGCCGCCGGTACGACGGTTCCCGTCGGACTCGGAATCAACGGCTCGATCGCTTCGTGGCCGACCGTGGTGTTCATCTTCGGTGTCCTGCTCATGGGTGTTCTGGTTGTGCGCAAGGTTCGTGGTGGACTGTTGATCGGCATCGTCGTCACGACGATCCTCGCCGCGATCATCGAGGCAGTTGCCGATGTCGGACCCTCGCTCGGAACGAACCCCAAGGGCTGGAACCTCAGCATCCCCGCGATCCCGGAGATGCTCGGTGGTATGCCTGATCTGAGCCTGGTCGGCGACGTCAGCATCTTCGGCGCGTTCACCCGCATCGGTGTTCTGGCCGCCAGCCTGCTTGTCTTCACCCTCGTGCTCGCGAATTTCTTCGACGCCATGGGCACGATGACGGGTCTCGGTAAGGAAGCCGGCCTGACCGACAAGGACGGAAACCTCCCCAACGTCGGTCGCGCGCTTGTCGTCGAAGGCGCCGGTGCCATCGTCGGCGGTGGCGCTTCGGCGTCGTCGAACACCGTGTTCGTGGAATCCGCGTCGGGTATCGCCGAAGGCGCCCGCACGGGCCTGGCAAATGTCGTGACCGGACTGCTCTTCCTCGTCGCGATGTTCCTGACGCCGCTCTACTCCGTCGTGCCGATCGAGGCAGCTGCGCCTGCCCTCGTCGTCGTCGGTGCGCTGATGATCGGACAGGTCCGAGACATCGATTTCACCAAGTTCTCGGTGGCACTCCCGGCGTTCCTGACCATGATCGTCATGCCGTTCACCTACTCGATCGCCAACGGCATCGGTGTCGGCTTCATTTCATGGGTGGTCCTGCACGCTGCCAGCGGTGGTATCAAGAAGATCCACCCGTTGCTCTGGATCGTGGCGGCACTTTTTGTGGCCTACTTCACTGTCGGACCCATTACCGACGCCCTTACGTGAAATCAGGGTTGACCGGTATTCGATTACGTGAGCTACCGGCCAGCTCTTGACGTATTGTCTGACGCGTGACCACCGAAACTCGTGCGCTGGCCAGCGATCTTTCCCTGGCTGTAGTGCGTCTCACCAGGCATCTGCGCGGCCGCAGAGTCGACGCTCAGGTATCGCTGACGCAACTGTCCGCTTTGGCGAGCCTGGATCAGTACGGCCCGATGACCCCTGGCGTACTCGCAGCACGTGAGAAAGTTCAGCCGCCGTCGATGACGCGCGTTGTTGCTTCTCTCGCCGAGCTCGGTCTGGTCGAGCGCTCGCCGCATCCCACGGACGGTCGTCAGATCATCGTGAATCTCTCCGACGCCGGGCAGGCGTTGCTCGCGGACGAGACCCATGCGCGTGAGGCGTGGATGAACGAGCAGCTGGCCGGGCTGGGTGGCGAAGAACTCGCGACGCTGCGCGGTGCCGTCGGGATCATCACGGAGATGGTCAACAAGACGGAGTAGTTCCGCGAGTTAGAGGTCGTGTAGCTCAGCTACTGAGACGTCGCGTAGCTCCGCTACATAGAGGTCGCGTAGCTCCGCTACATAGAGGTCGTTGCCCAAACGAATTACTCGAGGGGCAAGATGGTGGGGTGCCCCGAGACCCCGATTCCGGCATGTTTGCCGCGCTCCACAACCGCAACTACCGCCTTTGGGCTTCCGGACAGATTGTTTCTCTGGTCGGCACGTGGATGCAACGTATTGCCCAGGACTGGCTGGTACTGACGCTCTCGGACGGCAACGCGTTGGCGGTGGGCATCGTCATGGCCTTGCAGTTCGGTCCGACGCTGTTTCTGTCGGTGTGGGGTGGGGTGCTGGCCGATCGGTACGACAAGCGTCGGATCCTGATCTTCACGCAGTGGGCGAGTGCGGTATGCGCACTGGTGTTGGGTCTGTTGGACGTCGGTGGGCTCGTCGCGTTGTGGCACGTCTTCCTGATCGCCTTTGCCCTCGGCTGTGTCTCGGCGCTCGACGCACCGGTGCGTCAGTCGTTCACTATCGAGATGGTGGGCAAGGAACACCTGTCCAATGCCATCGCGCTCAACTCGATGACGTTCAACACGGCCCGCATCGTCGGTCCGGCCATCTCGGGTGTTTTGATCAACCTGATCGGAACCGGGTGGGTATTCCTGCTCAACGTCGCGACGTTCGGTGGGGTCCTCATCGCGCTGTACCTGATGAACAAGAAGGAGCTGATCCCGTCCGAACCGGCGCCGCGTACCAAGGGGCAGGTGCGCGACGGGTTCCGATATGTGTGGGGTCGCAAGGACCTTCGGGTGATCATGGTGTCCGTCTTCATGGTCTCGACGTTCGGCCTGAACTTCGCGATCAGCCTGGCGGTGATGGCGCGCAACACGTTCGGTCTCGAGGCCGACGGTTACGGACTGCTGTCCACGACGCTTGCCGTGGGAACCCTTGCAGGCGCTGCGTATGCCGCAAGGCGCAAGGAAGCGCCGCGGTTGCGGACGTTCCTCGGTGCCGCAGTGGCTTTCGGCGTGTTCGAGGTCGCGGTGGGATTGATGCCTACCTACGCGTTGGTGGCGCTGATGTTGATTCCCACGGGCGCACTGACGTTGACGTTCACGACGTCCGCGATGAACATCCTGCAGATGTCGGTCCCCTCCGAGATGCGCGGGCGGGTGATGGGCATCTACATGCTCAGCTTCCTCGGTGGCACACCGCTGGGAAGCCCGCTGCTTGGTTGGCTCGCCGACTCCGTGGATCCCCGTGCGCCCCTGATCGTGGGCGGAGTGATCTCGCTCGTCTCAGGCACAGTGGCCGGGGTGTACCTGCTACGTAGCGAAGGGCTGAAACTTCGTCTTGCGAGGCCGGAAGACGGTGGAAGGTTGCCGGTGTTCGTCCTGCGTCCGGTGATCGTGTGCGACGCGACCGAGCAGGCAGTCGAGGCTAGCCGCGCGCCGTGACCTTCTCGCGCTTGGGAAACACCGTGTAGCTCAGGGCGATTGCTCCCCAGATTCCCAGCACCACTGTCAGCTTGCTGATCCATCCGTCGAGGGCACCCGTACGTGCGGGGTCGTCGACGAGGAAGATGGCCGCGCCGAGAAGTCCGCACGCGATGGCCCAGGCGATCGCGGCTTTGCCGAACTCGCGCCATTCGCGCAGTGCTCGCGCACTCCCGTACTTGGGTGGCGCGACGGGAGCCGGGCCGCCGGCGAATCGGTAGGCGAACCTGGCGTCGGCCCAGGAGATGAGACTGTGCCCGAACGCAACGGAGAAGCCGATGTAGGCCGCAGCGAGCCCGTGGGTGAAGTTCGCCTCGCCGCCGTCCCGAAGATCGAGGGCTGTGGCGACGAGCAGGACGACGTCGACCAGGGGTGCGCAGATGAGCAGTGCGGCACCCAGCGTCTTGCGGCGCAGCAGATAGCGGGCGGCGAGACCGGCGGCGATGAACACCCAGAACATGATTTCGCACGCGATGATCAGATGGACGATCATGACATCAGCTCATTTCTAGTACGACTGTGTTAGTGGTCGAAAACTAGCACAGCTGTGTTAGTTTTGTGAAGTGGTGAAACGAAGCAGCCCCGATGAGCGACGGGAAGAGATCGCCGAGGCTGTCTGGCGTGTGATCCGTCGCGATGGTGTGGCGAGCGCGAGCGTCCGGGCCGTCGCGGACGAGGCGAAGATGTCGACGGGGTCGCTAAGGCACTTCTTCGCGACGCAGTCCGAACTCTTGCTGTTCGCGATGACGCTCGTGACCGTCCGAGTGGAGAAGAGAATCGCCGGCATCGACTTCGATCCCGACATCCGCCGCGCGATCCGCCAGTTCACCGATCAGTTCGTTCCCCTCGACGAAGATCGGCGTGAAGAAATGCAGGTCTGGGAGGCGTTTGCTGCTGCCGCCCAGACCGATTCGACGTTGACCGCAGTGCGTGACGAGACGGACCGGACGCTGTTCGAGCACTATCGAACATTTGTCGAGGCCGTACACGATGCAGGATTCCTGCAGCCGGACGCTTCGGTCGACATCGAGGCGATGAGGTTGCATGCGCTCGCCGACGGGCTCGCGTCGCACGGCGTCGACAATCCCGAGCGAACCAATCCGCAGGTGATCGGCCAGGTGCTCGACGCGCATTTCGCTACGCTGCTGCGCTAGGTCGGGAGTAGTGACGGGGGACCGCGGTGCGTACGGCACGATAGACCCGTGGTTCACGTCATCGACATCTCAGATCCCGCCGACCCCCGGTTGGATGACTTTCGCGATCTCAACTCCTCGGATCGGCGCCCCGACCTGCCGGAGGGCAAGGGACTGGTCATCGCCGAAGGAGTGTTCGTCACTCAGCGACTGCTGACGTCGCGGTTCCAGCCGATCAGTCTTCTCGGCGTCGAACGACGGCTCCTGGAGCTCGCTGACGATCTCGACGGTGTGGACGTGCCGTTCTACCGTACGAGCGCCGAAGTGATGGCCGAGGTCGTCGGATTCCACCTGAACCGTGGCGTCCTCGCTGCAGCAGCGCGCCCGGCACCACTCGCGGTCTCGGACGTGCTGAAGGACGCAAAGACCGTCGTGGTCCTCGAAGGCGTCAACGATCACGAGAACCTCGGCTCGATGTTCCGCAACGCTGCAGGGCTCGGCGTGGACGCCGTTCTGTTCGGGAAGGGTTGTGCTGACCCGCTGTACCGGCGGTCGGTCCGTGTGTCGATGGGGCACGTGCTGCGAGTGCCCTTCGCGCATGTGGCAAAGTGGCCACACGACTTGGATGAGCTGCGTGGCAACGGTTTTCAGCTCATATCCTTGACTCCGAATCCGGAAGCGGTCACTTTGGCCGAAGCGATGACCGGGGAGAAGGTGGCGCTACTGCTGGGAGCCGAGGGGCCAGGTCTGACCGAACATGCGATGCGGGCCACCGACATTCGTGCCAAGATACCGATGGCACCCGGCACCGATTCGCTCAACGTCGCAACCGCAGCGGCTATGGCCTTCTACGAACGTGTCAGGACCGGCCGGTGACTCTGGACCGCACGCCCTGGTTCACCGGAATCGCGGTGTCGGTATTCGCCGCGATGCTCTCGACCAGCGCCGTCGCGGCGTTCTGCGTCGCGCTCGGCAACGTGAACGTGCTCCTGGCGGTTGTCGTCAATATCATTGCGGTAGGCGGACTTGCGCCGACCGTCTGGCGCTGGCGAGCCGTCCCCGTGTGGCGATGGGTGGTCTACGGCGCGGTAGTCGGCGTTCCGCTCGGGTGGATCGCAGCGATAGCCGCGTGACTGTGTGATGCTTGTTCGCGCTACTTGAACCCGAAGTACCGGGCGAGGCGACCGCGCGGCTTGGCCACGGGTGCGTCGTGGATCGGCGGCATGTTTTCGGGCATGGGTATCTCTGTCGGCGCCTGCTCGGGTACCGGTACGGGAGCTGGGGGCGCAGGTTTGGGTGCCTCGCCGGGGCGGTGAATCTTGAAGCCCCACAGGAGAATCTGCGTTGTGTCGAGTTCGTGTTCTCGCGGCGCGCCGGTGTATCGGAATCCCAGCCACTCGAGGTTGGCGGACTCCGCGAACTGCTGCGGGTGGAACGGAAGTGACTGCGGATCGGGCAGGATCCCGGGCGGGTAACGCAGGGGATGGTTGCCGGCCCAGAATTCCAGTTCCCACGTCTGCGGGATCCCCAGATTTTCGACGATGTCGATCGGGATGGCACTGAACGAGCGTCGTAGCTCGCCGTTCTCCCACAGTGCAAACGAACCCTGCGCGGTTTCGGGGACGGAGCTGATCAACAGCGTCGAGCCACCCTCGGCCGAAAGGTGCCAGGACTCAGGCAGTTTCGAGGGGACAAATGTGCTGAGTTCGAAGCTGCAGACGACGCTCACTCGGCCGTACGCGCCGACGAAGACGTAGCCGGGGCTCACCGTCGCGGCCATCGACAGCGGCTGAGGACCGAGAGACTCGAACTCCTTGTCCGGGTACAGCGACATGGCGATTTTCAGCGCCTCGGTCTGATCCGGCTGTGGGTACTTGCTCAATTCGGTGCGAGCGTCTGCGCCGCCCAGAAACCAGATCGTCGATACCCGTGCAGCCACCGGCAGCCCTCTCTCCTCGCCTCGCTCGAAAGAAGAATACTTCGGGTCAGCGACCGCTGCTGCGGACCCCGAGGAGTACGTCGTCCCACGAGGGAAGAGCAGGCCGTCCGCGCTTGTCCTTGGTCTGCGTCTGCTGCGGAGCGGTTTTCGGGGTCACGTCCGGTGCAGGCTCGGGAACCTCTTCGTCGACGACGGTTTCCGGCTCGACAGCAATCGGCTCGGGCGCCACGATTCGTTCAGCCACCACCGTCCGCTCGGAAACTGCTGTCCGCTCGGAAACTGCTGCGGGCTCCGGCTCGATCTCCGCCACCGGTTCGACGTCGAATCGGGACAGTTCAAGCTGCTGCGGCTCGTTCGAAACCACCGGTACCAGGCCGCGGAGCGGGCGACCGAAGTCGGGATCGATCAAGTCGAATGCCGCGTCGTCGAGTGCGACGATCGTTCCGCCGTGCGCGTCGGGCTGGTAGCGCCAGTGTGCGGCGTTGGTGGTGCGGCCGGCCTGCCACTGCAACTGCGCGACCCACTGATTGTCCTCGTCGCGCCAGGCATCCCAGGTGGCCTCGTCGATGCTGTGGCCGCGGGCGCGGAATGCGTGGGTCACGATTTCGGAGAGGGTGGGAACTGTCGGGCCGTTGTCACGCACCGGGTGTCCGCCCTGCGCCATTTCCGCGGCGCGGGAACGCTCGAGCAGAACGGGGTACGCAAAGCGCTCGACCTTGCTGATGGGGATCTTCGCTTCTTCGGCGACCTGCTCTACGGAAGCACCGGAACGAATGCGCGCCTGAATTTCGCGGGGACGGAGTTGGCTTTCCATTTCGATCTCAATCTGGCCGAGTCGAGCCACGTCTCCGCGGGAAGCTGCACGAAGTTTGTCATCGGCGGGAAGCCGGAATTTCTGGCCGGTTTCAGCATCTGCGCACACCACATGCGATCCATCGGGTTCAAGTCCGATCACTCGAAGCTCTCGCACATTGACCTCCTTATCGCGCCGGCTCGCGACTTTGCGCCGCGCTCAACTGTAATTCATTCGTGACCATGGACTCGGCAGGACACGCAGGGCGAGATGACCTCGGATCCGACCACCGGTGTGGTAGCTCACAAGGCTTGGCGCAAACGACGCTCGGCCCCCGACATCATGTCGGGGGCCGAGCGGTGAATCAGTATGAAAATCAGCCGAGCTGAGAAACGACCCAGTCGATGCTCTTGGTGAGAGCGGTGACGTCATCGGGGTCGATGGCCGGGAACATGCCGACGCGCAGCTGGTTGCGGCCGAGCTTGCGGTACGGCTCGGTATCGACGATTCCGTTGGCGCGCAGGATCTTTGCCACCTCGGCAGCGTCGACGTCGTCGTTGAAGTCGATGGTGCCGACAACCTGCGAGCGGTGTGCCGGATCAGCGACGAACGGCGTTGCGAACTCGCTGGCCTCAGCCCAGTTGTACAGGCGCGAGGACGAATCCGCGGTGCGAGCGGTGGTCCAGTCGAGGCCGCCGTTGCTGTTCATCCACTCGATCTGGTTGGCGAAGAGCAACAGGGTGGCCAGGGCCGGGGTGTTGTACGTCTGATCCTTGGAGCTGTTGTCCACGGCGATGGGCAGCGAGAGGAAGTCAGGAGTCCAGCGTCCCGAATCCTTGATCTCCGCGACGCGCTCGAGGGCGGCCGGGCTCATGAGCGCGATCCACAGTCCACCGTCTGCAGCGAAGCACTTCTGCGGAGCGAAGTAGTAGACGTCCGAATCGGCGACGTTGACCGGAAGTCCACCGGCGCCCGAGGTGGCGTCGATGGCGATCAGAGCGTTCTCCGAACCCGCGGGACGCGAGACGGGGATCGACACACCGGTGGAGGTCTCGTTGTGCGCCCAGCCGATGAGATCGACGGACGGGTCGGAGACCGGCACCGGTGCGCTGCCCGGATCGGCGGAAACGACGATCGGGTCACCGATGAACGGGTTGGCCTTGGCGACCGAAGCGAACTTGGAGCTGAATTCGCCGTTGGTCAGGTGCAGCGACTTCTCGCGGATGAGGCCGAATGCGGCCGCATCCCAGAACGCAGTGGTTCCGCCGTTGCCGAGGACGACCTCGTAGCCCTCGGGCAGTGAGAACAGATCGGCGAGGCCGGAACGAATGCTGGCCACAACGTTCTTGACCGGCTTCTGGCGATGGCTGGTGCCGAACACCGAAGCGCCCACCTCGACCAGGGACTGCAGCTGCTCGGGGCGAACCTTGGAAGGACCGCAGCCGAAGCGTCCGTCGGCGGGCTTGAGGTCGGCGGGGATGATCGGTGTGGAGGTCATCGCTTCTTTCTGTTCCTTCACTTGTGTTCTGTACTACCGTGATTGGCGAATTCGAGCGGGGTACTACGCGTGGCTGATCTGGTCCCAGCCCTCGACCGACTCCGGAGTACGGGGCGCCGGGCCGGTGTAGATGGCGGCCGGGCGTACCAGTTTACCGAGACGCTTCTGCTCGAGGATGTGTGCACACCAGCCGGCGGTGCGGCCACAGGTGAACATGGCAGGCATCATGTGCGCGGGAACCTCGGCGAAGTCGAGGATGACGGCGGCCCAGAACTCGACGTTGGTCTCGATCGCGCGATCGGGACGACGCTCACGCAGTTCTGCCAGTGCAGCCTGCTCGAGAGCTGCGGCAGCTTCGTAGCGGGGAGCGTTGAGGCGCTTGGCGGTAGCGCGGAGCACGCGAGCACGGGGATCTTCGGCGCGGTAGACGCGGTGTCCGAAGCCCATGAGCTTTTCCTTGCGGTCGAGGATTCCCTTGACCAGTGCGCGGGCGTCGCCGGTCTTCTCGGTCTCTTCGATCATCGGAAGAACGCGGGCCGGTGCGCCGCCGTGCAGCGGGCCGGACATCGCGCCGATGGCGCCGGAAAGCGAGGCAGCGACGTCGGCGCCGGTGGAGGCGATGACGCGGGCCGTGAAGGTGGAGGCGTTCATGCCGTGCTCGGCTGCCGAGACCCAGTACGCGTCGATTGCCTCGACGTGTGCCGGATCGGGCTCACCCTTCCAGCGAACCATGAAGCGCTCGGTGACCGTCTTGGCCTCGTCGATGCGGCTCTGGGGGACTGCAGGCTGGTAGATGCCGCGAGCGGACTGCGCGACGTACGACAGGGCCATGACGGATGCGCGGGCGAGCTGGTCGCGGGCGGTCTCGTCATCGATGTCGAGGAGCGGCTGGTATCCCCAGATGGGAGCCAGCATCGCCAGTCCGGCCTGGACGTCGACACGGACGTCGCCGGTGTGAATGGGGAGGGGGAAGGGCTCGGCCGGCGGGAGGCCGGGGCCGAAGCGGCCGTCGACGAGAAGGGCCCATACGTTGCCGAAGGTGACCCTCTGGCCGACCAGGTCTTCGATGTCGACACCGCGGTAGCGCAGTGCGCCGCCGTCCTTGTCGGGTTCTGCGATATCGCTGGTGAAGGCGACGACGCCTTCGAGTCCGCTCACAAAATCGTCCGGTATTGCTGCGCTCGCTGCCATTCTCGTGGACTCTCCTCGTTCGAGTGCGCCAGGTCTACAGTCGCACTGCCTCAGCTTCAGTGACTGCGCCTCGGTGCTCGCAGGGATGAGCACGCACCGTGTTTTGTACTGCGCAATCGTCTCGTCCCGATTCGGTTGCTGTCGCTGGTGCGGCTCGCGGTCCGGGTCGGGTCTAGCCACGGCAAACTTTAGCGCGTGCCGCGTAGCCGTTGGCCAGTGAGTACCCGGGAGTAGCGTTCTCGGCTGTGTCGAATGAACGTCAGGACCCGCAGGCGGTGGACAACGAACTCGCGGCCATGCGCGTGGGCTATCCGCAAGCAGGCAGCGAATCGGAGTCCGTCGAGGACCGCATGAGTGCGGAATTGGATACCTCGGTCGTCGAGACCGGTTGGCTGCCCCTCATGCGTCAATGGCTCGTGGACGCCGTCGAAGCTGACGCGCCGGAGCCCAACGCCATGACTCTGTCGACGGTGGACGACGGTGGCCGTCCGGCGTCGCGCACCGTGCTCTGCAAAGGGCTCAGCGAAGACGGTGTCCTCTTCTTCACCAACTACGGATCCGACAAGGCTCGTCACCTCGACGCGCACCCGTACGCGTCGGCCAACTTCACGTGGCTGACCCTTGCCAGGCAGGTGATCGTCCGCGGCACCACCGAGCGCGTGAGTGCTCAACTGACGCAGGAGTATTGGCGAACCAGGCCTCGTGGATCGCAGCTCGGCGCGTGGGCGTCGTCGCAGTCTCGTCCGATCGACTCGCGTGCCGATCTCGACGAGCAACTGCGTGAGGTCGCCGCCCGATTCGGCGTGGACGGTGAAATTCCGGTGCCACCGAACTGGGGCGGGATTCTGATTCGGCCCGAGTCCGTCGAGTTCTGGCAAGGACGCGCCAACCGCATGCACAATCGAGTTCGCACGAGCCTGGTCGACGGACAGTGGTCCGCCGTCCGTCTCCAGCCGTGAGTCGGTTACTCGCGGACACGACTCCGCTCGAGAATCGCGACTATCGACGGCTGTGGACGGCCGGCATCGTCACCGTCATCGGCGCTCAGCTCAGTGTGGTCGCCGTACCGCAACAGGTGTACGAGATCACCCGAAGCTCGGCCTACGTCGGTCTGACGGGAATCTTCGGTCTGGTCCCGCTGGTCGTTTTCGGTCTGTGGGGCGGCGCACTGGCCGACGTCATGGATCGACGACGGCTGTTGATGATCACCTCGATCGGACTCGGTGTCACGTCGGTGCTGTTCTGGATCCAGGCTGCTCTGAACGTGAACAACGTGTGGTTGGTGCTCGGATTGTTCTCGGTTCAACAGGCGTTCTTCGCGGTGAACCAACCGACGCGAGCGGCGATCATCCCTCGGTTGATTCCGGGCAGGCAGTTACCTGCCGCGAACTCGCTGAACATGACTGTCGTGCAGTTCGGTGCAATAGCCGGCCCGCTACTGGCGGGTGTCCTCATACCGTCGGCCGGTCTGCAACTGCTGTACCTGCTCGACTCGATCTTTCTGATCGCCACGTTGTGGGCAGTATGGAAGCTCCCGGCGATTCCGCCGACCGGCACGTCTCGGCGGGCCGGGCTGAGCGAGGTCCTCGGCGGTTTCACGTATCTCGCGACGCAGAAGGTTCTGCTCGCGTCGTTCGTGGTGGACATCATCGCGATGGTGTTCGGGATGTCGCGAGCGCTGTTCCCGGAAATCGCACACGAATCCTTCGGTGACCCCGCCAGCGGCGGTTTTGCGCTCGGACTGCTGTTCGCAGCGATGTCGGTGGGAGCCGTTCTGGGCGGAGTGTTCTCGGGTTGGTTGCCACGGGTTCAGTACCAGGGGCGGGCCGTGCTGGTCTGCATCGCGCTGTGGGGGCTGTCCATGGTCGGCTTCGGCGTAGCGGTGTACTTCGCGAGTCCCGGTTCCAGTGTGATTCTGCTCTGGGTGGCGGTTGCATTCCTGGCATTCGGCGGCGCCGTCGACATGGTCTCGGCCGCATTCCGCAGCACGATGCTTCAGCAAGTGGCAACCGATGACATGCGCGGACGACTGCAGGGCGTGTTCATCGTGGTCGTGGCAGGTGGTCCGCGCATCGGTGACGTCCTGCACGGCGGTGCGGCCTTCCTGTTCGGGACCGGTGTCGCGGCAGCGGGCGGCGGCTTCCTGGTGATTGTCGGTGTTGTCCTTTCTGCCCTCGCATTTCCGGCGTTCGTTCGCTACAAGGTGGGACGCGCCGTCTGACGTCCTGGTTAACCGGTCGCTCGTGGTGGAAACTGGTACGTATGACTGCGCCGCACAGCACGGGTAGGGGAGGGTTCGAGATCCGTGGTGGCGGCTATCGAGCCGAGATCGCCGCGGCCGGTGCCGGGTTGCGGCTTCTCGACCACGAAGGTCCGAACGGTCAGCGCGCGCTGACCGAGACCTGGGCGCTCGGATCGAAGCCACCGCTGTCGGCCGGATTGGTTCTCGCGCCGTGGCCCAACCGAATTCGCGACGGGCACTTCATGTTCGACGGCATCGAGCATCAACTCGAGATCACCGAACCTGCGCTGGGGAACGCGAGCCACGGGTTCGTCCGTCGTCGCAATTGGAGCCTCGTGGACCACACCTACGAGCGCGTCGAACTGTCGGTGGACGTCGGACTGCACAAGGGTTGGCCGTATCCGTTGCAGCTGACGATCGCCTATGAGGTCGGTGCCGACGGGTTGACCGTCACGCATACGGCCACGAACAAGGGTGCGACCTCGTCTCCGTTCGGGCTCGGAATGCACACTTTCATTCGCGCCGGCGACTTTCCGCTCGACGAATGTGCGCTGCATCTGGCCGCAGGCACGCGGTTGCCGATCGATCCGGCGAGGATGCTGCCGAACGCGTATTCGCAGGCAGTCGCCGGTACGGATTACGACTTCCGGGCACCGAGACTGCTCGACGGGGTTCAGTTGGACACGCCGTACAGCGCATTGGACGTCGTCGACGGCAGTGGTCGGACGCAACATGAGCTGCTGGCTCCGGATGGAACGGGCACTGCCCTGTGGACCAACCGCGAGTTCCCGTGGATTCAGGCCTTCATCGCAGATCCCGCCAACGACAAGGGGTATCCCGATCGCGGCCGCGCATTGGCTTTGGAACCGATGACCTGCCCGCCTGACGCCTTCAATTCGGGCATCGACCTCCTGGTGCTTCACCCGGGGCAGACGTGGACGGGTAGCTGGGGCATCAAGGCTCTGTGATCCGGCTCTCATACCGTGGGATCGTGTAACGCCGAGTAGGCATCGGCCGATAACAATCGGTTTTCGGTACCTCGTGTCAGTGCTCCGGACGGTCCGACATTGGTCCCATTCTCGGATTGCTGCCGAGATTTGCAGATCAGTGTGGGTAAATGCGCGATTCCGTAGACTGGAGTACCGGTCACGCGAGTGGGAAAACCCAGCCTGGAACGTGTTTCAGTTTCGGTGGGTATGTCGGGTTCGTGAGTACCCGAAAAATAGCCGTGGAGCGACCCTCCTTCGGCACGATCTCTCCCGTGCGACTAGTTTCTAGTTGATCGCATGTAGTTACTCGTTGGTTCGAGCTTGAGAGGGATCCTTCGTGCCCGCTGACAATGACACAAAGCCCACGCTTACTTACCCCGGTGGTGAGTACACGATGTCCATTGCCAGGGCAACAGAGGGCAATGACGGCATCGAGCTGGGAAAGCTGCTGGCCACAACGGGGTACACCACCCTTGACCCCGGTTTTGTGAACACTGCATCCACCAGTTCTGCAATCACCTACATCGACGGTGAGAAGGGAATCCTGCGTTACCGCGGATATCCCATCGAGCAGTTGGCAGGTAAGTCGACGTTCATCGAGGTCAGCTACCTGCTGATCTACGGCGAACTGCCGACCGACGCCCAGCTCGAGTCCTTCACGGACCGCATTCGTCGACACACCCTGCTCCACGAGGACCTCAAGCGGTTCTTCGACGGATTCCCGCGCAACGCTCACCCGATGCCGGTTCTCTCGTCCGCAGTGAACGCACTGTCGGCGTACTACCAGGATTCGCTCGATCCCGAGGATCCGGAGCAGGTGGAACTGTCCACCATCCGTCTTCTTGCGAAGCTGCCGACCATCGCTGCGTACGCGTACAAGAAGTCCGTCGGACAGCCGTTCCTGTACCCGGACAACTCGTTGAACCTGGTCGAGAACTTCATGCGTATGACGTTCGGCTTCCCGGCCGAGCCGTACCAGGGTGATCCCGAGGTCGCCAAGGCACTCGACATGCTGCTGATCCTGCACGCGGACCACGAGCAGAACTGCTCCACGTCGACCGTGCGCATGGTCGGCTCGTCGGACGCCAACCTGTTCACCTCCGTCTCTGCCGGCATCAACGCACTGTGGGGCCCGCTGCACGGTGGCGCGAACCAGGCAGTGCTCGAGATGCTCGACGAGATCAAGGCCAGCGGCAGCACCGCAGCCGAGTTCGTCCGCAAGGTCAAGAACAAGGAAGACGGCGTGAAGCTCATGGGCTTCGGGCACCGCGTCTACCGCAACTACGATCCGCGCGCTGCGCTGGTCCGCGAAACCGCGCACACCATCCTCGCCAAGCTCGGCGGCGACGACGAACTGCTCAACATCGCAATGCAACTCGAAGAGGCCGCCCTCACGGACGACTACTTCATCGAGCGCAAGCTCTACCCGAACGTCGACTTCTACACCGGCCTCATCTACCGCGCGATGGGCTTCCCGCCGCGCATGTTCACGGTGCTGTTCGCCATGGGCCGTCTGCCCGGCTGGATTGCGCACTGGCGTGAAATGCACGAGGATCCGGCTACGAAGATCGGCCGCCCGCGCCAGATCTACACCGGCTACACCGAGCGTGACTACAGAGACATTACGTCCCGCTGACGCGGACCTAGCGATATTACAACCCGCTAGCTTTCTGCCCCTATATTCGCCTCAACGAGGAGGACCCATGAGTAGCAAGCCCGTAATCGAGTTCCAGGAAGGCCCCGCGCCGACCGATCTGGTCATCAAGGATCTGGTTGTCGGAGAAGGCGCCGAAGCCGTTCCCGGTGGCACCGTCGACGTTCACTACGTCGGAGTCGAGTTCGAGTCCGGTGAAGAGTTCGACTCTTCCTGGAGCCGTGGCGAGTCCATTCAGTTCCCGCTTCGTGGCCTGATCAAGGGTTGGCAGGACGGCATCCCGGGCATGAAGGTCGGCGGACGTCGCCAGCTCACCATTCCGCCGGAGCTGGCATACGGCCCCGCCGGTGCAGGGCACCAGCTTTCCGGCAAGACCTTGGTCTTCGTGATCGATCTGCTGGAAGCCAAGTAATTCACTGTGCGCCTTTATTAACCCCCCGCGGTTAATAAAGGCGCACAGCACAAGCAGCCCCGCACCGTCAGGTGTGGGGCTTTCTTGTGTGGTCAGCTCGCGGTCTTTCGTCGGTAGAGCCAGTTCGACCACACGAATCCCGCGGCGGCGATGCCCAGACACCACGCGAGGGCGATGGCCGCGCTGTTCCCGATCGGCGTGCCCATCAGGAGTCCGCGCACCGTCTCGATGATCGGGGTTACCGGTTGGTGCCGGGCAAATCCCTGCAGCCATGACGGCATGGTCTCAGCCGGTACGAAAGCAGTGCTGACGTAGGGCAGGAACATGATGGCGAAGGTGAATCCGCTTGCAGCCTCCGGGTTCTTGGCCAAGAGCCCCAAAGCTGTCGAGAGGTACGACATGGCAAAGACGAAGGCGACGATCACAGCGGCGACGCCGAGCCAGCGCAACGGATCGCTGGTCGGGCGAAATCCCATGATCAGCGCAACGACGACCACGATCGCCGTAGTCAGGACGTTGCGGACGACGCTGGCCAGTACATGACCGGTCAGGACCGACGACGGAGAGATCGCCAAGGTCCGGAAACGGTCGATGATCCCGTCCTTCATGTCGCTCGAGACGCTGACCGCGGTGGTCGAGGCGCCGAATCCGGCGCACAGAAGGATGATTCCTGGCACGACGTAGTCGATGTACTCGCTACCGGTGTTGATGGCGCCGCCGAAGACGTAGACGAACAGCAGCATGAGCATGACCGGAAGGGCTATCGCGGTGATCATCGAATCCGGACTGCGCAGAACGTGTTTGAGATTCCGGCGGAGCATCACCGCGGAATCGATTGCAATGGTGGAGGTCATCGAACGCTCGCAATCTCGGGTTGGCCTGATCCGGTGAGCGCGAAGAACACGTCGTCCAGATCCGGAGTGTGAACGGAGAACTTCTCGACGGTGATCGACGGATCGTCGATCGAGTCGAGGATGGCTTTGATCGACGGAACCGCCCCGTCGGAAGGGATGTGCAGGGTCAAGGTCTCGGTATTCGAATGCGCCTGCGGCAGTGATGCCGCGGCGAGTTCGAGTTGAGCCAGGTTCTCGAATTGCAGAGCGACATGGCCGCCGGGAACAAGGCGTTTGAGTTCGTCCGGTGTTCCCTCGGCGACGAGGCGACCGCCGCTCAGCACGCCGACTGTATCGGCCAATTCGTCTGCCTCGTCGAGGTATTGGGTGGTGAGGAAGATGGTGACGCCTGACGCTGTAAGTCCTCGAACGATCGACCACATTTCGTGGCGACTCCGCGGGTCCAGGCCGGTGGTGGGTTCGTCGAGAAAGACGACGTCCGGTCGGGCGACGAGGCTCATTGCGATGTCGAGTCGTCTGAGCATGCCGCCCGAGTAGTCGCCGGCGCGTTTGTCGCCGAAGTCCGTCAAATCGAACTGGTCGAGCAATTCCTCGGCACGGCGACGGGAGTTCTTCCGGCCCAGGTGATTCAGTTCGCCCAGTAGGGTCAGGTTCTCGAATCCGGTCAGCAAGGTGTCGACGGCCGCGTACTGCCCCGTCACGCTGATGCGCCGCCGAACGTTCTGTGGATCTCCGGGCAGTGAATGCCCCGCGACCGTGACCTCGCCTCCGTCGAAGGGGATGAGGGTGGTGAGAATTCTTACGGCCGTGGTCTTTCCGGCGCCGTTCGCGCCGAGGAGTGCGTACACCGATCCGGCCGGGACCGACAGGTCGAGTCCACCCAGTACTTGTTGATCGCCGTAGCGCTTACGGAGTCCGCGGACCGAGATTGCTGGGATCGTTCCTGACATCGAGACCTCCAAGTAAGAACTGTGTATGTCATAAACTCGTGTTTATAGCGTACACAGTTCTAGGATGATGGCAAGAGTGAAGAGTGGGAGCTTATGGATCGCGGAGCGCTACCGAGAGCAGTTGAACTGGCCTGGGGATTGGACCAGCCGGGAACGCGGGGTCCCAAGAAGGGGCTCAGTCTCGAGCAAATTCTCGACACCGCGATCGAGTTGGCCGACGCGGAAGGTGTCACGGCTCTGTCGATGGGCCGCGTGGCCAAAGCGCTCGGGTTCACGACCATGTCGCTCTACCGCTACGTGGCAAGCAAAGACGAACTGATCGAACTGATTTCGGATCGGGTGATCGGGCCACCGCCGGTGATTCCCGACGGCGTGACCTGGCGCGTCAAGCTCGAGGCGTGGGCGAATCAGGAGTATGCCACGATGCTGAGTCGACCGTGGTGGCTCAAGCTGCCCATCACGGCTCCGCCGACCGGGCCCAACAACATGGCGTGGCTCGACGCGGGTCTGAGCGCCCTCGACGGTGTCGCCCTGAGTGCCGCGTCGAAGTTCCAGGTGGTGACCAACGTGTCGTTGTTCGTCATCGGCCGCGCCCGATTCTCGGCTGACCTGGCTACTCGTTCAGCGCAGTCGGAAGATGACGACGTCGCATACGGTGCTCTCATTGCTCGTGTCATCAATCGGGAGGAATTCCCCCACCTGAGTGCCGCAATCGAGGAGGGTGGCTTCGAGGACGGCAGCCCGGAGGGTGAGGCCGCCGGCGACGATGCCTTCGATTTCAGTTTCTCGCTTGGCTTACTGCTCGACGGAATCGAGAAGCTGGTGCAGCGGTCAGGACACCAGCGCGGTGGCACTGACGTCGTCGATGATCAGGTCGGTGATCAGCCCGCCCCGTAGTGCGCCCTCCAGCGCGGGCAGTTTTGCTGTTCCGGCGACGATGCACACGCGCCTGGCGACCTTCTCGAAAAGGTCCAGTCGTGGGCCGCTCGCGCGCTCGTTGAGTTCGATTCCGCGGTAGCTTCCGTCTGATCGGAAGAATACGGTTGCGATGTCGCCGACTACTCCGTCGCGTCGAAGTGCTTCTGCTTCATCGGGTTCGAGGTATCCGGCGGTGTAGACGTGACTCGGGACGTTACCGCCCGGTACGCCGATGCTGAAGACTGCCAGGTCCATTCGCTTTTGCATGTCCAGTACGCGTTTGATACTTCGTTCGCGCCACAACTGCTCCCGGGTCTCCGGGTAGTCGAAGAATGCGGGGACCGGAAATCCTTGGGGGAGAGCGCCGTAGGCGTCGGCGATGGTTCTGATGATGTCGCTGGCGTACGAGATTCCGGTGGTGCGAGTGTTCGCTGCGCCGTTGAGTTGCACGACGTACGAGTTGTACGTGCGTTTGGGGGCAAGGTGCTTGCTGACTTCACTGAGAGTGGTTCCCCAGGCGATCCCCATCACCATGTCGCTGTCGAAGAACGACGCGAGCAGGCGTCCGGCAAAGGTTGCGACCTTCTCGAGTCGCTCGAGATCGCCCACCAGTTCCGGCACCGTCACCACGTGGGCACGCACTCCGTATCGTTCCGAGAACTCGCGTTCGATGCGAGGAGCCTGGCCGTGCGGGGTGCTGATCTTGATCTCGACGAGGCCTGAGGTGCGCGCGTAGGTGATCAATCGGGAGACGGTGGATCGGGACACCCCCATGTCGCGGCCGATGGCAGCCATGGTCTGGTCCTGGAAGTAATAGAGGCGTGCGGCCTGAACGGCGTCGGCGATGCGAGGGTCCGCCGGATCGGAGGTAGCGGAGTCGGAAGTGGGAGTTTCCATGGGTTCGTCCTGTCTGCACGTACGTGCAAGAGCACTGAACCGAATCTTATCCGAGTCGGACCAGGTTGAGCCGCTCGATCACGCAAAGTCCCAGAAGTGTGTCTGTTACCCGCGTTACGGTGCGCAAATGACGCATTTGCACATATGTGCACGAGTTATGTGTGAATGTGCAATGGGCTTTACGCTACGGGTGCAGCAATCCAAACTATGACATGCATCACAACGAAGTGAGGGTGGGGATGGAGAAAGCCAAGCGATTGGGGCTTCCAGGCGAGTTGGCAGCCGAGTTCGCCGGAACGATGATCTTGATCTTGTTCGGCGTCGGAGTTGTGGCGCAGGTTGTGTCCGGCGGGAGCGGTGGGGGTCTCGGCGGACACGACAGTATTGCGTGGGCCTGGGGACTCGGCGTCATGTTCGGCATCTATGTCGCAGGCCGGGTGACGGGTGCTCATCTGAACCCCGCAGTGACCTTCGCCTTCGCGATCTTCCGGGGATTCTCCTGGCGCAAGGTGCTGCCGTACACCCTGGCGCAGACCGCTGGAGCCTTTGTCGCCGCGTTGATAGTCCGGTGGAATTACAACGACATGCTCAATGCGATCGATCCCGGACACACAACCGCCACCCAGACGATCTTCTCGACGATGCCCGGAAACGGAACGCTTCCGGTCAGTCTCGGCTCGGCTCTGATCGATCAGATCATCGGCACCGCCATCCTGTTGTTCCTCATCGTTGCAGTCACCGATTCTCGTGGAACTCCGCCGCTCGCGAATCTCGCGCCGTTTGTCGTCGGATTGATCGTGGTGGGAATCGGATTCGCCTGGGCGACCAACGCGGGGTACGCCATCAACCCGGCGCGCGACTTCGGGCCACGACTGGCGTCCTTCATCACCGGCTACGGCAGCGCCTGGCGAGATCAGTACGGGAGCTTGTATTTCTGGGTGCCCATCGTGGGACCCCTGATCGGCGCTCCGATCGGAGTGTTTCTCTACGACAAGCTGGTTGGAAGATTCCTGCCTGACGACGAGTCGGCGGAGGAAGCGACCGAAGAGCCGGCGTCGATACCGGCGTGACCGCGAAACATTATCTCTGACAGTCAATCTCTCGTACTTTCTTTCGATACCAAAGGGGTAGCACGATGACGCAGTTCGTAGCCGCGATAGACCAGGGAACCACCTCCACACGTTGCATGATCTTCGATCACAGTGGGCACGTAGTCGCTGTCGAACAGCACGAGCACACACAGATCTTTCCGCAGGCAGGCTGGGTCGAACACGATCCGATCGAAATTTGGGACAACGTCCGCAACGTCACCGCGGGCGCTTTGGCAAACGCAGACCTGACCGCGGCCGATATCGCGTCCGTCGGCATCACCAATCAGCGTGAGACAGCGGTGGTGTGGGAACGCGCCACCGGAAAACCCGTCTACAACGCAATTGTCTGGCAGGACACACGCACCGATCGAATCTGTACTGCACTCGCCGGCGAGGACGGGCCGAAGAAGTACACCGAAGTCACCGGATTGCCGTTGGCCACGTACTTCTCGGGTCCCAAGGTCAAGTGGATTCTCGACAACGTCGAGGGTGCGCGTGAGAAGGCCGACGCAGGAGAGTTGTGCTTCGGCACGATGGACACCTGGGTGCTGTGGAACATGACCGGCGGCGTCGACGGCGGAGTGCACGCAACCGACCCCACCAATGCGTCGCGCACCCTGTTGATGGATCTCGACACTCTCGCTTGGGATTCGGCGATCTGCGCCGACATGGGCATCCCCGAATCGATGCTCCCCGAGATTCGCAGCTCGTCCGAAACCTTCGGATTCGTACGCGAACGCGGAACGTTGTCCGGCGTCCCGATCGCCGGAATCCTCGGCGATCAGCAAGCAGCGACTTTCGGTCAGGCCTGCCTCTCACCCGGAGAAGCGAAGAACACCTACGGAACCGGCAACTTCGTGCTCCTCAACACCGGCACCGAAAAGGTGATGAGCAAGAACGGTTTGTTGACTACGGTCTGTTACAAGATCGGTGAGCAGCCAACGGTTTACGCGCTGGAAGGATCGATCGCCGTGACCGGTTCGCTGGTCCAGTGGCTTCGGGACAACCTCGGCATGATCGACAACGCGGCCGACATCGAGGTCAACGCGCGCTCTGTGGACGACAACGGTGGCGCGTACTTCGTGCCTGCGTTCTCGGGTCTGTTCGCACCGCACTGGCGCGCGGATGCCCGCGGTGCCATCGTCGGTCTGACCCGGTTCGTGAACAAGGGGCACCTTGCCCGGGCGGTACTCGAAGCGACTGCGTACCAGAGCCGTGAGGTGATCGAGGCGATGAACCTCGACTCGGGTGTCGACTTGAAGGTACTCAAGGTCGACGGCGGAATGGTCGCGAACGAACTCCTCATGCAATTCCAGGCCGATCTGCTCGACGTCGAGGTGATCCGCCCTGTCGTTGCGGAGACCACGGCATTGGGCGCTGCGTACGCCGCTGGTCTCGCGGTCGGGTACTGGGAGAGCGAGGACGACATTCGCAGCAACTGGGCGAAGGACAAGAGCTGGACGCCGTCGATGGATTCGGCCGAGCGTGAGCGGCTGTACGCAGGCTGGCAGAAAGCCGTCACTCGGACACTCGACTGGGTCGACGCAGACTGATAGCGGCGCCCGAATTTCTACCTATTTTCAAGTGAAGGAACCCTTTTCATGAGCACAGCACAAGCATTGAGTCCGTCCTCGCGGGCGGAGTCGCTGAAGAAGTTGGAAGAAACCGAACTCGACGTCCTGGTCATCGGCGGTGGCGTGGTCGGCGCGGGTAGCGCGCTCGATGCCGCAACTCGTGGTCTGAAGGTGGGCTTGGTGGAGGCTCGTGACTTCGCGTCCGGAACCTCGAGCAGGTCCAGCAAGTTGTTCCACGGCGGACTGCGTTACCTGGAGCAGTTCAATTTTGCGCTCGTGTTCGAGGCACTGCGTGAGCGGTCGCTCGTTCTGAACTCGCTGTGCCCGCATCTCGCGAAGCCGGTGCCGTTCATCTACCCGCTCGAGAAGCTGATCGACCGGCCGTACGTCGGTCTGGGCATCGGCGTCTACGACGTGATGGGCGCAGGCCGCGGGGTTCCCTCACACCACAAGCATGTGGGAAAGAAGAAGACTCTCGAGTCGTTCCCTTCCGGAAAGCGCTCTGCTATCAGGGGTTCGGTCAAGTTCTACGAGGGCCAGGTGGATGACGCCCGCCACACGATGATGCTGGCGCGCACAGCAGCCGAATACGGCGCACTGTGCGTCAACAGCACCCGCGTAATCGGTTTTCTCCGTGAGGAGGACCGCGTTGTCGGAGTGAAGGCAGTGGATCTGGAAACGGGTCGCGCGTTCGAGATCCGTGCTCGTCAGGTCATCAACGCCGCCGGGGTCTGGACCGACGAGATCCAGGAAATGGTCGGTGGGCGAGGGCAATTCCAGGTTCGCGCTTCGAAAGGTGTGCACCTGGTCGTCCCGCGAAACCGCATCAACTCCTCTACCGGAATCATCACGCGGACCGAGAAGAGTCTGCTGTTCGTGATCCCGTGGGGAAGCCACTGGATCATCGGTACGACGGACACCGACTGGAACCTCGACCTCGCGCATCCGGCAGCGAGCCGAAGCGATATCGACTACATCCTCGGACATGTCAACAAGCTGCTCCAGGACGAGTTGACGCACGAGGACGTTGTCGGTGTGTACGCGGGACTGCGTCCGTTGTTGTTCGGCGAATCGGACTCGACCAGCACTCTCTCGCGTGAGCACGCGGTGTCGAGTCCGGTTCGAGGGTTGACGGTGGTCGCCGGTGGCAAGTACACGACCTACCGCGTGATGGCCAAGGACGCAGTCGATTCCGCGGTACACGGACTCGAACAGAAGGTGCCGAAGTCCTGCACCGAGCGTATCCAGCTGGTGGGTGCCGATGGCTATTTTGCCGCACACAACAATCGGCATCTCACCGCTGAGCGCACCGGGCTCCACGTTTCGACCATCGAGCACCTACTCGGGCGGTACGGCACTTTGGCTGACGAGTTGTTCGAACTCATCGAGGCGAGGCCTGAACTGGGGCAGCCGTTGGACTCCGCCCCTGAGTACCTCAGGGCGGAGATTCACTACGCCGCGAGTCACGAGGGTGCGCAGCATCTCGACGACATCCTCACCCGTCGTACCCGCATCTCCATCGAGGTGACCGACCGCGGCGACGCGGCAGCCGCGGAAGTAGCCGAACTGGTTGCGCCGGTGCTGGGTTGGACTCCGGAGCACATTGCCGAGGAGATCGAACACTACCGGTTGCGTGTTGCAGCCGAGCGGGAATCGCAGGAGCAGCCCGATGACCTGACCGCTGATGCGGCGCGCCTTGGTGCACCGGACGTTCGCACCGGAGTCACTGTCGGACAGGTTTGAACCTGAGACACCACTGATCGGCCGGGGCTCTGCGTCCCGGCCGATCGGCCGAACTGGCTCGGTGTCAATCGAACTCGTCTGACGGGCATTCGGGGAGGTCGATCGTCACCACAGCGCCGCCGTTCGGATGGTTCGAGAAGTTGATACGAGCGCCGATGACCGCCGCTTGCCCGACTACGATCGTCAAGCCGAGGCCCAGGCCCGAGTTCGGGCCGCGTTCGACGCAATCGGTCTGAAATCTCTTCGGCCCCTGACGAAGCCACTCTTCAGTGAACCCGCTGCCCCGATCCCGCACCGTGATGCGGGAGTGGTCGACGTCGACATTGATCGGCGGCTTTCCGTGATTTTGTGCATTCAAGATCAGGTTGGCGATGATCCGCTCGAGCCGACGTGCGTCGGTGTACGACACAGGCGTCCGGTGAACTCTCACTTCGCACTCCACCCCGGTGGTGGAAATCGCGTGGTGAACCACCGGTGCCAGTTCCACCGATTGGATGTCAGCCTGCTCGGACGTGGTGTCGAGGCGGGCCACTTCGATGACGTCCTCGGCAAGCCTCCTGAGTTTATGGACGCCGTCGCGCACTAATTCGGTAGGCCTACCTGGCGGCAGAAGCTCTGCGGCGCCGACCAGTCCGGAGATGGGTGTTCTGAGATCATGCGCGATGTTGGCTGTCACGCGCTTCTCGGCGTCCAATTGTCCCCGCAGCGCATCCGACATTGCGTCGACCGCATCCGCCAGCTCGGTGATCTCGTCGTCGAAAAGCGACCAGGTGACCGAGCGGACGCGGATGTTCGCTCCGGTGGACACTTTGCGAGCCGCACGGGCGGCCGAGCGCAATCGGTACGACATCGCGAGTCCAAGCAGCACACCCAGGACGGCACCCGCTGCGATCACTGCGATGGTGGCGTTGCGAAGTGTCCGATCGACGCTGGCGATCGATTCCCGCTGCGCGGTGTACGGGACGCGAATCGCCACCACCTGAGTGTTGACGTCGGCAGCAGCCCAGACAAATGGCTGGTCCCCGCTGTTGACAAGGTAGGTGGCACGTTTGCCGCCCGCCACGGCCTGACGCAACTCTTCCGGAACGTCGAGACCATCTGTGGTGGCGCGGAACAGCGCACGCATGCTGCCCGTTTCGTCCTGCAGCACCAGTTGGAGATTGCGATCAGCTGCCGCCCGCGCTGCATCCTCTTGGTTGTGTGAAAAGGTTTGATGCATCACGGTACTGAGCGTGATCGAGGCGACGGCAATCACGAACGTGATGGCCGCCGCGATCTTCCACTGAAACGACAACCGCCTCCCGGTGGACGGGAGCTTGGCGGCGAGATCCCGCGATCTCACCGATGGTTGTCCATCGTGTAGCCGAACCCCCGGACGGTTCGGATCTGTTCGGAGCCGATCTTCGTGCGCAATCGCTGAATGTGAACGTCGACGATGCGCGTATCGCCGCCCCAGTCGTAATCCCAGACGTCCGAGAGCAGTTCGGAGCGAGACCAGACTTTGCGCGGCACACTCACCATGATCAGGAGCAGCTTCATTTCAGTGGGGGTGAGTGCCACTTCGGCGCCCGAACGCGTGACGGTCACCAACTCGCGATCGATCTCCAGATCGCCGAGAGTCACGATGTCTTTCTCCGTACCGGAATGGGATTCGACCCGCCGGAGCACACTTCGGATACGGGCCACCAGGACACCGCTGTCGAAGGGCTTGGTGACGTAGTCGTCGGCACCGGCTTCCAATCCGAGAACGATGTCGACCGGGTCGTCGCGCGCGGACAGCATGATGACCGGCACCGACAGTTCCTCACGAATGCGTCGGCACAGGCTGATTCCGTTCAGGTCGGGAAGCATCACGTCGAGGACGGCGATATCCGGCTTGGCGTCGACCGCCAAATCCATTCCAGTCAACCCACCCGATGCGGTGATCACCCGAAACCCGTTGCGTTCGAGATTCAATTGCGTTGCTTCGCGGATGACAGCGTCGTCTTCGACCAGCAAAATCAACGGATCGGTCATCGGCCTTCGCTTTCATGGGAACGGAACACTCTCAAACCCTTCACCGGTCCACTTGTATGCAGTCGACGATTGACAGAACTCCGGAATGCCGGGGTCTTTGCACAGGTCGACCATGACCGACAATCCTCCGGTTGAGCCGACGACGTAGCGTCCTGGGTCTTGCACTCCGAAGACTTTGTGAGCGCCCGACTCGTCGATCTGGTAGACGAATCCGGCGACCATGAAGCTGACCGGTGGGGCCGGTCGTCCCCAGATGCCGACAGACTCGCAGGTGAAGACATTGACGACGGCATCTTGCCAAACGGCGTCCGTCACGTGGGAGTACCGGATTTCGAAGGGGAAGTTCGCATCCCCGCACAGTCGGAGACTGTCCTTGACCGCATCGGACACTTCCGGGTCTGCTCTGAGGAGGGCAACAGGATCGATGCTCAAGCCCTGTGAGAGATCCGAGGGGTCGAGTGATGCTGCGATATTCGGAGTGGGTTCTGATTCAGGCTCGGTGGAACAGGAGGCGAGAGCAAACGCGACCGGCAGGCAAAGACCGGCGAGCATCGCGCGGCGACGGCGATCAATCACGGATGAACTCCGTTCCATCCCAGTGGAACTCGGTTCGCAGCGGCGGACGCGGGCAACATTCGAACTCCGGTGGTCGCGGATCCGTTTCCAGGACAGACAAACTCGCGGCGCGCTGACCGCTGACGATGAATTTTCCGCGCTCTTCGACGGAGAACAGGCGCTCACCCAGTTCGGGATTGTCTTCACTCGAACCGGCCTTGCCGCTGCGGTAGACGTAGCCGGCGAGGTTGACCGAAATCGATACTCCGGTCCCGGGTTGGTGGGCAGGTTGGCACGGATACACATTCATGACGACCAGTTCGGTCTCCGGCACGATACGAGGTGCGCCTGGATCGAGAAGGATGGATCCGACAGAGATCGGATACCAATCAGGGCACGATCGGAGTTCTGTCTTCACGCCTTCCGACACCCCGGGGTCGTCGAGAAGCGCACGGCCCAGCCTCGAATTCTCGGCAACCCGTCTGGCCAGGTCGGCGGGCTGTGTGACGGACAATCCGGTGGAAGCGACATCGCCTTCGATCACAACACCCTGGGTGGACCCGCATCCGGTGATCACGGACGCTCCGACGGCCGCTGTCGCGAGTGCCGTACCGAACAGCCTGCGAGTGCGGCCTGTTCGGCCCTCGCAGATCTCATTCCGATACAACACTTTCCCCTCCCCGGCCGGTGCGAACTGTCTCATCGGCATGCGCACTTTTCATAGGATCACACGTGATCTCGATATCGGCGTTTCGCCACCCACCGTTACGTAATCGTATGAATGTCGGGACCGTTGAGAGTTGGTACGCGACCGCCGGAATTCTGTTACGAAACCGATGGAATCAGGCTTTTAGAGTGAGTCACGTCGATGTTCGCCATTTGAGGTGAACGGACCCGAATTTCTGTATCGAGGAGCGTGAGAGCACATGCCTGATGTTTTGCTGACCAACAAGTCTCGGCGCCTGCGAGTGTTCCTTGCCGTACTGACGATCGGAAGCGCGTGCGCCATGACCGCGTGTTCGAGTGAAGACACCACTGCACCTGAAAACGGTTCGACGGCTACGTCAGTGGTCGCGGCGTCCGCGACCACACCCCCGCTGACCACGGTGGCACCTACGTCGGAGACAGTCGAAAATTCGAATTCGGCCGGCAGCGCGGACGAATCCACCCCGGGAGTCCCGGCGGGTGGAGCAGCACCGGCCTGGACGCCGGTCTCGGCCAGCACAGTTGCCCCTGCGGCCCCTGGTCCGGCTACCGGGTCGACCAAGTGCACCGATCAGATCAACTATGCGGGCGATCCTCGTTCGAATGCAGAGATCAACAGCATCGGAGAGCAGATGGGTTCATGCCCGGCCCCGCTCCCATCCGGTGCCGTCGAACCCCCCGAGAAGTGCACTGACCAGATCAACTACGGCGCTGACCCTCGTTCCAACGCCGAGATCAACATCATCGGGGAACAAACCGGGATCTGCCCCGAGCCGATACGCCCCTAGCGAGCTCGAAACCTGAGCAGTAGTCGGGAATTCGACCAAGGGTGGAACCAGGGGGAGATCGGAATGACAAGCAGGGCAGGTGGACGTTCGATCGACGGTGTTGCCGACGATGCGTCCCGAGGGGATCGTGACGCGATTGCGGAACTCCTTCAACGCATCGTGCCTCTGGTGACGCGGCGCTGTCGTGCCGAATTGCGACCGGTCGACGCTGACCGTATTGCCGTCGGCATTTGCGGTTCCGTCCTGGCCGATATCCAGCGACGACGCCGCGCCGGAGAAGCGTTCCTCGCGCATCTGTACGACGCGATCAGTCGCGAAATCGATTCGCTACCCGCATCCAGTCGACTCACTCTGCCGTTCGGCGATCTGTCGGCCGTCGAACGCAATGTCTTGGTAGCTCGCATCGTTGTCGGTTTCGACGTGCGCGAGACGGCGCTGTCACTGAGAACAACAACGAGCGCCGTCGAACTCGTACAACACCGCGCGCTGTCCAAGATCAGACGCGGCAGCCTCAGCGGCGCCTGAGTCAACGCTCGAAAGTCAACAGCTGCAACCCTTCGCAACTCCCGGCAACCTCACGCAACTCTTTCTCTTCGCCCGTGACCTACACGACACTGCATGGCGACGAGTGATCGAGAACGAGGAGTGTGACGGTGGTTCAACGGACGGCGCAGAAGCCGGCAACGTCAGGATCGAAAAAGACCGGGGCCAAGCCTCATTCAGGGCTGGACCGGGATGCATTGCTGAAGGCGTACGAGAAGATGTCGCGCATCCGCGCGTTCGAGGATCGATTGCACGAAGAGAATGCAACCGGTGACATCCCCGGCTTCATTCACCTCTACTCGGGCCAGGAAGCCATCGCGGTGGGAGTGTGCGAGAACCTGAGCGACGCCGACTACATCGGATCCACTCACCGCGGTCACGGGCACTGCATCGCCAAGGGCTGCGATCTGAACGGCATGATGGCCGAGATCTTCGGCAAGGACGACGGCTTGTGCCGCGGTAAGGGTGGGTCGATGCACATCGCCGACCTGTCCGTGGGAATGCTGGGTGCCAATGCGATTGTCGGCGGAGCACCGTCGTTGGCGATCGGCGCTGCACTGAGTGGCAAGACACTTCGAAACGGCGTCATCGCAGCGTCGTTCACGGGAGACGGTGGATCCAACCAGGGAACCGTCTTCGAGGCGATGAACATGGCTGTGGTGCTGGATCTTCCGATCGTCTTCGTGATCGAGAACAACGGATTCGGTGAAGCAACAGGAACCGACTACGCGGTGGGCGCACCCGACATCGCCGCCCGCGCTGCATCCTTCGGAATGCCTGCCGTCAAGGTGGACGGCACCGACTTCTTCGCGGTCTACGACGCGATGGCGGAAGCATCCGAGCGAGCCAGGACCGGCGGTGGCCCCACCACGATCGAGGCGGCCGCATTCCGTTGGCACGGCCACTTCGAGGGTGACGCGCAGCTGTATCGCACGGCGGAACAGGTTGCGCAACTACGGGAAACCAAGGATCCGCTCAAGAATTTCCGTAGCAGTGTGGATGCGAAGAAGGTCAGCACCGCTGATCTGGACGCGGTGGACGAGCAGTCGCGAGTGCTGGTGGACGAGGCGGTGGCGAAGGCGCGCGCCGCAGCGTACCCACCAGTCGAAAATCTGCTGACCGATGTCTACGTGTCGTACTGAGGAGCCCGAGATGACAAGCGTGGAAGCCACAAACGTGTCGAAGAAGACCTACCGCGAGGCCGTCAAAGAGGCCATCGCTCAAGAAATGCAACGAGATCCGAGCGTCGTCCTGATCGGTGAGGACGTACGCGGTGGGCATGCCGGTACCAATCCCGATCTGGAGACGAAGAAGATCGAGGCATTCGGCGGTGTCCTGGGTGTCACCAAGGGATTGTGGACGGAGTTCGGATCGGAGCGTGTAATCGATACCCCGATCACCGAATCCGCGATCATCGGAATGGCTGCCGGAGCCGCACTGACCGGACTGAGGCCGGTCGCCGAGCTGATGTTCATGGACTTCTTCGGAGTCTCCTACGACGCGCTCTACAACCAGGCTGCCAAGTTCCGCTACATGTTCGGTGGCAAAGCCAGAACTCCGCTGGTGGTGCGAGGAATGATCGGCGCCGGCTTCTCCGCCGCTGCGCAGCACTCTCAGTCTCCGTACAACGTGTTTGCTGCGGTGCCTGGCCTGAAAGTGGTCGCTCCGTCCAACGCCTACGACGCCAAAGGCCTTCTCATCCAGGCTATTCGGGACGACGATCCTGTTGTGTTCTGCGAGCACAAGGTGCTCTACGACCTCAAGGGCGAGGTGCCGGACGAGCCGTACGCGATTCCGTTCGGCGTCGCCAACTACACCAGGCAGGGCGACGACGTCACGATCATCGCTTTGTCCGCAATGGTGAACCGCGCCAATGACGTAGCGGACAAGCTGGCCGCCGAGGGTATTTCGGTCGAGGTTGTCGATCCTCGTACCGTCTCACCATTGGACGAGGACGGCATCCTCGAATCCGTCGCATCGACCGGACGCGTCGTGATCGTCGACGAATCCGCCGCCCGCTGCGGTTTCGGGCACGACGTGGCCGCGCTGATCGCCACCAAGGGATTCAACTACCTGAAAGCGCCGATCGAACTGATCACGCCGCCACATACTCCGGTTCCGTTCTCACCGACCCTCGAAACTGCCTGGCTGCCTGACGCTGCGCGCATCGAAGAGTCGGTTCGCAAGCTGGTGAGAGCCTGATCATGGCTGACATCAAAGCTATCGACATCCCCAAATGGGGGCTCTCCATGGAGGAGGGGTTGGTCAACGCGTGGCTCATCGAGGAAGGTGACTCGTTCACCAAGGGCCAGTTGATCTGTGAGATCGAGACCAGCAAGATCACCAACGAGCTGGAGGCGCCGTTCGACGGTGTTCTCCGCAAGATCGTCGGCATACCGGGGCAGACTCTGCCCGTCGGTGCCGTGATCGGTGTGTCCGCCGATGCGTCCACGACGGATGCGGAGATCGAGCAGTTCCTCGCCGCTCGCGGCGCAACCGCGCCGGCGGAAGAGCCGGCACCGTCACCAGCTGCCGAACCGGAGGCTCCCGCGACACCTACGGCTACGCCCGCTGCGAAGGTGGTTGTTGCAGCGAAACCTGCACCAACCGGTTCCACCGTCGTACCGAGTGTTCTGCAGGGCACGACGCAGAGCGACGTGTTTGCGAGTCCTCGAGCACTCCGACGTGCCGAAGCGCTCGGAATCGATCTCGCCGCCGTAGTGGGTACCGGCCCACTCGGGCGGATCAGTGTCCGAGACATCGACGACGCGATTCGTGACGCCGGTGGCACTGTTGCGACAGTAGCGCCGGCCACGAGATCCGGCCTCCCGCTGCGATCAACCGCCGACGACAGTGCCGTGCCTGCCACCCCGGTCGCACGCAGAACTGCCCGATCGCTGGGCGTAAACCTGCACGATTGCCGTCCGACAGGCTCGCGGGGACGCGTCTGCGTCGCCGACGTGCACGACGCCGCTCGTTCCGCGCAGCTCCTGCCAGAAGCGGCGGCTCAGACGGGAACCATTGCCGTCGAACCCGAGTACGACACAATTCCGTTCACGCCCATGCGATCGGCAATCGCGGGCAGGTTGCAGGCGTCCAAGCAGCAGGCTCCCCATTTCCGGCTCACGGCGGATCTCGAGCTCGATGCGCTCCTCACTCTGCGCAAGGAGATCAATTCGACTGTCCCGGCGGTCAAGCTGTCGGTCAACGACTTCATCGTGAAGGCCTGCGCGGCTGCGCTGATGAAGGTGCCGGACGTGAACGTCCAGTTCGATGCCGCGAACGAATCGGTTCTTCGATTCGCGTCGGCGGATGTCTCGGTGGCAGTTGCACTTCCGACCGGACTGATCACGCCCATCGTGCGTAGTGCGAACACCAAGTCGTTGGCGGACATCTCCGGTGAGGTGCTCTCGTTGGCCACCAAGGCGAAGACCGGCAAACTCCGTCCCGAAGAATTCCAAGGCGGAACGTTCACGGTGTCCAACCTCGGCATGTTCGGGATCAAGGCATTCGACGCGATCATCAACCCGCCCCAGGGAGCGATCCTCGCCGTAGGTGCGGGGGAGAAGCGGGCCGTGGTGGTCGGCGACAGTGTTTCCGTCCGGACCGTGATGACCGTGACCCTCTCGTGCGATCACCGGGTGATCGACGGAGCCTTGGGCGCGACCTTCCTTCGGGAACTCCAGCGCTTTGTCGCTTCTCCCGCGCTGATGTTGGTGTAAGGGGCTGTGGTGGAAAGCAATACGTCGAAGAAGTACGACGTTCTTGTCATCGGTGGTGGCCCCGGTGGTTACGTGGCGGCGATCCGGGCCGCCCAGTTGGGGTTGAACGTTGCGCTGGTAGAACGTGATCGCCTCGGCGGCATCTGCCTCAACTGGGGTTGTATCCCCACCAAAGCGATGCTTCACGGCGCGGACGTCGCGCATACCTTGAGCGAACTCGACAAATACGGATTCAGTTCGGCGTCTGTCCAGTTCGACATCTCGAAGTTGGTGTCGTTCAGCCGAGGGGTTTCGGAGAAATTGTCCGGCGGTGTTGCCTATCTGATGAAGAAGAATGGCGTAGACGTCATCTCAGGCACCGCGAAGTTGGTGGACAAGGGCGTCGTGTCCGTGGAAGGTCATACCTATCGAGCCGACCACGTGATCATTGCAACCGGCGCCCGGCCGCGTTCGATTCCCGGGGTTGCCCCCGACGGTGATCGGGTGTGGACATATTTCGACGCACTCGTCCCGAAGGAACTACCGAAGTCGCTGCTCGTGATCGGGTCCGGCGCGATCGGAGTCGAATTCGCCAGCCTGTACCGCGATCTCGGCACCGAGGTGACCATCGTCGAGATGGCACCACACATCATGCCGGTGGAGGACGAAGAGATTTCGGCGTTCGTTCGCAGGCAGTTCGAGAAGCGTGGCATCACGATTCACACCGGAGCCTCGGTGTCGGCGGTGACCGTCGGCGCCGACACCGTCGAAGTGAACGTGCAGACGAGCGACGGTGTCCAGGCGGTGACCGTGGACCGGGTATTGGTGGCTGCCGGGATCACCGGCAACGTCGAGGATCTGGGGTTGGAGGCTCTGGGCATCGAGATCGAGCGCGGTGCGATCGTCACCGACCAGTGGTGCCGTACCAGTGCCTTCGGGATCTACGCGATCGGTGACGTCGCGGGCGCTCCATGTTTGGCGCACAAGGCAAGTCACGAAGCTGTCCTGTGCGTCGAAAAGCTGGCAGGCGTGCCCGATGTTCATCCGCTCGATCGCGACTACGTTCCGGGATGCACGTATGCCCGCCCGCAGGTGGCGAGTCTGGGTCTGACGGAGAAGCAGTGCACCGGTACTGGTCGCACGCTGCGGGTCGGACACTTCGACCTGCAGGCGAACGGCAAGGCATTGGCGATCGGCGAGGCCGAAGGCTTCGTCAAGACGATCTTCGACGCCGATACCGGGGAACTGCTCGGCGCGCACATGGTCGGTCCGGATGTGACCGAGCAGATCCAGGGTTTCGGTATCGCCCGATCCCTCGAAGCCACCGGCGATGATCTCGCCGAGGTCGTGTTTGCTCATCCGACGCTCTCGGAGGCAATGCACGAGTCTGTGCTCTCGGCGCTGGGGAGACCCCTCAACGCATGAGCACAGTCCGCGTGCGTGAACGCCGTCCTACGTTCACGCACGCGGACAACTCTGCAACCGGGTGCAACGCTCGCTTTCGATGACCCCATCACATAGGACTGGAGTGTGATCGGCGCAACGAATCGACTCGAACCGGCCCTGGGTAGTGGTGAAGACCCGGCGCAGTACGCACGTGTTCTCGAATCCGTGTACGAAGCAACGATGTCCGGGCGCAAACCGCCCGCCCGCCCGCGCTCCGTGATCGCCGATTCGTGGTCGCGTCTGCGCGCCCTCGGTCTCGATCCGGAGCGGTGTTCGATCACGAAGACCACTCGTGCCTCGGAGATCGAAGAGAGTCGGGGCGCGGCCGGAATGACGGAGATCTTCGACGAGGCGGTACGCGGTCTGGCACCGCTCGTCGGCCCGGACGACGCGAGTTTGATAGTGGTGGCGGACCGACAGGGTCGCATCCTCTGGCGCCACGGGCCCGGTCGAATGCTGGATCGGGCCGAACGCCTCGGGATGATCGAGGGTGCGTCGTGGACCGAGGAAGCTGTCGGTACCAACGGGATCGGTACTTCGTTGGCATCAGGTTCGGCAGTGCAGGTGTTCTCGGCCGAGCACTACTCGCGCTCGCAGCATCCGTGGACTTGCTCCGGGGCGACGGTTCGGGATCCGCGTAGTCGCCGGGCGCTCGCCGTCGTCAACGTCGCCGGCGCCGCAGGCACTGTCCACCCGTCCACTCTCGCTTTGGTGGACAGTGTGGCCAGGCTGGCGGAATCCGCACTGCGGGAGAAGCATCGAATCGGATTGGATCGGCTTCGGATGATCTCGGCGTCGACGCTGGCTCGCGCGAGTCAGCCGACAATGGTTGTGGACCGTAGTGGCTGGGTTGCTGCGGTGGACTCGATGGCGCCGATCTACCGAATTGCACTACCGAAAGCGATGAGCAGCGGCGAGCATTGGCTCCCGTCACTCGGATTGTGTATGTGCGAGCCACTGCCGGGCGGCTGGCTCATCCGTCCTCAGGTGAACCCGGCGTCTGGAAATGTCTGTGCCGAAGTCGAATTGGACCTGCGAGATCCGAATGCGATGGAACTGCGGTACTCCTCGGACTTGGGAAGTTGGAGTATCGACCTCAGCCCGCGCCATTCGCAGATCCTCCTGGCTCTGACACAGGCGCCCGAGGGTCTCACGGCCTCGCAGCTCGCCTCAGAGTTGTTCGGCGATCCGCGTAAGACGGTGACCGTCCGGGCCGAGATGTCGAGGTTGCGTAAGCGATTGGCTGGAATCGTGCTGGCTCAGCCCTATCGCTTCGACCCGGCGGTGAGGGTAAAAACCGTCCCTGCTGTGCGCCTTTATTAACCCCCCGCGGTTAATAAAGGCGCACAGCAGAGCGGCGCGAACGCCGCACCTGCGCGTACTCGTAGCCGTTCTGCCAGGTCACGGTGGCCACCAGCACCCAGATGATCCACGTGGCGCTCATGTGCGTGCCGACAATGCCCATGACGATGGGGATGGCGGTGCAGGGGAGCGCCCAGCCGAGCAGCCACCGTCGGTCCGATCGCGCAAACAGCCCCGCCACGGTGCTGATTCCGAAATAGACTGCGATGCTTCCGCACAACAACCACCGCAGGTTCGCGGGTGTGTGTTCCGCGCCGTGTTCGGTTGCCGCTCCGAGTCCTGCGACCAGAACCGCGATAGCGCCGGTGGTGAAACAGTGCAGTGCCATGTCGATGCGAGCGGGAAACTTCTCGGGCTGCAGGTGCGGAACACCGGCGTGGCCGTAGAGAAGCGAGAGTGCCCACATACCCGAGAGCAGGACAAACGATCCGACTGCGAGGCTGACGACCGTGGAGTCCCAGGTGAGCTTCGAGGCCGCAGAGATCACGAGGATCACACCCTCACCCAGCACGATGATGACGTACAGGCCCAGCCGCTCGGCAAGATGAGCCCGATCGGAGTGCAGGGCTTCGAGTTCGGGCATCCGGTCGTCCTTGAACCCGCGAACCTTGATGATGCGGTCGAGCTTTTCCTGCGCGTCTTCCATGATCGCGCTGCCGGAGACGACGAACATGATCAGCAGATCGATGGTCACACCGGCAGTCCAGAGCCAGAACCGAGTTTCACCCTCGAACCAGAACGAGACGATCCACGGGATCACACCGAGAGACATCTGGGCGATCGGCCAGTCCACGACGATCTGGCCGTTGTGCCACACCCGACTCGCGAGCAGACGTACGGCCACGTAGGCGACAGCGAAGGCCAGCGCATGGTTGTCGTGGATGCCGGCCACGGCCGCCATCATGACTGCCAGTCCGAACATGGCGATCAGCATGCTCGGGATTCGGACGCGGTCGCCGGCAACGTTGCCGTACATCGTGAACGTCGCCCATGCGGTCCAGAACGCGAGATAGAGCAAGGCGTAGAGCGCGACATCCGACCACGACGGCGAACCGTGGAGCAGGTGAGCCAGCTGACCGATACCGGCTACCACGACCAGGTCGAAGAACAATTCGATCCATGACGCGTGTCGCTCGAGCACCGCCTTCTGCTTCGAGTCTGGTTCATTTCCGAGTTCCGACATAAAGCTCAGTATCGGTTATCGGCATCAACAGTGCTGGTAGGCAGCGAAGTTGTCCGTTTTTTTGAAGTAGTGCTTATGCTGTCCGCGCTCACGCGCATGCCGTCAGGGAGGGGCAGGCTCCCATCTGGATCGCGTGCACCGTGGACGCCGTCGTGGACGGTGGTGATCACAAGATCGTGACAGGATCGGTGGACGACGCCTGGCACTGCGAGGCGAATCCACTGACCTATCACCGGCGTGTATTCGGTACGCACTCACCGTCGTGAGTGATCCAGGAAAGGAAAGCCATGTATGTACTGGTGGACAACGGCCGCGTCAGCGTCCGCGATGTGGACAACCTGAAGGCCTTTCACGTCGAGGTGACCGGCGACATCGCCGATTCCGAACTGGACGAGCTCTTGCGCCTTCGGAATTACGGATACGTCAGCGGCGGAAGTGCATTCATCTCGGTAGCCCGTGTTCGCGAGAGCACCACTGACGTCGACGGAGTGGCGGCGATGGTCGACTACGCCCAAAGCAAGGGCTGGGTCGACGACGACGGTGAAGCGTTGCAGGCCCACATCGTTCGCCGGCAGTAGCGGGAACGCTCAGACCATGTCGTTCTTCTGCAGCCATCGCAGGGTCGGCCAGCCGCAGAACACCGGGAGCCAGCAGGTCAGGACTCGGTAGAGCAGAACCGACGGCACAGCGATGCTTGCCGGCAATCCGAACGCGGACAGGCCACCGATGAGGGCGGCCTCGACGGCTCCGACGCCACCCGGTGTCGGAGCTGCCGAGGCGAGGGTTCCACCGATCATCGTCACGATGGTCACGGTGATGAACGTCGTTCCGCCGCCGAATGCCTCGACGCTTGCCCACAGAGCCAGGGCGGCACCGAGAGTTGTTGCAGCGCTGCCGCCCACGATGATGAGGAATCGGGTCGGGTTTCGTGCGAGTTGGCTCAGTTCACCCAACACCTCGGTGATCTGAGGACGCAGATCGTCGCGCAGCCACCCACGAAGTTTCGGAATGAACATGAATGCACCGAGAACTCCGAGCGCGACGCCACCCGCCAGATACAGAACAGTGGATCCCGGGATGAAGTGCGAGAGGTTTGTATCGCGTCCGGCGACGATCGAGAAGAAGATCAGCAAGCCGACGTGGGTGACCACCTGAACCGTCTGTTGAAGCGCGACTGCGGCCGTTGCACGGACGGTACCAAGCCCGCCCTTCTGCAGGAACCGCACACTCAGGGCGAGCCCGCCGACTCCGGCCGGAGTTGTCGTCGCGGCAAAGGTGTTGGCCACCTGCATGATCAGGAGGTTGCGGTAACTGACCATCGACGACGCACAGGCCCACAGGGCCGCTGCCGCGCCGACGTACGTCAGTGCGGAGACGCCGAGGCCGAGCAGTGCCCACCACCAGTTGGCTGTCTTCAACTCCGTGATGAATGCGGGTACCTGGCTGATGAACGGATAGGCGACGTAGACCAATCCGATGAGCAGAACGAGCTGGATCAGTTGATTGCGACTGAACCGGGTGACCTGTGCGGGAGCGACCTTTTCGATCCCGTTCTTCGCGCCGACCTCGTCTCGGATCTCGGTCATCAATTTTGCGGAATCCTCGGCGGTCCGCCGAATTCGGTTGGGCAACGCCGAGGTGGTCAATCGGCCGGAGGCAGCGAGAATCGTGTCTGCGCCTTGCGCACGAATCGCGGCGTCCACCGCTGCGTCGACGCCGAACAGTGATGCGGTGGCAAAAAGAAGTTGGGCGTTGTCGGACTGCATCTGAACTTCGGTGGCGCCGAATTCGGAGTACGCGTAGCCGCCGAAGAGGATCGTTCCGCCCTCGACGCGAATCTCGGAAGCGCGCAGGTCACCGTGCGCCATCTGATGTACGTGAATGGTGTGCAGTGTTTGCCACAACGCGTCGATCAGTTTGGAGGATTCTTCCTCGTCCGCCTGGTTTTCGACGGCGACGGCAAGTGGGATACCGCGGGGGCTCGGGCGGGCGTACATCTCCCATCCGCGATCGAGCACCGAGATGGCGACGGCTTTGGAACTGGCCAGACCGATGTCGGCGAACGCGATACCCATCAGCGCGCGATGTTCGACGGCGCGCCGAAGCGATCCGTAAGGGGGAGGAGTTTCACGGTTCCGGAACGAGATCCAGCGGAACGTCTGTCGAATTGCTCCGCTGCTTCGCTGGTTCTGTCCGTACAACTCGACAATCAGTTCGTCGAACGGTTCGTCGTCCGGAGCCTTGTCGATGTCGGCGGACATGACCAGCGGGCCGATTCCCGAAGGACTCACGACGCGGAAAGCGGTGACGCGGTAACCACGCCGCGCGAGCACGCGTACTGCAGAGTCCAACGGCACTTCGAGGGCAGGTGTGCCGACGGCAAGAACGATCACCGCGCCGATCAGATAGCCGACGGCGAGACCCAGCATCGATCGGGCGGGAACGATCGAGCTGACGATCAGGTGAATGGGCGCAAACAGCAGAAGCAGCGTCCACCAGGCTCGTCGCCACTTTTTCGGTAGCCACGGACCCGAGACGGTGAGCACCGCCGCGAGCATCGCAATCCACCGCGGATCGTCGAGAAATTGGGACAGGAACGTGGCGTCGAGTCGGTCAGGGACGTCGAGGTGCCACTTGGGTGCGGCGAGTCCTGTACCGGTGAACGACAGCGCGAGTCCGGCGCACAGGCCGGCAGCGGCGTATCCGGCCAGCAACTTCCATCGGCGCCCCACGATGAGCCCGATCAGAATGGCAAACGGTAGCGCCAGGATTGCGATGCCGTAGAGGAGGTACACAGTGTCGGACAGGCTCGGCGACAGCACTCCGACGATGTTGGACACCGACGTTTCGAGGGCGTCCCACTGACTTCGGGTGATCAGAGAGCCCGCGATGACGCCGCCGAGCAGCACGGCAGCGATCGCGACCCGCATGATGTCGCTCGTACGGCGGTGCAGTGGTGGCAGGAGGCTTCCCGTTACCGGGATCTCCCGTCCGTCTACTCGCATCTCGCCAGAACTCTCTTCTCTCGGGGGTTACCGACCGTCTCAGTTACCTCGATCAAGGTACCGCGTGGGGGTTCGGCGCCTGGGAAGCCGGACCTGTCGTTACCTCCTCGATGCCAAGCAACATTCGCTTCGGCCCCGCGGCGGAGGGCTTCGGCGCGTAAAATTCACTTTCCGGACGTTCGTTCATTTCGACGACAGGGAGTGCGTATTCATGAGCCCCGACTCCAGCGGTGTGGACGGTCGGGTTCCTGACCTGCCGACCCCGTCGACCAGAATTTCCGTCACCGAGGACTATGCGGCCGAGATCGACGAGCTCTCGAGTCTCAAGCACAAGCTCGGCGGACTCGCGCCCTCAGAGTTCGCGGATGCCTGGAAGCAGGGCTATCCGTACGAGAAGAAGATGTCGCGCCGCGAGTACGAGCGGAAGAAGCGGCGTCTGCAGATCGAGTTGCTCAAGCTGCAGCTGTGGGTCAAGGAAACCGGGCAGAAAGTGCTCATCATCTTCGAAGGTCGCGATGCTGCCGGTAAGGGTGGGTCGATCAAGAGGTTCACCGAGCATCTCAATCCTCGTGGTGCCCGGGTCGTCGCGCTCGAGAAGCCCACAGACATCGAGCGAACGCAGTGGTATTTCCAGCGGTATGTCGCACACCTACCCAGCGGCGGCGAGATCGTGATGATGGACCGGTCCTGGTACAACCGCGCCGGTGTCGAACGAGTGATGGGTTACTGCACGCCGACTCAGTACCTCGAGTTCATGAGAGAGACCCCGGACTTCGAGCGGATGCTCGTCAACTCCGGGATCCATCTGCACAAGCTGTGGTTCTCGGTCAGCCGGGAAGAGCAGTTGGCGCGATTCGCAGCCCGTCGAACAGACCCGGTGCGTCAGTGGAAGCTCTCACCGACTGATCTGGCTTCGCTCGACAAGTGGGACGACTACACGCAGGCCAAGGAAGCGATGTTCTTCTACACCGATACCGGGGATGCGCCCTGGACGGTGATCAAGAGCAACGACAAGAAGCGCGCCCGCCTCGAAGCGATGCGTCACGTGCTCGCCAGCTTCGACTATCCCAACAAGGATCACCGGGCAGTCGGTACTCCGGATCCCTTGATCGTCGGGCCTGCTTCGGCCGTATTCGAAGAGGGCGAGCACGTGAACGTGGAGTTGCCTCAGCTCTAGCGCAGGTGATCGCTCAGATCGAACTGGCCTCTGCCCACAGATTGATGCCGCTGTCCTTTGCGTGCTGATCTATGGAGGCCAGTTCGGCTGTGCTGAATTCGAGATTGTCGAGCGCGCCGACGTTGGCTTCGAGTTGGGCGACGCTGGATGCACCGATCAATACCGAGGTGACCCGCGAATCGCGGAGTGCCCAACTCAGTGCCAGCTGAGCCAGCGACTGGCCGCGGTCTGCCGCGATGTCGTTGAGCGCGCGGATGTGGGTGAGAGCGTCGTCGGTCAACCACGACGGATCGAGTGACTTACCTTGGGCGGCGCGAGAATTCTCGGGGACGCCGTTCAGATACCGGTCGGTGAGCATACCTTGCGCGAGCGGTGAGAACGCGATGACGCCCACGCCGAGATCGTCGACAGCCGAAAGCAGGTCCTGCTCGATCCACCGATTCAGCATCGAATAGCTCGGCTGGTGGATCAACAAGGGGACCCCCGCAGCGGCGAGCAGTGCGGCGATTTCACGGGTGCGCTCCGGCGAATACGAACTGATACCCGCGTACAGCGCCTTGCCCTGCTGGACGGCACTGATCAGCGCGCCTGCGGTCTCGTCGATCGGAGTTTCGGCGTCGGGGCGATGGCTGTAGAAGATGTCGACGTAATCGACTCCGAGTCGGCCGAGTGACTGGTCGAGGGATGACAGCAAGTACTTGCGGGAACCGCCGAACCCGTAAGGGCCGGGCCACATGTCCCACCCGGCCTTCGACGTGATGACCAATTCCTCGCGGTACGAAGAGAAATCCTCACGCAGGATCCTGCCGAAGTTCGTCTCGGCGCTTCCGTACGGCGGCCCGTAGTTGTTGGCCAGATCGAAGTGCGTGATTCCGAGATCGAATGCCCGCCGCAGGACTGCGCGCTGGTTCTCGATCGGTACGTCGTCGCCGAAGTTGTGCCAGAGCCCGAGCGAGATCGCCGGGAGTTTGAGACCGCTCCGACCGGTTCGGCGGTAGGGCATGGCTTCGTAGCGGTCCTGCGCGGCGACGTACTGATCGGACATGGTGCCTGCCTTCACATCGTTGTGGTTGAGCATTTACTCCCGACCATTATCGCCGACGGCATTCAGGTGTGCTGAACACTCGGGCGGCCCGTACGAAAATGCTTGCGGGTTAAAGCAATTCGATCGCTCTTCTGGACCGACGTTCAGGTTCGAGTCACAGTGCCGGGCGGCGGTGACGTCGACCACGTCTGGGTTCGCATCTAAGGGAACAGTAAGGAATCGCGGTTACCATGGTCACAGTCGATCGGCGATACCGATCGCCGATTCGCTTCGAACATGTTGCCCAGCAGCCGGATCCGGGGTCCGGTGAGGAGATCTATGTCGACGCAGTCCGTAGTGCACGCACAATCATCCGCAGACGAAGCCGTCGTGGGGGATTCGTCTCCGCCGGGTGGTGGAAGCCGGCGTTATCTCGAGCAACTGATCAGATACGACGTGCCGGCGTCGCTGGTCGTCTTCCTGGTGGCGCTTCCCTTGTCCTTGGGAATTGCGATCGCCTCCGGGGCGCCGATCATGGCAGGTCTGATCGCCGCCATCGTCGGCGGAGTAGTGGCCGGAGCGGTGGGAGGTTCACCGCTGCAAGTCAGTGGTCCCGCAGCCGGTCTGACCGTGGTGGTCGCCGAACTGATCGGCAAGTTCGGGTGGAAAGTCACCTGCCTGATCACCGTCGGCGCCGGAATTTTGCAGATCGTGTTCGGGCTCAGCCGAATTGCCCGTGCGGCACTGGCTATTGCGCCGGTGGTGGTGCATGCGATGCTCGCCGGTATCGGCATCACCATTGCGCTACAACAGGTTCACGTGTTGTTGGGCGGAAGTTCGGCCAGTTCGGCGCTGGACAATCTACGGCAGTTGCCCGCACAGATCGGTGCCCTGCACGTCGAGGACTTGATGATCGGACTCGTTGTCATCGCCACTCTTCTCGGGTGGCGCTATCTCCCCGCGGGCGTCCGGAAGGTGCCTGCGGCATTGGTCGGCATCGTATTGGCAACTCTCGCTTCGCTCCTGCTGCCGATCGACGTCGAACGTATTGCTCTCGACGGATCTTTGTTGGACTCGATCGGACTTCCCGCTCTGCCGGACGGCCAGTGGCTCGGCGTCGCAACCGGCATCCTGACCATCGCCCTGATCGCCAGCGTCGAGAGTCTGCTCTCGGCCGTGGCTGTGGACAAGATGCACTCGGGCCCGCGCTCGAACTTCGATCGCGAGATGCTCGGCCAAGGTACTGCGAACATGGTGTCCGGGGCGATTGGCGGCCTGCCCGTCACGGGTGTGATCGTACGCAGCGCCACCAATGTCGAAGCCGGGGCGAAGTCCCGTGCGTCGTCGATCATGCACGGCCTGTGGATTCTGCTGTTCTCGGCTGCGCTCGCCGGGTTGGTGCAGCAGATTCCGAAGTCTGCGCTTGCCGGACTGTTGATCGTCATCGGCATTCAACTGGTCAAGCTGGCGCATATCCGGTTGGCGCGACGGACCGGTGATCTGTGGGTGTACGGCATCACGGTGGTCGGCGTCGTGTTCTTGAATTTGCTCGAGGGCGTGCTGATCGGATTGGCGTTGGCGATCGCCCTCCTGGTGTGGCGTGTCATCCGCGCATCGGTCACGGCAGAAGAGTTGGGTGACAAGGATTCCGGGAAGTGGCGGGTGCTGGTCGAAGGGTCGTGCACCTTCCTGGTGCTGCCCAAGCTCACCTCGGTACTCGCCGGCATCCCGCCGCGGTCCGACGTCACCGTCGAGTTGTCCGTCGACTTCCTCGACCATGCCGTCTTCGACGTCATCGAAGAGTGGGCGAGGCAGTACGAGTTGGCAGGTGGTTCGGTGATCATCGACGAAGTTGGCTCGGTGAGTATGGAGAGCGCGACCACCGGTCCGCCGAAGCGCGGCGCCGCAGTCACCGACCTGCGCGGATTGCTCGCTCCGTGGGGTAGTTGGCAACCACAGGCTTCGGGAAGGAATCTGAGCAGCCCGCCAGCCTTGCGACCCATTCTCGACGGGGTGTCCAACTATCATCGCCATCGCGCCGAAGCGATACGGCCGCACATGGATCAGTTGCGCGACGGACAGAATCCCGACTCCCTTTTCCTCACCTGCGCAGATTCGCGAGTGGTGCCGAACATCATCACGAGCAGTGGCCCAGGTGACCTGTTCACTGTGCGCAACGTCGGAAACTTGGTTCCTGCCGGCGGCCGCGATACGTCGGTGGAAGCGGCACTGGCCTTCGGGATCGACGAGTTGGGTGTCAGTTCGGTGATCGTGTGCGGACATTCGGGCTGCGGAGCGATGCAAGCACTCCTGACGAACAGTTCGTCGGAATCGGGAGTTGTCGGGGAATGGCTGCGGCATGCGGAGACGAGTCTGCAGGCGTACACGAGTGGCCATCCGGTCGCGCGTGCTGCGGCCGAGGCGGGTTTCTCGGAGGTCGATCAGCTCGGAATGGTCAACGTTGCAGTCCAATTGCAGACTCTCGAACGGCATCCTCTGGTGGGTCAGGCCCGTGTGGATGGTCGCCTGCGTATCGCCGGACTGTTCTTCGACATCGGCTCGGCTCGGGTCATCGAAGTGACAGCATCAGGGATCGGCGAGTTGATCGAGACCTGAAGGCGCTATTCGGGTCCGGGCTGATCCCTGAGTTCGACCAGCAGGCGAGCCCCGCCGAGCGGACTGTCGTGAAATGTCGTGCGTCCGCCGTGCAGGGCCGCCTGCTGCGCCACCAGGGCCAGGCCCAAACCGGAACCCGTCTTGCCTGCCGTCGATCCGCGAGTGAAGCGTTCGAAGACGCTCGAGCGTTCCTCGGCCGGTATTCCGCAACCGTTGTCGTCGATCGTGATCGTGACGGTGTCCGGTGAATCGACCGGGCGGGCGAGGGTGATGCGCACCGTGCTCGCGCCGCCGTGGCGGACTGCATTGGTGATCGCGTTGTCGAGGATCAACCGGATTCCGCCGGGAAGGGCCCGGATGCAATAGGGGAGTGGGGAATCCACCGTGACGACGCTGACATCGACGCTCGGGTGGTGGCGTCGTGCATCGTCGGCCGCGATGTCGCAGACCTCGGTCAAATCGGTGTCCTTGAAGTCCTCAGCCGTCGACAACTCGCCCTTCGCCAGTCGCTCCAGGTCCCGGAGAGTCGATTCGACGCGGCCCTGTGCGCGGGCCAGATCTGTGAGGATCTCACGTCGCTGCTCGTGGTCGAGATCGTGAATGGACAACACTTCGATGTCGGTTCGCATCGCCGTCAACGGAGTTCGGAGTTCGTGAGCCGACGCGGAAGCAAAGTCCCGAGCGGCAGCAAGGGCCGAGTTGGTCGCGGCCTGTGCCCGGGCGACGTCGCTGAGCATCGATTCTGCTGCTGCGGCAAGCTCGTCCGCTTCACGGATGCCGGAAACCTCGGTGGCGAGATCGGGATCTCGCCTGGCGATCCGGCGGGTCAATTCCACGAGTGGGCGCACCGCCGGGCCACCGAACAACCATCCCAACGCGGCTGCGGCCGCTACGGCTCCGACGCCGAAGAACGCAACCTGACGCTGTTGGTCGACCGTGATGTCCCGCGCCTCGGCATAGGGAACCGCCAGCGAGACCAGGGCATTGATCCCGTCGGCCTCGGCGGTGTAAGCCCGGTACTTCGTACCGTCCACGTCGACGGTCGCCGAGCCCACCGGTAATTCGGGCAGTCGCGTCGGGGTACTGGATTTGACGGTTCCGTCGGTGTCGGAGCGGATGGTCACGGAGAACGCTCCGCCGTCTCCGAACGCGCCGAGAAAAGGTCCCGCTGTAGCCGCATTGGCCACGATGACCGTCGATGCCGTCTCCAATCGACGGTCCAACTGCGCCAGATTGTTTCGTGCGATAGCCAATGCAACGACCACACCGAGTGCGATGACGATGAACGTCGCCCCCAGTGCCGCGGCCGCGGCAACGCGAGTTCGTAGTGAGAAGCGGCGACGCTTCACGGGTTCTCCCGAAGCACGAACCCGACGCCGCGAACGGTATGCAGCAGACGAGGTGAACCGCCGGATTCGAACTTTCGACGCAGGTAGCCGATGAAGACGTCCACGACGTTGGTGTCGGCGACGAAGTCGTAGCCCCACACGAGTTCGAGGAGACGTTCGCGAGTAAGCACGATGCCGGAATTGTGAGCGAGCACTTCGAGTAGCTCGAATTCGCGTTTGGTGAGCGGTACTTCCTTGCCGTCGACGCGAACCCGGCGGCCGGAGAGGTCGATGTCGAGGTTTCCGACCCGCAGGGTGTTCGTTCCCTCGGAGTGATCGCCGGCCGGAGTGTTACTGCGACGGAGCATTGCGCGGATCCGGGCAACCAGTTCGGCGAGGACAAACGGTTTGACCATGTAGTCGTCTGCGCCGGATTCGAGCCCGGCGATGCGATCGTCGACCGAGTTGCGTGCGCTGAGCACGCAGATCGGGATTTCGTTGCCGGCGGCACGAAGCGCCGTCACCACGCCGGTGCCGTCGAGCACCGGCATGTTGATGTCGAGGACTACCGCGTCCGGTCGCTTGTCGGAGATCACTCGGAGCGCGTCGGCGCCGTCCACTGCCGTCAGTACGGTGAATCCCGAGAGCCGCAATCCGCGTTCGAGTGAGGTCAGGACGTCTGCGTCGTCGTCGACTACGAGGATTTTCGGTATCTCGGTCACAGCCCCATTGTGCCTTGCCTGGTACGTCGGGTTTCGCCGATCAGACCGGCAAGTCGGTACCGTCCGGACGCAAACCGGCCATGAACACCGCGACCAACCGCGGGACCAGGTTCGGCATGGCCTCGTCGGACAATTCGATTTGCGGGCGCGTCAGTTTGGCCAGAGCCATGACGAATTCGAGCGGTTGCAGATCGGCGCGAACCAGTCCGGCGCTCTGAGCGGCGCCGATCGTCGCGGTCATCTTCGTTTTCGTCACCTCACGCACCGCCAGAACTTCGGGCGCCAGCTCGGTGAAACTGCGTTCCACCAGTGCGGGAATGAGAGCACCCAGGCGCAGTTCCACGAGGCGGTCCACCAGCGTGTGCCACGCGTTTGTGGGATCGGTGGACATTGCCGTGAGTGCGATGTCGGCAGCCTCGCGGACATCGGTCAGTGTTGCGACGGCGACGGCGGTCACGAGGTCCTCGCGCGTCGGAAAGTTCCGATACAGCGTGGCGATGCCCACTTTCGCGAGTTCTGCGACTGCGTCGAGGGGCGCGTCGTGCCCGCGCTCGGTGAACACCGCTCGTGCGGCGTCGACTATTGCGTTTCTGCGTTCACGTGCATCGGCTCGCACATTCACCTCCGGTATTGACAGTTCATCATAACCGGAGGAATATCTTCCACAAATAGTGGAGGAAAAACTTCCACTTAGGGAAGGTAGTTATGAACGCCGAAGTTGAAGCACGGGACCGCAAGAAGTTGGTGGCTGTGGTGTTGGGCTTGTCCGCCGTGATCGGGCTGATGCTGCTTGCCTTCGTACTGCCCTCGGTCAACAGTGGCCCGCACGAACTGAAGTTGGGCATCACCGGTCCAGCTGCGGCAACCGAACAGATCAGCACCTCGCTCGAGGCGAGTAAGCAAGGCGCCTTCGATACTCGAGAATTCGCCGACGCCGACGCCCTGCGTGACGCGATTCGGAATCGCGACGTGGTCGGCGGAATCGCCGTTGATGCCAACGGTCCTCACGTGTTGATCGCGACTGCAGGCGGAACCCCGATCGCCCAGACCCTGACCGGCGTGGCCAACGGCCTCTCGAAGGCCTCGGGGGCACAGGTGCCCGTCGAAGACGTTGTGCCGCTGACTGCGGACGACCCGACCGGTGCTGGGCTCACGGCATTGGCCTTGCCCTTGGTGTTCGGCGGAATCATGCCTGCTGTTGTTCTCGTGCAACTGTTTCCGCGCAGCATTGTCAAGCGAGTGTTGGGCGCTGCCGGCGTCGCGGTTGTCGCGGGTTTTGCACTGACTGCCATTCTGCAGTTCGGCACCAACAGTTTTGACGGAAACTACCTGCTCACCGCGCTCGCACTCACCATGGGCATGTCGGCCATCTCGCTGCCCATTCTGGGACTCGAATCCCTGCTCGGGATGAAGGGATTCGCGTTGGGTGCCGTCACGATGATGTTCATCGGAAACCCACTCTCGGGGATGGCGACAACTGCCGCGTGGTTGCCCGCAGGCTGGGGTGCATTGGGGCAGTTGCTCCCACCTGGCGCCGCAGGAGCATCCGTCCGTTCGATGGCGTTCTTCGACGGCCATGGCGCCGCCACGCCACTTCTGGTGCTGGTGTGCTGGATTGCCGTCGGGATCGCGCTGTGCGTCGCCGCCGGCCGGAAGAAGGCGTCGACCCCCGTGGTCGAACCCGAGGCTGCGCTGGTCTAGCCGGCGGGGCTTGCGTACGGGGTCAGGTCGGGAATCGGCCAGGCCCCGTCAACGCGTTCCACGACCAGTTCGACGACCACGGTGTCCTCGTCCATCGGTAGAGGTCGGAGGATTCGGGGCTTTTCCGCCTCCCATTCGACGTCGATGCCTGCGGAGGTCAGAGCGTCCTGGTCGATGACGGCGACGATCAGTGGCAACGTGAGGTCGCCGAACACCAGATCGAGCACCGAAGCGAGCGCGTTCGGGGTGGTTGCGCGAATGAATCCCGCCTCGTCGTAACTGATTCCGCGCGTCGAGACCTCGTACTCACCGAAACGCTTGCACGCTTCCCAGTCGTCGGCGATGGCGACGTGGACGAGTCGTTGTCCGGTCATGCAGTGCTCCTGTAGTGTTCGAAATAATGAAACGTCAACGTAGCATTAATTGAGTGGCACGGTAGTAGGGGACTTGATGGAGCAACCGCGAAGACGTGGGAGAACCAGCGACGCGGAGCGAGCTGATCGACGCAACGAGATTCTCGACGTTGCGGTCGACTCGTTTCGAGAAGTCGGGTTCGCTCGAACGACCATCGACGCCATTGCCACGGCGGCCGGCGTCGCCAAGCGCACCGTGTACAGCTATTTCGGCGACAAATCCGCGGTCTTCGCTGCTGCTGTTTCGCGTCAGCATGCGTATGTCGAGAACGCCGGTGGCGACCAGTCGGACCTGCTCGCCGCTGCAGTGGACATCGTCGTCGCCCTGCACAGCGACAACTCGATTGCGCTGCACCGCATGATGATCGGCGAGGCCGTGCAGTTCCCGGAACTGGCCGCCGCGTTCTACGAATCCGGCCCGGCCAAGTCGATTGCCTTTCTGGAGATGATATTGATCGATCAGCACGGCCAGAAGGCTGCGCTGTGCGCGGATCAGTTGTACACGTTGCTGCTCGGGGAGGAGCACCGGCAGCGACTGCTCGGGCTCGCTTCCGAACCGACAACAGAACGAGCTGCGCAACTTGCAGCTCGTGCGGTGGGATGCGTTCTGGGATCTGATCGGTAGGCTCGACTGGGTGAGTAACTCTGTGGTCTGGTTTCGACGTGATCTGAGGGTAGGTGACCTTCCCACCCTGAGTGCAGCGTCGGATGCCGGCGGGCAGACGTTGGGTTTGTTCGTTCTCGACGAGAACCTGCTCGGACCGGCAGGCTCACCCCGCCAGGATCAACTGTTCGCCAACTTGACGGCGCTCGATCATCAACTCGACGGAAAGCTGATGGTTGTTCGAGGTGATCCGGCGGACGTGGTGCCCCGTGTAGCGGAATCCGTTGGCGCCGAAGAAGTTCACATCAGTGCCGACTACGGACCCTACGGCCGACGGCGCGACGCGGCCGTGGCGGAGCAGGTGGAGTTGATCGCCACCGGATCTCCGTATGCCGTGGCGCCCGGACGCGTCACCAAGGCGGACGGTGATCCGTACAAGGTGTTCACGCCGTACTTCCGTCAGTGGATGGAACACGGTTGGCGGGGCCCCGCGTCGACCGATGCGCAGACGGTCCGTTGGTTCGATCCGAGCGACAAGGAGGGTGGCCCGCGGCGGGTGAGTATCCCCGCGCCATCCGCCGCCGTCAGCGATTTCGTCGGTGAGGTCGGCGCCCTCGAACAGTGGAAAGAATACTGTGAGAACGATCTTGACCGGTACGACGACGAACGAAATCGGCCTGACCTCGACACCACGAGCCGGATGTCGATTCCGCTCAAGTACGGCACGATCCATCCGCGAACGATGTTGGCAGATCTCTCCAAGCGACTGGGCGACGGCGCTCAGGCTTACCGTCGCCAGTTGGCGTGGCGAGACTTCTACGCAGACATCCTGTTTCAACGCCCCGACAGCGCGCGGAAAAACTACGACGACAAGTTCGACCGTTTACGTCACGACGGTGGAGTGGACGCAGACGCCGCCTTCACGGCCTGGTGTGAGGGCAAGACCGGCTTCCCGATCGTGGATGCCGGCATGCGGCAACTCGCGGCCGAGAACTGGATGCATAATCGGGTGCGAATGATCGTCGCGTCTTTTCTGGTGAAGGACCTACACATTCCGTGGTGGCGTGGCGCAAGGTTCTTCATGTCGCATCTGGTGGACGGTGACTTGGCCTCCAATCAGCACGGGTGGCAGTGGACTGCAGGGTCGGGCACAGATGCTTCGCCCTTCTTCCGCGTCTTCAACCCCATCACGCAGGGAGAGAAGTTCGATCCCGACGGCACATACGTCCGTCGGTGGGTTCCCGAACTCCGCGATGTTCCCGGGAAGGCCGTCCACTCGTTGAAGGCGATGCGCCCGGTCGACTACCCGCACCCGATCGTCGATCACGCGCATGAGCGTGAGGAAGCCTTGCGCCGGTACGGCGAGATCAAGGGCTGAGTGCTCAGTGATCTGCGGGCGCTACGCGGAGGCGGTTTCCGTCCAGATCTGAAATGACGAATGTCAGACCGAAGACATCTTCGTTTGGCTCTTCGACGACCTCGACACCCTTGGCCACCCACTCGTCGTAGATCGCCCGAATTTCATTGCTCCCGCCGTCGACCAATATGCCGACTTCGAAATTGCGCGGAGTCGCGGGATCGAGGTCGCGGGACTTGCCGCTCCACAGTGCAAGGACCACGCCGCCGCCGAGGTCGAAGGTCATGTACCGAGGGCTGAGGACCTCAGGCTTCGCGTCGAACAATTCGCCGTAGAACGCTGCTGCGGAGGCGGCATCGCTGACGTAGATCAGAAACTGGTTGGGTAGTCGCACTGTGGTTTTCCCTCTCCCGTTGATGTTCGGGCCACCGGCAGCGGGGCGTGTGCCTGGTCGTGCGGGGCCGTGTTCAACACTTCCCGCGCGCCGGACGAATGTCCAAGAACGAGTGCGTCTGAGAGGCAGATGGATTACTTATGACGACTGCTGCAGTCACACCGCACTGAGGTGGTACCCGACGCTCAGGTTCGGGTAGTAGCCGTCGATGTAGCTCGAGATGAAGTAGTGATCAGGGTCGGTGGTGCGAGTTCCGTCGGTGTCGAACTGCGGATAGTCGTTGGCCATGAAGACGGCTTGTCCGGCGCCGGGAGTGGAATAGACGACGTCGACCGTCAGGCCGCGCGGGTCCTGGTTGTATGCCGTGACGATCTCGGTCTCGTGGGGCGCGAGCGACTGGCGTGGGCTCTGCATCCACTGTCCGTAGGGGTTGTCGGCGCCTTCGAGATGAATTGTCTGTTCGGTGTCGTTGCTGATCGTCATCGTGATGGTGTTGCCGGTCGTGGGAAGAGTTCCGGCACTGGCGATTCCGCTCAATCCCAAAGTGAGGGCGCCGGCGGCCAGAGCTGTGATTGCGGCAACTACGTAGCGTGGGTTCGTCATCGTCGGTGTCCTTTGTCCGGGTGAGCGTTCGGTTGGCTCTCTCGAAGACAACTATGTCGGAGTGGATCGATGTCGTATGTCCACTTCCGGGACCCTGTGCAGGAGGAACGGTGTGTCCACCGATCGGGGGACACCTACTCCGACACGGAGACAGCTTCGACCTTTCGCTCGCCGGTGACCAGCAGTCCGATCAGTGCGGCGGCCGCGAGAACCATGACGAGTGCGCCGTAGCCACGCGTCGTATCCACCAACCCCACCTTGCCGACCAGGTAGCCGGCCAGCAATGCCGGAAGGCTGTTGGCCAGATATGCGATGACGTAGACGGTGGACAACAACCCCGCGCGTTCGTGGTTCTCGGCCAGCGGCATGACAGTGAGGATGGTTCCCTGGAATCCTGCTCCGAAGCCGATCCCGGCAACAGCCGTACCAACCAGAATCAATACTGCAGAGGATGTTTCAGCACCGATGAGTGTGACGGCCACCCCGAGCACCAAGGCGGTTGTTCCGATCAGCATCACGGTTCGGCCGCCGAGTTTGCGGAAGGTGAGCACCGCTGCGGCTCCGAATCCCGTCAGTGTTGCGACCATGATGGCACCGATGAGCGAGCTGTGAACGTCAAGTGCGTTGCGCGCCAGCGCCGGTCCGAGTGAGAGGTAGAAACCGCCCAGCGCCCAGACCGCGATCAGGCACGGTGCGGTGAGCGCAATCATGGTTCGGGCCTCGCGAGGAACAGCAAGGGTGGGGCGTAGCGACTGCCAGGCTCCGGGGCGTCCGCCCGAAGTCTCGGGAGTGGCCCAAACCCCGAGGATCTCGAGGACGACGAGTACGAGAAGGACCAGGTAGACAGTGCTGGTTGGCCTGGGCAGGTGCTCGCTGATGAGACTCGAACCCACGGCTCCGACGGCAAGCCCCACCGTCGGAGCAACGCTGTTGATGATCGATCCGCGTCCCGGAGTGCGTTCGAGGTCGATCAACGCCGAACCCAAAGCGCTGATTGCAGCGCCGGTGGCAACACCCTGCACGACCCGGGCAATCAGCAGAATGGTCAAACCATCGGCCGACGCGAACAGGGCGAGCGAGACCGCCTCCAAGGCGAGCGCTCCGAGCAGGACCGGGCGCCTGCCGATGTGATCGGACAGGGATCCGGCGGTCAAGAGCGTGGCGAGCAATGCGAGAGCGTAGATGCCGAACACGAGCGTCGACGCGAGCGAGGAGAATCCCCACAACTGTTGATAGTGCTCGTACAACGGTGTCGGGGTCGCGGAGGCGCCCAGGAACGTAGCGATGATGACGGCGATGAGTGTGAAAGCGACGCCTCGCCCCAAGCGTGGGCGTGAAGTGCTCTCGGTCGGTGGTGAAATGGTCGTTGTCATTGTCGTAGCGCTTCCCGTGCGGGTGGTGAAGACTTCAAACGCAAATACTTTGCGTTTGGGACGCTACGCCTGGCCGTAGCCTAATGCAACATCTTTGCGTTAGTATTGATTTATGAGTCCGTCCGCAGGTCCGCGCCCCGGTGGCCGCAGTGCGCGCATCCAACAGGCAGTGCATGCGTCGGCGCGCAAGTTGTTGGAACAGCGTGATCGGGCAGAGATCACGGTGCCGATGATCGCAACCGATGCGGGTGTGACCCCGTCGACCATCTATCGGCGGTGGGGCGACATCAACGAAGTCTTTGCCGATGTCTCGATCGAGAGATTGCGACCGGACGCCGACCCGCGTGAAACGGGTTCGCTCCGAGGGGATCTGACGATCTGGGCGCAGGACTATCTGGAGGAGATGTCTGCACCCGTCGGTCGCGCATCGCTGCGAGATGTGCTGATGAGCGACGACCAGACGCACGCACCGGACGGCACGAAGAAGTTCAAGTGCGCCTTTTTCTGTCGGACACAGATCGACGTGATACTAGCTCGTTGGCCGGAAGCTGCTGACGTGGATGGTGATTCGGTAGTGGACCACGTGGTGGCACCGATCATCTACCGAATTCTGTTCGACCTCGAACCGGTCGCGCCGCAGCGAGTTGCGGAATTGGTGGATCAGACACTTGCGCTCGCGGCGCGGGTCGGTGCCGAAGGCTGATCGCTACGTAGTCGGGCGTGGACATGCATGTCGTGCCAGCCGTCGGCGTGCCTGGCGGAGCCTCGTCGAACACCTTCTTCGCTGAAGCCTGCTTTGGTGGCGACTCGGCACGATCGTGGGTTGTGGATCGAGTGCTCGAGTTCCAAGCGATGAAACCCTACTTCGCGGAATGCCCACTCGGACAGTGCGGTTACAGCCTACGTGTTCCGGCTCTGCCACTCTTCGTTCAGGCGGCGCGCGGATTCCAGAGTTGCGATCGCCTCTTCGGTGTCAACTCGCGCGAGGACCAGTGCACTTACTGTGCAGGAGAGAAGGATTCGAGTGCGGTCTGAGAGCGTGGCGTCTGTCTCGGTCGGAAATGTGGCTTGTAGCCCGCTGCGAATTGCAACGGCAAGTTCTTGCCGATAGGCGCGGATCACGGCTGCCGCCGCATCGTCGTGCGCGCCGAGTCCGGCAGCCGTATTGAGAAGTAGGCAACCGCGCCGAGGCGAGTCGGCGGTCATGGTGCCGATCGCGTGCTCAAGCGAGGAAAGGTAGTCGTCGACGGCGTCTGTCCCGGGATTTGTCGTGAGGCCGCGCAGACGTGGCCGGATGACATGTTCGAGGTACATCTGCGCTGCGGCGTCGAACAATCCGCGCTTGTTGGTGAACGAGTTGTAGAGACTTGACCGACTCAGCCCCGTCGCGGATTCGAGGTCTCCGAGTGAGGCGCCTTCGTATCCGCGTGCCCAGAAAACGTCCAAGGCGGCAGCGACCACGGCTGTTGTGTCGAATTCTTGTGATCTGCCCATCAAAGCCTCGCTCTTTCTGTATCGTTCGGTCCAGTATATATTGGACCGAACGATACAGAATTCACTCGAAGCAACAGGAGCTCACCGATGAACGTCGCCGGCTACATCTTCGCGGGACTGGCCGCAGCAGTGCACGTGTACATTTTTGTCCTCGAATCGATTCTCTGGACGGCCCCGAAGACCCGCGCCACGTTCGGCGTGAAGTCCGAGGAAGAGGCGATCACCACGCAGCCGCTCGCCTTCAACCAGGGCTTTTACAACCTTTTCCTGGCGATCGTCTCGGCGGTCGGCATCGTGATTGCGGCGACCGGCTCCGCGTCGGTCGGAATTGCCCTCGTCCTGGCGGGCACAGGATCGATGGTTGCCGCGGGATTGGTGCTGATTCTCTCGTCTCCCGACAAAGCCCGCGCAGCCGTCGTGCAGATGCTTTTCCCAGTTATTGCCGTTGTTCTGCTGGTAATCCACCTGCTCTGAGTGCTCTATCCGCCGCCGAGCACCAGTGATTCGATCAAGGCAAAAGCCCCGTTGAGTGCTCCACAATCGAAGGCTTCGGCCAGGGCGTATCCGATGACAAGTTCGTCGGTGCTCGGCGTGCTCGACCAGACTGCGTCGGTCTGTCTGGGATCGGATTCCTCGTTCTTGGAGAAGTGCCCGATCGCAATCCGTCGCGGGTGAATGCACTGTTCGCGTCGTCGACTGGGGCGAAGTTCAAACTCACGCCGTCGACGAGTGCCGAGACAGAGTACGAGCGACGGGACAGAAACCCTTTGCCGACAGTGAGTTCGACTTCGTCGCCACCGACAGTGAAGAACAAGTCGGCGGCGGCGCGCGTTCCGATGGGTGTGCCTTCACGGCGCGGGGAATCGACTCGACGCGTCAACAGAGCGTGTGAGTTGCCGTTTCGGACGTCAACGACCCCCGTGTCGACATCGAACGAGATCTCGACTTTTCCGTGAATCGGGTCCATTACGGCGTATTTGACCGTCACTGTGCCTACCCCCTGTAAGTGTGAACTCGGGTCCATAATACGTGGTGGGAGCGTTGTCCAGTATGCCCGAATCCAAAAAAATAGTGCCGAATGACGCGCGTTTGCGGCCAAATGCTTCTACGCTGGGTCTTGGGTTTGTTGCGCATCCCACAACGGTTTTTCCCACGCCAGACGAGGAGCGCCTATGAGGTTGTCGACTACTTGTTCTGTTGCTACGAAGGCTTGATCAAGCCGGAATTGCCTCTGCCGGATGGTGCTCGAGACCCATCCGGCAGAGGCAATTCTGCATCAGTTCGGGCCTTCAGCCGCCGGCGAATTTTTCCGAGGTGCCGAGATCGATCGGCAACGCGATGCCGGTGATCCCGCGCCCGGCCGGCCCCACCAGATAGAACACCGCATCCGCAATCACTTCGGGGTCGACCCACGGGTGGGGCAGCAGATTCAGCTTCGACATGATCGGAGCGGTATCGGCGAGGACAGGATTCTCCAAGTCTGGACGGAACGCACGAACCATCGGTTCGTTGTCGATCATCGTCGTTCGCACATTGCCTGGGTGTACGGAGTTGACCCGAATGTCCGCCCAGCCGAGTTCGTTGGCCAGAGACTTCGCCAACCCCCGAACGGCGTGCTTCGACGCGGAATAGTGTGCGATACCCGGCACGCCTCGAAGCCCGGCCATCGAGCTGATCAACACGACGGATCCACCTCGATTGCCGTTCATGATGTGCGGAATCGACACCTTGGTCGTCAACCAAACGCCGGTGACGTTGATGTCCATCAGCTCGCGGAACTCTTCGGCGCTCAGGTCCCAGGACAATTTCGCCGACGCCGCGATTCCCGCGTTGGCGATCACGATGTCCAGTCGGCCGAGTTTCTCGACTCCGGCGTCGACCGCTGATTTCAGGGCATCGAGGTCGCGAGTGTCCGCGACGGATGCGACGATGCGCCGGCCCTGAGCTTCGACCAGGGCGACGGTCTGGTCGAGGTCGGCTTCGGTGGCCATGTCGTACCCCGCCGTTGCGACCGGCGCGCACAGATCCACCGCGATGATGTCCGCGCCCTCGGACGCGAGCTTGACGGCGTGTGCGCGCCCTTGACCGCGCGCCGCTCCGGTGATGAATGCGACCTGACCGTCCAAATTGCCCATCGAACTTCCCCTGCCCGTCTGAATCGTTGAAAACTGGAACGTGTTCATACTGCTACGTTCGGTGCGAGCCAGGCAGGGGAATTCTCTGAATCCTTATCCGCGAAGGAGTTTGGACAACTCGTCCAAGACGCTCGCGTCCTCGATGGTCGACGGGACCGTGTACTCCTCGTTGTCGGCAATCTGCCGCATGGTCTTGCGGAGGATCTTGCCGGAACGAGTCTTCGGTAGTGCAGCGACGACGGTGACGTCCCGGAACGTGGCGACGGCACCGATCTGGTCTCGCACCCGGGCGACCAGTTCCTGTCGGAGTGTTTCGGGATCGATGTCGACGCCGGACTTGAGCACGACGTAGCCGCTGGGGCGTTGCCCCTTGAGTTCGTCGTGAATGCCGATGACCGCGCATTCGGCGACAGCCGGGTGGCCGGCGACGACGGCCTCCATGCTTCCGGTCGAAAGGCGATGTCCGGCAACATTGATCACGTCATCACTTCGTCCGAGCACGAAGACGTAGTTGTCCTCGTCGATGTATCCGGAGTCGCCGGTGAGGTAATAGCCTTCGAAAGTCGACAGGTAGGACTTCACGTACCGGTCCTCGTCACGCCACAGTCCGGCGAGTGTTCCGGGAGGAAGCGGCAGGCCGATCACGATGTTGCCCTCGGTGCTCGGACCCACGAGTTCGCCCTTGCCGTCGACGATTTCGACACGGTATCCGGGGCAGGCGACGGTGGGTGAGCCTGCTTTGATCTCCATCGGTTCGAGGCCGCGCAGGTTCGCGCAGATGGCCCAACCGGTTTCGGTCTGCCACCAGTGATCGACCACCGGGCGATCGAGAATCCGAGTAGCCCACTCGTAGGTGTCGGGATCCAAGCGCTCGCCGGCCGCGAACAGTGTGTCGAGCGACGAGATGTCGTACTTGGCAAGCTCTTTTGCATCCGGGTCGGCCTTGCGGACCGCGCGGATCGCTGTCGGAGCGGTGAAGAGTGCCGACACTTTGTATTCGGAAATGATGCGCCAGAATGCACCTGCATCGGGGGTCCCGACGGGCTTGCCTTCGTACATGACCGTCGTAGCTCCGGCGAGCAATGGCCCGTAGACGATGTAGGAGTGGCCGACCACCCAACCGACGTCTGAGGCGGTCCACCAGACCTGGCCGGGGCTGATGTCGTAGAGATTCTTCATCGTCCACGTCAGGGCAACGGCATGGCCACCGTTGTCCCGGACGACGCCCTTGGGCTTACCGGTCGTTCCCGAGGTGTAGAGAATGTAGAGCGGATCCGTCGCGGCGACCGACACCGGGTCGGCAGGAGTTGCATCAGCGATCAGCTCGTCCCAGTCGAACCAGGCTGCGGCACTTGACTTGTAGTCGGCAGCTGCGCCGGGAATCTGCTCGCGATTCTTCACGATCACGGTGTGCGCGGGCGTGGCGGACAGTTGCAGAGCCTTCTCGACCATCGGCAGGTACTCGATTGTTCGTCCGGGTTCGAGGCCGCCGGACGCCGTCACGAGCACCACTGGACCGGCGTCGTCGATACGGGTTGCGAGTTCCTTGGCCGCAAAGCCGCCGAACACCACCGAATGCACCGCGCCGATTCGCGCACACGCGAGCATCGCGATCGCGGCCTCGGGGATCATCGGCATGTAGATGATCACGCGGTCGCCCGCCACCACACCCTGATCTTTCAAGACGCCGGCGAAGAGTGAGACCTGCTCGAGCAATTCGGCGTAGGTGTAGGTCGTCTTGGCTGGGACCATCGCGGAGTCGAAGATCAGCGCGGTCTGATCGCCGCGGCCGTCGCGGACGTGCCGATCGAGGGCATTGAAGCTGGTGTTGAGCGAAGCATCCGGGAACCAGCGATAGATCGGCGCGGCAGAATCGTCGAGAGCCTTCGTGGGGGCGACATCCCAGTCGACGGCCCGCGCAGCGTCGAGCCAGAACTTCTCCGGCTGATCCATGCTCTCGCGATATGCGTCGGCATACGTGGTGTGGGACGCCTGCTCGGAAGAGCTCATCGACGTGTGTCCTCTCGTGAACTTCGCTTACCGGTGACCTGAAACACCTTAGGTCACTGTCAGTGCGGTGCGCCTCAGTGGCGGTGCGGGTACCGTCCCTTTGCGCCGGGCGGGCCTGTCCCGTCGGCCAGTGGCGCGTAGGGGTGGGATAAGCCAGGGACGGAAAGGGGGATCGATGTGACAGGTGCAGCGCAACGCGCAGGCTTCTGGGGAGTCCTCGCTCTGCGTGACTTCCGACTGCTGTGGACCGGCGACGCAGTCAGCGGTATCGGAAACGGTGTCACGACCGTCGTACTGCCGCTGGTCGCGCTTCGCGAACTGGACGCGAGTAGCTTCCAGATCGGTGTGCTGGCATCGGCAGTGTGGTTGCCGTGGTTGATCGTCGGACTACCTGCCGGTGCCTGGATCGACCGGCTGCCACGGCGTCCGATCATGATGATCGCGAACGCTGCGTGCGCGCTGCTCTTCGCGAGCCTCGCGATCGCCGGCTTCCTGGAGGCGATGACATACGGCCACCTGCTCCTGGTCGCGCTGCTCACCGGTACAGCCACGGTCTTCTTCCAGGCGGCCTATCACTCGTATCTCCCCACGGTGCTCGCCGAAGCGGATCTTGTCGAAGGGAACTCGAAGATTCAGGGCGCCGAGGCCGCAACTCGGGTGATCGGCCCAAGCGTCGGTGGGCTGGTGGTTGCAACTGTCGGGCTTGCGGCCGGTCTGGTTGTCGACGCGTTCACGTTCGCCTTCTGCTTCGTATGCATCTGGCTGATTCGTGTGCAGGAGACCGTCCATCGCGGACAGAATCAGCGGGAACCGTTGCGACGGCAGATTGCGCTCGGACTGCGATTCGTCGCCGGTGATCCGTATCTGCGGTCGATCGTCGTCTACGGCACTCTGCTCAATTTCGGTCTCACCGGGTACACCACGATTCAGATCGTGTTCTTGGAAAAGACGGTTGGTGTGGGGGAGTTCGGACTCGGGCTTCTCTTGGCGATTGCCGGGGTGGGCGGAATTGTCGGATCGATGATCGCGCGCCCGCTCGGCCGCAGATTCGGCACTGCCCGAAGCGTTCTCATCTGTCAGTTGGTAACGGGACCGTTCATCCTGTTGGCGCCTCTGACGACGTACGGTGCCGGCCTGTTCTGGTTCTGCATCGGCGGCATGGTGATGGTTGCGGGTGTCGTGTCGTGCAACGTGGTGCTCGGCAGTTTCCGTCAAAGTTACTGTCCGCCGGACCGCCTCGGACGAGTAGTGGCAACGAGTATGTTCCTGCTGCACAGCAGCATTCCGCTCGGTGCGCTGACGGCAGGCTACCTCGGCGACGCGGTGGGACCGCGCGGGACGATGTGGATCATGGCCTGCCTGATCGCGCCGTGTGGATTGGTCCTGCTCTTAGGCCCGCTCCGCGGGATCCGCGATCTACCGAGTCGGCCGGCGATCTCGCTGCGGTAGAGAATTACCGCGGTAGAGAATTACCGCGGTAGAGCCGCGGCGGCCTCTTCGCTTCGAATCGCGATGCGAAGTGTCGCGAGCATGAACAGTGACACTGCGAAACCGAAAAGCGCGCCGAACTGGTCCTGCGTGAACAGATAGACCTGCGTCACCAGGAGGCTCACGATGAGGGATGCCCGCAGGAGTCTCAGGGCTCGCAGGTACGGGCCGCGGAAGAGGAACCACACTCCCAGAACCACAAGAACTCCGGTTGCGACGGTGGAGATCTGGACCACCAAATCGGAGACGTCGTCGGCCTCGACGACGTTCTCGGAAACCAACGCGTAGATCACCTGGACAATCGCCAGAAGAGCCTGCAGTACGAACAGGGTCAGTACCAGTCGGCGGACGACACGGTGCCGGAGCAGTTCCTCGGCGCGGTGGAAGAACGCGTTGCGGCCACGAGTGATCTTCGATTCGATACCGCCGGTCGGCGGAGTCTGTGAATGCAGGCCGGCTTTGATCGAATCGACGAGGTCGGTGAGGCTGCGGTCTTCGACGCCGTCGAGTACACGGAGGGCGTGGTTGTACTGGATCTCGTCTAGCTGACCGAGAGCGAGGTCCGAGAGCGCTCGCGCCCCGATGGCGAGCCGATGACGATCATTCATTCCGCGCCGAATTACCACCTCGCGCGCGGCAAGATAGAAGAGAACGAAGACGACGTACATGATCGCGATGGCAGGTTGGTAGAAGTAATCGACGTCGGCGGTGACGAATTTTCCGACCTCGTCGATGAAGAGACCGAATCCGATTCCGCCGACGAGCGTGGCCAGGTCACGGGTGCGAGAGCCTTCGGTGATGGCGGTCGCGACGATGGCGACGGCCATCAGCAATCCGCCCCAGAGAACGTGTGCGATGTGGAGGGCGCCGCCCCCGATCTGGGGATAGCCCGTTGCCGCCAGATAAGCGCGGGTGATCAACACGGTGGCGATGCCCGCGAACAGGAACAATTCGAAACGAGCGAGTGCCGCGCGGTCGTAACTGTGCGGCAGCGTCAGCGCATTCCGGTCCTTCGTCGTCATTGCGGAACTCCCAGGTTTCGATAGCGCGCGATACGGGAGGACTGGCGATCGGTGTCCGACTCTTCGGCAAGCATGAAGAGTTCGTGCGCTATCGCAGCCCCTACCCTCTTGGAGAATTCCACGGGTTCGTCGGCCGCGTCAGGCGTTTCGGGAATGATCGCGTCGATCACGCCGTCTCGAAGCAGATCCAACGAACGAATGCCCTGCGCTGCCGCCATCTCCGGTGCGTGACTGATGTCGCGATGGACGATCGCGCTTGCGCCTTCCGGCGGCAGGGGAGCGAGCCACCCGTTCTGTGCCGCGAGTACCCGATCGGCGGGCAGCAGCGCGAGCGCCCCGCCGCCTGTTCCCTGACCGAGCAACACCGACACTGTCGGGGTCTTCAGCGTCACGAGGTCGGCGATGCAACGGGCGATCTCAGGGGCCAGTCCACGTTCTTCAGCTTCTTTGGACAGCGACGCGCCCAAAGTGTCGATCACGAGGACAAGCGGGAGTTGTAGTTCTTCGGCAAGTTTCATGCCCCGTCGCGCTTCCCTGAGCGCAGCCGGTCCCATCGTGGTGAGCGCGGATTGGCCACTGCGGTCCTGGCCGAGCAGGATGCACGGAAAGCCTCGGAAGCGGGCGAGCGAGAGCAAGATCGTCTTGTCGGTTTCACCCTGCCCGGTGCCGCTGAGCGGTACCTGTTCAGTTGCGGCATGGCGGAGCAACTGCCGGATGCCGGGTCGATCGGCCCGGCGCGAGAGCATCACCGACTGCCAGGCGGGAACATCGGGAATCTCGGGTGAGGGAATCGGGTCCGTGGCCGCCGGGGCCGGGGGATCGGTGAGCACGCACAACGCTCGATTGACCAGCAGACGGAGGCGGTCGACGGGTACGACGCCGTCGATAACGCCGTTGCGATACAAGTTTTCGGACGTCTGGATACCGTCGGGAAACTTTTCGCCGTACAGCGATTCGTAGACACGGGGTCCGAGGAATCCCACCAGAGCACCGGGTTCCGCGACGGTGATGTGGCCGAGGGATCCCCACGAGGCAAAGACCCCGCCGGTGGTGGGATTGCGCAGGTATACCAGGTAGGGCAGGTGTGCCGCTTTGTGAACAGCCACTGCCGCAGCGATCTTCACCATCTGAACGAAGGCGACGGTGCCCTCCTGCATCCGCGTTCCGCCAGAGGTGGGCGAGGCGAGCAGCGGGAGTTGTTCTGCCGTAGCACGTTCGACGGCGGTCACGATCCGCTCGGCCGCGGCGACTCCGATGGAACCGGCGAGAAAGCTGAATTCACAGGCAATTACCGCGACTCGACGGCCCCGAACCGTACCGACACCGGTGACGACGGACTCGTCCACTCCGCTCTTCTCGCGGGCCTTCGCCAGGTCTTCTGCGTATTTCGGGCCAGGTCCGACGTCGACGGGCGGGGAGTCCCAAGAGACGAAGCTCTCGGGATCGAGTACCGCAGTGAGTAGTTCTTCGGCCGAGATTCGCACAACGTCCTCCAAGTAAGCAGCACCCCGTCCAGGATGAACCTACCTGGACGGGGTGCCGCCGGGATCGCGTGGCGCCAGTTGTGCGCTGGAGAATCAGCGTCCGAACGCCTCTTTCCACGAAACGACCTTGCCGATACGAAGGATGGAGCGCTGGTAGATCTTTGCCGCGATCATCGACAGCGCAGCAGTCACCACCAGCATCAGCAGAATCGTTCCCACGATCTGGAACGGAGAAGCAACACCGGCGGAAATGCGCAGGGGCATGAGGATTGCCGAGAACGGCGGAATCCAACTCAACACGTTGCTCAGGGTTCCTTCTGGATTGCTCACCGAAACGAAAGCCACGCTGACCATCGCCATGACGAGCAGCGCGAGAGGCATCGCGGTGGCGTTGACGTCCTCCTGCCGCGAGACCATGGACCCGGCGGCGGCGTACAGCACGGCGAAGAAGAGGAAGCCGAGAATGAACCACCCGAGAGTGCCGAACAGAACGCCGATCGCGGTGCCCGTCACGGTCAGGACGCCCGTCGCCAGTCCGGTGGCGACGCCCGCGACGGCATAGGCAGCCATCTGCATCAGGCCGACAGCACCGATTCCGAGAACCTTGCCCCACAACAACTGCAGCGGACGAAGAGTGGAGAGCAGCAGCTCGACCACGCGACTGGACTTCTCCTCGACGACGCCCATCGCCACGTACGTTCCGAACAGCAGGATCTGCATGTACAGGAGCACCACAGCAGCGATCGACATCGCTATGCGTTGGCCCTGTTCGGGATCCGGGGGATCGATGGCATCGATGGTGACCACTGCGGTGGACGTGGCTTCGGCGAGCTGAGCCGGATCGATCCCCGCGGCGGAGAGCGCATTCGATTGTGCCTGTTGTGCAACGGAACTCTCGATGACGGCGCGCAGATTCGTGGGCACTTCCTTCTTGGTCACGACAGTGACGCCGCCGCCCGATCCAGCGATCACGGCCACGTCGAGGTCGCCGTCCTTGACCTGGTTACGCGCGGTTCCGTCGTCGGAAACCTCCGTCACCGTCACCGGATTTCCGAGGGTGTCGCCGATGGACACCATCGTGGCACTGAGTGATTGGTTGCCGACCAAGCCGATCTTCGACTTGTCCTCGTCGCCGCCGGAGAAGAGTGAGAAGGCGATGATGCCGCCGACGATCGCGACCAGAATGATGACGTTGCTGATCACAAAACTCTTCTTCGAGATCTGCGTCATGAATTCGCGTCGGGCGACCAACCCGATGGCTCGACCTCCGCTCAACTGGTTGCTCATGCGGCTACTACCTCTCGGAACAGATCGGTCAGTGACGGACGTCGTAGCGTGAACTCGTGCACCGGTCCGGTTTTCAACGCTGCATGCAGGATCTGCTGATCGTCGGCGGTTCCGTCGACGCTCAGGAGCGTTCGACCGTCGAGGTGGCTCAGTGTGGTGACACCGATCAGATGGTGTGCCCAGCCGACCGGCGCGTCAGGGGCGAAGACTTCGATTCGGCCGTCGCCCTTGCCTCGTAGTTCGTCGACGGTTCCGATCTCTCGCATGCTGCCGCGGCTGATGATGCCCACGCGATCGCACAAGCGCTCCACCAGATCCAGCTGATGGCTGGAGAAGATTACGGGAACACCGGTGCGAGCCTTCTCGACCAACACGTCACTCATGACATCGACCGCTACGGGGTCAAGGCCCGAAAACGGTTCGTCCAGAACGAGTACCGCTGGATCGTGAACCAGCGCGGCCGCGAGCTGCACACGTTGCTGATTACCGAGGGACAGGGAGTCGACGGTGTCCTTGACGCGTTCGGCGATACCCAGACGTTCGGTCCAGCGCTCTGTCGCCGCATGCGCATCGGCTTTCGAGAGTCCATGTAGCTCGGCCAGATAGGAAAGTTGCGCGCCCACCTTCATCTTGGGGTAGAGGCCGCGTTCCTCCGGCATGTATCCGATAGTGCGACGCACGTCGAGGTCGACGGGTTTGCCGCCGAGGCGAACTTCCCCCGAATCTGCTCCGAGCACACCCAGCGCAATGCGCATCGTGGTCGTCTTGCCGGCGCCGTTGCTGCCGACGAATCCGAAGATCTCGCCTGGTCGCACTTCGAAACTGAGGTTGTCGAGTGCAACGACGTCGCCGTAGCGTTTCGAGATGCCGTCGATCGTGAGGGTGGCTGACATGGGTCCTTCCCATCGGTCGAGTGGTGCGCTTCGGAAATACGGGTCAGAGGTCGAACTCTTCGGAATCAATCGGATCCGGGTCTGGATTGGTCCACGAGAGAATCATCGCGGGCGTGCACGCGCCGATCAGCATTGCAGTCAGTGCCAATAAACCTCCCGAGTAAGGCAGTCTCTCTACATTCCACTGCACCGACGAGGTGAAAATGAGGAAAATGGCGACAATGAAGACCAACGATTGAGTCACGCTCAACCCGACGGAACGGGCGTCGTTGCGTTGCTGGATCTCCCATTCGTCCAGAGCATGCCGCGGCGCATCCCCTTGCCTGCCCGACACGATTTGAAGTGAAGACCACGTCGGTAGGAACAACAGGGTGAGGACCGGCCATGCCACCGCGAACAGTGGGTTGAACAGGCACGCTATGCCGATGGCAACCATCGTGGCGAACAGGACTCCGAGGGCGATGACGAGCATCCGCCGACGTCGACGGGTTCGCCAATTCGGGAGCCAATGTCGGAACGTCTCCTCGTTCTGCAGGAACCGCCGAGTGCGGTGGGCCTGGTAGCGGTCGATCAGATTTGATTCAGGCACTGGGCTTTTCACTCCCCTCGGTAGTGCGGTCAGATCGGTAGACCTCTGTCGACGGTGCATTCCGGTAGACCTCCGTCGACAGTGCATTCCGGTAGACCTCCGTCGACAGCGGCCCGAACTCCGTCCGGGAGAACACCGCTTCGACCGGAAGGTCGAACACCCAGCAGATCCTGAACGCGAGATCCAGGCTGGGGTAGTGATCGCCGCGTTCGAGCGCCCCCACCGTCTGCGGGTTGACGTCGACGAGTTGTGCAAGTTGGGCCCGACTCATCTTCCGCTCGGCGCGAAGCACTCCGATGCGATTGAAGATGGGGAGCGCGTCTCCCCGTCGGACTGGGCTCATGCATCAAAGTGTTGTAAAAACCCAACAGTTTGTCAACATGAACCGCGAAGATGTCGTTTCTGGGTGGTGTCGGCGGATAGGGTTCGGGCAACAGAAGGGGCGTCGCATGGTGGTCGAAAAGTTGGTGCTCGAGAAGTCTTGTCTCGTCGTGCAGGTGCGCGAGGACGGTAGTTACAGCGTGGGACCGCAAGGGCGTGAAGTGGTCTGGCGCGATGCGATGGAAAAAGGTGCCGTCATCGGTATCGGTCAGCACACTCCAGGGGACGTTGAGGGTGAATCGTGGTGGGTCGTGTACGGCCAGTCGGACGCCGGCGCAGACGTCACCGTTCGACTCGAGGATGGATCGCACGTGCCGGTGGGCCGTATCGGTGAGATTTTCGCCAGCGAATGGGTGAGTACCCCGCAGCAGGCCTTGCTGTATCGGTCCGATCGCCCGGTGGAGTCGCAGCCCACCAATCTCTCTGTGCTGTTCGCCAGGCCGAAGTTCATGCCCAAAGCGGCGTTTCCGGAGAATGATCGCTTGTAGTTGCAGCGAGCTGCCGTCGGGAGGCTGGAGGCCATCTTCTCGAAACATTACGGTACGTACTGTACTGTTTAAGAATGGCAACTTGGCCGAACGAACTCGCAGTAGTGCAAGTGCGTATAGCGCGACCCACCGACAGGCTCGACGACGTGATTGCGTTCTATCGCGACTGTCTGGGATTGCCCGAGCTCTACCGGTTCTCCGGTCATGCCGGGTACGACGGAATCATGCTGGGGCTGCCGGATTCGAACTATCACCTCGAATTCACGACCCACGAAGACGGAAGCCCGTGCCCGGCGCCGACGCAGGACAACCTGTTGGTGCTCTACTTCGCCGGCGAGTCGGCGATGTACGAGGTAGTTCAGCGGTTGGGTGAAGCAGGGCACGAACCCGTTGGCGCCGAGAATCCGTACTGGGAGGAGAATGCGGGGATGACTTTCGAAGATCCCGACGGCTGGCGTCTGGTGCTCATGCCGCGACCGGTGCTGTAGATGGTGCGCGCCCGCGACGAGCGGATCGACGACGCCGTACTGGCGGCAACCCTGGAGTTGTTGGGGGAGAACGGTTATGCGGAGCTGTCAATCGGTTCGGTGGCGACGAGAGCCGGCGTGCATCGACCCGCCATCTACCGGAGATGGCCGTCGAAGCGGCATCTGGTGGTCGACGTCGTCGTGGCGCACATCGGTACTGATCCAACGCCGGACACCGGCGATCTCAGGGCAGACCTGTTCGCCGGCATCACGACATTGGTTGTGGGGCTGAGCGAAACGGTAGTTGGGCGGATCCTGCCCGCGTTGGTTGCGGATCTGGCGGCGGACCCGGAATTGGCGCGGGATTTCCAGTCGGCATTCTTTCAGCCACGACGCGATTCCACTGCGGCAGTGCTGGAATCGGCGCGGCTACGCGGCGACATTCGGAGCGACTTCGACCTGGACTTCGTCCTGGATGCCCTGGCGTCGCCGATCTATTACCGAGCGTTGTTCCGTCACTTACCGTTGGACGCGCTCCTGGCCGAGCAGTCCGTCGATTCCGTGCTGCTGACGTTGACTCCCCACGAAAATTCCTGAAGCCGTTTTGATTCAGTTCAATTCGACTGGATCGGGTCCGACACGGCTGTCGGTGTTCAGCGCTGCGATGGCAGCTGACTCGTCGGTATCGAGTGCGAAGTCGAAGATTGCGGCGTTGTCGCGCATGCGGGCAGGTGTCACCGACTTCGACAGAACGGTGTGTCCCTGTTCGAGATGCCAGCGCAGAATGATCTGCGCTGGGCTCTTTCCGTGTGCTGCAGCGATTTTCCCGATGGTCGGGTCGTCGAGGATAGTTCCCTGTCCCAGTGGGCTCCATGCCTCGATTTCGATGCCGCGACTTCGCGCGTATTCCCGTGACGCGTGCTGTTGCAGTCTGGGGTGCAATTCGATCTGGTTGACGGCCGGGGTGATCGAGCTGTGCTCGGCCAGCAGTTCGAGGTGCTTGGGCAGGAAGTTGGACACGCCGATCGCACGGGCACGGCCGGAGGCGAGGATCTCCTCGAAAGCGGCCCACGTCTCCACGAACAGGCCCTTTGCCGGTGCCGGCCAGTGGATCAGATACAGGTCGACGAAGTCGAGGCCGAGCTTGTCGAGGCTCGTGTCGAACGCGGCGAGCGCTCGGTCGTGGCCCTGATCGTCATTCCACAACTTGGTGGTGACAAAAAGCTCTGACCTCGGAACACCCGAACTAGCGATGGCGCGGCCGACACCGGCTTCGTTTCCGTAGATTGCGGCCGTGTCGATGTGGCGGTAGCCGATCTCGAGAGCGGTGGCAGTGACCTCTTCGGTCTGTGCGTCCGGTACCTGGAAAACGCCGTACCCGAGTTGCGGGATGGTGATCGGTTCGCCGGTGGTTCCGTGAGTCAGTGTGCGGTCGGGGATCGACAACATTGAAGAGCGCCTTTCAAGACTGGGTGTGGCGGTTCGAAGGGCGATCGTGTCGCCCGTGACCACCTATGCCGCGCATGCAACTATTGCGTGCGCCTGATAAATAGTTGCACACGCGGGTTGTCTGCGCAAGCAGAGTCGGTTGGCTATTCCTCGAAGAGCTGTCCGTTCTCCATTCGCCACCGGCGCGTGCTTCGGGTGGACTGCAGCATGCGTCGATCGTGAGTGACCAGGAGGAGGGTTCCCTCGAAGGATTCCATCGCCTGCTCGAGCTGTTCGATCGCCGGAAGGTCGAGATGGTTCGTCGGCTCGTCCAGTACCAGTAGGTTCACGCCGCGAGCTTGGAGCAAAGCAAGTGCAGCCCTTGTTCTTTCGCCGGGGGACAGGGAAGCGGCAGATCTGAGTACGTGGTGTCCGCGCAGGCCGAACTTGGCGAGCAGAGTACGGACATCGGCATCGGGCCAGTCCGGAACCTGAGCGCCGAAGGCCTCGACGACTGGTTGATCACCTTCGAACAATCCACGCGCCTGATCGATCTCACCGATCGCGACACCGGAACCCAAGGACGCGATGCCCTCGTCTGGGACGAGTTTGCCGAGCAAAACGTTCAGGAGGGTGGTCTTGCCTGCCCCGTTCGCGCCCGTGACGAGGATTCGATCGCCCCAGTCGATCTGTGTCGTGACCGGACCGAACGTGAACTGACCGCGCGTTACCTTGGCACCATTCGTGGTTGCGACAACGGATCCGGACCGCGGAGCCGCCGCGATCTCCATGCGAAGTTCCCACTCCTTGCGCGGTTCCTCGACCACTTCGAGTCGCTCGATGCGACGTTGGGTCTGGCGTGCCTTCGCGGCTTGCTTCTCCGTCGACTCGGTCCGCAATCCGCGTCCGATCTTGTCGTTGTCCTTGGCCTTACGACGCGCATTGCGGACGCCGTGTTCCATCCAGTTGCGCTGCATCTGTGCGCGATCTTCGAGATCGGAGCGGGTGCCTGCGTATTCCTCGAACGCCTCGCGTGCGTGCTGGCGGGCGATCTCGCGTTCGGCGAGGTACGACTCGTAGCCGCCGTCGTAGACGGCGATGTCCTGTTGTGCCAGATCGAGTTCCACGATCCCCGTGACGGTGCGCGAGAGGAACTCGCGATCGTGGCTCACGACAACCAGCGCCGCTCGGGTCTCGGCGACAAATCGCTCCAACTGCTCGAGACCCCGCAGGTCGAGATCGTTGGTGGGTTCGTCCAACAGGAGAATGTCGTAGCGCGAGAGCAACAGCGACGCGAGCCCGGCGCGTGCGGCCTGACCGCCGGACAGTGCCGTCATGTGAGCTTCGAGCGGAACTCCGAGCCCGAGTTCTTCGACCACCTTCTCGGCGCGCTCGAACAGATCGGCGCCGCCGAGAGCGAGCCAGCGTTCGAGAGCCGGAGAGTACAGATCCTCCTCCGCTTCAGCCAGGGTTTCGGCCGCGGCGTTCATGACCGCCTCGGCGTGCGCGACGCCGGTGCGTCGGCCGAGGAACTCGAGGACGGTCTCGCCCTCGATGCGGTCGGGTTCCTGTGCGAGATAACCCACCGCAGCGTCTGGCGGGCTGAGGATGATCGAACCTTCGACGTCGGCAGTTCCGATTCCCGCCAGTGCGGTGAGAAGCGTCGACTTGCCGGCGCCGTTCGCGCCGACGAGGCCGATGACGTTGCCGGGCGCGACGGTGAGATCGAGGTCGGAGAACAGAGTGCGTTCTCCCCGGGAGGCAGAGAGGCCGCTGATGCGCAGTGTTGCAGTCACCTGAGAAGTATCCCCGGCGCTGTGCGCCTGTGTTAATCGGTGCTGTGCGCCTTTATTAACCGCGGGCGGTTAATAAAGGCGCACAGCAGTCAGTCACGGACCAGGTGGTACCAGCACGGATGTGCCGCACGGACCGGAAGTGGCGATTCACTCACGTCGGCGGCCGTACTCGAGGCCATCGACCAACCGTCGAATACTCGCATGACGTCCTCCTCGGAGACGCCATGTGGCATCGGCCAACGGTGACCTGGCCCGAATGCGAACATCACCATGGACGCCCCGGGTGCGGTGATCGCGTTGACCGACCTCCCGTAGTCGCGTCGTTGATGATCGGTGAGCCCGTGAAAGCAGCCGATGTCGAGCACCAGCATGTGCCCGCCGTCGACAGCAATGTGCAGGTCTGCCGCGTCCTCGTGGAGGAACCGGACGTCGACGTGTGCTTCACGCGCGTGAATGCGCGCTTTGTCCAGCGGTTCCTGTTCGGCGTCGACGCCGGTGACGTGCCACCCGCGTTGCGCCAGCTCGATGGAATGGCGTCCGGTGCCGCAACCGATATCGAGTGCACGGCCACCGTCCGGGAGGGGAATCGCATCCAGAAGGCCGGACAGTTGAGCGTCGAAGCCGTGACCGGTGTGCTCCCATGGAGTGACGCCGACCTTGTAGGCGAGGCGATATCCGAGATTCATCGCTCTCTCTTTTCTCGAGGCGATTCGATTACTTGTATTCCAAGGTAGACCGGCATTTCGGGTGCGACAAGGGTGCGAAGAGGAGGTTCGGTGGGGAATGCCTCCTGGCGCCCGTGCGTTGGATCCACATATGACCGAGACCAACGATGTGACCTCTGTACCGACCATTGTTCTGAACGACGGTAAGACGATCCCCGCACTGGGATTCGGTGTGTTCCAGGTTCCGGACGACGAGACGCAGGAAGCCGTCTCCACCGCTCTGAAGACCGGTTACCGCAGTATCGACACCGCCAAGATCTACGGCAACGAGGTGGGCGTCGGCCGCGCGATCGCCGAATCCGGCATCGCCCGCGAAGACCTGTACATCACGACAAAACTGTGGAACGACGATCAGGGCTACGACTCGACGCTTGCCGCCTTCGACGCCAGCCTCGACAAGTTGGGTCTCGACTACCTCGATCTGTACCTGATCCACTGGCCGGTTCGGTCCAAGGACCTGTACGTCGAGACCTTCAAGGCATTCCAGAAGCTCAAGGCGGACGGACGGGTTCGATCCATCGGCGTCTCCAACTTCACCATCGAGAACCTCGAGCGTGTCATCGGTGAAACCGGTGAGGTGCCGGTCCTCAACCAGATCGAGCTTCACCCCAAGTTCAACCAAGCCGAACTGCGCGCCTTCCACACCGGCAAGGGAATCGCGACGGAAGCGTGGAGCCCGCTCGGCCAGGGAACTGTTCTCGGTGACCCCGTCATCACCGCTATCGCCGACGCTCATGGCGTCACCGCGGCTCAGGTGATCATTCGCTGGCACCTGCAGATCGGAAACGTGGTGATTCCGAAGTCGGTGACCCCCGAACGTATCGCCGCAAACTTCGATGTCTTCGGATTCGAACTGACGCCGGAACAGATCAACGCGATCGGTGCTCTCGACGACCCGGCCGGCCGCATCGGCCCCGACCCGGTCACGCTCGGCAGCTAGAACTTCCGGTAGACCCACGAACGGCACTCCCGCAATCGCGGGAGTGCCGTTCTGTCGTGCGAGGTCAGTTCAGGTGCGTGCGATGTTCTGCAGTGAATGCGATGTGCTCGTCCGCGCGTCCGGTGCGGAGCTTCTCGACCCACTCGGGATCGGCGAGCAGCGCGCGTCCGATGGCAACCATGTCGAATTCACCCCTATCGTACTGAGCTTCGAGACGCTCCAGCCCCGTGACAGCCGATGCGGCGTCGCCGGTGAATGCCGTCGTGAACACGGAGTCGAGTCCGACCGAGCCGACGGTGATGGTCGGCAACCCGGTCAGCTTCTTCGTCCAGCCAGCGAGGCCGAGCTTGCCGTCTTCACCGTCGAGTTCAGCGAACGCCGGTTCCCAGTGGCGCCTCGTCGACGGATGCAGAACGTCGACGCCGGCGTCGACCAGGGGAGTGAGGATGCGGCCGAGTTCAGCCGGGCTCTGGGCGATACGAGCGTCGTAGTGGCCGGACTTCCACTGCGAGAATCGGTAGACGATCGCGAACTCGTTTCCGACAGCCTCTCGGATTGCGGCGACGACCTCGGCCGGGAAACGGGTGCGGGCTTCCAGTGATCCGCCGTATTCATCGGTGCGGACATTGGTTCCGGCCCACAGGAATTCGTCGAGCAGGTAGCCGTGCGCTCCGTGCAACTCGAGCCCGTCGAAACCGGTGTTCTTCGCGTTGAGTGCGGCGTCGACCCACGACTGCTTCAAGGTGTCGAGATCCGAGGTGGTGAATTCTCGTCCCAGACGGGTGCCGTCCAGCGCCAGGCCGGAGGGGCTGACGGTTTCGACCTCGGGGTTCAGACGCGAGTTTTCGCCGCGCTCGACTCCGAGGTGCCACAGCTGAGGAATGATCGATCCACCCTCGGCGTGCACGGCGTCGACTACCGACTTCCAGCCGCCCAGGCTCGAATCACCGTAGATGCGCGGTACGCGGGTGTGCGGGCCGGCTGCCGGGTCCGGGATATAGGTGCCTTCCGTGATGATCAGGCCGACCCCGCCCGCTGCGCGACGACGGTAGTACTCGGCCACGTCGGCGCCGGGGATTCCGTCAGGAGAGAAGGCGCGAGTCATCGGGGCCATCGCAAAACGGTTGCGCAACGAGAGTGATTTGACCTCGAAAGGCTCGAAGAGGCCGCGCAACGCGGGGGCCTCGGGTGCTGTCGATGTGTCGGGAAGAGTCACGGGTTTGTTCAACGTGGCGGACCCTTGACCTATTCCGCCGCCTGACTTTATCTCACCGAAATCTGCAAAAGGTTGCGTACGTTCGGTTTTCGATTGATGTCCACGTCGACCAAACTTAGTTTGTGCATTAACTATTAACATGCGATATGGTCGTGCGGAAAGTTCTTGAGGGTGGTATCGAGCACGAAAGAGGACGCGCGAGCATGACAACAACGGTGCCGGACGAGCGGACCGGAGAGCTGGAGCCGATTCCGGAGCGGCCGTACCCGAAGCGTCGTGATCCCAAGGGGTCGTGGATGTTCGACATGATCAAGACCACCGATCACAAGAAGATCGGGATCATGTACATGATCACGGCTTTCGTGTTCTTCTTGATCGGCGGCCTGATGGCCCTGTTCATGCGTGCGGAACTGGCTGTCCCCGGGATGCAGTTCCTCTCGAACGAGCAGTTCAACCAGTTGTTCACCATGCACGGCACGATCATGTTGTTGCTGTACGCGACGCCCGTCGTTTTCGGCTTCGCGAACTACATACTTCCGCTGCAAATCGGTGCCCCGGACGTGGCCTTCCCGCGCTTGAACGCATTCGGCTTCTGGCTCTTCACTTTTGGTGGTTTGATCGTACTCGGCGGATTCCTCACGCCGGGCGGCGCTGCCGACTTCGGTTGGACTGCGTACACCCCGCTGTCGGGTGCGGTGCACAGCCCCGGCGTCGGAGCCGACCTTTGGGTCTTCGGACTGACAGTAGGCGGTCTCGGCACTATTCTCGGTGCGGTCAACATGATCACCACGGTGATCTGTTTGCGCGCACCAGGCATGACGATGTTCCGGATGTCGATCTTCACCTGGAATATCTTCATCACCAGCATCCTGATCTTGATGGCGTTCCCGCTACTGACCGCCGCATTCATGGGACTGTTCGTCGACCGCCATCTCGGTGGACACATCTTCGACCCAGCGTCAGGTGGAGTTCTGTTGTGGCAGCACCTGTTCTGGTTCTTCGGGCACCCCGAGGTGTATATCATCGCGCTGCCGTTCTTCGGCATCGTCTCGGAGATCTTCCCGGTCTTCAGCCGTAAGCCGATCTTCGGATACACCGGTTTGGTTTACGCGACACTGGCGATCTCAGCTCTGTCCATCGCGGTGTGGGCTCACCACATGTATGCGACGGGTGCTGTTCTCCTGCCCTACTTCTCGTTCATGACGTTCCTGATCGCCGTGCCGACAGGTGTGAAGATCTTCAACTGGATCGGCACGATGTGGAAGGGGCAGTTGACCTTCGAATCGCCGATGCTGTTCTCGGTCGGCTTCCTGATCACCTTCCTCTTCGGTGGTCTGTCGGGCGTTATTCTCGCGAGTCCGCCGATCGACTTCCACGTCACCGACACGTATTTTGTTGTCGCCCACTTCCACTACGTGGTCTTCGGTACGGTCGTGTTCGCCACGTACGCCGGTATCTACTTCTGGTTCCCGAAGATGACCGGTCGCATGATGGACGAGCGCCTCGGCAAGTGGCACTTCTGGACCACGTTCGTCGGCTTCCACGGCACTTTCCTCGTCCAGCACTGGCTCGGTGGCGAAGGTATGCCCCGTCGTTACGCCGACTACCTGCCCTCGGACGGATTCACGGTGCTGAACTCGGTGTCCACGATCTTCGCCTTCGTGCTCGGCGCGTCGACACTGCCGTTCATCTGGAACGTTTTCAAGAGTTACCGCTACGGCGAGGTGGTCACCGTCGACGATCCGTGGGGTTACGGAAACTCGCTGGAGTGGGCGACCACCTGCCCACCGCCGCGTCACAACTTCACCGAGTTGCCGCGCATCCGTAGCGAGCGTCCGGCGTTCGAGCTGCACTACCCGCACATGGTGGAGCGAATGAGGGCGGAAGCGCACGTGGGCCTCACCGGGCAACCCACGTCGACGTTGGAGAAGAGTGACGATCATCGCCAGATTGATTAGTGCGATAATAGTTACTGCACTAATCAATCTGGTAACATCGGAGTCATGACGACGAAGGCTCCGCAGACGCAGATGGACGATCCGCTGGCTCTCGACCGGCAGGTGTGTTTTGCACTTGCGGTCGCGAACCGGGCAGTCCTGTCCGTCTACCGGCCACTGCTCGAGCCGATGGGCCTCACACATCCCCAGTATCTGGTGATGCTTGCCCTGTGGGGGAAGTCGCCGATGGCGGTCAAGGAAATCGGGCAGGCATTGCAGCTCGATTCGCCGACACTCTCGCCGCTCCTCAAGCGACTCGAGGCGTCCGGGTTGATCACGCGAACCCGTAGCCGCGCCGACGAACGTCAACTCGACGTCGACCTCACCGAAGCCGGTGTGGCACTGCGTGACGAGGCGGAGAAGATCCCGCCGGCGGTTGTCGCGAAGCTCGGCGTCAGCCTCGCCGAACTCGAAGAACTCCACAACGTTCTGACGCGGGTCAACGAGGCCGCGCTCCGCGCCGGCGCTTTGGACCAATGAGAGAAATGTGATGACCACATCTGAAAGAAACGTGACGACTGCGTCAAGACCGATGCGTACCGAACAGGTGACTTCCGTGACTTCCAAAAAGCAACGCACGAGCCCGAATCCCCTTCAGTGGTTGGGTTATTCAGTGGGGCGCAAGTTACCCGATTCGATGCAGGACTGGGTGCGAAACGACCTGATCGGTGACTGGGCTGTGCCACGTCACCTGATCCGCAGCATGGTGCCGTTCATTCCCGTCTTCGCGGCCTTCATGCTCTTCCCCGGGCCGTGGGCCCTGCGGGCGTCGATGGTGCTGCTCGGAGTGCTTCTGGCGCTGTTCTATTCGGTCTCCTACATGGCTCAGAACAGGTCGCGTCGCCTCGAGCGTCACGGTTTGCCTTCCGACCTCGAGAACCCGAAGAAGGTCTCGCGCCACGACGCCGAGAAGGCCGCCTACGAGAAGTTGCACGGCGGCCCCGCGACCTAGACGCTTCGGTCAGATGCCGTGAAGGGCGCTGCCGCCGTTCATCTCGCAGACGCCCTGCTCCATGGCCGCCGAGAAACCACCTTCAGGGTCGGTCGAGCGAAGAGCCGATTCGACGTCCTGCTCTACCAGGTATCCGTTGATTGCGATCGCCGCGGTTGAACCTGCAGCCGCAGCATTGATTACCTGTGCGCGAGGGTCGACGGCGTTGCCGGCGCCCCAGATACCGGGAACACTGGTGGCGCCGGAATGATCGACAGCCACGAATCCCGTGGGGCTGGCTTTGCAGCCGAGTCGCGTCAGATGTGCGTCGTTCGGAACGAAACGCGGCGCAACGAACAGTGCTGAGCGCGCAACCAGTTGGCCGTTGTCGAGTTCGACGGCTTTCAGTTTGCTTTTCTCGCAGACCAATCCAGATACCGATCCGTCGGCAACCGTCACTCCTCGGGCAGCCAGTCGCGCGCGTTCGTCGGGGGTGAGCGAGATATTGTCGGGGAAGAACGTCACATCCGACGACCACTGTCGGAGTAGAAACGCCTGGTGAAGTGACATCTCGCGAGCGTCGCCGCCGAGAACGCCGATCGGTTGGTCGCTGATCTCGTACGCATGGCAGTACGGGCAATGGAGCACGCTTTGCCCCCAAAGCTCCTCGATTCCTGGTATTTCCGGGAGTGAATCCCGTAGGCCGGTGGCAACCAGCACAGTGCGAGTTTCGAGCGTCGTGCCTCCCGACAGTTCGACGACAAAGCCGGGTTCGATACCGCGCCACGAGATGTTGACTACGTCGTCGCGTTTGAATTCGACTCCGTACGTCTGTAATTCGCTGCGTCCGACGGCGAGCAACTCACCTGGCGCCATGCCGTCTCGTGAGAGGAAGCCGTGCATGTGTGCTGCCGGTGTGTTGCGCGGTTTGCCGGAATCGATGACGGCGACCGAGCGCCGAGCACGACCCAACACCAGGGCTGCACTGAGTCCGGCGGCGCCACCGCCGACGATCACGGCGTCGAGGATCTCTGTTTCAGTGTGTGTTCGCATGAGCACAGATTGCTCGCGGAGGAGGTTCGTCAGCAACTAATGTTGCCATTTCTGGGAATCGTCGTCAGACTCGGCACCATGAATGTCAACGGTCCGCACATCGATGCCGCCATCTCGCAGATCGGCGCGCGCCTCAAACGCATTCGTACACAGAGGAACGTCACGCTCACAGCGCTGTCCGAGTCCACCGGTATTTCGAAGAGCACCCTGTCGAGGCTCGAAGCGGGGGAGCGTCGACCCAGTCTGGAGTTGCTGCTTCCGATCGCGCTTGCCCACCAAGTGCCGTTGGACCAACTGGTGGCGGCACCACAGGTCGCCGATCCACGTATCCAGAGTGCGCCTCGAAGCGTCAGTGGGCGAACGGTATTGCCGCTGACTCGGCAACCCGGTGGGCTGCAGGCATTCAAGATGACCATCCCGGCAAGCCAGACGGACCCCGACCCGCAAGTGCACGACGGCTACGAATGGCTGTACGTCTTGTCGGGGAGGTTGCGGTTGGTGTTGGCCGATCACGACATCGTGATGGGTACGGGTGAAGCTGCTGAATTCGACACCCGAAACCCGCATTGGTTCGGTAGTGACGGCGGCGGCCCGGTCGAGGTACTGAGTCTGTTCGGCCCCCAAGGAGAACGCATCCACGTACGGGCCAAGCCTTCGCCGAAGTGATGGCCAGTCATACTTTCATTCGATGCTGCCGGAAGCGAAGAGGACAGTGAGGATCCGTGCGAATCGAAATTGACGACCTGAGTCGGGATGTGGTCCGTGCTCTACTGACCGAACATCTCGCCGACATGCATGCGACCTCGCCCGCGGACAGCGTTCACGCGCTGGACATCACCGGGCTGACGGATAGCTCCGTGACCATGTGGACGCTGTGGAGCGAAGGTGACGATCTACTCGGTTGTGTTGCACTCAAGGAACGGTCGTCGACCGGTGGCGAGATCAAGTCGATGCGAACCTCATCGGTAGCTCGAGGGCGTGGCGTGGGTACGCGACTTCTTCAACACGTCGTGGACGAGTCGAGACAACGAGGTTACCGGCAACTCGAATTGGAGACCGGCACACAGGACTTCTTCGATCCGGCACGCCGACTGTATGCGAGATTCGGGTTCGTCCCGTGTCCACCGTTCGGAAACTACCGCGAAGATCCGAACAGTGCATTCTTCGTTCTCACCCTGTGAGCAGCTCTCATTCGGTGAATATTCTGGCAGTTATTCGTCGTACTGCGCTCTCGGAGTTCATGATTGCGGTGTCGAGCACGAGCCGTTCCGTGGTCCACGGCTCGTAGTCTCGATCCAGGATTTCCTGCCACGTAGGTAGTACAAGATCCGGGATGTCGACGACTCGCCGTTCTGCGCGTCGGCGATGCTCGTCGGGATCCGAACAGATGACTTCGACACTGAGCAAGCGCGCCGAATTATGTAGTGCGGTAGCGGACCAGGCGTTTCGTGTCGCCTCGACTGGGTTGACGCATTCGACCACTACCGAGAGTCCCAGTCGCAATTGTTCGGCGGCGAGCGCGTACCCGGTGATGTATCCGGCGGTCCCGGATACATCAGCGATACCGCTGCGGATCAGCGACTGTTCGATGGTATCGATCCGCACGTAGGGGATCTTGTGATGCTGAGCAAGCGCCCGCGCGATCGTCGATTTGCCGGTGGCCGGCAAACCACTGATCACGACCAGTGCCGCGTCGGCCGACGACGGGGGGTTGTGTCCGGCATCCACCATCCCCGCAATGTACGGGGCGTCGTCGATTCACATCGACTCGCCCCGTACTCCTCTCAGTTCGAGGTCGCGAACTCTCGTGCTTCGAACGCCAGGTCGTCGGCGGCGGATTCCATCCGTGCCGTCGCACGGTTGGGTGCTGTCAGCACGGCGACAATCGGAACTGCCAACGCCAGCAGGCCGAGAACGAAGACAGGGAAGAGGAATGAGAACACTTCGAGTCCCTGCGGCGCCGGGGCTGCCGCGTCGTGAACAACCTCGACTGCGGCCATTCCGGTGTAGTGCATACCGACGACGGCGATGCCCATGATGATTCCGGCGACAAAACGCAGAATCGTGGACTCGAGCACCATGGTGAACCACAGTGCAGCGGTTCCGGCGACGACTGCGATGAGAACCGACAATGCAACGAAGAGCAGGTCGTAGTGGATCTCACCCTGAAAGCGCAAGGCGCGCATGCCGGTGTAATGCATGATGTTCACGGCGAGACCGGTCACCACGCCGCCGATCAGAAGCCGCGTCCAGCGGAATTCGGTCCCGATGATCAGCAGACCGACAAAAACAGCACCTACTGAGATGATCGCGGAGATCACGGTCCATCCGAGGTTGTATCGAATGGGACTGCCGGGGACTGCGAAGCCGAGCATGGCGATGAAGTGCATCAGCCAGATGGCGACACCACCGATCGACAGGGCAGCCATGGCTAGCCATCGCATGCGTGTGGCGGTTGTCGTCGCCGACGCTGAATGCCTGGTGCACGCCAGGCCGACTACCGACCCGACCACGGACACGACGTAGGCGAGCCCGAGCAGCCAGATTCCCATCGAGAAATGGTGCATTTCATCCGACATGCCAGTTCCTTTCGGCGACGATTCGCATCTGGTGATTCATCTAGACGACTGCTTCAGCTGCAAGTCGTTCGAGGGAGTACTCGGTGACGGCGATCAGCGCGCGTTTGGCCGATTCGCGGTTTCGGGCGTCGATCTCGATCATGGGAACGCGGTTGGGTAGCGCCAATGCCTGCCGGAGATCGCTCGCCGAATGGATTGGTGCGCCGTCGAAACGGTTGACCGCCACAATGAACGGGAGCCCTCGCGCCTCGAAGAAGTCGACTGCAGCGAAGCTGTCTTCCAGGCGGCGCGTGTCGACCAGAATGACCGCACCGATCGCACCGGTGATCAAGTCGTCCCACATGAACCAGAAGCGGCGCTGTCCCGGGGTTCCGAACAGATAGAGGACCAGGTCGTCGGCGAGAGTGATGCGCCCGAAGTCCATCGCGACCGTCGTGGTGCTCTTGTCGGGAGTGGAACCGAGATTGTCGATACCGTCGCTGGCGTCGGTGACCATTGCCTCCGTGCGAAGGGGGACGATTTCGGAGACGGTCCCCACAAGCGTTGTCTTGCCAACACCGAAACCCCCGGCGATCACGATTTTTGTCGATTTCACGCGAGACGATGAGTCAGAGTGCCCGAAGTCCACTGAGGGTCCTTTCGATCAGTTCGCGTCGCTCGACTCGAGATGCGTCGCTTCGCAGAGTGGCATGTATTTCCAGTGATCCGGCTACTACGAGGTCGGCAACCAGTACCCGCACGACTCCGATCGGAACACCGAGGTGGGCAGCGATCTCGGCAATCGAGATCCGCTGCTCGCAGAGTGCGACGATCGATGCACGAATATCCTGCGGTGCAAGATTGTTCGAGACCACGTCCTCGATCGTCGCGATGATCGCTTCGAGCGGGAGGTCGATGGACGGCAGGGTCCGACCTTCGGTGAGCGCGTACGGCCGGACCAAGCTGGGTTCGGCGTCGTCGTACTCGGATTGATGGTGAGGCATCGAACTCAAATACCCTGCGACGTTCGCGGGGCAATGTCCATCGTGGTCCCGACGCGATCGACGAGAGTCGCCATTTCGTAACCGATCTGGCCGATGTCGCATCCGGCGACAGCGAGGGCGGCAAGGTAAGCGCCGCTACCGACGCCCATGAGAAGCAGGTAGCCGTTCTCCATCTCGACGACGGACTGCATGACGGCCCCACCGTCGAAGAGGCGTGACGCCCCCGCGGACAGGCTGGCGAGTCCGGAAGTGACAGCGGCCAATTGATCCGCCCGATCGAGCGGAAGGTGTGTGCTCGAGGCGGTCAACAACCCGTCGGCTGAGACGATGATCGCGTGACTCACACCCGGCACGTCTCGGGCAAAAGCCGAAACCAGCCAGTCGAGTGCGCGGGGAGTCTCTTGGGCTCCGACAGTGTTCACTGTTCTCCTTCATCGTTGTGCAACATCGTGGACGATTCGAAAGACTGTCCGCCATCGGGCTGATGGTCGGCGGCGCGCCGACGCCCTCGTTGTACTCCGGATTGGTAACTGCTCCAACCACGTTGGACGTCCGCCGGATTGGATGCATGGCGCTGTGTCGTACCGCCTCCGCCGACGGCACCAGGAACCAGGCGGGCTCCGCGATCTCGAATGGGCAGACCGGAATCGGCGATCTTGGTGACCGGCATCTCGAACGAGGTCCGAGCGGCCAGCCAGCCTTGATCCGCGTCGGTGGTCCACGAACTGCCGGTGGAAGCCGCTGAAGTCTCCGCCGTCGGATCCACGAGCCACTCCGACACCATCCGGGCGAAAATCGGCATCGTGGTCGGAGCAGAGGGTACGTCGTTCGAGTTGCCGTCGCCCGCGCCGTCAGCCCTCACCGATGCGCGAGCAGAGAGCCCGTCACGGGTGCGTGAGGAGAAGAATGCCGCAGTATTTGTCGGCGTCGGGGCTGAGAGCCGGTGCCGCGGCGGCGGGGTTGTCGACGGTTGTGGACCCACCGGGATCTCGGGACCCTGTGCCGGCGAGGCGAATTCCGGCGACGGAGTACGAACGGGAAGGGACGTCGATGTGCTTGTGCCCTCGGGATCGGGCAGAGGAGCGAAGGACGACACCGAGGTGGCGGGTGCAGCAGTGGTCGGAGTCGAGGTGCTGACTGCCGGTACTCCACTTGTGCCCGGAGTGCGACGTGGCAATCCCGAAGGCGCTGTTGCCGTAGGAGTGGATTGCGGTGTGATCGGGGCGAACGTCTCGGTCCGATCGGTACTGTTACCGGGCGTTCGACGCGGGAGATCAGCGAAACTTCTGGTCGCAGGCCGCGGGGGTGCGGATTCGGTCGGGACGGGCTGTGACCATGACGGTGCAGGCGGTGTGGGAGGGGGAGTCCGATCGAGCGTGGGAACGGGTCCGGTTCGCGGCGTGCGGATCTCGGGTCCCCGAGACGAATCGAGTATCGACGTCGGTAGGAGCACCGTTGCGGTGATGCCGCTGTGCGTCGATGACGTTGCCGTCGGGCGCAGGCGCACAGAGATGTTGTAGCGACGGCTGATTCGGCTCACGACGAACAAACCCATGCGACGCGCTGTATCCGCGCTCATCTCGCCGCCGGCGGCGAGGCGCTCGTTGGCATCGAGGATATCGGCAGGCGACATGCCGATACCGAGATCTGCGATCTCGACGATCATGGAGCCGTCGATCGTGCGGGCAGCGTTGATGGAGACGGTGGTCTCCGGTGGGGAGTACCGCAGAGAATTGTCGAGCAGCTCAGCGATGAGGTGAACGACGTCCGGGGCAGCATGACCGGTGACGACTCCGGGCGGGATCTGCCCGAGTTCGACGCGTCGATACTCCTCGACTCCTGATACCGCGGCGCGAAGGGTATCGCCGAGAGCGACGGGGGCGGTCCTGGCGCGGCGTACATCGGTTCCGGCGAGAACCAGCAAGTTGTCGCCGTTTCGACGCATTCTCGCGGCGATGTGGTCGAGCCGGAACAGATTCTCGAGGCGACGCGGGTCGTCTTCGTCCTGCTCCAACTGTTCGATCAAACCGAGTTGCTGGTCGACGAGGGACTTGTTACGCCGCGACAGCGTTTCGAACATGTCGTTGACCTGGCGCCGCAGGGTGGCCTGCTCGCCGGCAAGCGTGATGGCCTGACCGTGCATGTCGTCCACCGCGCGCGCAAGCTCGCCGATTTCCTCGTGGGTGCGGATCGGGACACGGGCGAAGTCGAGTTCGTCGGTACTGGCACCTGCGCGAATTCGTTCGATCGCGTCGGGGAGTCCGCGTCGTGCGGCCTGCAATGCGGCAAATCGCAACCGGCGGATCGGATCGATGAGCGATCGGCTGATGACGAGGGCGATGGCCAGTGCCAGCAGGACCGCGCCGAGCACGATTGCAGTGTCACGGAGTGCTGCGGTTCGTGCTGCATTGGATTCGGCGGTGACGGTGTCGCCGAACTCGGTGACGGTGGTGTCGGTCAGGCTGTTGTACTGGTCGTTGCCGGATTTCAGATCGGCGCCGACGCGGCTCCCCAGAGGAGAGGTCGACGGAGTTGATCCGAGGGCGTTGATCCGGTTCTGAGCAGAGTTGCTGAGGGTCTGGACGGTGTCGTTACTCCCGTCGATGGCCAGAATGTTGTTCAGAGCGACCAGTTCGGCACCGGCAGCACTGACCATCGACGTACGAGCTTGCTGGTCCGGATCACCGGAGCCGAAGAGGATTCGTTGTTCGGCCAGCGCTCGTCGCGCTTCCCAGAGTGCGGAGAGTCGACCACCTTGTTCGCGCAGGACAGGGCGTTGAGAATGCTCGACGACGCTGGTGAAGGTGCTCGAGAGTGCGCGCGAGACTTCGCCGACCCGCGAAACCAAGCGTGCGGGAGCCACCGCGCCGGCGGCGATCTCCTCGGTGATGGAACGGCTCTCGGCGAGCGCCGAAGTCACTTGGTCGTTGAGGTCGCCGTCGGACTGGAACGCGCGCGCGGCGTCTACCAGTTGGTCCATTGCGTCCGAAACTGCTTGTGTTGCCGGGCCGGTGTCAGTGCGTGCCGATGCGGCTTCGGCGAGTTCGTACAGTGCGGATTCGAGGTTGATCGCCGCGGGCACTGCGAGGGCACGCTCGGACGAGGAACTCAGCTGTGCGGCTTCTTCGAGTTCTGTCTGAACTCGAAGTGCGCCGAGGACGACGGCGACGATCATCGGCAATGCGAGAACGGCGATGACCTTCCATCCCAGGCGCCATTCGCCGATCGACCACCAAGAGGTTGTCGTGTGTGAATCGTGTTTCATGCGGAACATGGCCCCTTCACGTCAACCCCCCGTGGGTCATTGCCCGAACCCCTTCAATCCGGTTTGACCAGAAGGGGTAGTTAGCTGAACGGTAACAGACTGTTCGCTGGCTCGCTACATCCCAGTTGGCTTCATGGATCGCCGATGACTATATCCGGATTGTAAGGCCAGGTGAAAGGGTAAACGGACAAGTGCGGCGAATGGGATAGCCGGGTTGTTCGATTCGGTAACTCGTCGACTCGTTGATATGCGGCGCGCGGGAATCTCCGGAGGATCTGCCTCAGGACCTGACATAGAGGACACGTCCGAACGAGGCGCACTCGCATGTCAGACTGTGGAAACCGCACCGATGACCGAATCGAACCTTGGAGACATAGTGGGTGGACCTGCTCGCGACGCGTTGCGCGCGATCGCCGAACTGCTCGCCCCTGACAGCGCTGTCGTCATCGACCGGGTGACGCTCGCGATCGAGTATCCGGAACGGTATGTCGAAGTACAGAACGAGCTGTACTCACAGACGCTCGAGAAGCCGCACCCGGAATTGGCGTGGTTTGCTCTCGTCGACGCGTTACACGACCGAAAACTCCTGGTCTGGGTGGACTGGAACGAGGACGCTGCCGAGGTTCTCGGTCAGCTACGAGCGCTCGAGTCGGCGCCGGCAGGATCGTGGGAGTGGGCGCAGAGTCTTGCCATGAACTTCGATCGAGCTGCCGGACTCGAATCGCTTCTCGCTCGAGTCGGCGACAACATCACCGAGACGGGCGTTTCACTTGCCTGGCTCGACAGCGACAGCGATACGTTTCTCATCGCGCTCGTCCCGAGTGTTCACGGTGCAACACTCGTAGAACTCGCGCTGGCAGCCGGGCACTGCGTGCGCGTGTTCTAGAGTCTCAGCGTTTGCCGAGCAGGCGGCGCAATCCTTCGATTCGATCGCTCAGTCTGGGCGGCGTGCGCTCGGGATCCATCAGTGCATTTTCAGCGAGCACGTGGTCTTCGCCGTCGACTGTATTCCGGTCGAATTCGCGCAGACTGCGAGCGTCGGAGGTCGAGAGAGCGCGAACCGTCGACAACAGTGACTGCTCACTCAACGCGTCGTCGACTTCTTCCTCGGTGACGTCGAGGTGCTCGCTGAGTAGCCGGCGCCTCAATCCGATGATCGAGGCGCGCAACTCGACATCGGCGTCGTCGTCGGATTCGACGGCGATGTCGCACTCGGTGTCGAAGCCCATCGAACGGTTGTTGAGGTTCGACGACCCGATTCGCAGGAGGCGATCGTCCATCACGAGGACCTTGGCATGCACGTAAATTGGTGCGCCGGAAGAGGTCACGGGATAGAACGCACCGAACCGGTCGTGGATATCGGCCGACCACAGCAAATGCAGCAGGTCGTGGCGTGCCCCGTCCATCGCCTTTTGTTCGAGCCATCCATCGGCATTGCGCGGAATGACCAGAACGATCTCCGGCCCGTCGGCCTCACGTAGACGCGCGGCAATCGCCTCGGCCAGCGTGCGTGAGGCGAGGTACTGGCTTTCGATGTACAGCGTGTGTTCTGCCCCGGCGATGGCCGCGAGATAGAGCGCCTCGATCTCGCGTACCTCTGTGCGTTCGCCGAGTTCCGGCAGCGTTCTGGCGATGGCCACGTCGACGACGCGCAAGGTAGGAGCCAAATTGACCGGCCACGGCGTCGCAGTGCTCTGGACCGGTGGGAGGTCCTCTCCGGTTGCGGATTTCCAGCGTGCCCGCGCTAATTCGCCGATGGCCGCGGCAGCATTGCCGTCGACCGCCGTGGTTGCGTCATGCCAAGGGCCGTAACGTCTTCCGCTCGGTGTGATCCGGTAGTCGTTGCGGTCGACGTGATCCGAGGTGTCCCAGCGGTCCACCGTCATGTCGATGCCGCCGCAGAATGCCAGAGCGTCGTCGATGACGATGATTTTCTGATGGTGCGCCGCACCAACCGGGTGGGCACCGTCGATCTCGAACCGAAGGCGCTCGTCGGTCAGCCAGTTGGACACGAAGACGGGAGTCATGCCGCGCCCAATTGCGGTGAACGCGCCGATGTTCCATTTGAGTACGAGGATTTCGAGGTCGGGTTTCTCGCGGACCAGCCAGCGGAGGAACATTCCCAATCGGTTGGGGCCGTCGAGCGTCTGCTTGCCTGGTTCGAGTTTGATGCGCGTGTCGAAGTCCCAGCCGATCAACATGATTCGCTTCTCGGCTTGCAGCATTGCGGACTTCGCATGATGAAAGTAGTCAGCGGCGTCGACGATGCAGGCAAGATTGTCGGCCGGTTCGATGCGCCAGCAGGTTTCGCCCGGAATCAGTATTCTGTTCATTCGCCGATTCCCAGGTACGCGGTCAGTTCGCGCGCCGCCGCTTGGCCGGCGCGGTTGGCTCCGATCGTCGACGACGACGGTCCGTATCCCACCAGGTGTACGCGAGGGTCGGCTTCGACCTGCGTGGCGAGGCGCCCGGTCATCGGGATTCCGCCACCCGGTCCGCGCAGGTGCAACGGCGCCAGGTGATCGAGTGAGCTACGAAAACCGGTGCACCACAAGATGACATCGGCGTCGACGACGGTACCGTCGGCCCACTTCACGCCGTTCGGAAGAATTTCGGAGAACATCGGCAGTCGATTCATCACACCACGCTCTCGCGCTGCCCGGATGGCAGGCGTCACGGGGAGGCCGGTCACCGAGACAACGGATCCCGGTGGCAGGCCGCGTCGTACACGATCTTCGACCATGGCAACCGCATCGCGGCCGATGTCCGGCGTGAACGGCTCGTCGCGGAACTCGGGTTCGCGCCGCGTCACCCAGGTAGTGGTCGTGACGCGTGAGATCTCGTCGAGCAGTTGGACGGCCGAGATACCGCCGCCGACCACCACAACATGTTTGCCTTCGAACTCCGCAGCGGTTCGATAGTCCTTCGTATGGAGCTGTCGGCCACGGAAGGACTCGGCCCCGCGATAGTGGGGGATGAAGGGGCGCTCCCAGGTTCCCGTCGCGTTGATCAAGCCTCGCGCCGCGAACACCCCCTGGTCGGTTTCGATTCGCAGTCGCTCTTCCCTCGGACACACCACCCGTGTGTGTACCGGGCGGTGGACGGGAAGTTCGAATTGCTTTTCGTACAGTTCGAAGTAATGGGGGACCGCCACCGATGCAGGCACTTGTTCGGCGTCTGTACCGGTGGTTTCCGCAAAGGACATCCCCGGGAGGTCGTGCACACCGTTGACGGTGCTCAGTGTCAGGCTCGGCCAGCGGAACTGCCACGCTCCACCCGGACCGGACGCATGATCGAGCACCACGAACCCCGATTCGGGTTCGATTCCGAACTTGCGCAGGTAGTACGCGGCGGAGAGTCCGGCCTGTCCCGCGCCGATCACCACCACGTCAACCGGGTGTGGTTGCTGTGCGGCAAGGTCGTCTGTACTCATCGGTAATCTAACCTCCTGATGTACAGAACTTAGCTGCAGAGAAGTATGCGGACGGTAGCGGCGCCTCGGAACTCCCGTGTGTCGAGCCTTCCAGAAACGAAAGTGAGCGGACATGATCGGGTTCTCCCGTGACGGCAACGTCGTGACCATCGAGTTGCAGCGTCACGAGCGTCGTAATGCGCTCAGCGCCGAACTCTGCATCGCAATACGGGACGCGATGAACGCGGCAGTCGCCGAGCATGCGCACGTTGTCGTCATCACCGGTGAGGGATCGGCGTTCTGTGCAGGCGCGGACCTGTCCGGCGACGTCTACATGGAGGGCTTCACCGACCGCTTGTTCGAAATGCTCCGGTCGATCGACACGGCGCCCATCCCCGTCATTGCCGCTGTCAACGGTCCGGCCATCGGCGCCGGTACCCAGTTGGCCATCGCGTCGGATCTGCGCGTCGTGGCACCGACCGCTCGCTTCGGAATCCCCGCGGCCACTCTCGGAGTCTCGGTGGACAAGTGGACCATGCGTCGGCTCGCGTCGCTGGTCGGCGGCGGTCCGGCGCGTACCATTCTGCTCGGCATCGAACAGATCGGCGCCGAGGAAGCCTTCACTCGCGGTCTCGCCAACAAGCTCGGAACCCTCGACGACGCTCAGGAATGGGCGCACCGCATCGCCAATCTCGCACCGCTGTCGTTGCGGCACATGAAGATGGTTCTCAACGACGACGGCACCATGGAGGAACAGTCTCCCGAGCAACTCGACGCCCTCCACGCCGCCTGGCTCAGCGAGGACGTCCAGGAAGCCCGCGCCGCCCGCATCGAGAACCGCCCTCCCGTATTCAAGGGAAAGTAAAGCTCGTTGCAGGGAAAACAGGCACCAGGCACGCGGGACAGATAGTGGCTACGCTCGTCTGAATGAAGAAGACGACGGTTCTCGGAGTTGCGGCTGTTGCCGCGGCGACAGGGTGGGTGGCGCGAGCCGCATGGGGAATCCCGACGCAGATCGGGGCGTCGCGAAACACAGTGCAACCGTACGCGGCGATGTCCCCGCGATACCGGGACCGCCAGTTCCACAACTCGGAGCCCAGCAGCACTCTGGTTCCGGGCACCGATGCCGGGATGTTCAAGTCGATGGCTACACGGGGGTCGACGGGTCGGCCGCGTCAGCCGATTCCGTTGGCCACTCCGCTGGCGCCGTCGGTAGCGGGTGACGCGGCCGTGACGTGGTACGGCCATTCGAGTGTTCTCGTCGAGGTCGACGGTTACCGCGTTCTCGCCGATCCGGTGTGGAGCGAACGCGTATCACCCTCGGCCACAGTAGGTCCCGCACGTATGCATCCCACTCCCGTGGCCTTGGCTGATCTACCGACGGTAGATGCGATAGTCATCTCGCATGATCATTACGACCACCTCGACATGGCGACGGTCAAGATTCTGACTCGCACCCAGACCGCTCCGTTTGTCGTTCCGATCGGTATCGGGGCTCACCTGCGGCACTGGAAGGTGCCCGAGAACCGGATCGTGGAATTGGACTGGGACGAGTCGACAAAAATCGACGACCTGGTCCTCACGTGCACCGAGGCTCGTCACTTCTCCGGTCGTGGCCTCGTCCGGAACACGACGCAGTGGGCGTCGTGGGTATTCGCCGGTCCGAAACACCGGGTGTTCTTCGGCGGAGACAGCGGATACACATCACGTTTCGAACAGTTGGGTGAAACCTATGGGCCTTTCGATCTGACGCTTCTCCCCGTGGGCGCGTACGACGTGCGCTGGCCGGACATTCACATGAATCCGGAAGAGGCAGTGCAGACACACATCGACCTCAACAAGGGCGACGGATCGCGCGGTGTCTTCGTACCGATCCACTGGGCGACCTTCAACCTCGCGTTTCACTCGTGGTCGGAGCCGATCATTCGCCTCAACGAGTCGGCCGCAGAGGCGGGCACAACAGTGTCGGTCCCGATGCCTGGCGGCAGGATCGACGCGTTGTCACCGACACCGCCGTCGAAGTGGTGGATACCACTGGGCTGAGCGGAGAAGTGCCGCGGACGTGGTTGCCGGTCGAGTCGAACCCTGATTAGTTGCTCCGGGTGCGTAATCTTTGACCATGGCTCACGAGCACACCAGTTCAGAAGAGACAGCAGTGGCGGTAGCGCCTGAGCGATTGCCGGACGACGTCGACGTCGCCCGCGGTCTGACCGCCGATCAGGTTGCAGCAAGGATCGCGTCGGGACAAACCAACGATGTACCGGACCGGGCGTCCCGCTCGGTCAAGGACATCATTCGCGGCAACGTCTTCACTCGCATCAACGCGATCCTGACCGTGTTGTTGGTGATCGTGCTCGCGACGGGTTCGATCATTGACGGCATGTTCGGGTTGTTGATCATCGCGAACAGCGGTATCGGCATCATCCAGGAGATCCGCGCCAAGCGCACGCTCGACGCTCTGGCCATCGTGAGTCAGGCCAAGCCCATGGTCAGGCGTGACGGCGTCGCCGTGGCAATGGCGCCCAAAGATGTTGTGCTCGATGACATTATCGAACTCGGATCCGGTGACCAGATAGTCGTCGACGGTGAGGTGGTCAGTTCTGCCGCACTCGAGGTCGACGAATCGCTGCTCACCGGTGAGGCTGATCCGGTTCACAAGGCGAGCGGCCAGCAAGTGCTGTCGGGCAGTTTCGTTGCCGCAGGTAGCGGCGCGTACCGCGCCACCAAGGTCGGTGGAGATGCATACGCGGCCAAGCTGGCCGAAGAGGCGAGCAAGTTCACCCTCGTGCATTCGGAACTGCGCAGCGGTATCGACAAGATCCTGAAATTCATCACCTATCTGATGATTCCGGCGGGAGCGCTGATCATCTTCAATCAGCTCTTCACGATCGGCTTGCCGATCCGACCCGCGCTCAACGGCATGGTGGCAGCGCTGGTTCCGATGGTTCCCGAAGGCCTTGTGCTCATGACGTCCATTGCTTTTGCGGTCGGTGTCATCCGATTGGGCAAGCGCCAGTGCCTCGTTCAGGAGTTGCCGGCGATCGAAGGCTTGGCCCGTGTCGACGTGGTGTGCGCGGACAAGACCGGAACGCTGACCGAGAACGGCATGCGCCTGTCCGAGGTCGACGTGGCGCCGGGTGGATCAGGGGAGTCTGCAGTCAAGTCAGCGTTGAGCGCGATGGCTGCGTCCGACCCTCGCCCCAACGCGAGCGTTCTGGCGATTCGCGAGTCTCTCTCCGACGATTCCGGTTGGGGCGAAGCCACCGCGCTCGCGCCGTTCTCCTCGGCGAAGAAGTGGAGTGGCCAGTCGTACGGCAGTCACGGCAACTGGGTGCTCGGTGCCCCGGACGTGCTGCTCGATCCCGACTCGGAGATGGCCCGCAAGGCAGAAGAAGTGGGTTCGAGCGGACTTCGTGTGCTCATGCTCGGCAGCAGCAACCTTCCCGTCGACGACGCCGACGCGCCGGGCACCGTCACCCCTGAGGCTCTGGTCGTACTCGAGCAGAAGGTGCGTCCGGACGCGCAGGAGACGTTGGAGTACTTCGCGAGCCAGAAGGTCGCGGTCAAGGTCATTTCCGGCGACAACGCGGTTTCCGTCGGCGCCGTTGCCGGTTCCCTCGGGCTCGAGGGTGGTGACCGTCCCATCGACGCGCGGGATCTTCCCAGCGATCAGGAAAAGCTGGCGGACACTCTCGACGGAGCAACGACGTTCGGTCGAGTACGACCGGATCAGAAGCGGGAAATGGTCGCTGCCTTGCAGTCTCGCGGACATACCGTCGCGATGACCGGTGACGGCGTCAACGACGTGCTCGCCCTCAAGGACGCCGACATCGGAGTCTCGATGGGTTCGGGCAGTCCGGCGACCCGAGCCGTGGCCCAGATCGTGCTGCTGGACAACAAGTTCGCGACGCTCCCGTACGTCGTCGCGGAAGGCCGCCGAGTGATCGGCAACATCGAGCGTGTGTCGAATCTGTTCCTGACCAAGACCGTCTACTCGGTGGTGCTTGCGTTCCTGATCGGCATCACCGGCGTCCTGTCCCAGGTCTTCGACTTCGAACCGCTGCCGTACCCGTTCCTGCCCCGCCACGTCACGATCGCGGCGTGGTTCACGATCGGTATCCCGGCCTTCATCTTGTCTCTCGCCCCCAACAACGAGCGCGCCCGAACCGGTTTCGTCTCCCGCGTGATGCGTCTGGCGTTGCCGTCGGGCCTGATCATCGGCATCACCACGTTCATCTCCTACGTGTTGGCTTACCAAGGCCCCGACCAGACGGAGACCCAGAAGATCCAGGCCGGAACCAGTGCACTCATCACGTTGATCATGATCGCCGTGTGGGTCCTGGCCGTCGTTGCTCGGCCGTACGTGTGGTGGAAGCTCGTTCTGATCGGCGGTTCGGTTGCCGGGTACCTCATCCTGTTCGCGCTGCCGTTCACTCGTGAGTTCTTCAAGCTTGATCCGAGCAACGTCGCTGCGACGACGCTCGCGATCACCCTCGGCGCTATCGGCGTTGTGCTCGTGGAACTCTCGTGGTGGATCAGCGCACGCCTGCACGGGGAGAAGCGGAAGATTTTCGCGACGCCCGACGACCTGCCCGGCGAGCATCACCACGCACACAGTGAGTAAGTAGTTTCAGCGCCTGAACATCTGCACCCAGGCAATGCGATCGCCGCCGCGCTTCTTGGCCCGGTACATCGCATTGTCTGCGTGCTCGATCAGTTCGTTGACAGCCCGATCCGGTAAGTCCGTCTCGGGACAGAGGTAGACGCTGACGCCGGTACTGGCGGATACGGGATAGGGATCGGAGTCGGACGAGACCGCCGAATGTATCTCGGTGGCGACCTGTTCGATATCTCCTCGATCGACTCCGCGCAGGACGACGAACTCGTCGCCGCCGATTCGCGCCACCACTGCCTCGGGCCCGGCGGCAGCGATGAGGCGGTCAGCGACAGCGGTCAACGCGTCGTCACCTGCTACGTGACCGTGCGTGTCGTTGAGGATTTTGAACGAGTCGACGTCGATGAGCAGTGCGATCAGAGCCTGCGTTCGATCACTGCGCAGCAGATGCTGTGCCTCGTCCTGGAGTCCGCGGCGATTGAGTGTCGCGGTGAGGTAGTCCCGGTGAGCGTTTCGTGCGTCGTCGGTCAGGCGCAGCCAGACGATCTGCAGAATCCACGCGGTGGAGAAAACCACACCGGCAACCATCAGATAGAGATTCACGACCACCCAGTCGTCGTTGACCGGCTCGGACATCGCCATGGCAGCGAGCGTCGTGCAGACAGCAAGAGCCCAGCCGATGTGGGTCACGGCAACACGCGGACTGTGAACTATCGCCGCGTAGAAGCCGATCATGATGAACAGGACGCAACCCAGCGTTCCGACGAACGCTGTGCGAACCGCGAAGAAGAGCGTGACGGCGAGCCAGAGGTCGGCCCAGACGACAAAGGCCACGGATTGGCGCCAGGTGGGCCACGATTCGTTTCGCACCCAACGGCAACCGGCATAGACCCCGCTGATGGTCCCGACTGCGAGGATGGACCGTGCGAGGGCGGAATCGGAACCGAAGCGGCTCAACTGCATGGTCGCCGCGATCAGCGCGAAGAGAAAACACCACACCGCGACTAATTTGCGTCCGGGAACGGTCAGCCCGCGAGTGTCGAGGAATCGGGGGAGCCAGGTGTAATCGGTGCGATCCGACCACCACCGGGACAGCAGTTCACGCGTGGGGTGGGGGTCGCTCCCCGTCCCGCGCAGTCCTGCATTCAATCCGGGCACCTGTCGATGTCGATGGGTGATCAATCAGCTATTGGCGGGTTAACGCTACCTCGAGTTGCGCGCGGCTCGAACGCACGGACCTGCTTTCTGGCGTAGAGGCCGTCGACCTGTGAGAATCGAAGGGCGCGGAGGAACGATTCCGCCGAAGGATGTGCGTCAGCACCGGGAGAGGACACGGACATGGGTTTCTTGGACAACGTCAAGGGATTGGTCGAAAAGGGCCAGGAGCTCGCAGCGGAGAACTCCGACAAGGTTCACGACGCGATCGACAAGGTGGCCGACATCGCCGACGACAAGACCGGAAACAAGTACGGCGATCAGATCGACAAGGCAGCCGAGGCCGCCAAGAAGGCTGTTCCCGAAAAGCAGTAAAACCGGATTCGGCCATACCGTTGCTCAGGGGCCCGTAACCGAAAAGGTTGCGGGCTTCTGTGCGTCCGCTGGGTGAACTCCCAGGGTCGGCGGGCAGAATGAACGCGTGAACTTCACCTGGATTCTGCTGGTTGTCATTGCCGCCATCGCAGTCACCGGGCTGTCCAATCGACGAAACCTGCAGGCCCCGCTGGTCCTGGTGACCGTGGGCTCGGTCGCCTCCTTCATCCCCGGTATGCCGCGGCCCGAACTGGACCCCCACGTCATTCTCGGTGTGGTCCTGCCGCCGCTTCTCTACTCGGCCGCTCTCAAGTTCTCGGTCGCGACCTTCAAACGCAACCTTGCGCCCATTCTGCGTCTCGGCGTCGGAATGGTGCTGGTGACGGCGTTCGTGGTTGCCTTCTTCGCCGAATGGATGGTTCCCGAGTTCACTATCGGCGCCGCCCTCGTGCTCGGAGCTGTGATCGCGCCGACCGATGCCGTCAGCGCGGTGGCGGTCGGTCAGAAACTCGGGCTCCCGAAGCGAGTCATCGCCATCCTCACGGGCGAAGGGCTCGTCAACGACGCGACCGCGCTGACCCTCTTCACCGTCGCGGTCGCTGCCGTGACCGGAACGCGAATTGCGACGGATTCGCCCCTGTTGTTCTTCGCGTACGAAGTAATCGGCGGCGTTGTCGTCGGCTTGGTGCTCGCGTTTGTCGTCAAGTTCGTTCGCGCCCGCATGTACGACTCTCCACTCGAAACCGGCTTGGGGCTGGTCCTTCCGTTCGCTGCCTACCTGGCCGCTGAAGAACTACACGCGTCCGGTGTTCTGGCCGTCGTGGTTGCTGGTCTGGTGATCGGACACTATTCGACGGACGCGTCGATCATGACCAGGCTGCAGGAGCGCTCGGTGTGGTCGAGCCTGGACACGCTCCTCGAGATGTTCGTCTTCGCGTACATGGGGCTGCAACTGAGCTTCGTGATCGACGATGTTGTCGCCGACGGGCTTCCGGTGCTTCACGTGTTCGCGTACGGTCTGGCAGTCCTGGCCGTGGTCATCGTGATTCGGCCGGTGTGGCTGTTCCTGAGCTACTCCCGTGTGCGATTCGGTGTAACCCTGCGCCGTGATCGCGAGAATCAACTGACGTGGAAACAGAATCTGGTGGTCTCGTGGGCGGGAATGCGTGGTGTCGTCACTCTTGCTGCGGCCGGCGGTATCCCGTTCGCGCTCTCGTCCGGCGAGCCGTTCCCCGGACGCGGCGTCATTCAGGCGATCGCGTTCATCGTCGCGGTCGGGACACTGCTCATCCAGGGATCGACCTTGCCGTTCCTGATTCGTCGTCTCGACGTCGCGGATCCCTATGAACAATTGCGTACTCAGGAACAGATGGAGTTGGCACGCAACATTTCTCGCAAAGCCGGTGAGAAGGCGTTGGCAGACGCGGCTGCGCACCCTCCGTCGGGGATCGACGGAAAGGAATTGCAGGCAATTGTCGAGCGCGTACGCCGCTCGATGCAGGCGAGGCTTCAACTCCAGGAGGTCGACGAGGACGCCGATCGCGAGGCCGCCTTGTGGAATGCGGGAGCGCTCTTCGACAAATTCCGGCATCAATCCCTTCGCTCGCAGCGAGTCGCACTGATCGCCGCGCGCGACGACGGAGATCTCGACGACGAGGTATTGCGTACCGTATTGGAAGGACTCGACATCGAAGAGGCCGCAGCCGAGGAACGTGTCAGGCGTCGCCGAGCAGGCAGCGCGGGCAAATAGAGGGGAACACTGCGTATGACGGTTCGGAGTTCGAGGGTACGCGCAGGCTGGGGAGTCGTGGTGGCGAGCGCGCTTCTCGTGAGCGTCGGCTGCGGATCGGATGCCTCGCCAGATGTCTCTGTCACCGACAACGCAACCACGACTACCCCGCCGGTCGAGAGCAGCGCGCAACGCGGCGTCGTGTTCGACAGTGAACCCTTCACCAGCACAGCCGAAGTGGCGGCGTCCGGAGCGAGCGCGGTGAAAATCCTGTACGGCTCCACCTCCGGTATCGACGGCCGGGAGACCCAGGTATCGGGAACCGTGTTCACACCGCCTGGAACGCCGCCGGAGGGCGGTTGGCCGATCGTCTCCATCGGCCATGGCACGACGGGTATTTCGGACGACTGCGCGCCGTCGACCTCGCCGACCCTCTTCGGCACGATCGGCCTGGTCGCGCCGTTTCTCGACTCGGGATACGTGGTCGCTGTCTCCGACTTCGAGGGCCTCGGCACTCCGGACCCGCATCCTTACCTGCAACCGGACACCGCGGCGTTCAACGTCACCGACGCGGTTCGAGCGGCGCGCAACGTCGTTCCGGACACCTCGACTCGGTGGGCAACTCTGGGGCTTTCCCAAGGCGGGCAGGCTTCCTGGGCAGCGGCCGAGGAAGCCGACGCCTATGGCGACGGACTCGAATTCGTCGGTGCAGCAAACCTGTCCCCGGCAGCGGACATCTCGCCGATCATCTCGAGTGATTCCGAGGTGAATCTGTCACTGCCTCAGCAACTGCTGCTGCCCTATGTACTCGAAGGGCTGTCCCTCACCCATCCGGAGCTCGAACGAACCGACTACGTGCGCGGCGCATTCGAGCAGAACTACGACCTGCTCACCTCGTGCCTGACCTCTCGCGCGACGGAGAAGTTGGGTCTTGTCGGAAAGGTGACGCCCGCCGACACCAGGCCAGCTACCGCTGAGGACGCGGACCGAATTCACGCGTGGCTCAGCGACGTTGCTCTCCCACGTCAACGCGCGAGCGGTCCGATGTACGTAGTCGTCGGTACCAATGACAACCTCATCCGTCCGGAATGGACCGAGGCGGCCGTCGAACGTGCCTGCGCCGAAGGTGACGTCATCGAATTCCAGGCGCGACCGGGCGAAGGTCACGCGGACGGCGCCGCTGTGCCGGGAGCTGTTGCGTGGGTGAAGGATCGATTTGCAGGTGTTCCGGCACCGAATACCTGCGGGTCGTGAATCGATGACGGCGTCGGCACGAATCCGCGCTCTGGCACTGGCATTGCCAGAGGCAACCGAGCGGGTCAGCCACGGTGAATCGTCGTTTTTCGTGCGCAAAGCGCCGCAGTTCGTCACCATGGCAGATCACCACCACGACGATCGCCTCGCGATCTGGGCCGCGGCCCCACCTGGGGCGCAGGCAGATTGGGTCAGTCGCGATCCGACGAGGTTCTTCGTCCCCCCGTACGTGGGTGGCCGGGGATGGATCGGTGTGTACCTCGACGTTCCGAGTGCCGACGAGACCGAGGACGAGAAATTCTGGAACGACGTAGCCGACGTCGTCGAAGATGCGTACCGCACGGTGGCTCCGAAAACACTGATCCGGAAACTGGACGAGGATTCGCGTTGAGTCCGGCCGTGGTCGCGCTTCTCAGCGTGCTGATTCTCGCAGTGGCCGGGGCACTGACAGCGGTGTGGATGCGCACCAGACGTGAGGTGACCACCCCGACCGAGCGTGCCGTCCATGCCGCGCTCCATACGGCTTCACTTGCCGCGCGGCCACTTCGGCGTGGACTCGACAAGAATTCGGCCGCCGAGGCGGCGCCTCACCTACGCGAGCTGACCGGCGGTTCCGGTCTGGGCCTCGCAGACGCGTCCGGAAATCTGCTGGCGTGGGACGGCCGTCACGAAGCGTTGTCCGATCAATTCCACGACGCCGCCATTCGCGCGATCGAAGGCGAACGCCGGGTGCTCGTCACCCACTCGGACCTGGTGCGCGGACCGAGCGATCACCATGTGCGAGCGCTGATCGCTCAGCCCCTGCTGATCGAGGACATCGGCGTGGTCGGCGTGCTGGGAATCGTCACCAGCGAAGACCCGTGGCCGGGAATGCTCGGAGCGGTCACCGAGGTGGCTCGATACGCCTGCAGCCAGATCGAACTCGCCGACCTCGACGCGTCCAGAGCCCTGTTGGATCGCGCCGAAGTGCGTGCCCTCCGCGCGCAGATCAGTCCCCATTTCATCTACAACGCGCTCAACACGGTCGCGTCGTTCGTTCGAACCGACCCGGCGCGGGCCAGAGAACTGATCCTCGAGTTCGCGGACTTCACCCGGTATTCGTTCCGATCTGCGGGTGAGTTCACCCTGCTTGCCGACGAGCTACGCAACATCGATCGTTACCTGACCCTCGAACGCGCGCGATTCGGGGAGGCGCTGAACGTCCGCCTTCAGATAGCACCCGAAGTGCTCAACGTGGTTCTTCCCTTCCTGGCTCTCCAGCCGCTGGTCGAGAACGCGGTTCGTCACGGCATTTCGAGTAAGCCGGAGGGCGGGACCGTGAGCATCGTGGCCGCGGACGAGGGACCTGACTGCATCATCAGCGTCGAGGACGACGGTGTGGGGATGGACCCTGAACTACTGCGTTCCGGCTCACTTGACGCCATCGAGTCGGGATCGGGACGACCCAGCGCACGCGAAGCTGCTCACGTCGGTTTGGCCAACGTCGACGACAGACTTCGTGCCGCGTTCGGCAACGACTACGGACTCGTGGTGGAGACAGCGCCGGGTGCCGGTACGAAGGTCAGCATGCGTGTTCCCAAGTTCAAGCAGGGTATTCACGTCTGATTCTCGCCTTCGATGATCAGGCTGAAACCGTCGTGGGAACATGGACCTGTTGTGAACGAGACTGACACTGATGCCCAGCTGACCGTCCTTGCCGTCGACGACGAGAAACCAGCCCTCGACGAGCTGGCCTTCTTGCTGCGCGCCGAGGACTCGGTGGCGCACGTTCACACGGCATCGGATGCGACGACTGCGTTGCGGATACTGCGCGGTGGAAGCATCGACGCGGTATTTCTCGACATCAACATGCCCGGACTCGACGGTCTCGAACTGGCAGGCATCCTCTCCAACTTCGCGACGCCACCACCCGTGGTGTTCGTGACAGCGCACGACGATCGAGCGGTTGATGCATTCGACCTCGGTGCCGTCGACTACCTACTCAAACCGCTCCGAGAGGAGCGTCTCGCTCAGGCCGTTCAACGGATCGTGGGGTTGGCCGGGCGCACCAAGAGCGAGAACAAGCCCGAAGCTGCGTCCACCGACGAGGTGATCCCGGTGGAACTGGGCGGCGTCACGACGCTCGTTCAACGCTCCTCGGTGGAGTGGGTGGAAGCCGACGGGGACTACGCGCGTTTGCACACCGCCGGGAAGTCGCACCTGGTACGCATCCCGATCTCGACACTCGAATCACGCTGGGCCGACGCGGGCTTCTTGCGCGTGCACCGCTCCTACCTGGTGTCTTTGGCGCTGGTCACCGGCATCCGCACAGTAGGCAGCGGATTGGTGGTCTGTCTGCGCCCGCACGGAGACAAGCCTGCCGTCGAACTTCCGGTCAGCCGCAGACACACCCGTGAACTCAAGGATCGACTGGTTCGTGCGCCCAAGCAGAGTTGGTTGTCACGGTGACGTCGCAGTCCGATCCTCCGCAGCGTGAGCGCGTTGTGTTGGCGCAACGTAGTGGCGCACGGATCGTCCGTACGCGGGTGGAGGTGCAGGAACAGACCGAAGTCGGCGACGCCATGATCCGCGGTCTCGTTCGCGCGCAGTTGGGGCTGGCGATTCGCCTTGCCGTCGTCGCAGCCGGGCTCCTGTGTGCAGTACCGCTTCTGACGCATCTCTTCCCGACACTGTCGGAGGTCGCAGTCCTGGGCATCCGGTTGCCGTGGCTCGTGATGGGCGGCGCCGTGTATCCCTTGCTGTTGACCACAGGCTGGGTGTTCGTGCGTCGTGCGGAGCGAAACGAGCAGGACTTCAACGACATCGTGGACGACTGAGCGCGGCGCTGTGGGAGGACAACCTATCCCGGTGCTGACGGTGCTCGGCATCGTTGCGGCGGCCGTGGCAACCGTGGCTATCGGAATCTACGGCGTTCGGCTCGCTCGTACCACCTCGGACTTTCTCGTCGCGTCCAGAACCGTCAGCGCGCGGTGGAATGCGACGGCCATCTCCGGTGAGTACCTCTCCGCTGCTTCGTTTCTCGGCGTGGCCGGGCTGGTCGCGAAATACGGCGCCGACGCCCTCTGGTATCCCATCGGATTCACCGCCGGATACCTCGCCCTGCTGCTGTTCGTCGCAGCACCGCTTCGGCGTTCCGGTGCATATACCGTCCCCGATTTCGCCGAATTCCGTCTCGGCTCACCGCGATTGCGCAAGCTCGCAATGCTCGTCGTCGCGATGGTGTGCATCCTGTATCTGATTCCACAGTTCCAAGGCGCGGGACTGACGCTCAACATTCTGCTCGGGGTTCCCAGCTGGATCGGCGGGGTCGCGGTCGGGGTCATCGTCATCGCCAACGTCGTCGGCGGCGGGATGCGATCGATCACCTTCGTTCAGGCCTTCCAGTACTGGCTGAAACTGACTGCCGTCGCGATTCCCGCTGTGGCACTGACCTTCTACTTCTTCGGCGATCATCACGACGTCGGCGCGTCGATGCCGCCGACGGTCACCACTGCGACGACCGTCGACATCACCACCGACGTCGTCGTCCAGGTATCGGAGCCGGTGACGGTCAGCGGCGGCACAGTCGACGGGCGAGTGGTCGAAGGAACCGTGACACTGGGCCCGGGGGAGCACACCCTCGGTGAAGGCATGTCCATGGTTCTCGACGCGGGAGCCGCGGTTCCCGTCGTCGCCGGAGCGCCCGCGCAGAACTCGGATTGGATCACCCCGGGTTGGGGTTTCGGCGGGCCGCACCCGATGTATCAGGTGTACTCGCTGATGCTCGCGACCTTCCTCGGAACGCTCGGCCTGCCTCACGTTCTCGTCCGGTTCTACACCAACCCCGACGGCCGGGCCGCTCGTCTGACCTCGCTTGCAGTTGTCGGTCTGGTCAGCGTGTTCTACCTGTTTCCGACCCTCCTCGGCGTCTTCGCTCGCCTGTACGTTCCGCAACTTCTGATCACGGGCACCTCCGACGCCGCGGTGTTGCTGCTGCCGGGTTCGGTGTTCTCGGGGTGGGGCGGACAACTGCTGGCAGCCCTCGTCGCGTCAGGTGCCATTGCCGCCTTCTTGTCGACGTCGTCCGGATTGCTCGTCAGCATCGCGGGCGTCGTCAGTACCGATGTTCTCCGCGGACGAGTTCGAGACTTCCGTATTGCAGCGCTCCTGGCCGGGCTCGTTCCGCTCGTGCTGTCGCTGGCGGTGGTGTCGGTCGACCTCTCGAGAACCGTCGGGTTGGTGTTCGCGGTCGCCGCGTCGACGCTCTGCCCACTGCTCGTGTTGGGTATCTGGTGGCGCGGTCTGACTGCCGTCGGCGCGGGGGCGGGGATGGTGGTCGGTGGATGTGTTGCGGGCACTGCCGCCACTGTCGCCGTCCTGGGTGGTTTGTCGGAGGACGTCCTCGGTGGCTGGCCGGCAGCCATTTTCGCGTTCCCGGCCGCGGTGAGCGTGCCGCTGGCGTTCCTCACGATGATCGTCGTGAGCAAGGTGTCGTCGAAGCAGATACCGGCAGATATTGCGCGAATCTTCACGCGGATGCACGCCCCGGAACGGCTCGGAATGGGCTCCGATCGCGAAGACGATCTCCGCCAACCCTGACTTTCACCGCCCGAACCCTCTGCCGTTGGTCGCGCCTGCCTGACCGTTCGGCGCAGCGCGCGACTGCTCACCGTGTGACTGGCGCCACAGCATCTTCATGTGACTCCGATCTCACTAACGTCTGTGCGTAGTTCACTTCACACGCGAGGCGAGGAGCCGGCAGTGTCCACAGCAGAAATCAGTGAGGGGTCGCCGCAAGAGCGACGTACCCCGGATGCCCAGGCATTCATAGACATGCAAGCGAGTCCCGAATTCCAGGAACTCCGAACGCGTCTGCGCAAGTTCGTTTTCCCCATCACTGCATTCTTCCTGCTCTGGTATGCGGTGTACGTCGTCCTGGCTACCTATGCCCACGACTTCATGGCCACCAAGGTCCTCGGCAACATCAATCTCGGCATCATCCTCGGCCTCGGGCAGTTCGTCACGACCTTCGCCATCACCGCGTGGTACGTGAAGTTCGCCGGTCGTGAGCTCGATCCCCGCTCCGCCGCCATCCGTGAAGAACTGGAAGGTCCCGCACAGTGATCACCACACTCGCCGCGTCCGGAACGGACGTAGGAAACCCCGCCTTCAACATCGCGATCTTCCTCGCGTTTGTCGTCGTGACCATGACGCTGGTCATCCGCGCCAGCCGGACCACCAAGAAGGCATCCGACTTCTACACCGGCGGTGGGCAGTTCACCGGCCCGCAGAACGGGTTCGCCATCGCCGGCGACTATCTCTCGGCGGCATCGTTCCTCGGTATCGCAGGTGCGATCGCCGTGTACGGCTACGACGGCTTCCTGTACTCCATCGGATTCCTTGTGGCCTGGTTGGTTGCATTGCTTCTGGTCGCCGAATTGCTCAGGAACACCGGCAGATTCACGATGGCCGACGTCCTGAGCTTCAGGCTCAAGCAGCGTCCGGTGCGCATGGCGGCAGCCCTGTCCACCCTGGCCGTTTCCCTCTTCTACCTTCTTGCCCAGATGGCCGGCGCCGGTGGACTTGTCGCCCTGCTGCTCAACATCGACGGCAAGGTGGGACAGTCGATCGTCGTCGCGATCGTGGGTGTGCTGATGATCGTGTACGTCTTGGTCGGCGGCATGAAGGGCACCACCTACGTACAGATGGTCAAGGCAGTTCTGCTGGTTGCCGGAGCCGGAATCATGTTCGTACTCGTTCTGTGGGCAGTGCGCGGCAACTTCTCTCAGTTGCTCGCCAATGCGCAGGACATGGTCAACAGTTCCACCACCAAGGGTGTGCAGGGACGAGACATCCTCGGACCCGGTGCCAAGTACGGTCTTTCCGGAATGACGAAGCTCGACTTCATCTCTCTCGGAATCGCTTTGGTGCTCGGCACTGCGGGCCTGCCGCACGTGCTGATGCGCTTCTACACGGTGCCCACTGCCAAGGAAGCTCGCCGCTCGGTGACCTGGGCGATCGCGCTCATCGGTGCCTTCTACCTGTTCACACTGGTTCTCGGCTACGGCGCGGCCAGCATGGTCGGACCGGACAAGATCTTGGCAGCGCCAGGTAAGGAGAACGCGGCCGCTCCGTTGCTCGCCTTCGAGCTCGGTGGCACCATCTTCCTCGGCATCATCTCCGCGGTGGCGTTCGCGACCATCCTCGCCGTCGTTGCCGGTCTCGCGATCACCGCTTCGGCGTCGTTCGCTCACGACATCTACGCCAGTGTCATCAAGCGCGGCAACGCAACCGAGGAGCAGCAGGTTCGAGTTTCTCGAATCACCGTCGTGGTCATCGGACTCGTCTCCATCGTTCTCGGCATCATGGCGATGGGGCAGAACATCGCCTTCCTGGTGGCCCTCGCCTTCGCAGTGGCGGCCTCGGCGAACCTGCCCACCCTGCTGTACTCGCTGTTCTGGAAGAAGTTCAACACCACCGGTGCGCTCTTCAGCATCTACGGCGGTTTGGTCAGCTGCTTGACGCTGATCGTGTTCTCCCCGGCAGTGTCGGGCAAGCCGTCGTCGATGTTCCCGAACTCCGACTTCGCCTGGTTCCCGCTCTCGAACCCCGGCATCGTCTCGATCCCGCTGGCATTCGTCCTCGGCATCGTCGGTACGTACATCGGACGCAACAAGATCGAAGATCCGGCAAAGCAGGCGGAGATGGAAGTTCGCTCCCTCACCGGCGTCGGCGTCGAAAAGGCTGTCAGCCACTAAGAGGGGCAAAGCCCCGTGCGTCTTTCTGGTACCTCTGGTTACGGAAAAGGCGCACGGGGCTTATTGTTCTGCCATGGCAAAGCTCACAGTGAAAATCGACGTTCCGCTTCCTCCTCAAGAAGTGTGGGACAAGGCCTCCGATCTCAGCGGCTACGAAAACTGGCTCGTGGTTCACGACGGATGGCGCAGTGAACTTCCCGAGCAATTGGGTGTCGGCACCGAGATCAGCTCGGTCGTGACGGTGAAAGGCCTGCGCAACCGTGTTCGGTGGACCATCAAGAAGTACGACGTCCCGAAGGCGATCTCGCTCAAGGGAGACGGCAAGGGCGGGGTCAAGCTCGGTCTCGAACTCGACGTGAAGGCAAAGGGTGACGGGTCGGAACTCGCGCTGACAGTCGAGTTGGGCGGCGCGCCGTTGTTCGGCCCGATCGGTTCGAGTGTGGCGCGGGCGCTCAAAGGCGATGTGGAGAAGTCACTGGCCCAGTTTGTCCAGATCTACACCTAGTTTGTGGAGATTTCCACATAGAGCTACTTCACCGCTAACATGAGTTAGGATTCTTTTCGGCGGGATAAACCGGGCATCAGTTGGTTATTGATGCGGGTCCCGCCGGAAAGGATTCGATCAATGTCGTCTCGTCATGGGTACGGCGCACCACCTGCGTCCATGCCTCGATCCGTGCAGGTTCTGATCGGACTCTTGGCGGTAGTTGCAGTCGGTGGAACGGCAGCATTCGCCGTGACGTTCAAAAGCGTCAGCGACAAGGGAGAACTCGGTGCGGGCTCCGCCGCAGCTGCGACGGCAACCAACTGTGACAACCCGGAAACCGTGACCGTGGCGGCCGATCCGTCGATCGCCTCGGGGCTCGAAGCTGTCGCCGCTGCCATCCCCGCCGCGGATCTCGGATGCAGCTCGCTCAGCGTGACGCCGCAAGATCCCGTGCTCACCGTCGCGGCGATCGCCGACGGTACGGCGCCCGCACTGTGGATCCCTGATTCGAGCGAATGGCTGGACAAGGTTTCGGCGAGCGGGCAGGAGATTCGCCGGATCAGTAACTCGGTCGCCTCCACCCCGGTTGTCGCCGTCTCTGCGCCGGGTACCGAGGCACCCGGCGCATGGACGGATGTCCTCGGCGCTCCATCGCTGCACATCGGCGATCCCCTGACCAGTGCCGTCTCCAGCGCGCCGATCGTGGCGGCCTTTGCCGAGACCCAGTCGCGGGGCGGGGACCTCACATCCATCTCGGCAGCCCTGGTCCCGGTGGCACAAGCGCAGTACGGAAATCTGAAGGAAACCGGTTCGACCGGGCGCATCCAAACCGTGGACGCGTCCGGTGGAACCGCGGTGACTACCGAGCAGACCTTCGAGGCTTATCTCGCCGCACATGCGGACAGTCGACTCACCGCGTCGGTACCGTCGTCCGGTTCGGTCTTCATGGACTACCCGATGGCAAGTGTGGGTGCAGACTCGTCGGCGGCGGACGACGCCGGCAAACTGCTGGCGGCAGCGCTGGCATCGGACACCGGGCGTTCCGTACTTGCCGGCCTCGGGTTCCGCGGCGCGGATCAGGCTCCACCGGTAGCCGGTGGAGTGGGAAAGGTTGGCTCGCTGGTGCCGTCCGATCCGTCTGTGGTCACCAAAGCGCTTGCGCGGTACGAGATTCTGTCCAGGCCTTCTCGCGCGCTGGCAGTTGTCGACGTCTCGGGGTCCATGGACTACATGCAGGACGGGGTCACTCGAATGGCCGCGACGGCGCAGGCCGGTGACATCGCGATCCGAATGTTTCCTGCCAACGCACAATTGGGTCTCTGGGCGTTCTCCGTAGACCTCGGTGACGGGACGGACTACCGCGAACTCGAACCTGTCGCCCGTATGGATGCAACCGAAGGTGACACGGATCATCGGAGCAAACTGCTGTCTCGGATCGACAACCTCTCTTCGATCGTCGGCGGCGGAACAGGTTTGTACGACAGCGTTCTCGCCGCGTATCGGTCCATGCAACAGTCCTACGATCCGGCCTCGATCAATTCGGTGATTCTGCTTACCGACGGTGCCAACGACGATCCGTCGGGTATCGCCCTGCAGGAACTTCTCGACACCCTGACTCGCGAGCAGGACCCGACGCGGCCGGTACCGATCATCACCATCGGTGTCACCGACGACGCCGATACCGATGTGCTCGAGCAGATTTCGACTCTCACCGGCGGTAGCAGTCACTTCGCTCCGACACCGGCAGACATCCCGAAGGTGTTCGTCGGCGCGATCAGTGGGCGCGCCGGCTGAACTACTCGAGAACGGGTGCGTCGGCGCTGTCGGTGATCCATTCGGTTGCGAGCTTCTCGAGGGTTCCGTCGGCGTAGAGCGCATCGACTGCCGCGGAGACGCACTCGGTCAGCGGACTGTTCTTCTCGAGCACCAAACCGAAGAATTCGGTGACTGCGTTGGGCCGCGGAAACTGACCCACGATGACCGACCCGGGCAGTTCGTTCTCGGTGATGTGAAATCCGGTCGGGATGTCGACGACCAATGCGTCGATCTCGCCCGCGGCCAGCGCAGCTTTCGCGTCGTCCGTGGTCGCGAACTCGCGTGGCGCAGTGGTCGGAACAATCGTGTCGGTGATCGCCGCGAGGCTGGTGGAATCGGTCTGAGCGCCCAAACGGTAGCCGGCCAGATCCGCAAGATTCTTTGCACCGGCGGCCTTGCTTCCGCGTGAGGCGATCACCGACTGCGCCACTGCGTAATACGGCGAGCTGAAGTCGACGTTCGCGCGGCGATCCCCGGAAATCGTGAACTGATTGACGTCGAAGTCGAAATCCTTGGGGCCTGGTTTCAATGCGTCGTTGAAGGCGACAGTGGTGAAGCGAACCTGGTCGGTGTTGTACCCGAGCTTGTCGACGACCGCCCGGGCCACCGCACCCTCGAGGCCTTTGCCGTTAGACGGATCGTTGTCGACGAACCACGGCGCGTACGCCGGTGAGTCAGTGGCGATGGTCAGGACACCGTCTTCGAGGGTGGTCCCGCTCTGGGGTCCGCACTTGTCCACTGCGGTCGTCGAGGGAAGTTTGGTGAACGCCTCGGGAACCGTGGTGGTGGTATCTGCTGCCGCAGGTGCCTCCGGCTGCGACGAACACGAGCCCAACAAGATCGAGGAAGCGAAGATCGCGGTCACGGCAACTGCGCGTCGTGTCATAGGCACTAGGCCATCTTGCCTGTTTGTCCGGTCTGGACGTGACGGGGGTCTCGTGTGAGCGGAGTTCACGCAGCTGAGCGTCGCAGTGCAAGGCGCTCCGACGGTGTCGTCCCACCCCAGACTCCGTGCGGTTCAGCGGTCTCGAGTGCAAAGGTCAGGCAGTCCCGAATGACCGGGCAGCGGAAGCACACCTGCTTCGCGGAACTCTCCCGTGCAGCCCGATTGCGTCCGCGCTCTTCACCCGGCGAATAGAACACCGCCGGGTCCACTGTTTTACAGGTGGCGAACATCCGCCAGTTGTTGTCCACCAACGGCTCCACGGAACTGCGAACTGTCATCGTGGTCTCCTCTCCCATCGAGAATCCAGTCTTGCCCGTGGCCTGGCGCAGCGGCAGGTTTCCGATCCATCAGATTTCTACTGCCAGACGCAGCGCTATCCAGCACAATGAGGAGATGGCAACGACGGATCGGGGTCAGATCACTCTCGACGGCACAACCGTGTCCGTGACCAATCTGGGCAAGATCCTCTACCCCGAGAGCGGCACCACGAAGGCCGAAGTCATCGACTACTACACCCGTATCGCCGCAGTCATGCTTCCGCATGTCGTCGGTAGACCTGGTACTCGTAAGCGTTGGCCCAACGGTGTGGACGGTCAGTCCTTCTTCGAGAAGAACCTGGCGTCGTCTGCCCCGCAGTGGCTCACGCGTGCGTCGCTGCAACATTCTGATCGCGTCGTCACTTACCCGATTTTCGATTCCGTTGCATCCCTGGCGTGGCTGGGGCAACAGGCGGCACTCGAATTACACGTTCCCCAATGGCGATTCGACGGTTCCGAGCGTGGTCCGGCGACACGACTGGTATTCGATCTCGACCCGGGTGAGGGCGTCGGATTGTCCGAGTGCGCCGAGGTGGCGAGGTCGATTCGAGATCTGGTCGCAACTCTGGGGTGGACGGCCTATCCGGTAACCAGTGGTAGCAAGGGAATCCACCTCTACGTTCCACTGGATCGAGCCTTGGACGGCAGTGGTGCGTCGACTGTCGCCAAGCAGATCGCCACCGGGCTCGAGAAGCTTCACCCGGATCTCGTCACCGCGACGATGGCGCGAAATGTCCGGGCAGGCAAGATCTTCGTGGACTGGAGTCAGAACAACGCAGCCAAGACCACCATTGCGCCGTATTCGATGCGTGGTCGCGATCAACCCTATGTTGCCGCGCCGCGCAGTTGGGACGAACTCGACGATCCGAAACTGCGCCACCTGCTGTTCGACGAGGTTCTGGAGCGCGTCGAATCCGACGGTGATCTGCTGGGCGATCTGGATCCGCCGGTCTCGGCGTCTGTAGCCGATACGTTGACGCACTACCGCAACAAGAGGTCGGCCGACCGGACACCGGAGCCGATCCCTGCTGCAGTGGACAAGGAGACAGCGGGCAATACCTTTGTGATTCAAGAACATCACGCCAGACGATTGCATTACGACGTTCGTCTCGAGCGGGATGGTGTGCTCGTGTCCTGGGCAGTCCCGAAGGGTGTGCCGACCAGTGCCGGAGAAAATCGGTTGGCCGTGCACACCGAGGATCATCCGCTCGAATACGCCACGTTCTCGGGCACGATTCCGAAGGGGGAGTACGGCGGCGGTTCGATGACGATCTGGGATTCCGGGACATACGAGACCGAGAAGTGGCGTGAAGACGAGGTGATCGTGCGCTTGAGTGGGGAGCGGGTGCAGGGACGCTTCGCGCTGATCCGGACAAAGGGTGATCAGTGGTTGATGCATCTGATGAAGGATCAGAACGCGAGTTTCGGAACGGAGTTTCCCAAGAATCTCGAGCCGATGCTTGCCACCGCTGGAACGCTCGAAGGTCTCGACCCGCAGGAGTGGGCCTTCGAAGGAAAGTGGGACGGGATTCGAGTGATTCTCGAATATCATTCGGGCACAATGTCGCTTCGCAGTCGCGCGGGTAACGACAAGACCCGGGACTATCCAGCCCTTGCCGGGTTGGCCGAGGTGCTGGACGGTCATGACGTGGTTCTCGACGGTGAGGTGGTGGCGTACAACGACGCGGGAGTTACAGATTTCGGCCTCCTCCAGCGAGGTGGGGAACCGGTGTTCCTGGCCTTCGATCTTCTGTACCTCGACGGAGTGTCTTTGTTGCGGAAGTCCTATTCGGATCGCCGCACCGTGTTGAATGCGTTGGCGGGCAAGGTCGGTGAGCTCGAGGTACCACCGCAGATCGAGGGCACGGCGGAGAACGCCTTGGAGGTGAGTACCGATGCCGGGTGGGAAGGGATTGTCGCCAAACGTCGTGCATCGGTCTACCTTCCAGGGCGGCGGGGGTCGAGTTGGATCAAGGTGAAGAACTGGCGCACCCAAGAGGTGGTGATCGGTGGGTGGCGCACCGGGCAGGGCAATCGAGCGCAGGGGATCGGGGCGCTGCTCATGGGAATTCCGGGTGAGGACGGATTGACCTACGTGGGGCGCGTCGGTACCGGCTTCAGTGATCGTGATTTGGAGTCACTGCTTGCGTTGCTGGAACCGTTGCGTCAGAAGGAAAGTCCGTTCGAGGAGGAACTTCCAGCAGATGACCGCAAGGGTGCGGTGTGGGTGAGGCCTGAACTCGTCGGTGAGGCGCGGTTCATGGATTGGACGGCGACCGGACGCCTTCGCCACCCGAGTTGGCGGGGTCTGCGGGAGGACAAGAAGCCGGGCGACGTCACAGGGCGAGAATAGGTTGCGTCGACGACGGCCCGGCTAGGTCTGATCCAGCATCGTGAGATAGGCATCGAGCTGAGCCGCGCCGGCGAGAAGGTTGCGACTGCGTGTGGCCAGCCGGTCTTGCCAGGATTCGAGGAACGCTGCCAATGAGTCCGCTCCGCCGGCCTCGCGCAGCGAATCGAGAAACTGGGCGACTTGCGACAGTCGGTAGCCGCCGCGCCGCAGCTGCCTCGCGATCTCGGCGTCGCGCACACACTCCGGACCGTATTCGCGATAACCCGTTGCTCGTTCGCGCTCGGGGTGCAGGATGCCGTGCTCTTCCCACGTGCGCAGTGTCGCCGGATGAACGCCGAGACGGCGCGCAAGCTCACCGACCGTCAGCGCTGGACCGTGCACCAGTGCCGGTGCCATGGTGGACAGAGTCCCCAGCGTTGCGGCTACCTCGGTGCGAGTTCCTCGCTCGGCGAGCAGTGTCACGTGTGCACTGTCGATCAGGCGGTAGGCGGACTCGGTGTCGCCCTGGTTGGTCGCACGCATGATTTCCGTGGCCCGCTGGTGGCCGTGACCGCCGCGCAATGCGAGGAAAGTGCGCAGGGCCTGCGCGTGCACTGGGGTGTATCGCCGGTAGCCGGAGTTGCTGCGCTCGGCCGGAGGAAGGACGCCGGCGTCGTCGTAATTGCGGATCGCCTGTGCGGACAACCCGTGTTCACGGGCAAGGTCGATGGGCCGCACTGATCACCTCCGATTGAGGCTTTTCACGATATGCCCCAGGTAATTGTTGTAAAAGTTTCACCCGAATCTTCAACGATACTGTCGAAGGCAGTCCACCTTCGAAAGGGATGATCATGTCCACTGCCCCAGCGCTGAGTGAGTTCGGCCGCCAACTCGAAGACGCGGCAAGTCTTGGTCGTGCCGTCGACGAACTGCTCGCAGCACGAACCGAGGTGCCGGCTCTGCTCGCTCTCGGCGAGCCGACTCATGGGATCAAGGCTTTTCCGTTGCTGCGCAACGAACTTCTCGGCCAACTGGTCGAACGAGGATATCGGTCGATCGTGCTCGAAACAGATGTCTTTGCGGCATTGCTTGTCGACGGCTACGTGAACGGGGGAGAGGCGGACATCGAGAAGGTGCTCGCCACAGGCTTCAGCCACGGATTCGGTGCGGTACCGGGAAACCGCGAACTCGTCGAATGGCTACGCGAGTACAACGACGGCCGCGCTCCGGCTGACCGAGTTCGCTTCTACGGCTTCGACGCTCCGGTGGAGTACTCCGGTGCACCGAGCCCGCGCCGCGCACTGTCTGCGGCAGGTGACTTCCTGCCCGCCGCGTTGCGGCCGCAATCTCTCGACGACGCCGACCTTTTACTGGGTCAGGACGCCGACTGGACCAACCCGGCGGCGATGTTCGATCCGGCTGCGTCCGTCGGCAACTCCGATCATGCTCGCGCTCTGCGCATCATTGCGGACGACCTCGGCAGCGTCCTGCGGCGCGCCGCACCAGTGCTGCGACCCGCCGACCCGGCCGGGTACGACCTGGCCCTTGCACATTCACGCACCGCTCTGGGGCTCTTGCGCTATCACTCCGCGATGGCGAGTTCCGCTCCTGATCGCATCGGAACACTGCTCAGTCTGCGTGCCGAGATGATGGCCGAGAACCTGCTGGCGGTCGTCGCCCAGGAGCAGCGACGCGGGCCGAGCCTGCTGTTCGCACACAATGCCCATCTCTTGCGAGTGCCGTCCGACATGCCGGTCAACGGCGACGTGGTCAGTTGGGGGAGCGCCGGCTCACTTGTCGGACTTGTCCTCGGGGAGCGTTACGTATTTTTGGCAACCGACGCCAACCCCGACAGTGATCCGGGCACTCTGCAGGGAGCGTTGGCCGATGCGACCGGTCGGCGTGCCCTGTTCTCGACTCCGGCCCTGCTAGCCGCGCTCGGCCCGTCGATCACCGCGGGAGAAGCGATCCTGCCAGGGCATCTGCCGCTGAAACCTTCGGAGTTGGACGGCGCCGACGCGGTCATCTTCGTCGCGGATACCGACGGGCAGCGTCATCAGTACTGGTAACAGCGTCAGGGGCAGAGCGCGTGCGAGAGTATCGCGACGGTGTCCGGTTGGTCCTTCGGCGTCGACGTCAGCGTCACGGTGAACGCACGATCCGGCGTCGCACCGGACAGCGTGTAGTACCCGTAGATCCCGCCACTGTGGCCGGTATAGGTGACGCCGCAGGGAAGTTCGGTGGCGCCGACGCCCATCCCGTACCCGAGCCCCTCGGCTTCGGTGGCGCCGACCTGAGGGGTGGTCATCTCGGCAAGCTGCTCGGCCGGCACCACCTGCCCGTCGAGTAGCGCACGCCAGAAGGCGTTCAGGTCTGTGCCCGTCGAGACCATCGCTCCGGCAGACCAGGGGATCGACGGTTCCGTGCGGGAAACATCGGTCAGGCCACCATCGAGATCCTGATAGCCCGTCAGGTGATCGCCCCTGATGTCGCGCTCACCGGCCGCCGGGAGGTACGTGTCTTCCAGGTCCAGCGGGTCGAGTATCCGAGACTGAAGTTCGTCGGCGTAGCTGCGGCCGGTCACCGATTCGACGAGCATTCCGAGAACGATGTAGTTGGTGTTGGTGTAGACGAACGACGTTCCGGGGACGAATTGCGCCGGTTTGCCGAGGGCGATGGCGACCGCGGCGGACGGCGTCAGCGTTCGGTCCTCGTTTGCGGCAATCCATTCGTCGGCGCCGGGTTCTCCGGCGAACTCGGGTAGGCCGCTGCGATGTTGCAACAGTTGCCGCACGGTGATTGCGCTACCGTCTGTGCCACTGCCGTCCATGTCACTGCCGTCCATGTCACTGCCGTCCATGTCACTGCCGTGCAGTAGGCCCGGGAGGTACTGCTCGATCGGTGCGTCGAGGTCGACCTTGCCTTCGGCCACCAACTGCAGGACGAGTGAAGCGGTGAATGTCTTTGTCACACTTCCGATCCGGACCCGATCATTCTTGCCGATCGAATCGCCGTTGGTCCGATTGGGTACGCCGCTGGTCATGACAGCCGTCGTGGTGCCGTCGTCGAGTGTTGCGATCGACCCGACGACACCCGACCTGGTGAGTCCGTCGAGATCCGATTGAATCTCCACTGCGCGCTGGAGCGTCGAGCAACCGATCAGCGCCGTGGTGGCTCCGATGATGACCGCGGCGACAAGGAGGTATGAGCGCATGATTTCGAATCTAGGGATCCGCCGGCTCCGACGGATCCAGGAAATCCCCGATCATTCCCTGATCTTTGCCAGGCCGGGACGTAAGGCCTGTTTGTCGAAAACCGACAAATAGGATCAATGATTCCTGTCCGAACACCACGTCTACGCCGTTAACATCCGAACGAAGTGTTTGTTTTCACGTGTCTTACCAGTTCACGGCTATCGAGGTGCGCTGCCGCGCGCCGAAACGACTCCCACGAAGGACGGATGCATGAAGAAGTCGACACTCCGCACGGGAACGGTCGCTGCTCTGCTGACCGGAAGCGTCCTGTTGCTCTCCGCTGCCCCCGCCTCGGCCGACCCGGGGAGCCTCGGTAGCGGCGGCAGTAGCGGGAGCTCCGGCAGCCTGGGAAGCGCAGGAAGCATCAGCAGCGGATCAGCCGCCCTCCCCATTCCGAGTCCGGCAGGCCTGATCGCGCTGGCAGCAGCGAGCACTCAGACCGGAAAGCCCTACCAATGGGGCGGAGTCGGGCCGAACTCGTGGGACTGCTCCGGGCTGGTGCAATGGGCGTTTCGGCAGGCAGGAGTGAATCTGCCAAGGACCAGCCAACAGCAGGCCAACGTCGGACAGCCGGTTCCTCGGTGGGCCCTCGCGCCCGGCGATGTCGTCACCTTCTACCCCGGTGCGACGCACGTCGGCATCTACGCCGGATTCGGAATGGTGTTCAACGCCTACGGAGTTGGTGTTCCGACCGGACTGAAGCCGCTGGCGGATCTGCCGATCAACAACATCCGCAGGTTCTAGAACCTGCACAGAACCTTCACAAGTCCTCCCAGGTTCATCCACGAGGGCCGAATACAGTCAGTTCCATGAGTCAGCGAAGAGTGCTCGTGGTCGACGACGAGGTCAGTATCTGCGAGTCCATCGCAGCGAGGCTGCGTGCCGAGGGCTACGACGTCGAGTTGGCATTCGACGGTCCCAGTGCTGTGACCCGTTGCGAGCAGATGGATGCCGACCTAGTGGTGCTCGACGTGATGATGCCGGGATTCGACGGCCTCGAAGTCTGCCGCCGCATCCAGGCCGTGCGCCCGGTGCCCGTGCTGATGTTGACCGCTCGTGCCGATGAAACCGACATGCTGATCGGTCTCGGCGTCGGGGCCGACGATTATCTGAGCAAGCCGTTCAGCATGCGTGTCCTCGTCGCCCGTGTTCAGGCATTGCTTCGGCGCGCTGATCGTGCGGAGCACGCTGCTCGCCCGGTGGCCGACTTGCTCGAGTTCGGCGACGTCGTGATCGACCTGACCGAACGTCGAGTGCGTCGTGATACGCAGGAAGTCCACCTGACTCGCACCGAATTCGATCTCATCGCCTACCTGGCGGAGCGGCCGCGAGCGGCGATCCCGCGGGAGTCGCTGCTCGAGGAGATCTGGGGCTGGGGTGAGGGAGCGGGTAGTCGGACCGTCGATAGCCACGTCAAGGCTCTACGACGCAAGCTCGGACCTTCCGTGATCCGGACCGTTCACGGCGTCGGGTACGCCTGGGACGTGCCGCGATGAGCGGCGTCGACCGACTCTTTGCACGGTGGCCGCGGCCGCTGGACCCGATGCGATCGTTCAAAGTGAAGGTCGGCCTCCTGGTTGTCGCAGCGCTGTTGTTCGCCGCGGGCGGTTTCTGGCTGACGTCGCAACAACCGTTTCGTTTTGCTCTCCTGACGGCGTTGGTTGTCGCTCTCGGAGTTACACAAGTGCTCGCACACGGAATGACGTCACCGCTTCGCGAGATGACAGCCGCGGCGAAGGCGATGGCGCGCGGCGATTATTCGCGGCGGGTACGAGCGACTTCCCGCGACGAGGTAGGCGAACTCGCCCATGCGTTCAATCGGATGGCCGAGGACCTCGGGGCCGACGACCGGTACCGCCGCGAGTTGATCGGCAACGTCTCCCACGAATTACGGACGCCCATCACCGCTTTGCAAGCCATGCTCGAAAACGTTGTCGACGGTGTCGAAGAACCGGATCCGGCGATGATGAAATCGGCGTTGCGGCAGACGGAACGACTGGGAGCGCTGGTGGCCGACCTTCTCGACCTCTCGAAACTCGAGGGCGGCGCTATGCCGTTGAAGCGCCGCCGTTTCGAGGTCGAGCCGTTCCTACGTGAGCTGTCGAGTGTGAGTGCGGGCGACATCGAGATAGACGTCAAGCCTCCGAAATTGTCCGTGGTAGCCGATCCGGATCGCCTCCATCAGGTGGTGACCAACCTGGTGGACAACGCGGTTCAGCACGGGAACGTCGACACGAAAGTTGTCATCCGAGTACGTACCGGCAGTGCAGGGGAGTTGGTGCTCGATGTCCACGACGACGGCCCCGGCATCGAGCCACAAGCCCGTGAGCGAGTGTTCGACCGCTTCATCCGCGGCGGATCGACCGACGGGGGTACCGGGCTCGGCCTCGCGATCGCGAAGTGGGCGGTCGAATTACATGACGGCAGGATCGCCGTCGTCGATGCCCAGTCGGGCTGCTGCATTCGAGTAGTGCTGCCGCAGAGCTGAATCAAAGTTTCCAACGAGATCGAGAGATCTCGCGATGGCGCATGCCTTCATCAGGCATTCGCCCGTAGTTCCGAACCCGAAATTTGAACCCGAAACATGGGAGATCACATGAGCGCTCCAATAGTCATTCCGCCGAAAGCGCCGATACCGGTTGCAAAACCCAAGCGACCCAGCCGGTTCTGGCGTCCCGATCGCACGTCGATGGCCACCCGCTCGATGCTCGTCGGCGCGAGCGGCGTTGGGGCGCTGGCGGCCCTGATCCTCGATCCAGGTTTCGTGAGTATCGCGTACGTCATCGTCGGTGTCGGCGTGGTGATCGTGTTCGGGATTCTGACGCCGCCGCGGATGTCTGCGACGCAGTGGGCCGCCGCGATGGGGATGCTCGCACTTCTGGGCGTTGCCGCCGTTCGCGGTGCGGAGTGGTTGGTGTTCCTCTGCGTCGTAGCTGCGTGGGTTCTGTTCACGTGGACTCTGATCGGCGGGCGGACGTGGACCGGAATACTTCTGGGAACGGTCGCTCCCTGGCGGGCACCCCACCGTACGGTCAACTTCGTTCGTCGTCGAAAACTTGCTACCCGCTCTGCTCCGCGGGTGCCGGCGGCGCGAGTTGTCGTCGTGAGCGCAGTGTCGATTCTTCTCCTGCTGATTTTCGGATCTTTGTTCGTGAGTGCGGATCCGGAGTTCGCGAAGATCTTCGGCGGCTTCGCTCCTGCCATCTCCGTGTCGAACCCGGGAGCACGGATCTTTGCCGGCGTCGTGATGGCGTTCGGCACGCTGGTTGCGGTGTACCTGCGTCGCAGAACGCCGACGGTGGACGCGTTTGCACCTGCGCCGGCGACGCCGTTGCCGATGTGGGAGTGGGCGGTCCCGCTCGGAGTGCTCAACGTGCTGTTCCTCGGTTTTGTTGCAGTACAGACGAAGACGCTGTTCGGGGGAGACGAGCACGTGCAGGTGACCGATGGACTGACCTACGCGGACTACGCGCGTGAGGGTTTCTGGCAGCTCATGGCGGTTACCGTGCTGACGCTGCTCGTCATCGCCGTTGCAGTGCGGTACATCGACCGCCGCGACGCTGGATCGAGGCGTCTTGCCCGCGGACTCCTAGGTGCCCTGTGTGTCTTCAGCCTGGTGATCGTGGCGTCCGCTGTGCACCGGATGTGGTTGTACGAGAATCAGTACGGTTTCACGGTGCTCCGGGTCAGCGTCTTCGCGACAGAGCTGCTTCTTGGCTTCGTGTTCGTGTTGTTGCTCGTCGCAGGTATTCGGATGTCCGGGAAGTGGCTGCCCACAGCTGTTCTCGCCACTTCGGCCGTCGCGCTGCTTGCCTTCGCGGTGTTCAACCCCGATGCGTACATCGCGCAAAAGAACGTGGAGCGGTTCGAGGGCGGCAAGAGCATAGACGTTTCCTACTTACGCGGGCTCTCCGTCGACGCGGTACCTGCCTTGGATCGTCTACCGGAACCGCAGCGTTCATGTGCCTTGAGCAGATATCGATTCGGAGTGCCGGGCACCACTGCGCCCTGGGAGTTCAACGCAGCGCGTGAGAAGGCGCGCGACATCCTGGAAGCTCGCCGGGTCGGGCCGTGCCTGCAGATGTACACGGTCGGATAGACGCAGGGCGATTGTGCAGCCGCACGGCAGATATCGCGTGCGGCTGCACAATCGGCGAGCGTCGCCTGTTCGATCAGTGCACGGCGAGTGAGATTTTCTCCCGTTCCTCCGCGGACACCACGTCGCGGGTGGAGCGTAAGTCGATCGTCACGCTGTTGAGTTTGCCGCCGTAGCGGAACGTGCCCTTGTCCGCGAACTCTTCCGCGACCGGGCTTCCCCGGTTGATGCCGACGTCGAGCTGTTCGTTCATGCTGAAGATCGCCCGAGTGGTCTTCTCGATCCGGCCCTCGGAGACCACCTCGCCGTCGACGCTCAGGGTTACGGTTCCACCCTTGCCGATTCCGCCGCCGTCGTACTCGAAGTGGACGGACACCTCGCGCGCATCGGGTGCCAGCGGGTTGCGCCCACGCACGAAGGTCCGACCACCGCCGCTGAAGTTGTAGCAGTAGACGGGGACGGAATCGAGTATGTACAAAGCGAATCCGCCGAACCGGCCACCGAGGCTGACCAGCATGCCGTCGGCGACGCTACCCAGACTCGCGGTCAGCGTGTACGAGCGGTTGAAGAACGTCGGCGCGGCTTTCTCGACCAGGCCGTTCATGTGTGGGTACAGCGTGAGGGTCTTTCGGCCCATCATCGGATGCGGGGGTCGTGATTCCGCGGTGGCGTGGCGACCGACCGTTCTGTCGTCCAGCGGCAACACCTGATATTTGGCCGCCTCGACGAGGAACTTTTCCTTGAGCCGGGCCAGGATCTCGGGATGCTCGTCCGCGAGATCGCGGGCCTGCGACCAGTCGACCGAGGTGTCGTACAGCTCCCAGCGGTCTTCGCTCATCGGTGTGAGCTCGAGGCCGTGAGTGGCCATCAGCCAGGGTGCGCGGTGGGCCGTGACTGCGGTCCAACCGTGATCGTAGATTCCGCGGTTGCCGAAGATCTCGAAATACTGTGTGGTGTGGCGCTCTTCGGCGTCGGGCTCGGCGAAGGTGTAGTTCATCGCCACGCCTTCCATCGGTTTCTGGGTGACCCCGTCGACGCTGGTCGGTGCCGGAATCCCGGCAGCTTCCAGGATTGTCGGCGTGATGTCGACGCAGTGATGCCACTGCTCCCTGATTCCTGGCTTGTCGATCCCCTTGGGCCAGTGGGCGATCAGACCGTTTCGGGTACCGCCGTAGTGGGACGCAACCTGCTTGGCCCACTGGTACGGGGTGTCGAGAGCCAGAGCCCACGACGCCGGATAGTGCGGGTAGCTGGTTTCGGTCCCCAACTCGTCGTAGCGCGCCAGTACGTCGGATGTCGCACTCTTGTAACCGTTGAGGCCGGCGAGGTAATTGAACGAGCCCTCCATGCCGCCCTCGGCGGAGGCGCCGTTGTCACCCAGCATGTAGAGCACCAGAGTGTTGTCGAGTACACCCATTTCCTGCAACCGGTCGACGAGCCTGCCTACCTCGTCGTCGGTGTGCTCGAGAAATGCCGCGTACAACTCCATCAAACGGGCCGAGACCTTCTTCTGGTCGTCGTCGAGTTCGTCCCAGTGCGGGAGCCCCGGAGCCCAGGGGGCCAACTCGGTGTCAGGAGCGACGACGCCCAGTTCCTTCTGCTTTTGGAGGGTGATCTCACGTTGGCGATCCCACCCGTGATCGAATTCGCCGACGTACTTGTCCAGGTAGCGGTCCGGGACCTGGAGTGGAGCGTGGCACGCGCCGAAGGGGAGGTAGCAGAACCACGGCTTGTCCGGGTCCATCGTGTTGACGCCCTCGACCCATTCGATCGCGTGGTCGACGAGATCTTCGGACAGGTGGTAGCCCTCCTGTGGCGTCTTGGGTAAGTCGACCATCGTGAAGTCCTCGTAGAGAACCGGGGTGAACTGATCGGACTCGGCACCGAGAAAACCGTAGAACTTGTCGAAACCCTCACGGACCGGCCACCGATCGAACGGCCCGGCAGCGGTGGTCTCCCACGTCGGGGTCTGGTGCATCTTGCCGAAAGCGCCCGTCGCATAGCCGTTTCCCTGCAGGACGCGTGCGACCGTGGCGGCAGAGGCAGGGCGGGTACCGTTGTATCCCGGTGCCGCGTTGGCCATTTCGGAGATGACACCCATACCGACACTGTGGTGGTTGCGCCCGGTCAGTGTGGCGGCACGCGTCGGCGAGCACAGAGCCGTGGTGTGGAATCGGCTGTATTTCACGCCGGTTTCGGCCAAACGCTCGGCGGTGGGCGTGCGGCACGGGCCACCGAACGCGGAGGGTGCGCCGAATCCGACGTCGTCGATCATGATCAGCAGCACGTTCGGGGCCCCGGCCGGCGGGCGAAGCGGTTCCGGGCGGGTGTACGGGGGATTCTGATCGGGGTAGTACACGGCGGCCGCGACGTTCGGCGTCTCGGGAATGATCGGGATGGAATGGCGATTCACCAGCAGGCTCCTTGGCGTATGCAAAACCGGGTCGATTAAGCAGTCGTCTTAATCTGGAGCGTAACGGTCACGACTTCACTAGCAGTCTCGGTCTCGCTGACTGGGACAATCACCCCTGTGAGTGGTTAAGGAGTCCCTGCACTCCCAAACCGCGCACAGGGGGTGGGTCTTGCGGAATTAAGACAGTGACTTATATGGTCGGTATATGCCCGCCTCGTTGGATGCCAAGAACGCCATGATCGCCGTCGCCGAGCGGATGTTCGCCGAGCACGGTATTCACGAAGTGTCCATGCGGGACGTGGCGACTGCGGCCGGGCAGCGCAACAACTCTGCAGTTCAGTATCACTTCGGCGGGCGAGACGGTCTGGTGCTGGCCGTATTCCGGCATCGGATGGATCAGATCAATGCAGCGCGACTGACGTATCTCGACGACGTCGACGCCAGTGGGCGGACCGATCTGGTCCGTGCTTTGGTCGAAGCCTTCCTGTACCCGCTGGCCGATTTCATGGCGACGGTCGACGGGTCCAACTATGCGCGGTTCATCGCGAGAATTTCACCGTCAGTAGATACACAGAGTGCTGAGTTTCGCGAGGTCAGTGAAGGAATCAACGAGGTAGTCGGCAGGTTGACGCGGGCGTTGCCGCATCTGCCCCGCCGCGTCGCGGTGGAACGGATCGATCTGACGTTCAACATGAGCGTCTCTGCTCTGGCCATCTTCGAGCAGCGCCGCGAAGACGAAAACCCCGTTGTGCAGGCAGATTTCGATACGACGGTGGATCATCTGGTCGATCTCGCGGTAGGAGCACTGACAGCGCCCCAAAGCGCACACAAACGCACACGAGCAAAGCGGGTGCACGCGTCGACTGACGTGTGACCCCGCGACACGACACGACAGGACGGAGTCATTCGATGGCTACCCTTACATCATCACGAACAGTCCAAATCGGCAATCACACAATCGAATTCGGACCACGCGGAATGAGGCGCAATCCGGAAGGCGTTGGATCGAGGCCGTACGAGCGGTTCACTCTGACACCCGTCACACCGTTCATCGGTGCCGAGATCAGCGATATCGACTTGCGTGATCCGTCGGAGGAGCAGATCGAGGACGTGCGCCGGGCCCTCCTCGAATGGAAGGTCGTGTTCTTTCGGGACCAGCCGATTTCGAGCTTGAATCATCGTGACTTCGCGGCCCATTGGGGTGAACTCGAGGTTCATCCACTTCTCCCGCAGGGAGAGGTCCCGGCAGTCGTCAGATTCGAACGCGGAGAGGACAGTCCAGGAACGGAGAACATCTGGCACGTCGACGTCACCTGGACGAAGACGCCGCCACTCGGTTCAGTACTTCGGGCGATCGACGTACCGCCTGCCGGTGGTGACACGCTCTGGGCCGATATGGGTAACGCCTTCGACTGCCTCCCCGACGAGATCAAGGACTTGATCGACGGCAAGGACGCCATCCACGATTTTGTGCCGTCCTTCGGACGCGGCATGAGCCCGGAGAAGTTGGAGCAGATGAAGGAGCAGTACCCGCCGGTTCTGCATCCGATGGTGCGTAAGCATCCGGAGACCGGGCGGAAGACGCTGTTCGTCAACAGCCTCTTCACCACCCACATTCCGGATATGGATCCTGTCGAAGGCAACGATCTGCTCAACCTGCTGTTCGCGCAGGTCAAGGTCCCGGACTTTCAGTGCCGCTTCAAGTGGGCGCCGAATTCCATTGCCTTCTGGGACAACCGGGCCACCCAGCACTACGCTGCGAGCGACTACTTCCCACATCGCCGCGTCATGGAGCGGGTGGCCATCCTGGGGGACGTGCCCTTCTGATCTACTCCTGCGGAATGCGGATGATGCACCGGAAGCCGACGTGGCAGGTCGAGGACTCCTCGGATTCGCCCTGCCGCGCGCCGGGGCGATATCGCAAGCAGTAGTTCGGTGCACACAGATGTGAGCCGCCTTTGATCACCCGTCGTGCGTAGGGTTCGCCGGCCAAGGCCTCGGTGGCGAACTCCGCGCGGGGATTGCGAGGAATGCAGCACGACGAGGCCGGCGCGACGTTCTTGGAACTGTGGGCGTGGTCGGACGTGTAGTGATCGGCCGTCCATTCCCACACGTTCCCGGCCATGTCGAACAGTCCGTAGCCGTTGGGCCGGAACTTTCCGACCGGAGCGGTGCGCTCGTACCCGTCCTCGAGCAGGTTCTCCCAGGGGAACTGGCCCTGCCATACGTTGCCACCGGGCCGCCCGCCCGGAGAGTCGTGATCGCCCCACACGTAGGCCTGGCGATCGAGTCCGCCGCGGGCGGCAAACTCCCACTCGGCCTCGGTCGGGAGTTCCTTGCCGGCCCACGCGGCGTAGGCCTGGGCGTCGAAGTACGACACGTGGGTGACGGGGTGCCGTTCGCGTCCCCCGATGTTGCTGTCGGAGCCCTCGGGATGGCGCCAATCGGCGCCGGGAGTGAACGACCACCACCGGGTGTAGTCGTCGAGTGAAACCGGGCCGGGTGGCGAATTGAAGACCAACGATCCCGGGACGAGGAGGGCTGGATCGGCGTCGGGATAGTCGGCGGCATCCGGGGCGATTTCAGCAGTGGTGACGTGGCCGGTTGCCTTCACGAAGCGTCGGAACTCGGCGACTGTCACCGCCGTCGTGTCCATCCAGAATCCGTCGACGGTGACCTGGTGAACTGGGCGTTCTTCCGGATAGAAGTCTTCGGAGCCCATCCAGTACGTCCCACCCGGGATCAAAGACATGTTCTTCGGTGGAGTTGCCGTGGAGTGAGGCGTCGTCATGAATTCAAGAATGGCACGTTGGTCACGCCGATGTAGGGAGAGTCCCACCTGGTGCCCTCGGCAGGATTCGAACCTGCGACCCTTCCTTTAGGAGAGGAATGCTCTATCCCCTGAGCTACGAGGGCGGGGAGCGTACCGACAAGCGCTGAAAACCGTGTGCTGCCGGGGTTTTCGCTTCCCGATACTACTTTTGCATCCGCTCGACCTGTCGGCACGAAGCCTCGGGCGTCACAGCTGCGCTAGTCAGTGTAGCGGCCCGCCGACGAGGTCGCGAAGTCGACGGTATCGCCGGGTGCAAGCAGGAGCCGAACCGATCGCACTGATCGCAATGGTGGTCACCGCGGAGCAGGCACGGCATGGTGCGGGAATGACCCGCAGAATCCGCTTCAACGCCTTTGCCATGAACTGCGTCGCCCACCAATCGCCAGGTCTGTGGCGTCACCCGGAGGACCAGTCGTCCAGGTACACGGATCTGAGGTACTGGACGGAATTGGCGAAACTCCTCGAGCGTGGACGATTCGACGGGCTGTTCCTGGCCGATGTGTTGGGAACATACGACGTGTACGGCGGCAATCACGACGCAGCGCTGCGGCAGGGCGCGCAGGTACCGGTCTCGGACCCGCTACTGCTGGCGTCGGCGATGGCGGCCGTGACCGAGCACTTGGGCTTCGGTATCACCGCAGGTACAGCTTTCGAGCATCCGTACCCGTTTGCTCGGCGCTTGAGCACCCTCGACCACCTGACGAACGGGCGAATCGGGTGGAACGTGGTCACCGGATACCTCCCGTCGGCTGCACGGAACATGGGCGAGGACGACCAACTCCAGCACGACGATCGCTACGACCACGCGGACGAGTACCTCGAAGTTCTCTACAAGTTGTGGGAAACGTCGTGGGAAGACGACGCGGTGGTGCGTGACAGAACCACCGGGGTCTACACGGACCCCGCCAAAGTTCACCCGATCGAGCACGAAGGCAAGCACTTCACGGTTCCGGGCATCCACATCTCCGAACCTTCTCCGCAGCGGACGCCGGTCATCTTCCAGGCCGGCGCGTCGCCACGCGGGGTTCGGTTCGCCGCGGAGAATGCGGAGGCGATCTTTGTGGGTGCACCGACAAAGGCGATTCTCAAAGACACCGTTGCCCGAATCCGAAACGAACTGACGAAGGTCGGGCGCGATCCGTACTCGGCCCGCATCTACACACTGTTGACGATCATCACCGACCGAACCCCCGAGTTGGCCCAGGCGAAGCTCGAGGACTACCGCAGCTACGCGAGTAGTGAAGGTGCACTCGTTTTCACCTCGGGGTGGATGGGAATTGATCTCTCCGGATACCGGGCGGACGAGCCGATCGGGAACGTCGAGAGCAACGCCATTCAATCCGCGGTCGCATCGTTTCGTCAGGCCGACGAGAAGGGCGGCGAATGGACGGTGGGAGACATCGCGGAGTGGGCGGGTATCGGCGGGCTCGGCCCGATCGTTGTCGGTTCCGGCGCGGAGGTCACCGACGAGTTGCAGGAGTGGGTTGCCGAGACCGACGTCGACGGCTTCAATCTCGCGTACGCGGTGACTCCTGGAACCTTCGAAGACATTGTGGAGCATGTGATTCCGGAGCTGACGAGGAGGGGTGCCTACCAGAGCGACTACGAAGCGGGGACGCTGCGCAACAAATTGTTCGGGCGAGGGGACAGGCTGCCGCTCGAACACCGAGGCCGGAGCTTCGACCGGATCCGCACTGCCGGCTGAGTGGGGATCTCAGGACCAGCCGGACCCCGGCACGTGCACCGAGGTGGTGAGGTCGATCGCCTCGATGTCCGAAGACCTCAGTTCCTCACCACACGCACTACAACCCAGCCTTGCTTCGAACCGCTTTCCACACGCCTTGTGATGGAGAACGATGTCCGGACCGTCCGCGGATCTGAACCAGCGCTGACCCCACGAGATCATGCACATCACGACGGGGAAGTACGCGGTTCCCTTGTCGGTGAGTCGATACTCCGACCACTGTGGGCGATCCGGAAGCGGCCGCGTTTCCATCACACCGATCTCGGTGAGGTGCTTCAACCGATCGGCGACGATTGCCGGCGGCGCACCGGTGATCTCGGCGAACTCTCCGTAACGACGGGCACCTCGGAAAGCTGCCCCGATGATCGCTGCCGACCAGCGATTGCCGACGAGTTCCATCGTGTGAGCCAGGATTTCCGGTCGGCGTTCGGACTTGGTGGAGCGGCGCCTCGACGTTGCTTCGGGCACACTGCGTGAGAAGTCCCCACTCGGCCCCATTTGGGAGTCCAGGGATCGCACGTCGACGTCCTCGCCGCACTCCTTGCAACGCAGGATCGGAGTGAAGTCGTTTCCGCAGGTGCTGTGCCGTAGTGGCGGTAGTGGCGCGGTTTCATTCGGTGCCCACTGCTTCTCCCACGACCACATGGTGATGAGGACCGGCCAGATCGACTGGCCTTTGCGAGTGACCGAGTATTCGTGCCTCGGCGGGTTCTGCTGGTACTCCCGGCGCTCGAGCATTCCGCCGGCCGTCAGGACTGCCAACCGTGAGGACAGCACCGAGTTGGAGATTCCCCCGAGAGCCAGCCAGTCGTTGTATCGACGCGACCCCAAAAGGGCGAACCGCAGAATCCAGAGGTTCCACTCGTCTCCCAGTAGCCCGAGCGTGACCGCCAGTGCGTTGGGTCCGCCCGCAGGCAACTCGGTGACTCCCACCGACGGCGTGGGTGTCGGAGATCCGGCCGACGCCGAAGATCCGGTTGCATTCACTCGTACCACCCCGAAATCATAGGCCGCGAACCCTGCGGCACCGCGAGACCGTACCGAGTGGTCTGCAGAAAGAGTCGGTAATCACTCGATACGGGCAATGAGTAACGCTTCCTGGGTGATTTGGCAGATCTGGAGTCCGGACTGATCGAAGACCGCGGCATTCACGACTGCTCTGCCGGCATGAGCAGTGGGTGTCGAATGCTCGAAGAGGAGCCACTCGTCCGCTCGCACGGGACGCTGAAACCACATCGTGTGATCGAGGGACACGCCCGTCCAATCCGTATCGAGCGAGTGCTCCTGCCCGATGTCGTAGCCGTGCGGAGTCAGCGCGGTTGCCATCAGCATCAGATCACTGGCATAGGCGAGAGCAGCGACGTGAATCAGCGGATCGTCGCTCAGTCGCTGAGCCGAACGCATCCAGATGTTGCGTGGAGGCGCCGCCGAATGCGTCGTGGGGGACTGCGAATCGAGGGGGGACACACGAATCTCGATGGCGGAGAACTCCTCCCACACCTCGCCCAACCCGCCGTCTGCCTCGGCCAACTCCTGCAACGTCACGCACTCAGCGGGCGGGAGTGCGGCGGGTACGGCGCGACTGTGAGTGATGCCCTCGTCGATCGAGGAAGCAGAGACCGTCGAACGGCAGACGAGTCGTCCGTCCTGGTGGACGTCGACGCCTCTGGTGGACAGGCGTTTTCCATCCCGAAGGCGATCTACCGAGAACTCGGTTGCGCGATTCGTCGACCCCGGGCGAAGGAAGTGCGTGTGGACGGAACTGATCGCTTTGCCGTCGGTAACCGTGTGCCCGGCTGCGAGAATCGACTGGGCTACCAGTTGGCCGCCGAACAACTGAGGTAGACGAACACCGTCGTTGGACCCCTGCCACCGGTCCGGGCCGGTCGATTCCAGATCGAAGACGTCAGCGAGACCACTCGTGGGGGCGCTCACGACGCGTGGTTTCGTGCCGGACGGGGCGGACGGGGAAAGAAGCCACTGGTCCGGGCGACGTAGTCTTCGTAGGCCTGGCCTTTGCTCTTGCGCATGCCTCGTTCGAGCAAGGCCTTACCGCTGTAGCTCACCAGTAGTTTGATCATGACGATCGGCGAGACGATCGTGATCAGCGCCAATGGATCACCAAGCGCGAGGATGAACAGTCCGACCCAGACACATGCGTCGCCGAAGTAGTTGGGATGCCGGGTCCAGGCCCAGAGTCCACGATCCATCACCATTCCCGAATTGGCCGGATCTGCCTTGAATCGGGAAAGTTGGTAGTCACCAACCGATTCGAAGACGAAGCCGACGGTCCAGACTGCGATGCCGATCGCACCGAGGACTCCGAGGGCGCGAAACTCGTACATCGCGAACTGGACCGGCAGCGACACCACGAGAATGAGGACGCCCTGGAGGCCGTAGATTTTGCGAATCAGGAACGGAACCAGCGGTCCCTGTTGATGTTTGAGTAGGGCAGTGTAGCGCTTGTCCTGCCCGTGCCCACGGTTTCGGAAACCGATGTAGAGGCCGAGTCGCATTCCCCACACCACGGTCAGTGTCAGCACCACGAGGCGACGCAGATCGTTGCCGTCCGATCCGATGGACGTCAGGTACGAGACGACGGCGACGACGGCGAAGCCAGGCCCCCAACAGATGTCGATGATCGAGTGATTGTTCATCCGGATGGCTACGGCCATCACGACTGCGATGAAGACGAGTACGGCGAGTGCGCTCACACCGAAGTTCAGTGCAAGGTCGGCCAATGGGATGTCGGGCATGTGCGCGCTTTCTGATTGTGGTGGTCGAGCAGTTCGGAAGCGAAGTCCGCGAAGGCTTCCTGTGCGCTCGGATAGGTGTGAGGAGTGCCGAGCCGGCTGGTCACGAGCAGTGCGTCGAGCGCTTTGGCATCGAGTTCTGTTGTGGTGGGCAAGAATTCGGTCGAGCCCTCGACGGCGTCGGCCGAACGCACTCCGTTACCTGCGGTGACGATCACCTGCCCGTTGGTCGTGGACTCGGGATCGACGAGAGCAGTGACCACCGGGGCTACCAGGTCGGCCCCCATGATGTCGATAAATCGTGGGTCCATTCCGGACTCGGTCATCTGCGTAGTGGCATAGGGCAGTACGACATTGGTGAAGACGTTGCGACTCGCACCTTCGCCGGCCGCGGTGCGGCCCAATGCGATGACGGCACCCTTGCTGGCGGCGTAGGCGGACACGGTGGGTTCCCCGTGCAGTCCTGCGGTCGAGGCAATCATCACGATGCGCCCGAATCCGGCTTCGCGCATCACTCGGGAGGCTTCGGCGGCAACCAGTGCGGTCCCGACGACGTTTGTCGTGATGACGGTGCTGAGGTTCTCGGCGGTGGTGCGATGAAGCATCTGTGGACCGCTGACCGCGGCGCTGGTGATGCAGAAGTCGAGTCGTCCGAACCGAGTGAGAGCGTCGTCCACCAACTTTCGACCGACCTCGGGGTCGGTGACGTCGTCGTGGTTGGCGACGGCGTGGCCACCGGCTTCGGTGATTTCGTCGACGACCTGATCTGCAGGGCCCCGGCCGCTCCCGTCGAGTGTGCGATTTCGATTGTTGACGATCACCGTGACCCCTCGGCTCGCGAGATGCAGTGCGACGGCACGGCCGAGGCCCTTACCCCCTCCCGTGACGACGGCAACGCGGCCCGAGAGTGAACTGGCGGTCACGAGGCGATCCGTTCGACGAGCACCGCGACTCCGACACCGGCGGCGCCGCTGACCGCGGCCACACCGTAGCGTCCGTCGCTCCGTACCAGTTCGTCGACACACGCGCCGACGAGAATTGCTCCGGTGGCGCCGAATGCATGGCCCATCGCCATCGTGCCGCCGTTGGGGTTCATGCGGTCCGGCCCGGCGTCAAGATCGCGGCGGAACCGTAGGCAGAGCGCGGAGAAGGCCTCTGCGAACTCGAACACGTCGATGTCCTGTGGACGAAGCCCGGCTCGAGCGATGACTGCCTCCACGGCGCTCTGGCCCGCAGTGAGCATGAGAACCGGATTCACCGAAGTCGAGGCGGATCCGATGATCCGTGCGCGAGGGGTCAGGCCGGCTCTGGCCGCGGCTTTCTCGGATCCGAGGAGTAGTAGTGCTGCGCCGTCGGCCATGGCGGGAGAGGATCCGACGGTGTGCAGGTGTTCGATCTTGCCGACCTCCGGGTAGGCGGCGAGCGCGAGTGCATCCTGACCGGCGGCGCCGAGCCCTTCGAAGGCCGGAGGCAGCGCGGCGAGTCCCTCTGCCGTCGTCTCTGCCCTGACCAGTTCGTCGTGCGCGATTCCGGCTTCACCATTTCTGCCGGGAACGGGCACAACGGACCGCTCGAATGCGCCGTTGCGCCAGGCCTCGGCAGCCTTGTGCTGGGTTTCGACGCCGTACGCATCCAACTCGTCGCGGGAGTACCCCTCGATCGTGGCATTCAAGTCGGCGGCAACACCCATATGGATGGAGCCGATCTGCGCGATGGTTGCCGGGTCGATCCACAGCGGTCCGCGATCACTGAACATCGGAGTGCGGGAGACGCTTTCGACGCCACCGGCCACGACGAGGGAGACGTCGTCGCTGCGAATGCGGGCTGCGCTCTGGCCGACTGCGTCGACGCCGGATGCGCAGAAACGATTGAGGGTCGCGCCGGGAACGGAATCGCCCCAACCGGCAAGGAGTGCGGCAGTTCTCGCGATGTTCGCGCCCTGCTCGTCCACCTGCGATGCGCAACCGAGAACGACGTCGTCGATCTGTTCTGCGGCGAGGTTCGTTCGACCCTGCAAAGCCTTGGCCAGGTGGACGACAAGATCGACTGGGCTGTGTTCGTGGAGGGCACCTCGCGTCGATGCTCGGCCGCGCGGTGTGCGCACGTAGTCGAGGACAAAAGCATCAGTCATTTTCAACCCTTCAATTAGTAGAGTTACTCTGCTAGTTGTAGTACGGTTGCGATGAAATTACAACCGCCGATGCACGGGTATCTCGGTGACGTCACCGATGCCGGATCGGCAAGGGGAGAGGTCATGACTGTTTCGAACATTTGGATTCTCGGCGGGTACCAATCCGACTTCGCACGGAACTTCACCCGTGAGGAACTCGATTTCGCGAACCTTGCCGAAGAGGTGGTGAACCACACCCTGGCCGCGGCGAAGGTTCCTGCCGCCGACATCGAGGTGATCCACGTCGGTAATGCCTTCGGTCAATTGTTTGCCGGCCAAGGTCAGCTGGGTGCGATGCCCGCCACCGTGCATCCAGATCTATGGGGTGTGCCCTCGTCCCGGCACGAGGCGGCGTGCGCATCGGGCAGTATCGCCGTACTCGCCGCGATGGCAGACCTGCGCGCCGGCAACTACGACGCGGCTCTGGTGATGGGTATCGAACTGGAGAAGACGGTTCCGGGTGATGACGCGGCCGGACATCTGGGCGCTGCAGCCTGGGTCGGACACGAAGGTCAGGAAGCAAATTTCATGTGGCCGTACATGTTCGATCGTGTGTCGAAGGAGTACGGGCGGCGCTACGGGATCGACGAATCTCATCTTCGCGCGATCTCGCAGATCAATTTCGCGAACGCGAAGAACAACCCCAATGCACAGACACGCGGTTGGGCGGTACCCGATCTGCTCGGGAATGCAGGCGGCGACGACGCCACCAATCCTGTTGTGGAAGGCGGTGTTCGACGATTCGATTGCAGCCAGGTGACCGACGGTGGCGCCGGGGTTGTGCTGGTGACGGACAAGTACCTCCGTGAGCATCCTGATGCCGCGGCGACTCCGCTGGCCCAGATCGCGGGCTGGGGTCACCGGACTGTTGGTTTAGGTCTCGAGCAGAAGCTGGCCCGTGACGCCGATAATCCCTACGTGATGCCACACGTTCGGGATGCGGTGATGGGTGCCTTCTCCCGGGCCGGAGTCGACCTGGCCGGGATAGACGGTATCGAAACACATGATTGTTTCACGGCGAGTGAGTATCTCGCGATCGACCACATCGGTCTGACCGCGCCCGGCGAGTCGTGGAAAGCCATCGAGAGTGGTGACATCGCCATGGGCGGCAAGCTACCGATCAACCCCAGCGGCGGTCTGATCGGCGGTGGTCATCCGGTGGGTGCCAGTGGTGTTCGAATGCTTCTCGACGCGGCCCATCAGGTGACGGGAAAGGCCGGCGGTTTCCAAGTCGAGGGTGCGAGCCGCTTTGCGACGCTCAACTTCGGTGGAAGTACGGCCACCACCGTCAGTTTTGTCGTCGACGCAGTTTCCTGAAAGTGCAGCCCAGCCTTTCCCCATCAGTCGAAAAGAGAATTCAATGGACGTCGAAATCGTAGGCAAGTTGTTGTCCACCCTTCCCGCCGATGACGATCACCCGTATCGCACCGGCCCGTGGCAACCCCAGACCACCGAGTTCAAAGCGGACAACCTCGAAGTCGTATTCGGTGAGGTTCCGAAAGACCTCGACGGTGTCTACCTGCGCAACACCGAGAATCCGCTCCATCCCTCGATGAAGGCTTATCACCCGTTCGACGGCGACGGAATGATTCACATCGTGGGCTTTCGTGACGGAGAGTCGTTCTACCGCAATCGATTCGTACGGACTGACGGGTTGGCGGCCGAGCAGGATGCCGGCGGCGCCTTGTGGGCCGGACTCGCCGAGTCTCCCAAACTCAGTCGCCCCGAGGGCGGCAAGGGTGCGCGCACCCGGATGAAGGACGCGTCCAGCACCGACGTCGTCGTTCACCGGGGGACTGCTCTCACCAGCTTCTACCAGTGCGGAGATCTGTATCGTCTCGATCCGATGTCGGCGGAGACACTCGGAAAGGAAAGCTGGAACGGCAAGTTCCCCTTCGAATGGGGTGTGTCCGCGCATCCGAAGGTGGACGACAAGACCGGAGAAATGCTGTTCTTCAACTACAGCAAGGAAGCGCCGTACATGCACTACGGCGTCGTGGACTCGGCCAACGAGTTGGTCCACTACGTCGACGTCCCGCTTCCCGGTCCGCGCTTGCCACACGACATGGCCTTCACGGAGAACTACGCGATCCTCAACGACTGCCCCTTGTTCTGGGATCCGGTTCTACTGGAGAAGGGTGCGCACGTCGCGAATTTCCATCCCGATATCCCGCTCCGTCTCGGAGTCATCCCACGCCGCGGAAACACCGCTGACATCAAGTGGTTCGAGGCCGATCCGACCTACGTCCTGCACTTCGTGAACGCCTACGAAGAGGGGGACGAGATTGTTCTGGACGGTTTCTACCAGGGTGATCCGGAGCCGTCGGACAACGGTATGGGCAATCAGTGGGAGCGCGCCTTCCGTTTCCTCGCTCTCGATCGCATGCAGACCCGGCTTCACCGCTGGCGTTTGAACCTGGTCACCGGAGCCACGCGTGAAGAGCAACTCAGTGACTCGATCACCGAATTCGGCATGATGAACGGCAATTTCGCGGGTGAGAAGTACCGATACGCCTATGCGGCTTCTGGTAAGCCGTCGTGGTTCCTGTTCGACGGCTTGGTCAAACACGACCTGCTGACGGGGAACGAGGAACGATTCTCCTTCGGTGACGGCGTGTATGGAAGCGAGACCTCGATGGCACCACGCGTGGGTGGTACCGCCGAAGACGACGGCTATCTCATCACGTTGACCACCGACATGAACGAGGACGCGTCCTTCTGCCTGATCTTCGACGCTGCCCGCGTCGGAGACGGACCATTGTGCAAACTTCGCCTTCCCGAACGGATTTCGAGTGGCACCCACTCGACGTGGGCGCCGGGTGCCGAGCTCCGACGCTGGCAGAGTGCCGACACCGCAGCCGAAGCGGTCGGACTGTGACGGACACGCACGACGCGGGCACGTGGGAGATCCTGCGGCAGGTGGTGATCGGTGCACGAGACCTGGACAAGACCGGTCAACAATTACGTGAAGCGTTGAATCTGGCACCAGGATTCGCAGATCCACTGCTCGAAGACATCGGTTTGGCCGACGAGACCTTGGCCGTCGGGCCGCAGGCATTTCTCGAGATCGTCGCACCGCTCGACGAGACGGTCTCGCTGGCGAGATGGATCCGCAAGGGCGGAGGGGAGGGCGGCTATGCACTCTCGATCCAGGTTTCGAACATCGAGCCCTATCTGGAACGTGCAGCTGCGGCCGATGTTCGGACGGTGGCCGATCTGGAGGCCTACGGTCACCGGATCGTCCAACTTCATCCCGGTGATCTCGGACTGCTCGTAGAACTCGACGAGATTCCCGACGCCGACGAGTGGTTCTGGGACCAGACGGAGAAGGAGGTTTCCCTCGATCCACGGGTCGACGACATTCTCGGCGTCGACGTGTCCTCTCCCGATCCGGCCAAGACGGCGGCGCTGTGGGCCGAAGTGTTCGGCAAGAAACTGGATTCGGCGCGATCACTCTCGATTGCGCTGGGGTCGCGCGCCGTGTCGTTCGTTCCGGGCGAGCGGTCGATGCTCAGTGCGGTCGATCTGGCGGCGTCGATCGGAGCGAACACCGTCGAGCCCGGCCTGATCGTCGGCGGCGTCGAATTCCGGATTCACCCAGGCTGAGCGAGCTTCACATCGAACGACAGAAATCGGGGCCGATCGCTCAACGCGACCGGCCCCGAATTCTTGTCATGGACTCAAGCGAAGTCCTGTCGCAGACGAGTCTTGAGAAGCTTCCCACTCGCGTTGCGTGGCAGTTCCTCGATGAACTGAACTGCACTGGGGCACTTGAAGTGCGCCAGTCGCTCGCGTGACCACTCGATGATCTCCGCTTCGGTGACAGCCGAATCGCCGGAACGAACGACCACCGCAATGGGAGTCTCACCCCACCGATCGGAGTGAACGCCGACTACCGCGACCTCCCGGATGCCGGGGTGGCCGGAGAGAACGCTCTCCACCTCGGCGGGATAGACGTTCTCACCGCCGGAGACGATCATGTCCTTGAGGCGGTCGTGGAGGTAGAGATACCCGTCCTCGTCGAACGATCCGCCGTCTCCTGTTCGGAGCCAGTCGCCGTCCAACATGGTGGCCGCAGTGGCTGCCTCGTTGCGCCAGTAGCGCCTCATGACGTGAGCGCCGCCGATGACCACCTCGCCGCGAGTACCGACCGGGACGTCTTCGAGCGTCACGGGATCGACGATGCGGATGGGTACGCCGAACATCGGTTGCCCGACGGACTTCAACCGATGCGCGGTCGACTCGTCGGTCGCCCGATGATCTTCGGGGGTCAGCATGGTGACGCCGCCAGTCGACTCGGTGAGTCCGTAGGCCTGCAGGAAACTGCATCCGAAAACCTTGGTGGCGTCCTGTAACAGGGGTAGCGGCATGGGCGCCGCTCCGTAGACCAGGAACTGCAGGGCACTCCAATCCGCCTCGCGTACAGCAGGAAGGGAGGTGAGGACGCTGATCACCGCGGGAACAGCGACCGCATGAGTCACCCGGTACTCCTGCATCAGCGCCACCAGCTCCAGCGGACCGGCGATGGTCTTGAGAAGTAGAGCGCCACCGCCGAGCGTCGTGACGAGAGCGAGACCCAGCCCCGCCACATGGAAGAACGGGACCGGGCACATGGCCACGGAATCGGTGTCGAGATCGAGCAGGTGATACATGGTCGCGAGGGCGCGGCCGAGGTTCGCGCCGGTGAGTTCGATTCCCTTGGGGTGGCCGGTGGTTCCCGACGAGTAGAAGATCAGCGCGGTATCGTCGGGAAGGCGTGACACTCCTGGGTCGTCGTCCCCTGCACCGGAGAGCCAGTCGTTCCACGAGACCGAGTTTGCGGAACCGTCCACCGTGACGACGGTCCGGACGCTACCGACCGCCGCGGCGACGTCGGAGAGGCCCTCATCGCCTGCTCCGAGTACGACGACGGTCGGCTCGCTGTTGCTCAGGATGTAGTCGACCTCGCCCGGTGCCAGCCGATTGTTGACGGCCGTCAGAATCGAGCCCATCTTCGAAGATCCGTACAGGACGGAGAGGAAAGACGGTGTATTGGCGCCGATGTACGCCACCCGGTCACCTGTTCGAACACCATCGCGTAGAAGTGCATTCGCGACACGATTTGCTTCGATGTCCAGCTCGCGGAAACTGGTACGGCCGTCATCGGAGATGACGGCGGTGCTCTCCGGACTGGCAATCGCCCGGCTGCGCAGCAAGTCTTCGAGATTCTGCACGGGGCGACCATCGGGTAGGAGCGCGTTCACAGAAGGTTCGCGGGTGGCGGGTTCACGGGTGGCAGTCGAACCTACGGCCGTCGGCTGAGTGGTCATGCTGAATGCTCCAATCTGAAGGGGGCAAAGACAGGGGGTTCGAAAATGCCTGTGGGAGCATCGAGTACATGCTCGACGGCGCGTAGTGCCGGGCCCGCAGTGATGAACTGACCGGCGGTTGTCCGGCAGTTCGGATCTTGTGGTTCGACGAGATTGACGGTCATCACGATCTCGGGTTTGCCGTACAGGTGGACTTCCCACTGATCGCGCCCCGCGTATTCCTCACGATCGGGTTCCATGGTCCAGATGATGGCCAGAGTGAGGAACTGCTTTCCGTCGACCATTGCGTGCCAGCGCCATTCGGTGGTTCCGACGGTTCCGGCGGCGATGCGTCCGGCGGCCACGTCGAGATCCGTTCGCGCCGCAACGACCCTGTGATCGGATACGACCTCGTCGTAGGTGATCCCCAGACGTTCGCACATGAACGCGATGGTCTCCAGATACAGCGACGCGTACAGCGAGGGCAACGGCCCGGTTCCGTCCAGTTCCTCCGGGGGCGAGCCCATTCCCATGACGGTGAAAGCGAAGTCGGGGTCAGGCATGCCGCGAGCGTCGAGCACCTCGTCGATCGTGATGCGGTCCAGTTCGATCGATGTTCCCGTCAGAGCCAACGCCAATCGCTCACCGATGACGCCCGGGCTCACTCCGACGCCGAAGAGCGTCGAATCGCCTTCCTTACATGCTTGGGCGAACATGTGCTCGCGCTCGGTGCCGTGTGCGCGGGGGAAGTGCTGCCCGGCCGTCGTGATCACGTTGATCCCGGCGCGCAGCAGACGGCACAAATCGTCGTCGTGGCGTTCGTACGGAATCTGCAAACGCGGACTGTGGATGAGAACCTGGGGGCGCGAGCGGATGATCTCGTCCACCTCGCGTGTGGCGATCACGCCCGTCGGCGCGCGTCTGGCTATGTCGCCGGCATCGCGCCCGGCCTTGGCATCGCTGTAGACGTACAGGCCGACCAACTCGAGGTCGGGACGATCGATGATTCCGCGGAGCGCGGTCTTGCCGATGGCGCCGGTCGCCCACTGGGCAACACGAATCGGATCGCTCATGATCGAGTGGTCAGTTCGCCGGCGAAGAGGAGCTTGCCCAGTCCGCGTTCGTACCGAATCGGGTCTCGAGCCAGACGCGCACGGGCGTCGATTGCCATGAAATCGGTGTCGCACGTCCACTCGCCGCGTTGCATGGCGGCGAGTCCGGTCGCGGCGATGTCGAGGGGATTTTCCTTGTGGCCCTGCACGTGTGAAGCCATGCGGGTGTCGACACTGCCGACGATCAACGAGGTGACGGTGATGCCGTGCGGTTCGAGTTCGGCACGGGCGATGCCGCCGAGCGACAGAGCAGCCGCCTTGGCCGGTGAATAGCCGCCCATGAAGGCGGTGGGTGCGATTGCGGCGACTGACAAGACGTTGACTATCGATCCTCCGCCGCGGGCGGCGAGGACCGGCGCGAAGGCTCGGATCATCGTCAGCGGTCCGAAGTAGTTGACCTCCATCTCGGCTCGAGCGGCCTCTCGGTCGTCGGCCTCGATCAGCCGATTCCCGGTGAACAGCCCGGCGTTGTTGACGACGACCGAGGTGTCACCGCACGCCGCGGCGGCAGTGTCGACGAGTCCTGGATCGGTGACGTCGAGTTCGACGATGTGCGCACCGGTGGCTCGGAGCTCGGCCGGCACCTCGTCGGGATTTCTCACCCCCGCATAGATTTTGGCTGCGCCCATCAACTTCGCCTGTTGGACGAAGGCCAACCCGAGGCCTCGATTGGCGCCGGTGACGAGGACGGTCGCACCCTCGACCGGAGTTCCGCGAAAGGTTGTCATGAGTTCTCCTGCGTCTGTCGGGTGTAGATGAGGTCGTCGGGGAATTTCTTGCTCTTCTTCAATGACGTTTCAGGCGCGAGCATCCCGAAGATCCAGCCTTCGGCTGTGGCCATGTCGTGGTTCCAGTCCCACCGCAGTGCGCGGTGGCGGATTCCCCACCTGCCGTCCTCGAAACCGAAGCGATCGATCAGGCGCGCCGCGGTGAGTGTGTCGGCTATGCCGTCCGAGGTCTTGATTCGTGCGAAGGCAAGCACGTAGGACTCGACGTGTGCTGTATCCCCGTCGAGTTCGACCAAGACGTTGGTCATTGCGTGGGTGGTCAGTGACCGTGGGTGGGTGATGGCCCCGGCGATGTGGTCGATGTAGTCGTCGGCGGTGCCGGTGAAGACACCCCCGTGGTCTTCGGTTGCGCCGGGCAGATAACACCGCCTGGCGTCCTCGACGTCGCCGCGGTCTGCGGCTCGGAGGAAACGAGCCAGAACCTCGTAGATTTCCTGCTTGGCGACGAGAGCGTCGACCGGGCTGTAGTCCCTGACGTCTGGGCCCCCGCCGCTGTCGACTGCGTGAATGTTGTTGGACCTCACGATGATGTCCCTTCTCGGCTCCGGATCGGGGGCCGCACGTTGACGGAGTGCCTCTGTTTACTGTAGTAATCTCTATCACACTGTTAATTGAAGTGTCACGAGGAGGTGAAACCAATGCTTGGAAACACACCACCCGCACAACCTGGGAATGCACCGGTCGTACTCACGCTTTCCGATGTGTCGATCGAATTCGGCGGAGTCACGGCTCTCGACGCCGTCGGCTTCGACGTCCGCGCGGGACAGATCTGCGGACTCATCGGGCCGAACGGCGCTGGTAAGACCACGCTGTTCAACTGCATCACAAGGATTTACGAACCGAGTCGCGGTGTCATCACCTGGCAAGGAACCGACCTGTTGGGATTGCGTCCCTATGCGTTGGCATCTGCAGGAATCGCTCGAACTTTTCAGAATCTCGCGCTGTTCGGCGGCATGAGTGTCTTCGACAACACCATGGTCGGTGGATCATCGCGAGGTCGCTTCGGGCTCGTGAGTGGGCTTCTCGGCCTGCCTCCGGCGCGTGCGCGAGTCCGAGAACTTCGAGAGAAGGCCTGGTACCTGCTCGAACGTCTCGAACTCGTCGACGTCGCGAACGCACCCGCGTCCGGTCTACCGTTCGGAACTCTCAAGCGTGTCGAACTGGCACGGGCATTGATGTCCGAGCCCTCGCTGCTTCTGCTGGACGAACCTGCCGGCGGGCTCACGCACAGTGAAGTCAAAGAACTGGGAGAACTGATCGTCTCGCTCCGCGACGACTTCGGCTTCGGCGCGCTTCTGGTCGAACACCACATGGGATTGGTGCTCGGGATCTCCGATCACGTTGTCGCCCTGAACTTCGGCCACAAAATTGCCGAGGGAACCCCGGCGGAGATCCAGCAGGACGACGCCGTGATCAACGCGTACCTGGGACGTGCCGCATGACCCTGCTGAGCGTCGACGATCTGCACGCCGGTTACGGGCGAGGCAATGTACTGCACGGGATTTCGCTCGACGTGGAACCCGGCGGGGTCGCTGTCGTTCTCGGCGCGAACGGTGCAGGCAAGACCACCATGATGCGCGCGCTTGCCGGATTGATCCCGCATCAGGGAACGATCACCTTCAACGGGTCGCCGTTGGGATCCAAACCTGAACGCGCTGTGGCCGCCGGCGTCAGCCTTGTCCCACAGGGCCGCGGAACTCTCGGTCAACTGTCGGTGCGTGACAACCTGCTCGTCGGCGCTGCCCTTCGTAAGGACAAGGCGGAGATCGAAGCCGACATCGAGCGGTGGTGTGAGACATTCCCCGTGCTCGCGAGGAGGTCCACACAGTTGGCCGGTTCTCTTTCAGGCGGTGAACAGCAGATGCTCGCGGTCGCACGGGCATTGATGAGCCGTCCCACCCTCCTTTTGTGCGACGAACCGAGCCTGGGGCTGGCGCCCATCGTCATCGCCGAATTGTTCGACACGCTCGGTGCGATCAACCGCAGCGACGGAACTGCACTGCTGATCGTGGAACAGAACGCCGATCTCGCGATGAAACTCGCGTCGAAGGTCTTCCTGCTCGACGTAGGCACCATCGTCGCTGCCGGAACGCCCGAGGAATTTCGTTCCGACGACGTCGTGCGCAGCGCTTACCTCGGGTACCAGGAGTAAACGGTGACACTCTTTCTCGAACGACTCATCTCCGGATTGACCAACGGGTCGATCTACGCAATTCTCGCGCTGGCACTAGTGGTGGTGTTTCGCGCCACCGGCACGATCAACTTCGCTCAGGGCGAGTTGGCCCTGTTCACAACCTTTGTCGCCTGGTGGCTGACGACGATGTCCTGGCCGATCTGGTCGGCGATCGGAGCGGCCCTGGCATTGGGGTTCCTGCTCGGAGCATTGATGGAGCGTCTGCTCATCCGGCCGGTTCAGCGTCGAAGCGACATGGCAGTGCTGATCGTGGCACTGGGATTGTTCACCGGGCTCAACTCGTTGGCCGGAATGCTCTGGGGGAGCGATACCAAGATAATGCCGAGCCCGTTCCCCAACGGTCCGACCGACTACATCTCGGTGGGCGGTGCGCGCGTGTACGGCGACGCACTGGGCGTACTGGTGGCGCTCGTTGTCCTACTTGTGTTGATGTCCTTGCTCTTTCGCAAGACGAGAGTCGGTCTGCACATGCGTGCCGTCGCGGACAATGCCGAATCTGCCACTCTCGCCGGAGTTCCGACCAGCCGGATACTCGCAATCGGTTGGGGAGTAGCAGCAGCCATCGGTGCCCTGGCCGGTGTCCTGGTCACTCCGCTCTCGCCGCAACAACTCGGTCTCACGACCATGTTCCCGATCTTCATCGCAGCATCCGCCGCAGCGCTGTTCGGCGGCCTGGACAGTCTCGTCGGCGCCGTGGTCGGCGGGTTGACGATCGGTGTCCTGGAATCGATGCTCAGCGGCTACATTTCGGTCATCGGCGGTTCGCTGCAGCAGACATCCGCCCTGTTGATCATCGTGGTGATCCTCTTCGTCAGACCCAATGGACTGTTCGGTACCAAGAAACTGGAGCGGGTATGACGACGCTTGCCGAGAGAAATGAACCCACCGTCGCCGAAAAGGCAGTCAGGCGACCGCGGGTAGTGGTCGCCGGATCGACGTCGTACCGGATACTCCAGTTGGTTCTGCTGGTGGCTGCCGTGTGTGCGTTGCTTCTCGCGTCACAGAGCGCGCCGTTTCGCGTGGGGCAGTTCACGAGCGTCTTCATCATCGCGATTGCCATTGCGGGACTCAATATCGTCAGCGGATACACCGGACTTCTGTCGATCGGCCATTCTGCCTTCTTCGGCCTGGGCGCGTACACGACCGGCGTTCTGATCGTCGATCGCGGATACTCGCCGTTGACCACGATCCCGATGGCGGTCGTATTGTGTTTTGTACTAGGGCTTCTCGTCGGTCTTCCCTCGTTGCGGATCAAGGGGCTGTATCTCGCTCTCGTGACACTCGCCGTCGCTGTTGCATTTCCCGAGGTGATCCGCAAGACCGGGGATCTGACCGGTGGTGCCGCCGGAATGGTGGTTCGCGCAAATCTGCTCGTTCCGCCGAAATGGACGGGTCTGACCCGAGCCGACACCTACCTCTGGATCTTTTGGGTGTCGGTGGTGACTCTGGCGATCGTCATGCTCCTGATTCGCAATCTCGTCAAGAGTCGATTCGGTCTGGCTATGGTCGCGGTGCGTGACAACGAGATCGCGGCGAGCGCAAATGGCATCAACGTCGCGCGGGTCAAGATTCTCGCTTTCGGGCTTTCCGGCGCGATCACGGGCCTGGCAGGTTCACTGTTCACGATGTACATCGGCGCGCTCTCACCCGAATCCTTCTCGCTGATGAAGTCGATCGAGTTCATCACCGGACTGGTGTTGGGCGGAATCGCAACCCAATTCGGCCCGATCGTTGGGGCAACGGCAGTGGTGTTCTTGCCGTACTACACCGGAAGCGTCACCGACGGCCCCGTGTCGGGAGTGGTGTTCGGCGCGGTGCTGATCGCGATCGTGTTCTTGATGCCGGACGGAATCGTCGGACGGATCAACAGCGTGCTCCGACGGTTCGTCCTCGTGGTTCCCGCAGATCATCCCAAGTATCGCGAGGGTGAACCTCGCACCTGAGCGCCGTCTCCCTCGCCCACTCTCGTTTCCCTCAACTCACAGCAAGGAACTGGACGATATGAAAAGGCAGACCACGATTCCCGCAGTCATCGCCGCTGCGGCACTACTCCTTTCGGCCTGCGGAGGTAGCTCCGACGCAGAGAGCAACACGTCGACATCGGCCGGCGCAGTATCGGTCGACGACTGCAGTGATCCCAGCGGTGCCGCAGCGCCGATCACCGACAAACTCACGGTGGGATGGAGTGGGCCGACGTCAGGCCCGCTCGCCGATGCCGTCGGCAACGTGATCGAAGGAATGCGAGCACGGTTCGAGGTGGAGAACTCGGCCGGCGGCGTCGGCGGCGTCAAGCTCGACGTCGTGGTCAAGGACGATGCATTCTCCCCGGAGCGCGCCAAAGCCAACGTCGGAGAGTTCATTCAGAAGGACAAGGTCGACGTTCTGGGCACCTTCGGGGCCGGGCAGTTGAACGCCATCGCGGACGATCAGACCACTGCCTGCGTGCCGTTGCTCTTCGCGCAGGCAGGCATGCCCGAGTTCCGGGTCATCGAAGACTTCCCGTGGACCACGGAGTATCTACCGGATCCGGGCGTCGAGATGGAGGTAGTGGTCGAGAGCTTGAAGAAGAAGTATCCGAACGGCGCCAAGGTCGCACTGGCCACGAACCAGACCGAGTCCGGACAGGGAATCGCCAACGGCTTCAAGTCCGCGATCGAAGGAACCAACTTCGAGATCGCGGCGGAGGAGGCGCTGACCGACCCCAAGACGGCGGCTTCGACTCTCAAGGCCAGCGGCGCCGAGGTTTTGGTGGTCGCCGGTGTCACTACCGACTGCCTCGCGATCACTCAGGCGATCGGACGTGTCGGATGGAAGCCCGACACCGTGATTCAGCCGTCGAACTGCGTCGACGGTGCGACCCTGTATGCACCCGCCGGTGATGCTGCCGACGGGCAGCAGGTGATGGTGTGGCTCAAAGATCCCAACAACGCTCTCTACAAGGACGACGCGGCGGTGCGCGACTATCTCGCCGGTGCAGCGGCTCACGGTGCAGATTCCCCGACCAACAGCTACACCGTGAACGGCTGGGCCATCGGTGACCTGTTGGTGGACAACTTCACTCGGGCCTCTCAGTCATCCGACGGACTCTCACGTGCCACCATCATGAGTGCCGCGCGAACGCAGGACTACCACCCGCCGATGTTCATCGACGGAATCAAGTTCACGATGACCGCGGACCATGCGTTGGGAATCCTGGCCTTTCAGCCGTTCGAGTGGAATGCCGCTACTCAGGCGTTCGAGAAGCAGGGCGACGTGATCGACATTTCCGGCCGTTACGAGAACTGAATCGAGTGCGCGAATGAACAAGACACACAGGGGATTGCATCCTCGCGTCAAGGTGGACGAATACACCTCGAAAGGGTGGTGGTCCGACGAGACGATCGATCACGTGTTCCGGGCGCAGGTGCGGGCCCGAGGGGACGAGCTTGCCGTAGTTGATCCGGCGAACCGCAGCGAGTTGTCCGGCGGAGATCCAAGACGCCTCAGTTGGAACCAACTGGAGAGCGAAGTCATCTCGCTCGCTGCGCGCTTCACCGAGGCAGGCTTGGGCCGGGGAGACGTTCTGGGCGTTCAGATGCCTAACACCGTCGAACTGGTCGAGGTCTACCTTGCAGCGTGGTCGCTGGGGATCGTGGTCTCACCCTTGCCCATGCAGTACCGCGAACGTGAAGTGGAAGGAATGGCCAACCAGGCGGCGTTTGCAGCATTTGTCACCGTGCCCAGCTTCGGGGACAGATTCCCGGCTACGGAGATCGCTGCAATCAGATCCCGAATTGCCTCTCTGAGATCGGTATTCGTCTACGCTCCCGAATCAGAGCTTCCGGCTGAGCTTCCTACCGGCGTCGTGGGGCTGAGTCCTCGGGCAGCCACCGAATCGCAGCGAAGTGCTCTGGACAGACGAAACACCGAAGATCCGAACGACCCCAACGACGCGATGACGATCTGTTGGACCTCCGGAACCGAAAGCGAGCCGAAGGGGGTCCCACGTTCGCACTACGAGTGGCTGGCCATCTGCTGGGCCACGATCGATGCTCCCGACATCGTCGTCGACGACGTCCTGCTTAACCCGTTCCCGATGGTCAACATGGCCGGAATCAACGGAATGTTCCTGCCCTGGCTCCGCACGGGATGTGTACTGGTACAGCACCACCCGTTCGACCTTCGAGTGTTCCTCGGGCAGATCGAGGCCGAGCGAGTGACATACACGGTAGCGCCGCCTGCTCTGTTGTGGATGCTGCTTGCCGACGAGTCGATGCTCGCGGCGGTCGATCTGTCGAGCTTGACGCGGATCGGTTCGGGTTCTGTGCCACTGCAACCTCCGATGGTGCGGGGATGGCAGGAGCGATATGGAATCGGAGTCATCAACTTCTTCGGATCCAACGAAGGCATCAGTCTGCTCTCCTCGCCTGCGGACATGCCGGATCCGGACGACCGCGCACGGTACTTCCCTCGTTTCGGTGTCGAGAACTTTCGCTGGAGCACCAGGATCTCGGACTGGATGGACGTTCGCCTGGTCGACGTGGTCACCGGCGAGGACATCACCGAAGTCGGGCACCCGGGTGAGTTGCGAATCAGCGGACCGACGGTCTTTGCCGGCTATCTCGGCGATCGACCGTCACCGTTCGACGAGCGCGGATTCCTGTGCACCGGAGATATCTTCGAGATTGCCGGTGATCACGGACAATTCCTCCGCTACCTGGATCGCGGCAAGGACCTGGTGATCCGCGGTGGAATGAACATCGCTCCGGCCGAATTGGAGGGGTTGATCGCCGAGCATCCGGCCGTCGCGGACGTGGCCGTCATCGGCGACCCCGACGAAGTGCTCGGTGAGCGCGTCGCAGCAGTGGTGACACTTCGACCCGAGACGGAACTCGAACTCGATGCTCTGGTTGCGTTCCTGAAAGACAAGCGCATCGCGTCGTACAAACTTCCCGAGCGGCTGGAGATTCGGAAAGAACTGCCGCGCAATTCGACCGGAAAGATCCTCAAGCGTGAGCTTCGACAGAAGAGTGTGGCATGAGTGTGATGAACGACAGTGACAAGCTTGCGTTGGCGCGTGAGATGTTCCAGGCGTGGGACGTCATGGACTGGGCACGCGTCGTCGACCTGTTCGCCGAAGACGGTGTGCTCCACAGCGTGATGCAGGAACCTCTTGTCGGCAAGGAGGCTGTAGCGGGCCGAATTGCATTGCTGGCAAGCAAGTGTGAACGGATCACCCTGAAGATCGAGTCGCTCGGCGTGATCGACGGCAGGGTTTTTGTACAGCGAGTGGACGATTTCCACTTCGACGGGACCCACGGCGTCGTTCCTGTTGTCGGAATCCTCAGCATGGCAGACGGGCTGGTCACAGAGTGGCTCGAATACTACGACCGTCCGACACTCTTGAAGGGAATGGGTCTTGTCTCCGATTTCGAATAGCGGGATTTCGAATAGCCGACTGCCGACGATCGATATCTCCCTGGGCTTGTGGCAGGACCGTCCGCCGCGGGAGGTGACCACTACTGCACGCCTCGCCGACAAACTGGGGTTCGGCCGAGTGTGGGTGGGGGAGATGGCGACGTACGACGCCTTTGCTCTGGCGACGTCAGTCGGCGCCGGCTTCGAGCACTCCGAGTTGGTGGTCGGCCCGCTCGCGGTGACGGTTCGTGATCCGGCGATGATCGCGATCGGGGCGGCGTCGGTAGCCGACCTAACCGGGCGTCACGTGTCGATAGCGTTGGGCACGTCCAGCACTGTCGTGGTCGAAAAATGGCATGGGCGAAGCAGATCCGGGGCCGCACGTGCACTCGCGGAGTCAGCCTGCGCTGTGCGAGCGCTGATGAACGGCGAGCGGGGCGAAGTCGCCGGAACGGTGATGCGGACCAGTGGATACCGACTGCGACTTCAGCCGCCGGGTGGGCGGTTGATCGTTGCAGCTTTCGGAGACAAGGCCCTTCGCGCCGCGGTGGAGTTGGGCGACGAACTGGTGCTCAATCTGGTCAGCCCGGAGCAAGCGGGGCGCCTGATCGCACGGTGCAAGGAAATCGCGGCTGAAATGGGAACGCCGATGCCCCAGGTGTCGGTTTGGGCGCCGGCGGCCGTGGCAACCGAAGGCCCAACTCAGATGTCGATCGATCAGCTCAGACGTGGGCTTGTGCCGTATCTCGCTGCCCCCGGGTACTCGGACATGTTCGTACGAGCAGGGTTTGCATCCGTGATCGAGGCAGCCAGGGCCGGGACCGCGCCTCGAGAGATCTTGAGTCAGGTCTCGGACGCGATGGTCGCGACAGTGGGAATCGTGGGAACCGCGGCCGATGCGCGCGAGCAACTCGAGGCGTATCGAGCGGTCGGTGTGGACACCGTCGTGGCCGTGCCTTCATCCACTGATTCGGATCCGGCCGGGCAAGTGACGATGGAACTTCTTGCCGAGATGGTATGACGAATCCCCGACGAACTTACTCTCAGGTAAGTTCGTCGGGGATATGTCGAATCGGAGGAGTTGCCGTGAGTGATCGTGTTCGTGTCGAGGTAGTGCAGTCGGTGGCGTACGTGACGCTGAACCGGCCGGAGAAACTCAACGGTCTCGATCTGGACATGCTCGACGCGCTGGTGGACGCGGCCCGAACGATCAGAACTGATCGTTCGATCCGGGGCGTGGTTCTGCAAGGCGCGGGCGACGCATTCTCGGCCGGATTGGACTTCGCTTCTGCCGGCAAGCAGCCGAGCCGGATGGCCAAGGCCTTTGCGAAATTTCCCGGTCAGAAGACCAACCTCTTTCAACGTGCGTGCTGGGTGTGGCGCGAATTGCCCGTGCCGGTCATCGCGGTCGTTCACGGCCACTGCTTCGGCGGGGGACTGCAATTGGCGCTCGCCGCAGACTTTCGATTCACCACCCCTGATTGCACGTTCTCGGTGATGGAGGCGAAGTGGGGATTGATCCCCGACATGACCGGAACGGTCACGATGCGCGAACTCGCGGCAATGGACGTCGTGAAACGCCTCGCCATGACTGCTGAACTATTCGACGGAAATCAGGCTCTCGAGTGGGGTTTCGTGAGCGGAGTCAGCGATAATCCGCTCAAGCCGGCACAGGAACTGCTGTCGCAGATCATGACGCGCTCACCGGACGCCGTCGCAGCAACGAAGACGTTGTTGCACAAGACCTGGAACCGATCGCCTCGCTGGGCATTCTTGATTGAATCGCGGATCCAACTGGCGCTGATGAGAGGCAAGAACCACAAGATCGTACGCTCCGCGAATACTGCGAAGACGTTGCCGGAGTTCGCCATTCGAAAGTTCGGCTGACAAACTCCGGCATCGCGACGCCGTGGGGCGTTCTCATTCAGGTCGATTACACCATCAGATCTCGTCCAGATCGGTCCTTGATGAGGATCGTGGCGACGAACGACACTGCGGCCAACAGGGCGAGATAGATCGAGATGGCAAGAGTGCCACCGGTCTTGCCGAGGAGCCATTGGGCGACGGTGGGAGCAAAGGCGCCGCCGAAAATGGTGCCGACGGCGTAGGAGATCGACGCGCCGCTGTAGCGGATCGAAGCTGGGAAAAGTTCGGCGAACAATGCCGGTTGAGGTCCGTACGACAGTCCGAGTCCGACCGAGAACAGGATCATCGCCACGTAGATCCAGCCGAGATTGCCGGTGTCGATGAGGAGGAAGAACGGCACCGCGAAGAGGATCATTGCGAGGTTGCCGACGTTCATCACCGTGGTGCGGCCGCGCCGATCCGACCAGTAAGCGCCGATCATGGTGAAAACGCCCCACGTGACTGCACTTGCGAGCGTGGCAATCAGTAGTTCGGTCTTACCCAGGCCGTAGGTCTTGGTTGCGTACGCGACGATGAATCCGCCGATCACCATGTAGCCGTTGCCGTTTGTGCCGATGAAGGAGAGGGCCGCGAGTACGACCTGCTTCGGGTGTTTCTTGAACAGAGTTCGGATCGGCGTGTTGCTCTCGGTGCGGCGTTCCTTGAGTTCGGCGAACACGGGTGACTCGCTGACCTTGCTTCGAATGTAGAAGCCGACGCCGATCAACACGACGCTGAGCAGGAACGGCACTCGCCATCCCCAGGTGGTGAACTGTTCGTCGGTGAGGGTGAACGTGCACAGTGCCAAAACGCCGGTGGCGAGCAACATTCCGAGCGGTACGCCCATCTGGACGAACGCTCCGAAGAATCCTCGACGCTTGGTGGGTGCGTGTTCGACGGCAAGAAGAGCAGCCCCACCCCATTCGCCGCCCGTCGAGAATCCCTGCACGATTCTGAGAAGGATCAACAGGATCGGCGCCCAGATCCCGATCGAGGCATACGTCGGCAGCACGCCGATGAGAACCGTCGCGGCCCCCATCATCGCCAACGTCGCGACCAGGACACGTTTACGGCCGAGTCTGTCGCCGAGATAGCCGGCCACGATGGCGCCGAGAGGACGGAAGACAAAGCTGATGCCGACCGTGACGTAGGAGACGATCTGGCCTGCCGAGCCCATCGGCTTGAAGAACAGGTCGGCAAAGATCAGGGCTGCGGCTTGGGCGTAGATGAAGAAGTCGTACCACTCGACGGTGGTGCCGACCATCGACGCCATCGCGGCGCGGTCGTACTCCTTCGCGGCGGGCTTGGTGCCAGTTCTGGTTGTGGTCATCGAGCTACTTTCTGCCAGTCACGTGGTTCACCGGCGCGGTGAACTGCGAAGTCGGAACAGGGGAGAAACGCTGTTCGATCTGCGACGTTGCCGGTGTGCTCGGTGCATGCTTTTGGCTGACTCGGAGCGTTCCTGCGCGATCTCATTGTCGATATTGGCAACCGAATGATCGGTAGGTAATGAATTATGCAGAAGTGTGAGCTTCAATACAAGGGGTGCCGGAAAGGTCTGATTATTTGGCGCAGAGCATGCGAGGACTCAGTTGCTCAGGTGTGGAGCGACGCGGCGATCCGCAGATCGATTTGCCTGGCGCTGAGCAGATGGTCGAGGACGAGAACCGCACAACCGAGGATCCCGGATTGTGCGCCGTGGCTGACCGAAGCGATCTGAAGCTTTCGGGTGGCAAGCGCCGTTGCGTTGCCGTAGACGGACTCCCGGAGTCCGGCGAGGAAGAGCTCGTCTGCCTCGGCCATGTCGCCGCCGATGATCAGGACCTCGGGATTGAGGAGGTTTACCGCGCCGGAAATGACGTCGCCGATCAGTCGGCCGCTGCTTCTGATGAGCCGGCGGGCTTCGCTGTCGCCGTCCAGGGCGAGGCGGACAACGTCACGCACGTGCCCGACGCTACGGCCCTGATCTCGGAGGGCGTGCACGAGAGCCCAACCGCTGGCGACGGTTTCGACGCAGCCGACATCACCGCAGCGACACTTCATGCCCCGCGCTGCAGCGGTTTTGGTATGCCCGATCTCGCCGGACGCTCCGAGTGAACCGCGTTGGAGGATTCCGCCCATGACGATTCCTGCGCCGAGGCCGGTTGACGCCTTGATCATCAGGAGGTTGGGCGCGCTCTCGCGTCGTTCGCTCAATTCGGCCAGGGCCATCACGTTCGCATCGTTGTCGGCAAACAGTGGCGCCATGGTCACCGATGCCAGATAGGGGGCAAGAGCGACGCCGTCCCATCCCGCCATCATCGGAGAGTCGAGGCTCGCTCCCGCGGCGACGTCGACCGTTCCGGGAATGCTCAGTCCGATTCCGATGACCTCGGTAGACGCGCGTTGGACCTGGGCCAGTAGTGACGAAAGATGCTCGGCAATTTCGGGCATCAGTTCGTCGGGGCCGACCCCGACCGACTTGTCGATGTCTTCTGCGGCGAGGATCGTGCCCGCCAGGTCGGTGACGGCAAGTTGTGCCCGCGATCGACCGATTGCCACGACGAGAACCACGCCGGACGAGTTCGCGAAGGTGAGAGTGGACGGCGGCCGGCCGCCCGTCGACGGGCCCTCGTCGTCATCGGCGATCAAACCAAGCGATTGAAGTGCTGCAACCCTGGCCGATACCGCCGTCCTGGACAGGCCGGTGAGCTTCCCGATCTCGCTGCGCGTGGTCGCGGAACCGCTGCGTATCAGCGTGAATACCTCTCCCGCGGTAGCCGGAGTCGTGGACGGTCGGGTCATTGTCCTATTCAAGCATTCCTCGTCGGTAACTTCAGCGTGCGAAAGTTCGCATACTTTGTCCACAAAAAGACGTAAGTAAGTCTTGTGAAAAAGCAGAAGTAGGCATAGTCTGTGTCTTGACTCACTGCCACGGGCGTCCGAGGAGACGAGTCGCAGTTTCTGTGAAGCAGGGCGCACAAACAGGGGAGAACCTGATGAGCCGCACCGATACACAAGAGATCGTCGAGTTCGCACGTAAGTGGCAGCAGTTCGACGGTGGACCTGACGAAGAGATCTTTGTAACCTTCGGCCTCGCCCCGGACGAGTATTTCCGCAGGCTGCAGGCAATTCTCGACGACGGCGTCGTAGCGCTGACTCCGCCGGTCACCGGCGAGCTCGCAACGGTCTGTGCACATCGACTCGGCCAATCGGCCAGGCGTCGATAAGCCCGACCCGGCGTCAGCCCAGAGTCACCCGAATCCGTTTCACCCGAGTAAGGAATTGAGGTCGCCATCATGCACAAGCACCTTCCGATGCCGTACCCGACCGCCGAAGTGTGGGACTGGCAGCTGCAGGGAGCGTGCCGTGGGCACGATTCCGCGGTGTACTTCCACCCGGACGGCGAGCGTGGACACGCTCGCGAGAACCGTGAACGCAACGCCAAGAAGGTCTGCGCGACGTGCCCCGTGCTCCAGCAGTGCCGCGAACACGCACTCTCCGTCCACGAGCCGTACGGCATCTGGGGTGGAATGACGGAGACCGAGCGCGCAGAATATGTGCGATCGCTGCGTAAGCGCAGCAACCGGATGCCCGCGGTCGCCAACGCGAGCTGACGGTCCTTCGGAAAGGACGCCAGTGTGACCCTCGTAGCCGGTATCGATTCGTCTACCCAGTCGTGCAAAGTCATTGTCCGTGATGCCGATTCGGGAGAACTGGTACGAGAAGGACGGGCGGCCCATCCCGTCGGTACCGAGATAGATCCGACATGCTGGCTCGAGGCGATGGACAATGCAATCGCCGCGGCGGGTGGGCTCGGCGACGTCGCAGCGGTATCCGTCGGAGCTCAACAGCACGGCATGGTGTGTCTGGACAGCGGCGGCGAGGTCGTCAGGCCGGCGCTGCTGTGGAACGACACTCGTTCGGCGAAGGCTGCGACGGATCTGGTCGAAGAACTCGGCGGATCGAAGGCGTGGGCCGACGCGGTTGGCGTAGTTCCGGTCGCCGCGGTCACGGCAAGCAAGCTTCGATGGCTCGCAGATCACGAGCCAGGCAACGCCGATCGCACTGCCGCGGTGTGTCTTCCGCATGACTGGCTGTCCTGGAAATTGGGCGGGTCCGGTTCAATCGAGGAGCTCGCCACAGACGCGGGCGACGCAAGTGGAACCGGCTATTACGCTGCCTCGACGCGCGAATACCGTACCGACTTGCTGGCGTTGGCATTTCGCGATCGCACCCCCCATGTTCCCCGAGTTGCATCGCCGAACGACAAGATCGGAAGCACTGACTCCGGGGGAATCATCGGACCGGGTACGGGTGACAATGCCGCAGCCGCACTGGGTTTGGGAGCAGTCCCCGGTGACGTGATCATCTCGATCGGAACATCCGGCGTCGTGTCGGCTGTATCGGCCACCCCCACGCACGATCCCAGTGGAAACGTGGCAGGATTCGCGGACGCAACCGGTCTGCACCTGCCGCTCGTGTGCACTCTCAACGGCGCGCGCATTCTTGATGCGACGGCGTCCATTCTCGGTGTCGATCACGCCGAACTGTCCCGGTTGGCGTTGACCGCGCCCCTCGGAAACGACGGACTGGTCATGATTCCGTACTTCGAGGGCGAGCGGACGCCCAACCGCCCCGACGCCACGGGAGCAATGCACGGCTTCCGGCTGCAGAACTCGACGCCGGCGCATTTCGCGCGCGCCGCAGTCGAAGGGCTCCTGTGCGGCTTGGCCGACGGCGTCGACGATCTGGTTCGTCAGGGCGTCGAGGTGAAGCGAGTTCTCCTCGTCGGAGGCGGAGCGAAGTCTCGCGCTCTCTGTGAGATTGCGCCGGCAATTCTCGGAGTTCCGGTCGTAATCCCTGCTCCGGGTGAGTACGTCGCCGAAGGGGCATGCAGGCAAGCAGCATGGGCACTGTCCGGGAGCACGCAGGCGCCGGTGTGGCCGAAACCGGAAGAGCGACGATTCGACGCCGAACCAGCTCCCCACGTGCGCGAGCGCTACGCGGCGTTGCGCGAACTCACCGAAGGCGTCTGAGCGCTCCCTACAGAAGCCCGAACTTCCGCACTGCGTCGAGTAGCGAGTGCGGGCGTTCGGTCGTCGGCAGGGGATCGACGAGTGCGAACTGGCAACCGACGTCTCGGGCCGCGCCGTCGGCGACATCACTGTCTCCGATCATCAGGGTCTGCGCCGCATCCACATCCAGCTGTGCCAGGGCGTATTCGAAGATCGCGGGTTCCGGTTTGACTGCACCCACCTCGAACGACAGGACGAACTCGTCGACCCAGACGTCCCAGCCGCGGTCGACGAACGCCGGACGGATGTCGAAGGCGATGTTGCTCAAGACGGCAGTGCGTACGCCCTTCTCCGACAATGACTTCAGGACCTCACCGGTATCCGGGTACGGCGACCACTGGTCCGGATCGACCAGCAGCGCGTAGAAAGCTTCGGCTCGAACGGGATCGGGCACCCCGGACTTACTCAACACGTCGAGGTAAGCCTGACGATGCAACTTCGGATCCCGGTCGCGGTTCTCCCACGCGTAGATCCCGGCTTCGTCCATCTCGACGGTTCTGCCCACCGGCGCGGTCATCCGACGCATCAACTCGGCTTGAGCGTGCACGTCGAGCGGATCGCCTTGATGATCGACGAGGTGCTCGGTCCAATCGTCGCTCTCCTCCAAACGGAAGAGGGTTCCGGAGAAATCGAACAGCGTCGCGGCGATATGTCCGTCTTGATGGGCCGTGCTGTCAGTGTTCACCTCGACAGGTTATCGGCGTCCGCTTTCCGATGCTTGATGTGAGCCAGTGCACGCGTACTTTGAGAGAGCACATTTTCCGAGGTTCCCCCGACGGGCACGATTTCGATGCCCCGGATGAACCGTATGACGAGGGGGATCCTCCGTGTCCGACCACGCGAATACACCAGACCTGACGAAGCCGTCCGGCGAAGACCCCCACCTCTCACGTCAGCTGTCCAACCGGCATATCCAGCTGATCGCCATTGGTGGTGCCATCGGCACCGGACTGTTCATGGGATCGGGCAAGACGATCTCGCTTGCCGGGCCTTCCGTGATCTTCGTGTACATGATCATCGGCTTCATGCTCTTCTTCGTCATGCGGGCGATGGGGGAGTTGCTGCTCTCGAACATGGCGTACAAGTCGTTCTCCGACTTCGCCGCGGATCTGCTGGGCCCTTGGGCGGGATTCTTCACCGGCTGGACCTACTGGTTCTGCTGGATCGTCACCGGCATCGCGGACGTCATCGCGATTTCCGGATACTTCAAATACTGGTGGCCAGGTCTCGCGGCATGGATACCTGCTTTGCTGACGATCGCGGCGCTGCTGCTCCTCAATCTCCCGACCGTTCGCGCCTTCGGTGAAACCGAGTTCTGGTTCGCGCTGATCAAGATCGTCGCCATCGTCAGCCTGATCATCGTCGGCATCGTCATGGTCGTCTCCGGGTTCACGGCGCCGAACGGTGCCACCTCGGGTATCGACAACCTCTGGAACGACGGCGGCATGTTCCCGACCGGATTCATGGGCTTCGTGGCCGGCTTCCAGATCGCCGTGTTCGCCTTCGTGGGCATCGAACTGGTCGGCACCACCGCCGCCGAGGCGAAGGACCCGGAGAAGAACCTGCCGAAGGCCATCAACTCCATCCCCATTCGTGTCCTGCTGTTCTACGTCGTTGCACTGACCGTGATCATCGCGGTGACTCCGTGGCGCGAAATCAGCGCAGACAAGAGTCCGTTCGTCGCCATGTTCACACTCGCCGGCCTCGGCATCGCTGCATCTGTCATCAACTTCGTCGTGCTGACCTCCGCGGCATCTTCGGCCAACTCGGGTATCTACTCCACCTCGCGCATGGTGTTCGGTCTTGCGCAGGAGGGCGACGCACCGCGGGCACTCGGCAAGCTGAACTCGCGCAAGGTCCCCGCGAACGCCCTGATGTTCTCCTGCATCTTCTTGCTGGCGTCGCTGATCCTGCTGTTCTCGGGCGATTCCGTGATCGAGGCCTTCACCGTCGTCACGACCATCTCGGCGCTGCTGTTCATGTTCGTGTGGACGATCATTCTGGCGAGCTACATGGTGTACCGGAAGCGTCGTCCGCACCTGCACGAGGCGTCGAAGTTCAAGATGCCCGGCGGCATCGTGATGTGCTGGGTCGTGCTCGCGTTCTTCGTCTTCATCCTCTGGGCGCTGACAACCAAGGACGACACCCTGCAGGCACTTGTCGTCACGCCGATCTGGTTCGTGGTTCTGGGAATCGCGTGGGCGATCATTCGTCGCCGACCCGCTCACCGGGCACGATACGACGCGTTCAAGTCAGAACTGGACGCCAGCCGACAGAACGGCGAGAAATAGTTTTGGTCAAGATCGGGTAACGGTGGCGGCCGCCTTGATCAAACTGTTACATTCTTCGGCAGACAGAGGAGCGGGCTTCATCAGAAGGACGCTGCACGCCGACGACTGACGGAGTACACACTGTGGGAAACCACCACCGCACGGGCAATGACGATGTTGTCTTCGAGATCGATCCCGAGGCAGCAAGCGGCCGCCACCGCACCCCGTCGGCTGGCCCTGGTGCCGGTGTCAAGGCGGGTGTCGTAGCTGCGGCTACCGGTGCACTCCTCGTCGGTGCAGGCCAGATGGGTGCAGGAACCGCTGCTGCGGCGCCGGCAACACAGACCATCGCCGGCATCGAAATCCCGCAGGGTCTGCTTCCCGAGGGCGTTGTCGTTCCGGCTGAATTGGCGGCACTTCCCGCACTCGACATTCCCGAGCTTCCCGATTTTGCTGCCGATCTCAACACGCAGGCACAGCAGTTCCTCTCGGGGATCAACCCCGGCACCTCTGCTCGCACCGTGCAGCCGGTGTCCGGAACGCTGACCTCCACCTTCGGTTCGCGCTGGGGAGCACACCACGGCGGTCTCGACATCGCGGCTCCGATCGGTACGCCGATCCTGGCCGCAGCCGACGGCCAGGTCATCGACGCCGGCCCGGCGTCAGGTTTCGGTCTCTGGGTCCGCGTGCAGCACGACGACGGCACGGTCACCACCTACGGCCACGTCAACGACTACCAGGTCAACGTCGGCCAGCGCGTCAATGCGGGCCAGCAGATCGCCACAGTGGGTAACCGTGGACAGTCCACCGGCCCGCACCTGCACTTCGAGGTTGCCGAGAACGGCGCAAAGGTCGATCCCGCAGCGTGGCTGCAGGCTCGCGGCGTGGCTGTCACCTGGGTAGACAACTCGTAAGAGAAACTTTCGGAGAACTGCGGTGGCGTCGGGAAATTCTTCCCGGTGCCACCGCAGTTCTCGTTTGTCGGTGACACCGGCCGGATAGCCTTCAGTGACGTTGATCGTCGAAGGGGGAATGCGCGATGGGTGCAGAAGTCACGGCGCGAGAATTCACGCGGGCGGACCGTAGGCTCTTTCGCAAGAAAGTGCGGTCATGCGTCGACGCCATGAAGCAGATGCTCGACGGTGGTGACTTCCGAGACGCCGTCGACAAGCCGGCGCCGCTGCTGGGCATGGAGATCGAATTCAACCTGGTGAACGGGGACATGGCTCCTGCGATGTCCAACCGTGAAGTGCTCGAATCCATCGACGACGCCGCGGTTTTCCAAACCGAGCTCGGACAGTTCAACGTCGAGATGAACGTCGAACCCGGCCCACTCACCGGTGATGCAACTTTCGAATTGGAAAAGAAACTGCGCGCCTCTCTCGACGTCGCAGACGCGCGAATCCATGCGCACGACGCCGAGATGGTGATGATCGGGATGCTGCCGACTCTGCAACTCGAGCATCTCGATCGAGAGTGGATCACCGCGAACCCGCGCTACGAATTGCTCAACGAGCAAATTTTCACCGCTCGAGGCGAGGACATCGAACTCGACGTCGAAGGTGTCGCGCTACCTGGCAGCGACGTGGAAATTCTTCGGGCCGATACCAATTCGGTAGTCCCGGAGGCGGCATGTACGTCCATGCAGTTGCATCTCCGCGTTGCGCCGGAAGAGTTTGCCGCGCATTGGAATGCCGCGCAGTGTCTGGCCGGCGTACAGGTGGCGTTGGCGGCCAATTCTCCTTTCCTGGCAGGCAAGGCGCTCTGGCACGAATCGCGCATCCCGATCTTCGAGCAGGCCACGGACACAAGAACTTTCGAGCTGAAGAACCAAGGTGTGCGGCCGCGGGTGTGGTTCGGTGAGCGGTGGATCCACTCGGTGCTCGACTTGTTCGAAGAGAATTCACGGTACTTCCCGGCCCTGCTGCCTGACGTGTCGGACACCGATCCACTGGAAGTGCTCGCGGCGGGCGGGGTTCCGGAGTTGAGCGAGCTTCAGATGCACAACGGCACGGTCTATCGCTGGAATCGTCCGGTGTACGACTGCTCGGATGGCAAGCCGCACTTGCGTATCGAGAATCGAGTGCTGCCGGCCGGACCGACTGTCGTCGACATCATGGCCAATGCGGCCTTCTACTACGGCACAGTTCGGGCGCTGGTGAACGCGGAGCGGCCACTGTGGTCGCACATGTCGTTCCATGCGGCAGAAGAGAACCTGCACATCGGCGCCAAGTACGGACTCGACGCAACTTTGTACTGGCCGGAGATCGGTTGGGTCGGTGCCGACGAGTTGGTCCTGCGAAGGCTGCTGCCGTTGGCGGACGAGGGTTTGGCGGACTTCGGATTGTCCGCCGCGGCCCGCGATCGGTATCTCGGCGTCATCGAGGGGCGGTGCCTGAATCGGCAGACCGGTGCCGCCTGGCAACGAGAGCACGTGGCGCGTGCGGAGGCCTCGGGCGCGGACCGCTCGACTGCGCTCACCGGAATGCTCCGCGGTTACGTCGAGAACATGCGGGCGGGAGATCCCGTTCACACCTGGTCCTGATTGCTCTGCTAATTCTCCTATCCGTCAACAGTTTCGGGGACCTAAGTCCCCGAAATGAAGAGGGGGCGACCCCAAAAAAGCCGGACAAGTGGGATGGTTAGAGTGAAAGTGGCTCGGTTACTTCTTCAGGAAGGTGGGCACATGAGTTCACGCGAACATAACAGTGTTGTTGTCGGAGTCGAGGGTTCGGACACTGCGTCCACTGCGCTCCGCGAGGCCGCGAAAATCGCCGCCCAGCGCGAATTGCGACTCGACATCATCCACGCTCTCGACTTCGCGCCTTACGGTTTCGGCGGACCGTACGTCGACGCGGGTGGGGTGTACGAATGGGTCGAAGAGGCGGGAAAAGCGATCTTGGCAGAGGCGGAACAATTCGCCCATGAGATCGATCCGAAACTCGAAGTTCACACCGAAATCGCCATCGGTAGCGCAACTCAGTGGTTGATCGAGAGTTCGGCGCAGGCCAGGCGGGTCGTTGTCGGAGCGTCCGCTTCAGGCAAGGCGGCGACGGCAGTTCTCGGCAATACAGCGGTCGGTGTTGCCAGTCACGGCAAGTGCCCGGTCATCGTCGTACGGGACCGCGACGGCGCAGTGCCTTCGGAGGGACCCGTCGTGGTCGGCGTCGACGGCAGTGCGCTCAGCGCGCAAGCAGTGGGCGCGGCATTCGAGGAAGCAGCGTTCCGCGGTGCCGAGTTGGTGGCGCTGCACGTGTGGAGTGACCTCGGTAGCGCGGCATTCGAAGACCCGAGGGCAGCTGCGCTTGCCCCGCAGTCTCTCGAAGAGGAAGAGCACGCAGTACTCAGCGAGAGCTTGGCCGGTTGGTCCGAGCAGTACCCGGACGTGAAGGTCCGGCGCGAGGTATACCTCGACAACCCACGAGGACGGCTGCTGGACTGGTCGGCAAAAGCGCAGCTTGTTGTAGTCGGCAGCCGTGGCCGTGGCGGATTCCGTGGCATGCTCCTCGGCTCGACCAGCAATACCCTGATCGCTTCGGCCAAGTGCCCCGTCATGGTGGTTCGCCCCGAAGAATCCTGACCTCTCCAGGTTCTCCCGCTACCCCGTTCGTTTCGGTCATCGAATACGAACGGGGTAGTCACATGAATGCGGACTCATGTTCCGTAGTGTTCGATGTGAGTTAAGTGTTCGATGGGAGTACCAAGGCTGTGTGCGCGTCGCACACGGCGGCAATCGTCTGGATTGGGGTTACAACGTGCGTATCGGTATGGGTTTGAACTACAGCGGCGGGTTCGCCGAAACCGTCGAAGAGGTCGGTGACCTGGAGAAGGCGGGCCTGGACATCGCCTTCGTTCCGGAAGCGTATTCCTTCGACGCGGTCAGCCAGCTCGGTTACCTGGCGGCCAAGACGTCCACCATCGAACTCGCTTCGGGAATCTTCCAGATCTACACCCGTACGCCCTCGTTGACCGCCATGACGGCAGCGGGCCTGGACTTCGTCTCCAACGGTCGCTTCGTTATGGGCCTGGGTGCTTCCGGACCGCAGGTGATCGAGGGATTCCACGGCGTCAAGTACGACGCTCCGTTGGGACGCACGCGTGAGGTCGTCGAGATCTGCCGTCAGGTGTGGCGCCGCGAGAAGGTCGAATACCAGGGCAAGTACTACCAGGTTCCGCTCCCTGCCGAGAAGGGCACCGGACTGGGCAAGCCGCTCAAGCTGATCAATCATCCTGTGCGTGAGCGCATCCCGATCCTGATCGCTTCGCTCGGACCCAAGAACGTCGAACTGACGGCTGAGATCGCCGAAGGCTGGGAACCCATCTTCTTCCATCCGGAAAAGGCAGCAAGCGTATGGGGCGAGCCGATTGCGAAGGGCAAGGCCAAGCGCGATCCGAGCCTCGGCGAGCTTCAGGTGTACGCGTCGCCGGCCCTGGCCATCGGTGACGACGTCGACCACATGCTCGACTGGGTACGCCCGAGCCTTGCGCTCTACATCGGCGGTATGGGCGCCAAGGGCAAGAACTTCTACAACGACCTCGCGGTGCGATACGGCTACGAAGAGGCCGCCGAGAAGATTCAGGATCTCTACCTCGCGGGCAAGAAGGACGAGGCCGCAGCAGCGGTCCCGGACGAGCTGGTTCGCGCCGTGTCGTTGATCGGTCCCGAGAGCTACGTCAAGGAACGCGTCGCAGCCTTCGCCGAAGCTGGCGTCACGACGCTCAACGTCACGCCGTTGGCGGCCGATCGCAACGGCCGTGTTCAGCTGATCGAGAAGTTCCGCAAGATTTGTGACTGACCCTGCCGTGCGCCTTTATTAACCGCCGGCGGTTAATAAAGGCGCACAGCAGATCGGGTGATTCGGGATCTCTTGCGCACGAAACCCGATTTTCGGCGCTTTCATATGGGACTTTTTTCACTTCTGACCGGTCGGGTTCTTCGCCTAACGTGGATCGAGTAGCCAGGATTTGCGTGCGAATCCGGCACCGGTGGCCTCGTTGACGCCCGAAAGGGATGTTGGCGGGGCCGTTGCCGCAGTCCACCCGAACTCGGAATGTCCGATTCGGGACTCGCGTCGGCTGATGAATCCTTTTTGCCGTCATTGGGCAATAGTGTGAGGGCGAAGAGATTCTCTGGTCGATCGTGGAGGGACGAACATGAGTGCAACCAAACCCGTAGTCGTGGCAGTGGACGGCTCGGAATCGGCGTCGTCGGCTGTCGTCTGGGCCGCTCGAACGGCGGTGGCGCTCGGTCGTCCGCTGCACATCGCGACGGTGGTGCACATCCCCGCTTTCTACTACTCCGAGCCGTACCTCGCCGAGAGCTTCAAGGACGAACTTCGCCGCACAGCCACCGCTCGTCTGGACAGCGCGCAGATCCTCGCGCGACAAAGCATCGACGACGACCTCGAGATCGTCACCGAACTACTCGACGGCAGCGTCTCCGATCGCCTGATCGAATTGTCCAAGGGCGCGTACATCATTGCGCTCGGGCCCCGCGGGCATGGTGAATTCACCGGATTGGTCGTCGGTTCCGCGACGGTGTCGGTCGTCTCGCACGGCGAATCTCCGGTGGCGGTAGTCCGGGGCCGGACGCTTGATGGTCGACCGCCGACCGAAGGTCCTGTCGTCGTCGGTGTCGATGGATCCGAAAGCAGCATCGAGGCAGTCGAGCATGCTTTCGAACAGGCATCCGCTCGGGGTGCAACATTGATCGCGGTCAACGTGTGGAGCGATGTGAGCGTGCAGCCCTCCCTGGGCGCCACCCCCGACGATCCACTGTGGAGCAGCATCCAGACAGGTGAGGAAGTTGTCCTTGCCGAGCAATTGGCTGGTTTCACCGAGCGCTACCCAGACGTCGTCGTCGAGAGAGTCGTCGCGCGTGACCGTCCGGTCCGCGTTCTCAGTGAATACGCGGAGACGGCGCAATTGATCGTCGTCGGCAGTCGCGGGCGCGGCGGATTCGCGGGAATGCTCCTCGGATCGACTAGTCGGGCACTGCTCCATACTGCGGATTGCCCGGTTCTCATCGTTCGGCACGTCAACAAGTGAAGAGAATGCATTCAATGACTTTTGAGTCCACCGTCTCCGGTACCGTTCGACGTGAGATGTCTTTTGGAGGGGTTCGATGACAACGCGGATATTCCTGGTCGACGATCACGAGATCGTCAGACGCGGATTGTTCGACCTACTCGGTGGGGTCGAAGACTTCGTGGTGGTGGGTGAGGCCGCATCCGTGGGAGAAGCATTGGCTGCGGTACCGCAGAGCAATGCCGACGTCGCGGTTCTGGACGTACGGCTGCCGGACGGCAACGGCGTCGAACTGTGCCGCGAACTGCGCTCGATGCTGCCCAACCTGCGCTGCCTGATGCTCACGTCGTACGCGGACGACGAGGCACTACTCGACGCGATCATGGCGGGCGCTTCGGGATTTGTCCTCAAACAGATTCTCGGAACCGATCTGGTCGCTGCGGTCCGCACAGTCGGGCGCGGCGGTTCACTGCTCGACAGTCGGGCGACGGAGGCGCTGATGCAGCGGATCCGTAGCGACCGCACAGCTGATCCGTTGGCCGAACTTTCCGATCAGGAGCGAGCAGTCTTCGACCTCATCGGAGAGGGACTCACCAACCGGGAGATCGGCGCGCGATTGTTCCTCGCGGAGAAGACAGTCAAGAACTACGTGACGCGTCTGCTCTCGAAGCTGGGCATGCAGCGTCGTACTCAGGCTGCGGTGCTGGCCACCGAAATCCGCAGCGGCAGTCGATAGGTCTACCGACCGGACTTCGGTCGATTCGAGTTGGTGCGCCCGAGCGGTACTCGCCAGAGCAGGCGTGCACCGCTCGGATCGTGGTTGACGATCGTGCACGTACCGCCGCAATGTTCGGCACGGCGCTCGAGATTGTGAAGTCCACTCTTGTGGAAGTCGGAGGGGAGTCCGACGCCGTCGTCTTCGATCGTGATCGCAAATTCGACGTCCGCGGTGACTGCGATGGTGATGTGGTGTGCGTGTGCATGCCGAAGGACGTTGCTCAGCCCCTCACGCAGCACAGCTTCGGCGTGCTGGTGGATCCCGGGATTCACCAGAGTGTCGATGGCGCCGGAGAATTGGACGCTGGGGGTCACGGCGGACTGTGCGGTGGCGTCGCCGATGACATCGAGGAGGCGTCGGCGCAGGCTCGACGAATCGGTGGCTGTGGGAGTCTGCAGATCGAAGATGGTTGTCCGAATCTCGCGGACTGTCTTGTCGAGCTGTTCGAGGGATCGTTTGACAATCGCGCGCGCCGACTCCGGGAGGGTCTCGTCCGGAAGCGTGCTCTGCAGGCTCATTCCGCTCGCGAACAGTCGCTGGATGACGTTGTCGTGCAGATCTCGTGCGATGCGGTCGCGGTCCGCGAGAACCGATAACAGGCGTTGCGCCTTTTGTTTCTCGTCGAACTCGATTGCAACGGAGCCGAGTTCGGCCATCGACTCGATTCGGGTCAGTTCGTCGTGATCCCAGTGCGTGTTGGTCGAGTTCGACGCCACGATGACCGCGCCGACTACACCCGAGGCGACGCACATCGGTGCCACGACCGCACTTCCGGCCGACGGCACCAGTTCGGTGAGTGCACCTAAAGTGGTGAGTACCTGTAGCTTTCGAGTGCTCCGCACCACGTCGAACGGATAGGTCGTCGCTGGAATTCTGACTCCACGTGACGTGGTTCTGGCGCTGGCTGCAGCGTGAACCTGTGCGTATCCGTTCTCGCAGATCACCACGATCACGTCGTCGACGCCGGTCAGGTCCCGAACGCGACTGGCAAGAAGTTGCAGGCCGTCCTCGAGCGAGTCACCGGCCAGCAATCGCGAGCGAATGGCAGATGTTGCGGTGAGCCATCTTTCACGAGTTCGTGACTGCTCGAACAGTCGAGCATTTTCCACAGCGATGCCGGCTGCGATGGCGAGGGCCTCGAGAATGACCTCGTCTTCTTGGGTGAACTCGGCTTTTCCGCGCTTCTCAGTCAGGTAGATGCTTCCGAACACCTTTCCTCGCATCATGATCGGCGCCCCGAGGAAACTCTCCATCGGCGGATGATTTGCGGGGAATCCCACCGATTCGGGATGGTCGCCGAGATGCGCCACACGCAAAGTCTGCGGGTGATTCATCAGAACACCCAGAACGCCATGACCTTCGGGGAAATGTCCCATGGTCGCGCGTTGGGACCCGGAGATTCCCTCGTACACGAATTCCGAGAGTCCGCCCCCCGGCGCCGCAACCCCCAGGGCGCCGTAGCGGCAATCCAGAACCGTTGTCGCAGAGGTGATGATCCGTTGGAGAGTCAGGTCGAGATCCAGACCTGAACCGACCACCAGGACCGCCTCGAGCAGACGGTGGAGTGTCGGTATGTCTGCATTGGAATCGCCCAGGCGGTCGAGCAACTCGCCGAACGTGCGTGCCGGACTGTGACCCGATGCTTCGACCATGGTCGAAGCATATCGCCTCGCGGAACGTCAGCCCTCCTGACGGCGACCTTCCCACCACGACGACCAGTGATGCTTGATTTCGTCGAACTCGTCATCGCTCAGGTCGTAGGTGGTCAGCAGGATGGACATGCCTCCGTCTGGCCGCTGCGGAGTCACCGACTGGGTCGCGACAGAGAGTAGACCAGGACCGAGATCTTCGACTGTCAACCCGAATTGGTGATCGGTGACGTAGTCGACGACGCCTTCGAAATAGTCGCCGGGAGCGATTGTCGCCGCGTATCGACTTCCCGCTTCCAAACCGATTTCGGTGAGCCCGAGGACGGTTGCCGCATTCTCGCCAGGGAGCAGCAGGCCGTCGAGATAGATGGTTCTTCGCTCAGCGAGTCCGTGGTGCTCCACTGCGAATCTGAGCAACTGGAGGAACGTCGTCCATCCCTCGGTGATGTCGTCGTACCAGTCGTCGTCGGCAGATTTGGCCGGCCGATCGATGCGGACGACCGTCTTGCCGTCTTGTTCGAGAAGTGAGAAGCGGTCACCGTTTCCGAGTTTCAGCGTCAGTGCCTCGGGATCGGCCTCAGCGGTGGAGTAGATCTGGGCGATTTCGTCGTCGAGACCGTCGTACTCCCAGCCGAACCAACGACGAATCAGCGACGGGTCGCGCAGGGCGGGCCACAAAACGGACGGGGCTGCGACGATGGACACTTCGATCACGGTTTCGCTCACCCGGAAGACGGTACCGACTTCAACCCTTCATAGCGACGGTGAGCAGAAATGCAACGTCTTCGAGCGCTTCGACGCTGTGGCGGTCGGCCGGCACGGTGAGGAAATCACCGGTGGATCCTTTCCACTGGTCGCTCCCACACACAAGATTCAGCTTCCCGCTCAGGACCAACAGTGTGGCTTCGCCCGGACTGTCGTGTTCGGCGAGGCTCTTGCCGGCGCTCAGGGCGATCACCGTCTGTCGCAGGCTGCGCTGGTGGCCGCCGTAGACGGTTTGTGAACTGCGACCGCTGGTCGCCGAGCCCGCCAGTTTCAACTGTTGACGAGCGAGAGCGGTCAGTGACTTCTTGTCCATCGAAGACCTCTCGGAAGCGGTGAATGTCGTTCTTGGAGTATGACCGACTCACTCGCGAGGTGCCTCGTTATCGGCGGAAGTCGGTCAGCGCGTGTATTCCAGCCAGCGGAAGCGCAGCCCGCTCTTCTCCGAGGTCTGCCAGGGCTCGTCGGACTTCAGGTTCCATTCGGGGCCGATCTCGGGAGCAAAGGCATCACCGGCGATGTCGAGGTCGACCTCGGTCACCAGGAGATGCGTCGCGAATGGCAGTGCAGCCGAATAAATTTGCCCGCCTCCGACGACAAATACGTCACCGTCCGGCAACGCCAAGGCGTCGTCCAGCCCGTGGACTACCTCGGCGCCTTCGGCTTGCCATTGCGGATCGCGCGTGACGACGATGTTCCGACGCCCGCTGAACGGCCGGAACTTCAGTGGAATGGAGTCCCAGGTGCGCCGTCCCATGATCACCGGATGTCCCATGGTGACGCGTTTGAAGTAAGCCATGTCCTCGGACACGCGCCACGGGATCGTGTTGTCGACGCCGATGACGCCGTCGTGGGCCTGCGCCCAGATGAGGGTGACTGTGCGATCGGTCATCGTCAGACCGCTACCGGTGCTTTGATCGCAGGGTGGTGCTGATAATCGACGATCTCGACGTCCTCGAAGGTGTAGTCGAAAATGGAGTCGCGTTTGTTCAGCTTCAGGGTCGGCAACGGAAGGGGCTCGCGACCGAGCTGCTCGGTGACCTGGTCGACGTGGTTGTCGTAGATGTGGCAGTCACCGCCGGTCCAGACGAACTCGCCGACGTCGAGTCCGGCCTGCTGGGCCATCATGTGGGTGAGCAGCGCGTAGCTGGCGATGTTGAACGGAACGCCGAGGAACATGTCGGCGCTGCGCTGGTACAGCTGGCAGGAGAGCTTGCCGTCGGCGACGTAGAACTGGAAGAACGCGTGGCATGGAGCCAGAGCCATCTGTGGAATGTCGGCGACGTTCCACGCCGAGACGATGATTCGCCGCGAATCGGGGTTGGAGCGCAGGGTCTCGACGGTCTGCGTGATCTGGTCGATGTGCTCGCCCGAAGGGGTGGGCCAGCTACGCCACTGGACGCCGTAGACGGGGCCGAGTTCGCCGTTCTCGTCGGCCCACTCGTCCCAGATGGAGACGCCGTGCTCGTGCAGCCACGCCACATTGGAGTCGCCGCGCAGGAACCACAGGAGCTCGTTGACGATCGACTTGAGGTGGACCTTCTTGGTGGTGACGAGCGGAAAGCCGTCGGCAAGATCGAAACGCATCTGGTGACCGAAGATGCTGCGGGTGCCGGTTCCGGTTCGATCGGATTTGGCAGTACCCGTCTCCATGACGAGCCGGAGGAGGTCTTCGTAAGCAGTGGAGACAGTCACGGGAATCAGTCTAGGGCCTGCCTTGCCGTGCGCCTTTATTAACCTCCCGCGGTTAATAAAGGCGCACGGCAATATAGCCTCGGCACATGCGCGAACTCTTGGTGATCGGTATCGGTGCGGGTGATCCCGACCAGGTGACGGTTCAGGCGATCAAGGCTATGAACAGGGCCGATACGTTCTTCATCATCGGAAAGGGTGACGAGAAGCAGGCTCTGGTCGACTTGCGAACCGGCATCCTCGACGAGCACGTTCACCTCGACTACAAGGTGGTCGAGATCACGGACCCGCCGCGGGACCGAACCCCGACCGATTACGAGGGGGTTGTCGAGGACTGGCACGAGCGTCGGGCCGCGAAATTCGAAGCGGAATTCGCGGCCGAACCTGGCGTCGGAGCGATTCTCGTCTGGGGTGACCCCTCCCTCTACGACAGCACTCTGCGGATCGTCGAGCGGGTGCTCGCTCGCGGGAGAGCGACGTTCGACTACTCCGTCATCCCGGGAATCACCAGCGTGCAGTCGTTGGCCGCACAGCACCGAATCGTCCTCAACCGAATCGGCGAACCCATCCACATCACGACCGGCCGCAAACTGGCCGAGGGATTACCCGACGGCGTGGACAACGCCGTCGTCATGCTCGACGCGCATTGCACCTTCACTCAGGTGGCCGAAGACCATGCCGAAATCTGGTGGGGGGCATACCTCGGAACCGCGGACGAGGAGTTGATTTCCGGCAACCTGCGCGACGTCGAAGATCGGATCGTCGCGCGCCGGGCGGAGCTGCGCGAGAAGCACGGTTGGATCATGGACACGTACCTCGTTCGGCGCTGACACCGACCGCGGATTTGCGGCCTCGATCCTGCGCTCTTGATCCCGAACGACGGTCTGCGCACCTATGATCTGCGCATGACATCGTTCGGGCAGGACCGACTGCAGTCGATTCTGCCCGCTCCGCGTGGCCGTGAAAAATCAGCTGTGAAGTCGGCTTTCGATCTTCTCGTTCAGTGGTATCGGCGTCCTGATCAATTCGACAGTTTCAATCGATACCTCGCCACGAAGGGCCTGGAGCTAGCCGTCCGATTGCTGGTCATCGGTTCCCTGACGACGGTCATCGTTGCGATGACTCTGCTGCGCTTCAGCGACGCGGGCGTGCACAACCACGTCACCAGCGTCGTCAACGCCGTCATCATCGGAGTCACGGTCGCGGTGATCGTGCTCTTCTGCCTTCTGCCCGAAATCACGCGTCGGTGGTCGTACTTTTTTGTCGCCTACTGCGAGGTCGGCGTATTTGTCGGTGTGTTCTTGAACAGTGACCCCTTCATCGGGTTGATCCAGTGCGTGCTCTTGATACTGATCGGTGGGTACATCGCGTATTTTCACAACGCGAGACTCCAGGCGATTCACATCGCCCTGTCCATCGTGGTTCTGGCAGTGGTCGGACGAAAGGTCGCGGTCTACGCGGATCCTGCGTTGGCCACCGCACTGTGTCTGATCATCGCCACCGGGATCGTGGTCATCCCGTTCGCCTGCCAGTTCGTCCTCTCACTTCTCGGCTCCGACGCGGACAGTTCGGATGTGGATCCGTTGACCGGCCTTCTGAATCGGCGCGGGCTGCAGCGAGCTGTTGTCGAAATGGGGGCAACGGGGCACGCGTCGAGCAAGTCGTCGTATGTCGTCGCGATCGTCGATGTCGATTCCTTCAAGAGCGTCAACGACTCGCGGGGGCACGAGGAAGGCGATCTCGTACTTCGTCAGATTGCTGATCGACTGCGGTGGTGCGGCGGCGAGAAGGCGCTCTTCGCCAGATTCGGTGGGGACGAGTTCGTCTTGGTGGACACGATCGACGTCGATGCAGCGCCCGCATTCGAGGACAATCTACGAAGGCACCTCCGAATCGACGATCGTGATCCGGCGGTGACGACCAGCGTCGGAGTCGCGATCACCTCTGCCGAATGGTCTTCGATCATTTCCGACGAGGAATTGACGGAACTGTTTCGAGTAGCAGACGCCTCGATGTACCGCGCGAAGGCCGCCGGCGGCGATCGAGTTGTGATGTGGGACGGCAAACAGTGAGAATTGTCTGATTGCGGGGAGTTGACTGGATTACCCTGACCCTATGGAATCTGCCGAGAGTGTGGAGCGTTCGGACGCCGTCGCGTCTCAACGACCGCTCTCCGGCCCCGCATTCCGGCTGATCTCTTCTCAACTTGTCGATTGGTATCGGCGTCCGGACCAATTCGACACCTTCAATCGCTATCTCGCGGACAAAGGGTTGACCGTCGCCTCGCGGTTTCTTGTCGTCTGCTCGTTGGTGCTGGTCACCGTGATCATGTTCTTGACTCGCTTCAGTCCACAGGGACCGACCACTCCGCACGCGCGCACCGCGAACGCAGTCATCATCGTCATAACCGTGATGATGGCCGTCGCCCTCTCGACGAGGCGCAACCTCTCCCGTTCCTGGTCATACGCCTTTGTGCTCTATTCGGAAGTGGGAATAGCGGCCGCAATGCTGTTGTATTCCAATCCACTTGCGGCACTGGCACATGCCGTGATGTTCTCGGTGATCGGCGGATACATCGCGTTCTTCCACAATGCTCGAATACAGAGCCTTCACATGCTGTGGGTATTCGTCGTAGTCATCGGCATTGTGACGCGCATTTCCGTTGTCGAGAACTATTCGGATGTTCCGGTTCTGATCGCTTTGACAGTTCTCGTCGGCGCGGCGATCTACGTGATCCCCTTTGCCTGTCAGTTCATCTTCTCCATCCTCGGCACCGATGCGCTGAATTCGCAGTTGGACCCACTGACCGGACTACTCAACAGGAGGGGACTGGCCGACGAGGTGCGACTGCTACTGGAGCGGTCGTACGCGAATTCGGCGCTTGTCGTTGTCGCCGCTGTCGACATCGATCGATTCAAGACCATCAACGACGAATATGGGCACACAGTCGGGGACGCTGTGATCGAGAAGGTCGGATCGAGACTGGTCGAATGCGCCGGCCCGGCGGCCTTGATCGCACGGATCGGCGGCGACGAGTTCATCATCGTCGATTCGGGCGATCAACGCTCGGTCGATCGACTCGAACAAGAACTTCAGCGATCAACGGTCACTGCTCCCGACCATTCCGAGGTCGCCCTGAGCGTCGGAATCGCGAAGGTCGCAGGTCCTTTCGAATCGCCGGACGATGCACTCATCGCCTATCCCACTTTGCTGCGACGTGCAGATCGCGCGATGTACGCAGCGAAGGCGCGCGGTGGACACTCGGTGGTTCTGCTGACCGAAACGGACTGAGCACACGGTGAGTGTCCGTGGTCGGCGTTAGTCTGATGCCATGCCTGAACTACCCGAGGTGGAAGCGCTGGCAGGGTTCCTTCGTCAGCACGCGGTCGGCGCAGTAGTGGGACGCGTCGATATCGCTGCATTGAGTGTGCTCAAGACCTTCGATCCGCCGATCACGGCTTTGCAAGGGCGTGACGTCACGGGCGCCGCCCGCTTCGGGAAACATCTGGCTCTGGATTGCGACGGGTTGTGGTTGGTCACGCATCTCTCCCGTGCCGGTTGGATGCGGTGGCTCGATAATCCGTCGCCAACGCCGCCGAAGCCGGGGAAGGGGCCGTTGGCGCTGCGCGTTCATTTCTTCACACCTGAAGGGTTGACGCCGGCATTCGATCTCACCGAAGCCGGCACCAAGAAACGTCTCGCCGTGTGGGTGGTGAACGATCCGCAGGAGGTTCCGGGCATCGCCCGGTTGGGGCCGGACGCGATGGCTGTGACAGAAGCTGAGTTCGCAGAGATTCTGGGCGGGACGTCGGCGCGGATCAAGAACTCGATAGTCGATCAGTCGTTGATCGCCGGCATCGGGAACGCCTACTCGGACGAGATCCTCCACACCGCGAAACTATCGCCATTCGCGACCTCGTCGCGGCTGACGCCGGAGCAGATTTCGACGCTGTATGCCGTGATGCGGTCCACGCTGGCCGACGCGATCGAGCGTTCGGAAGGTCAGGACGCGGCGCGGCTCAAAGGTGAGAAACGCTCGGGGATGCGAGTACATGCTCGCACCGGACTTCCCTGTCCGGTGTGCGGTGACGTCGTACGCGAGGTGTCGTTCGCGGAGCGTTCTTTTCAATACTGTGCGACGTGCCAGACAGGCGGTAAGCCGTTGGCGGACAGGCGAATGTCGAAACTGCTCAAGTAGCGAACTGCGCCGCGAGTAGTTCGACGAATTCGCGGGCGAGCGCCGACGAATGGGTGGGTTCGGTAATTGCGTGGACGATCCGATGCGGCGCATCGGTGATCGGAATACAGACCAGTTCGGGATGTAGGGCGCTCATGGACTGGGGGAGCAAACCGACACCCAGGCCGTTGGCGGTCAGTGAACAGATCAGGTCCACCGAGTTGGCTTCGAGCGTTTTTCCGCGTGGGACCTGTGATTCGGCGAAGGCTTGGTCGGTTTGGACACGGGCCTCGCTGCCGGAGGCGAAGTCCACGAGAGTGTGATCCCGTAGGTCTTCGAGTCTGATCGACGAGGCCTGGGCAAAGGGATGGTCGGGAGCAACAAACGCTGCGGTGGGTTCACTCCACAACGGTGCGGCGGCAAAGCTCTTGGGTAGGCGACCTGCGGCCAATCCGACGATGCCGACGTCGATTGCGCCGGACCGGACTCCTTCGATAACTACTTCACTGCCGTACGGTCGCGCGGTGATGTTGATTGCAGGGTGGCGGCGTGTCAGATCTGCCAGCGCACGGCCGACGTCGACGCGCCCCGCCGAGGTAATGGTGCCGACCGTCAGCCGCACTTGCTCGTTGCTCCGTGCCGAGACATCACTGACCAGTCTCGACACGGCGCCGAGCACCTCACGGGAGCGGGCGACAAAAACCTCCCCGGCAGCAGTCAGGCCGACGTTTCGACTGTTGCGGTTGAATAATTCGACTCCCAGTTCCTTTTCGAGGTCTCTGATCTGGGAGCTCAACGCAGACTGTGAAACGTGCAACCGCGCGGCAGCACGGCTGAAGTGTCTGTCTTCCGCGACTGCCAGGGCGTAGCGGATGTGACGTAGTTCCATTGCACCAATCTATCGCTTCTGGAGATAGATCATGCATATCTATCTATTGGACGCACGTCGGTGTGGGCGGTCATGCTTGACGACATGATTTCAAGCGACGCGCGTCCGAGGCTCGGACTACCGATAGTGCTGCTGATGGCTGCAGCGACGGGTCTGTGCGCGGGCGGTAACTACTTCAATCAGCCACTTCTCGATTCCATTTCGGATCACTTGAACGTCTCGGCCTCCGCAGCGGCCGCGACGGTGACCATTGCACAGGTCGCGTATGCACTCGGATTGATACTTCTGGTTCCGGTAGGCGACATGGTCGACCGACGCAAGCTGACGGTAGGGCTCATGCTGCTGGCGGCTACCGGTCAAGCGGTCAGCGGATTTGCGCCCAACTTTGCCACGCTTGCCGTGGGAATCGCAGTGGCAGGGGTCTTTTCGGTTGCTGCCCAGGTGCTGATTCCGTTTGCCGCCTCACTGGCCGAACCTGAGAGGTCCGGTCAGGTGGTCGGAACGATCATGAGCGGACTGCTGATCGGAATCCTGTTGGCGCGCAGTGTTGCCGGCGTGCTCTCCGGACTGGGAGGTTGGTCGACGGTCTACAAGGTTGCGGCGGTTCTGATGGTGGTGATGGCCGTGGCACTGTGGCGATCTCTGCCTTCCGATTCCGCCGATCGACCGAAGGCAAGCTACGGCGCAACGCTCGTGTCGGTAGGGAAGTTGGCTGCGACCTTGCCGCGCCTGAGAACTCGATCGGCCATGGGCGGGCTGGCTTTTGCTGCCGTCAGCACAGTCTTCACGACAATGGCCTTTCTTCTCTCCGGCGAATTCGGCTACAGCGATACTCAAATCGGCCTGGTCGGACTACTCGGCGTGGCGGGAGCGTTGATGGCGACCGTGGCGGGCAGACTGGCCGATCGGGGACTGGGTCAGGTGGCGACGGGCGGAGCTATCGCGATTCTGTTGGTCTCGTGGCTTCCGTTTGCCTCCGGTGCCACGCATATAGTGTGGTTTCTTGTTGCCATCGTTCTTGCCGACCTCGCGCTGCAGGGAGTGCACGTCAGCAACCAGAACGTGATCTACGCCCTTGTCCCCGAAGCGCGTTCGCGTGTGAACTCGGTGTACATGACCACCTACTTCGTGGGTGCCGCCGTGGGCTCGGCTGTGGGGTCGATGGTGTGGAAGTCGTACGGCTGGAACGGAGTATGCATCGCCGGGTTGGTCTTCTCCGTTGCAACGGCGTTGGTGTGGATGCACGATCGCCGGCTGGAAAAGACTGAACTGCGAATCCCGGAATCCCTTGTCTCGGTGGGATAGGCACCCGCACCTTCTCGGATCCCCGCACCTGTCAGATTTCGGCGCCTGTCAGATTTCGGTACCGTCCACCAGGATCTTGCCGACGCGTTCGGGATAGAACGACACGTGGTTGTCGATCCCGGACGCTTCGGCGGTAGTGAACGGATAGAACCACGCCAGATCCTCGATCGGTGCGAGTTCGGTTGTGCCGGTGAAGGACAGATACGACGCAGTGCCCTTGTACGGGCAGGCCGTGGTGGTCGGGGACGGCACAAAGTACTCGCTGCCAACGTCGATTCTCGGAATGTAGTACCGCGTGGGCAGTCCGGTTTCGAACAGCAGTCTGGGTCGCGTCGTCTCGGCGACCAGTACGTCGCCGACAAAAACTTGGACGTGTCGGGACGAGGGGAGTGCGTCGATACGTACGTATGGATCGCGGGCGTGGACAAAGACCTGTTGATCCTCCTCGTACCAGGCGTCCATGCGATCCCAATAGAACGCGGCGTACTCACTCAGGTCCAGGGAACCGTCGAACTGTTCAGGGTAGGACCAGACGGCGTCCTCGGCCCGGCGATCCCCGATCTCGATCGTCCAATAGGTGGCGTCGCCTTTCCAGGGGCAATGGGTGGTCGTCGACGTCGGGACGAGGAATTCGGTGCGAACGTCCGCGCGAGGGATGTAGTACATCGGCAGGCGGCCGCGTTCGAAAAGGTACACCGAACGAGTGGTGTCCGCGACGGCGTGACCAGCGAAGAATGCTCGAATGCGGCGGGGGTTCGGCTCCAGTGCGATCCGCCCGTTGGAAGCTGTGATCTGTGTGTCTTCTGCGTGAGTCAGTGCTGTGGACATTCGCGAATGCTCCTGAGATCGGCAGGGTGGTCCTTCCCATCCTGCGCTCGCCAGCAGCTATTTGACAGGTTGGAGTCGAAATACGCGGATCTGGCGCCCGAATGCTCGATCGGCGTAGGTTTCGTACGGTGGCCACGTGGTGGTCGCGAGCTTCCACAACTTCTTACGCGTGGCGCCCTCCGCCAGACTCGCACCGACCGGTATTTCGACGCCCTTCACTGTCACGATTGCGGTGGGATTTGCCATCAAATTGAGTGTCCACGCTGGATGCGTATCCTGCCCCCAGTTGGATCCGACGACGACAAACGCATCGCCGTCGGGTGCGTACAGAAGTGGCGTAGTGCGAGAACGGCCGGTCTTGCGGCCAGTGGTGGTGAGCAGTAGCTGGGTCACGGTGTTCTCGCCGACGAGTGAGAGCTTGCCGCCCGACGCTCTCTGCACTGCTCGATCGAGCGGAACCAGATCCTTGCCGAGATCCGAGAACCATTGTGTATGGCCGACATTGCGCATCAATGACCGGTAGATATTGCGCATAGGACCCCTCGGTTTCTCGGCACTGTTTCGAGGCTGGTGCACCTCGACTCGAAAGAGTCTGCCACGTCAGGTCACAGATACCTGAGTCCCAAGGTCCCGAAAGGAATGAAGCGGTCAGCCGAATTCGGTTTTGGTGGAGCGGAATTGGGGCATACCTCCGAAACCGTTCGTGTGCGCGCGTTGGACGGCCATTGGAAGGTCAAGCCGCCGTGGTCAAGCCTCCGAGGTCAAGACTCCGAGGTCAAGACTCCGAGGTCAAGACTCCGAGGTCAAGCCTCCGAGGTCAAGACTCCGAGGTCAAGACATCGGGCTCTAGCCACTCGACGCCGAGCAGTTCGGACAGCGACCGCAGACCGGATCGATCACCACCTTTCAGACCTGTGACCGAATTGAGATTGCGCAACATGACCGTGGCGACGTCCTCTTCCTTGGTGCCCACGCCGAAGGGTATGACCCATGGACACGTCTGGTAGTCGCGGTGTGACCGACCGAATGTCTGTTCTGCCGCGATCCCTGAGTATCGCGGTTGATGAAAGATTCCCGTCCGTGGCAACGAGGACGCGTGAGTGCCGTCGGGGAGTGCTTCGTTGGCGTGGAGCGAGATCGAGGTCGTGACATTGAAGACGATGACCGGTGCATCCCCGCGTTGAAACCGCAGACGTTGACCCTCCTTGTCCGGCACCGCGCCGAACAGTTTTGCCACCGAGATCCCGGCGTCTTCGATCATCTCGACCAGTGGATCGCCTGCCGTGGAGACGAATTCGACGGCCACCAACACCTGTTTGCCTGCCTTGACCTGCGCCTGCGCCCACTGGGCCGTCGATTCGGCGCGGATCATGCCCGCCTTCTGTCGATAGCGCAGAACAAGCGCACGGCCCCGCGCGATGTTGCGGCTCTTGCGGGCCAATCCCATTTCGTAGGCGTACTCGGCCCACTCGGTCTCGTACTCGGCGCGCTGGGCATGCGTGAGGTCGATCGGCATACCGTCGAGCGGAACGGGTCCCCACGGAGTCGGTCGATGAATCATCAAGGGCGGTTTGCTGTTCGACATCCATCCACGCACGGTCTCGAGCGCCTGGGATTGCAGGGTCGCTGATTCCTTCGCCTCTGCGCTCCACGTCCACTTCCCGTAGGACTTGTCCAGCGGAAGGCCGGACTCGACAAGCCTGGCACCCAGGTCGGACCAGTACTCCGAAGGTTCTGAATGCAGCTGCGCAAAAAGCGGCGCCAGGTAACGCTGATCTGCCGGCGTATGTCCCGGTGTTGCTGTCACGGACAGGACGAACGGCGCTTGCTCGTGTGAATTGGAAAAGCGCGCAACCTTCTCGAAGGCAGCTGTGCGCTGTGTGTCGTTGCTGTACAGCTGGGCCTCGTCCGCGATCACCACACCGAAGGTGTACTTGGGACGGCCGTTCCGCGCGATCAGCTTCTTCATTTGGTCAGGCGACATGATCAGCCAGCGGAATCCGCCGTCGCCCACCGAGGCGATGGAATAGCGCCAATGCGGAATGGTGATCTGTGCGGGTCGATCGACGAGGACGAGGATGTTGGTTTCGCCGCGTTCCTCGGCAATCGTCTTGGCCGACATCACTGCGATCAGCGTCTTACCCAGGCCGGCATTGTCTGCCAACAGAAATCCGCGTTTGCCGGCCCGAGCAGCGTCGACGACGGCCGCAGCCCCCGAAACCTGCTCGGGCCGAGGAATTTTGGGTGCAGCAACCGGGCGTTCGCCGGTGCTGTCATTGATGTCGTCCTCGACCCACTGCTGATACGAGAAGGGGAGTGCCTTGAACGGAGCGAGTTCTACAGGCAACTCCGTGCCGACCCACGCGTAGCTCTTCCATTTCTTGACGAACTGCGCACCAGGCGCCGGCGTCCGAAAGGGTACGTCGAGAAGCCAGACTCGTTCGCCCGGAGCGGCTGTCGGAACGTCGGGCATCACAGCGCGTGATCGTTTCTTTGCGACAGTCTTCTTTGCGGCGGTCTTTTTGGTTGCACTCTCTTTGGGAGCAGCCTTCTTCGGTGCAGCTTTCTTTGCGGCAGCCTTGCGTGCCGTGGTTGCTTTGCGTGGTGGCATCAGGCGGTTTCTGCTGTGAGGAATTCACGCAGCGTGAGCGCAGGCCGGCCGACAAGGTCCTCCACGGTGCTCGTGATCATCGCCAATTCACCCTGCGCGATTGCGGTGTACGTCGACACCCAAGCATCGAGCTCCCAATCGGGTGCGTTGTACGACGCCCGCGACTCGTAGGCTTCCTCGAGCGTTTCCTCGACGTACGTGGTCCGCTTGCCGGTGACCTCGGTGATGATGCTCGCGGCCTCGGAGAGCGTCAGTGCCTCGCGTCCGGTCAGGTTGTACGTCTGTCCGACATGAGAATCCAGATCCTGCAGAACCGACACGGCGACGGCAGCAATGTCGGACCGCGCTACCGCGCCGACAAGACCGTCACCTGCGGGTCCGCGGATCACACCGTCTTCACCGGCGAGAGCGGGTAGGAAATCGAGGTAGAAGCTGTCGCGCAGGAAGGTGAATGCGAGTCCGGAAGCGCGGATATGTTCTTCGGTGATCCAGTGATCGCGAGCGAGCGTGAACGTCGCGTCCGGAGCGGCACCGAGGAAAGACGTGTAGACGATGTGCCTGACCCCGGCCTCCGCTGCGGCGTCGATGAAGGTGCGGTGCTGATCCAGGCGATCTGCGCTTTCGGCCGCCGAGACCATGAAGAGGGTGTCGATTCCGGCCAGAGCCGCGAGAGCGCTCTCCTGATCCCCGTACGTGGTCTGGGCCGAATCGGCACCGGGGAGCTGCGGTAATCGGTTGACCGAACGCGCGATCAGTCGCTGCGGGACACCGGCGTCGGCCAACGACCGAGCCACCAGTCCGCCGATATGACCGGTAGCGCCGGTGACGGCGATCCTTGCAGACCGTGAATCTACGGACATGGTGCCCCTCCTTCGGTCGGTGTGCATCCCATCTTGCCGGAACCCACTCCCACGTCAGGTCACGACGCGACGATTACACCGCGAGCCACCGACAGAGCGTCGGACAAAGCTGTCCTGGTGTTGTCGTCGAGGGGCAGCAGGGGCCGGCGGGGAAGGCCGGCGTCGACGCCGAGAAATTCCAACCCGGCTTTGACCGTCGACGGCAGTCCGCGACTGACGAGGACCTTCAGTAGTGGCTCGATCTGTTCGAACACAGCGGCGGCACCCGACCGATCACCGGATTCGAGTAGACGCCAGAAGTGCACCACCTGTTCGGGGGCCAGACACGGTGCTGCCGTGCACCATCCGCTTGCACCGGCAGAGAAAGATTGCAGTGCAAGAGGATTGCTGCCGTTGAAGAAGGGGATCGTGCCACCGCTCAGTTCGTTGATGCGGTTCATCCGGGTGATGTCGCCGGTGGATTCCTTGATCATCGTGATGCCGTCGACGGTGGAGACGAGGTCGACGAGAAACTCCGGCGACATGTCGATCCCTGTGGTCGCGGGATTGTTGTAGATCATCGTGGGAATGTCGACGGAATCGGCGACCGCACTGACGTGTTCACGAATCTCCTGCTCACCCAGATGCCAGTACGACGTGGGGAGGATCATCATCGCGTCGGCGCCGGCGTCTGCTGCGATCGATGCTCGGCGGAGTGCTCCCGCCGTCGTCAGATCCGACACTCCGACGACGGTGGGGACTCGTCGGTCGACGTAGTCGACAGTTTCCCGGGCGACCGACTCCCATTCGGCGTCGTCGAGATAGGCGCTCTCGCCGGTGCTGCCGAGTGGGGCTATCGCGTCGACACCACTGCTGATCATGCTGTCGAGGAGCGTGTGTAGCGGCTTGGGATCGAATGCTCCGGTGTCCCGGTCGAACGGGGTGATGGGGTAGGCGACGATTCCCTTGATTGTGCTGCTCATGGGGTTCTCTGTTCTGTTGGTGGGAAACGAAATTCAGTTGGTCAGTGCGTCGGGATGATTGCGGAGAGCCCGACGGGCGTAGTACGCGAAGTTCGCCTCGCTGCGCCGAGGGGTCAGTGTCCAATCGTGAGCCTCCTTCGCCAGGCGAGGCGGTAGCGGCTTGATGTCGCCGGCAGCCATTGCCAGCAACTGCAGCCGCGCGGCCCGCTCGATCAGATGCCCGAGGGAGCATGCTTCTTCGACCGTGTTGCCGACGACGAGTTGGCCGTGGTGGGCGAGCAGAATTGCCCGCTTGTCGCCGAGCGCAGCCGAAATGATCTCGCCCTCTTCGTTTCCCACGGGAACTCCGGGCCAGTCGGCGAGAAATGCGCAGTCGTCGTAGAGGGGCGCGATGTCCATTTGGGAGACGACGAGGGGAATCTCGAGCATCGACAACGCCGTCGCGTGCAGTGGGTGTGTGTGGACGATGCAGTTGACGTCGGGTCGGGCGCGGTAGATCCAACTGTGGAACCTGTTGGCGGGGTTCGGCATGCCCTCCCCGTCGAGGACTTCGAGGTCCTCGTTGACGAGCAGGAGGTTGTCCTCGGTGATCTCGTCGAACCCGAGGCCGAGTCGCTGGGTGACAAACGTGCCAGGCTGCTCACCGCGGGCGGAGATCTGGCCGGCGAGACCGGAATCGTGGCCGGCGTCCGACAGTGCGCGGCAGGTCAGTGCGATCTTCTGTCGAAGTGTCCAACTGCCTGTGGTTACTTCGGTGAGCATTTTCGTCTCGGCGGTGGCCATGAGTTCTTGCTTGCTCGCATGCATCGTGTCGGTCATGGGGTGTGCCTTTCTCGGGGCCCGGAATCAATGACATTCAGTCACCTATAGGACACAAAGTGTCATATAGGACGGAAATGCGCAACCCTCAGGACGAGCGTCGCTGATCGTCGCAGGTCAATGTGTTGGTAGGGTGATGACACAAAGTCTCGTGAGGGGAATCGAATGGCAGCGTTTTTGCGAACACATCGGCGTCGCGCCGGTCTGACGCTCGAGGGCCTGGCCGAGCAGACCGGTCTGACGAAGAGCTATCTCTCGAAGGTCGAGCGGGGTATCAGTACCCCGTCGATCGCGGTGGCGCTCAAAATTGCACGGGTGCTCGATGCCGATGTGGGACAACTGTTCTCGGACAGTATGGAGGGCAATGCCATGACGATCGTGCGCGCCAAGGACCGCGTGATCGACCCGGCTTCCTCCGTGCAGTCTTCCGTCTACGATCCGATCGCGCCCTCCATGGTCGGAAAGGCCATGCAGCCGTTCGTGGTTCATCCGGCGTCGGTGATGGGTCCCAAGTTCATGGACCACACGGGAGAGGAGTTCGTGTTCGTGCACTCCGGATCCGTAGAATTCGAAATCCCCGGACAGACGATGCACCTCGACGCCGGCGACAGCCTGTATTTCGACGCGAATACGCCACACCGGATGCGATCGGTGTCGGCAGATCGTGCGGTGGTGCTGGTTGTCGTCTACGACAAGCCTTCGACTGGATCACCCAGCGGTGACTCACTGGAAGCGCACTGCGGGGTGAGCAGATGACCCTGGGGATCGACACGACACTGACGCTGCTCGCGGCCGGTCTGATCTTCCTTCTCTCCCTGTGCCTGGGAATCTGGAAGTACCGACAGATGGCCACCTCGGATAATCACCTCGCCCATCCGTATGTCGACATCGCCCACCGCGCTGCCCTGATGTACTCGTTTGCGACGCTGCTGATCGCGGTGTTCGTCGAACTCAGTGCGTGGCCGACGTGGATCAACCTGACCAGTGCCGCAGTGGTCGTGTTCTTCTTTCTCGCAGCGATTTTCAGCTACATCGCTCACGGTGCGATGAAGGACACCGACAATCAGTTCGAGTCCGCCGGTCCGCCCCTGCACCTCGGAATGTTCCTGCTGATTCTCGGTGAGGTGGGCGGATTCGCGGTCCTGCTCGCAGGTTTCGTGAAAGGCCAGTTCTTCTGACCGGGCTTCAGCGTCGGTGCTCGTAGCCGATCCAGGCGCGTCGACGCTCACCCATCGGGTCGTTCTCCACTCTGGACGTCTCGTCGAAGATCATCGTTTGCCGCTCCGGGACGGAGTAGGCGGGCCAATCCTGGTCCGGCACTCCGTGTCGGGCGAAATGGATCCAGTGGCGCTGCACGGTGGAGGTCACCGCGGCCAGTCCGCGACGTCCACCGACCGCGGTCAAGGCCGCGGTGAGTGCATCCGAACGGCCGAAGACCGCAAGCAATTCGGTGGCATGGGTAGCGCCCATGCCGATGAGTCTGAGCAGGCGAGGCGCAAAATCGTAGCGGTAACTGTAGGTAGGAGCTACCTGGCAATGGCCCTGTGCGCACAGTATTGCCGGTTCCCAGAAGGTGATGTCGCCGCCGAGATCGGCGGCAGCGAAACGATGCGGATACGTGGGATACGCCGCGAGCGCACGTGCTTTCACTTCAGGGGTGGTGTGGGAGAACATCTTCTCGATCCGAACCGGGTTGGTAGGCAAGATGTCGAGAACGCGCGGAAAGATCCGCCCCTCATGGAGATTCGAACCGACGAGCAGCGGAACGGGGTGGGCCCGTCCGGCGGCGAACACGTCGAGCGGGTGTTCGGGAAGAATGTCGTCACCCACTACAGGGGCGAATGCCCGTGTTCCGGGTTCTTCGTCCGCGCCGCGTCGCGCAAGTTCTTCGCCGGCGTCGACCAGTTCCTTCACCGAAGCGGAGCGCAGCCACGAGGCAGGATCGGTTTCCGGTGCGTCTGCGATCTCGAGGAACTCGCGCGCCCATCGCTGCGCTCGATCCTTTCCGTATGCCGAAGCAGCCGGCGGACTTTGAGCAATGGCCCGAGCGAACAACCCTCGGGCCGCGGGCGTTGCCATCAGAGTGGTGACAGCGTTGGCGCCGGACGATTCACCGAAGACGGTGACGGCGTTCGGGTCGCCACCGAAGGAGGCGATGTTGCGCTGGACCCACGTCAGCGCGGCGATCTGATCGCGCAATCCGAGGTTCGTGTCGAATGATTGTTCAGCAGTGGAATACTCACTGAAATCGAGGTAGCCCAACGCGCCGAGACGATATTGGATCGAGACGTAGACGATGTCGCCACGTTCGACCAGGCTCGTTCCGCGGTACATGGGCGTCGACGGATTCCCGCCGTTGTACGCGCCGCCGTGAATGAAGACCATGACCGGTCGCAACGAATCCGACGGTACCTGCGGGGCCACGACATTGACGAAGAGTGAGTTCTCGTCGAAGTTGCTCTTGCGCTGCGGAGACGGAGAGCCGAATGCTTCCGCCGGGCGGACACCATTCCAAGCCTCGACCGGCTGTGGTGTGCGAAATCTCCAGCGGCCGGTCGGGGCCGCTGCGTAGGGGATTGCTCGCCAGGTGCGCAGTCCTCGATCGAGGCGCCCGCGTACGACCCCGGAATCGAGAGTGATCTCGAGGGGGCTCGTCACGGTAGGGAGATGTCGGTGCCGTGGCTACGGTAACCGCTGTATCCCGACCAGGCCAAGCGTTGTTCACGTCTGGGATCGTTCTCGACGCGGACGATCTCGTCGAAGATCATGGTCCTACGCTCCTGCGCGTCGTAACGCGGCCACGACCCACGCGGCGAGCCGTGCTTGGCGAAGTGAAGCCAGTGTCCCTGAACAGATTCGGTGACTGCGCGCAGTCCGCGCCGACCGCCGGGAAGGGTGAGGCCGCGCCCGACAAGGGTGTCGCCGATACCGAAGACCGCGAACATCTCGAAACCGTGAGTGGCGTCGAGGCCGAGCCAACGCATCATCGTCGGCGCGAAGTCGAATCGGTAGGCGTACGTCGGCGCCGATTGTGCGTGAGCCTGCATCAACTCCACTGAAGGGTGCCAGAACGTGACGTCTCCACCGACATCGGTCGCGGACTGCTCGTCGGGATAGCCGGGATAGGTTGCGAGGATGCGCTTTCCGGCCTCGGGATCGGTGAGAGCGAACATGGTGTCGATGCGCGACGGGTTGGTCGGGAGTGCGTCGAGCACCTTCGGGAACAGCGTTCCCTCCCGTCTGTTGGTGCCGATGATCATCGGAACCTGGTGTGCCGATCCTTCATTGAATGCGTCCAAGGGGGAGCGCGGCAGGAAGTCGCCGTCGACGACTGGACCGAAGGGATGTAGTCCAGGCGTGTTCGCCAGTACCTCGGCACCGAGTCTGCTGCCTGCTCGGCCCAATTCGACGGCAGTCGCCGAGGTCAAAGCCTTCGCGGGCGGTAGACCGGAATTGAGGATCTCGACGAAACGCGCACCCCAGGCGTGCGATCGCTGCGTGCTCGAGACTAGATCCGGAGCCGAACTCTCGGCGATCGCACCAGCGAACAGTCCCTTGGCAGCCGGAGTAGCCATCAAGGTGGTGACGGCAGTGGCTCCGGCGGATTCACCGAAGATCGTGACTTTTTCAGGATCCCCACCGAAGGCCGCGATATTGCGCTGCACCCATTGCAGGGCCGCGACCTGATCGCGCAGTCCGAGGTTGGAATCGAATGCCCGCTCGGCCGTGGAGAAGGGTGTGAAATCGAGGTACCCCAGAGCACCGAGGCGGTAGTTGATCGAGACGTAGACGATGTCGCCGCGTTCGACGAGGGACGCACCGGAGTACAAGCCGGTAGCCGAGGTCCCGATGGTGTTTGCCCCACCGTGGATGAAGACCATGACCGGAAGCGGGGTGTTACCGGCGTTCGCTGGAGCGAGCACGTTGAGTGTCAGACAGTCCTCGCTGCTCGGCTGGTACTTCCCGGGCGAAAGCAGCAGCCCCTTCTTGTGCTGGACCGAGGCGTCGCCGAACCTGGTCGCGTCGCGTTCTCCGGTCCATGGTGTGACCGGCTGTGGCCGCGTCAGACGCAGTGTTCCGACCGGCGGCCGGGCGTAGGGAATTCCGCGCCAGGCACGAAGTTTTCCCACCCGGCGGCCGCGTAGGGTGCCGTCGGCCGTGGTCACAAGTATGTCGGACGCCATGTCGCGACTATACGTACTTCGGGATCGCGTCAGCGGCGAGCCTCCAGCAATCGAAGCCAGACCTCACTGACCGTCGGATACGAGGGCACCGCATGCCAGAGAGTTTCGAGTGGGACGGCGCCGACGACCGCGATTGTCGCCGCGTGCACCAGTTCGGATACTTCGGGCCCGGCAAAAGTAGCGCCGAGGATCACCTCGGTGGCCTTGTCGATGACTAACTTCGCGCGCCCGGAGTAGTCGTCGCGCAACAGCGAGGATCCTGCGACGGCCAATTCGATCTCCACGACTTCGACGTCGTAGCCGTCGTCGCGAGCTTTCTTCTCGGTGCGTCCCACCCAGGCGATTTCGGGTGAGGTGAACACCACCTGGGGGACCTGTCCGTTGTCCGCCGACGCCGTGTACCGAGGTCCCCTGAGTCCGCGGCTCTCGGCCCGCGCGGCGATGACGTCTCCGCAGACTCTCGCCTGATACTTGCCCATGTGGGTGAGGGGAGAGCGACCGTTGATGTCTCCGACGGCGTAGAGCCACTCACCTTGGGCACAGAGGTGATCGTCAGTGGTGACGTACTTGCCGTCCTCGAGGCCGATGACGGACAAGCCGAGATCGGCAGATGTCGGCCCGCGGCCCGCCGCGACGATGACCTCGTCGACCTCGATCACACCGGAAGAGGTCTCGATGCTGACGGGTCCACCGTGGATGTGGCCCTCACCGGTGTCCTTGGCGTCGGGTCGCGACACCGAGTTGACGGCGGTGCTCAGTCGAACGTCGACGCCGCGGGCGCCGAGTGCTTCGGCAACCATCGTTCCGGCAAACGGTTCTGCCGATTTCAACAGAGCATCGCCTCTCACGAGCAGTGTCACGTGAGCGCCGAACGACGACAACCACGTTGCGCACTCCGTTGCGACGACTCCGCCGCCGATGACCGCCACCCGCGACGGAACCTCGTGGAGATTGGTCGCATCGCGCGACGTCCACGGGAGTGCTTCACGCAACCCCGGCGTCTTCGGGACAGTGGCAGTTGTGCCCGTGGCGAGTACAACGGCTTGGCGGGCGCGGAGCTTACGGGTCCCGTCGACGGTCACAGCGCGCTCGCCGTCGATCACCCCGTGGCCTTTGATCACGGTGATTCCCGCGGAGGTGGCCCAGTCGACCTGGGACGAATCGTCGTGGTTGTGGGTGAACGAGTCGCGCCGTTTCAGGACGGCCTCGACGTCCAGCGGTCCGGCCGGGATCCCGGGCAAAGCGTCGGCCGCCTCGAGGACCTGCCCCGGGCGCAGTAGCGCCTTGCTGGGCATACAGGCCCAATACGAGCATTCACCGCCGACCAGTTCGTGTTCCACGATTGCGGCGGTGCGATTACTTCCGGCGATGGCGTACGCGGCGGCGTTCTCGCCGGCGGGCCCACCGCCGATCACGATGACATCGAATTCGTCGGTCATGCCTCCACGGTATGTCGGATCGGTCCGAGTTCGCTCGGTTACCGCCGGGTACGAGAACTCGATGATGGTTACAGTTGCACCCATGACGCGGCAGAAGATTTTGATCACCGGTGCCAGTTCGGGTCTGGGTGAGGAGATGGCCAGGAGATTCGCCGCGGCCGGTCGCGACCTCGCGTTGTGTGCCCGGCGGACGGATCGTCTCGACACGCTGCGTGGGGAGCTGGTGGCGCAGTACCCGTCGATCAGCGTCGCAGTGCGCGAACTCGATGTGACCGAACACGATTCCGTCGTCCGGGTTTTCGGTGAGCTGCGCGACGAGTTGGGTGGCCTGGACCGGGTGATCGTGAACGCCGGGCTTGGCAAGGGCGCCAAGATCGGAACCGGAAAAGCGCACGCGAATCTTGCAACAGCGCAGACGAATTTTGTCGGCGCGCTGTCGCAGTGTGAAGCCGCGCTCGAGATCTTCCGCGCGCAGGACTCCGGACACCTGGTTCTCGTGTCCTCGATCAGCGCGGATCGGGGGCTACCCGGGCCAAAAGCGGCCTATTCGGCAAGCAAGGCCGGGGTAGCGGCTCTGGGTGAGGCGCTCAGTATCGAGTTGGCGCGCACACCTATTCGCGTCACCACCCTGCTGCCGGGCTTCATCAAGACCGACATGTCCGCCGGCGCCGGCGACGACGCAGCGCTCATGGCCAGTTTGGACGAAGGCGTCAGTGCCATGGTCGACGCCATCGAGAAGGAAACCACCCGAGCGGCGCTACCCGGCCTCAAGTGGCAAGGGATAGATGCGGCCCTACGATTCCTGCCCAACTCCGTGACAGCGAGGTTTGTCTGATGAGCATCCACATCTCGAACGGTAAGCCCCGCGTAGTGATCGTCGGTGGCGGCTTCGGTGGACTGTACGCAGCGAGACGACTCAAGAAGGCCGACGTCGAGGTGGTTCTGATCGACCGAGGGACCAGCCACGTCTTCCAGCCACTGCTCTACCAGTGCGCCACGGGTCTGCTCTCCGAAGGGCAGATCGCAAGTCCGCTGCGACATCTGCTCGAGGACAACAAGAACACGAACGTCGTTCTGGGCGAGGCCAAGTCGGTGGACGCGGACGCCGGAATACTGACTGCCAGTCGCTTCGACGGGTCGACCTTCGAATTGCCGTACGACTACCTGATCGTGGCGGCTGGAATGCGCCAGTCGTACCACGGTCAGGACGAGTTCATCAAATGGGCGCCCGGCATGAAAACCCTCGACGACGCTTTGGCGATCAGACGCAGTCTCATTGCTGCGTTCGAGATGGCCGAATCGCTCCCGACAGCGGAAGAACGTCGACCGTGGCTGACATTCGCCGTGGCGGGCGGCGGACCCACCGGCGTCGAATTAGCCGGACAGATCCGCGAATTGGCAATGCACGCGCTCACAAACGAGTTCCGGTCCATCGACCCGGACGAGGCAAGGGTACTGCTCTTCCACGGCGATGATCGGGTGCTGCCTTCGTTCAGTCGCAAGCTCTCGGCCGCCGCCAAACGTACTCTCGACGGGATCGGCGTCGAGACTCACCTCGGCGTGCACGTCACCGACGTGTGCGAGACCAGCATCGAGACGACGGACAAGAAGACAAAAGAGAAGCGGCAGTACGAGACCCGCACGATTCTGTGGACCGCGGGCGTCGAAGCAGTGCCGTTCGCCGAGGCACTGGCCACGGCGCTGGGTGTGAAGCAGGTCGGCGGTGGCCGCATCGAGGTGGAAGCCGATCTGACCGTTCCCGGCCACCCGAACGTCTACGTGGTGGGCGACCTCATGTCGCGGGACAAACTTGCCGGGGTGGCCGAGGTCGCGATGCAGGGTGGTCGGCACGCCGGTGCCCGGATCGCTGCAACCGTGGAAAACGGAGTGCCCAGCCGAAAACCGTTCAAGTACCGCGATCTTGGAACCGCGGCCTACATTTCGCGACGCCACGCGTTGCTTCAGGCAGGGCCGGTCCAGTTGTCCGGGTTCATCGGATGGGTGTCATGGGGAATCATCCACATCGCGTTCCTCGCGGGGTTCCGCAATCGCGCCAGCACGGTGCTGAACTGGGGCGCAACCCTGGCGTCGAAAACGCGTCGGGAACGGGCAATCACGTACGGCGACCCCGAAACCGCGCGGCAGCCGTACAACTGAGGGTTACTCAGTCTTGAACACGGGGTTTCCGGCGGCGTCGATCATCCACCACAGGCTGCCGACGCTCTGTCCGAGCATGTCGCCGGGAACCTTGTCGTCGAGGTACCGATAGACGGGCTTGCCGTTGACGGTGATCTGGAAAGATCCTTCCGGCCCGTCGACAGTGTCGATGACGGCGTCGATTCCTTCGACGATGGGTGAATCGGTCACCGAGGTGACTGCCGGCCAGTACCGCAGGCACGCTTCGTCGCACGACCCGGCTTGTGAGTTCTCCTCGTCCGGGTTGTAGACGTAGACGGTCATGCCTTCGCCGTCGACGGCGATCGTCCCGAGTGGGGAGTCGGCGGTCTTCAGCAGGGGTACATCAGCGGCGGCGGGTGGCGACAGCGACGTCGCAATGGCAGTGACGTTGTCTGCGCTGTCCCCGGAATCGAGGGCGTCGGGCGAGCAACCGGTGAGGATCAGGGCGCTACTCGCAACCGTCGCGAACAACCACTGTCTGCGCATGACGTCTCCGTTCTGGGCGGGAGTGCTCGGGACAAGCAATCGGGGATACCCTTTGCGGACGAGCTGAAAACGCCGGGCGTCCGGATTCCTCGACAATAGCTCTGTTACAGAGCTATTGTGAGGTGTGGATGAAATCGGAGCAGATCACAGGCTTTCGGATGATGTCCTGGAGACGCTCGGGCAATTGCGTCGAGGCACGAGGAAGGCATCGGGGCGACCGTTTGCAGAACGACCGCTCGGCGGCGCCCAAATCGAACTCGTCAGGCTGCTACGGCGCAACCCGGGTCTGTCGGTGGCTGAGGCTGCCGGGCGATTGGGTGTCGCGGCAAACACGGTGTCCACCCTGGTTCGGCAGCTCGTCGACGATGGAGTGATCGAACGGGTTGCCGACGAGGCTGATCGACGCGTCGCGCGATTGGTGCTCTCGGACGAGGCGCGCGCCCGCGTCGAAGTGTGGCGTGATCGCCGGAGCGTGATTGTCGGCCAGGCATTGTCGAGTCTGACCGGAGAAGACAGGGCGAGGATCGAGGCTGCGCTACCAGCCCTGTCGCGATTGGCGAGCGCTCTGGCAGCAGCCGGATCAGAAGGTGAGGGGCAGTGAGATGCTGACACAGTGGTGGAAGAGCCGAGCGGCAGGTTCACCCGACCCTGGCGCACACGCGGTCGAGATCGACTCGGTTACATACAAGTTCGGCGACCACCGCGCGGTGGACAAGCTGAGTCTGGTCATCAATGCGGGGGAGTGTTTCGGCCTGCTCGGTCCCAACGGTGCAGGAAAGACTACGACGATCAGATTGCTCAACACGTTACTTCCTCTGCAAGACGGTGATATTCGGATTCTCGGTCGCTCAGTTCGTACCGAGGCGATGACCATTCGGCGCTACCTCGGATACGTGCCACAACAGCTCTCGATCGAAAGCGCATTGACCGCGCGCGAGAACGTGACCTGGTTCGCGCGACTGTACGACGTTCCGCGGTCCGAACGACGCGAGCGCGTCGACCAGGCGCTCGAGATGGTGGACCTGCTCGATTCAGGCGATCGCCTGGCGTCGAGTTTCTCCGGCGGTATGGTGCGACGGCTCGAACTTGCGCAGGCGCTGGTGAACCGACCGTCGCTGCTGGTACTCGACGAACCGACGGTGGGGCTGGATCCCATTGCCCGCGAATCCGTCTGGCAGCGAGTGGCGGAGATGCAGAAGCAGTACGGCATGACTGTGCTGCTGACGACGCACTACATGGAAGAAGCCGAGGAGCTGTGTGATCGTGTTGCGTTGATGCATCACGGTGAACTTCGGGCGGTGGGCGAGCCGAGCGAGTTGGCCGCCGAACTGGGGCCGGAGGCCACTCTCGAAGACGTGTTCCGTCACTACACCGGCGACGATCTCACCGGCGACAAGTCAGGAGGTCTCCGCGATGTCCGCAGTGCCCGTCGCACAGCGCGCCGCTTGGGCTGATCCCACTACCAACGGTTTCGCTCGATTGCTCTCGAGAATTTACACATTCTGCCTCGTGGAAGTTCAGAAGTTGCGGCACGACCGATCTGAATTGGTCACGCGCGCAATCCAGCCGATCCTCTGGTTGGTGATCTTCGGCCAGACGTTCAGTCATATCCGAGCGATCCCGACTGGTGACGTACCGTATCTCGACTTTCTCGCGCCGGGCATCATTGCGCAGTCCGCTCTTTTTGTTGCGATCTTCTACGGAATCCAGATCATCTGGGAGCGTGACGCGGGAGTCCTCACCAAATTGATGGTCACGCCGACGCCGCGCGCTGCATTGGTGACAGGCAAGGCATTCGCCGCCGGGATCCGCGCAGTCGCCCAGGCAATGGTGGTCGTCATTGTGGCGGCGCTGTTGGGGGTGAGTATGACGTGGAACCCGCTCAAACTGCTCGGGGTCGTATTGGTCGTTGTCCTGGGTTCCGCGTTCTTTGCCTGCTTGTCGGTCGCGATCGCGGGAATCGTGCTCAAACGAGATCGATTGATGGGCATCGGGCAGGCAATCACCATGCCATTGTTCTTTGCGTCCAACGCGCTGTACCCGGTCGAACTCATGCCGACGTGGGTTCAGTGGCTCAGCCGCATCAACCCGCTGAGCTACGAGGTGTCAGCACTACGCGGTCTACTCATCGGAATGCCGACCAACTATGTCGTCGACTTCGGCGTGCTGATCGGGGCAGCGCTGCTCGGAATCGTCACAGCCTCGGCACTATTGGGCCGCTTGACTCGCTGATCTTCGCACTGGATCAGTCACGAGTGAACGGTGGGGCGTACGTGCTGCAATCCGGAGGTACGGCCGGGAGTCCTTCGGACGAGCGAAGTTTCTCCGCAATCGACGAGAGTAAGTCCTGCGATTCAGGGGAGAGATCGACCGCTTTCATAGCCAGAGAACGCAATTCGCTGTCGTGGAACTCTTCGACAACCGAACGGTCTTCTTCGGGAATCAGTTCGGGATCTTGGCGAGGCGTCGGGCCGAAGAAGTACTCTGCTGCTACGCCGAAGTAATCGGCCAATGCCAAAACGACTTGCTCTGACGGATTTGTGCGCACACCGCTCCGGAGCTGAGAGAGGTACGGTGTCGAAATCTTGCATCCGCGTTGTGAAAGGGCTTCCACAACTTGTGCGTTGGTGAGTCTCGGTGCTGTGGCCGGGTACAAGGCGTTCAAGCGGTCCTTGAATGAATCGGTCACAATTCCTCCCTCGAGCGTGACCCAGCGTCACAGCTACTTCGCAGTTTTCACATAGTAGACGACACGGTTATTCTGGACTCTGGTCGAAAGTCCTTTCACCTGCGGATATTTGGCGCGGAGAGATTCCAAAGACTTTGTAAAGTATGTGATTTACACCGCGTACTGACCGTTCGTTTTGCCAACGGGCGTGCGGGTGGCGTATAAGCAAAATGTCGGTGGTTACGCCGTTGCGCTGCAGGTTCTTTCGGCCGGTCCTATGTAGCTGCGTCGATGCATTGTGACCCTGTCTGTAACGTGCGAGCGCTGCCGCCGGGCGCCGGACGTCACTCTCTCCGGCGGTTGGCGCGCCGCGTGTTCGGAACTCTTTCTCGGTGCTCTGCTCGACGCTCGCGCGTAGTGATGGGCGCGTATTTTTCTCGGCAGTCGAGAGTGAGCGGGCAGGTGTGTCGACCTGTCGAAAGTGGCGCGCGTCGAAAGCGGCCGATTGGTATGTCATCGACGTTGGAACACAGTGCTTCTCGTCAGTCGCCGCTATCTCCTGCGGTGATATCAGCGTCGCCCGGACGTGTTTTGCGGCAGACCGAGCTCGAGGCGCAGCGTCCCGGCACGACATGTCGAGCGTCGCCTCTGCGTCTTTCGGATCGGAATAGCCCGCTGCGCCGGTAGTAGTCGACGTCCGTCGACATCGGGTGCGTGTCAGGACCCTTCGAAGGACTACGCGGCTTGCACAGGGAGGGCGGCAATTCTGTCGCACAGATCTACCATCAGCCCCTGCCGTGCGCTGCTCCTCCTGCAGGAAGCGTGCCTCGGCCTCGGAAGCGGCTTATGGCACGGGGCTTGCTGACCGGCGCATACTGGTTACAACGCGGTGTGTTCGAAGGGCAGGACTGACATGGTCAGTGTCGAGAAGTGGGCGATGTGGGATTCCGCCGTGGAGGTGGATGTCACCGAAGGCGCTGCGCTGCCCACTGCGCACGCGTTGATCGCAGCTGCCATCGACGAGACCGAGGCGGTGTGCGACCTTCGCCGGGGCGACGCCGAGATTCACGCCGTCAACCTCGCTCAGGGAACTCCGGTCAAAGTGACTCGGCGTATGTCTGCTCTCTTGCGGTCGGCGCTGTGGGCGGCTCGTATGACCGGCGGCGCAGTCAATCCGCTTGCCGACAACTACTCCGAGGACGAGTCCATCCCTCCGGTCCACCCGACCCCGACGTTCGAGGACGTACAGCTCGACGGCGACGTGGTGTACGCGCCCTGGGGTGCGTCGTTCGACATCACCGGAGTTGCCAAGGCAGACACCGTCGATCGCGCCGCGCAGATCGTGGCTGCCGAACTGCAATGTGGTGTTGCCGTACGGATCGGCGACGTGATCGCCACGGCCGGCCATGCACCGGCCGGTGGCTGGCAGATTCCGGTGCCGGGCAGCGAAGAAGTCGAACTGATCAACGGAACCGCGATGGCGACGGCGCGGGCGGTAGAGCTGCCCTCCTGGGAGCCGAACCAGGAGCGTCCCTCCACGGAATGGGCGCAAGTCTCGGTGATAGCGGACGACGCGGTGTGGGCGTACGCAGCGAGCGAAGCAGCGTTGATCCGGGGTATCAGCGCCATCAAATGGGTTGAACAGCAAGAGCTTCGCGCTCGGCTCGTCGACCGATCCGGACGTGTGTACGCGACGGAGAGTTGGTTCGGCCCTGCTGCCGCGTGAATCAGGCCCGTCCGCGCTCCTTGCGGTACCAGTGCACGAGTGCATCGGTGGACGTGTCGCCGAGGTCGCCGGGTGCCTCTTCGGAGGAGAGTGCAGGTCCCAGTTCCAGTGCCTGCGTCTTGCCGAGTTCGACGCCCCATTGATCGAACGGATTGACACCCCACACAGCACCTTCGACAAATACCTGGTGCTCGTAGAGTGCGATCAACTGACCGACGACCGAGGGCGTCAATTCCTTGGCCAGGATGGTGCTCGAAGGCCGGTTGCCTGGCATCACCTTGTGCGGCACCAACTCCGGTGCAGTGCCCTCTGAAGCGATCTCTTCGGCAGTCTTGCCGAACGCGAGAACCTTTGTCTGAGCGAAGAAGTTACTCATGAGCAGATCGTGCATGGATCCGGTGCCGTCCGCCGTCGGCAGATCGTCGGTGGATTCCGCGAAGCCGATGAAATCGGCGGGCACGAGCCACGTGCCCTGATGCAGGAGCTGATAGAACGCGTGTTGGCCGTTGGTTCCCGGCTCGCCCCAGAAGATTTCACCGGTGGACGTGGTCACCGGTGAGCCGTCGGCGCGAACCGACTTGCCGTTGGACTCCATGGTCAGCTGCTGCAGGTACGCGGGAAAGCGCAACAGGTCGTTCGAGTAGGGCAGCACTGCGCGGGACTGAGCGCCGAAGAAGTTGGAGTACCAGAGCCCGATGAGCCCGAGGAGAACCGGCGCGTTCTGCTCGAGCGGTTGGTTTCGGAAGTGCGTGTCGATCTGGTGGAAACCGTCGAGGAATTCGGCAAAACGAACGGGTCCGACGGCGCACATGACCGACAGTCCGATCGCCGAGTCGACGGAGTAGCGCCCGCCGACCCAATCCCAGAATCCGAACATGTTCGCGGTGTCGATGCCGAACTCCGCCACGCGATCACCATGGGTGGAGACTGCGACGAAATGCTTGGCTACGGCCGAGACGTCTTCGCTGCCCAGACCGGCGAACAGCCAACGCTTTGCCGCCGTCGCGTTGGTGAGCGTCTCGAGGGTGGAAAACGTCTTGGACGCGACGATGAAGAGCGTCGTCTCCGGATCGAGGTCGTCGAGCTGCCCGACCAGGTCGACCGGGTCGATGTTGGAGACGAACCGAACGCTGATCCCGGCGTCCGCGTAGTGCCGTAGCGCGCGATAGACCATCACGGGCCCGAGGTCGGAACCGCCGATGCCGATGTTGACGATGGTGCGGATGCGCTTGCCGGTGGCGCCGGTCCACTCGCCACTGCGCACCCGATCCGCGAAAGCGCCCATCGCGTCCAGAACTTCGTGAACGTCCGCGACGACGTCCTGACCGTCGACGGTCAGAGCAGAATCCTTCGGCAGACGCAGTGCTGTGTGCAGCACGGCTCGGTCTTCCGAGCTGTTGATGTGATCGCCCGCGAACATCGCGTCGCGTCGTGCCTCGACGCCGGCCTCGCGGGCCAGCTCGACGAGTAGCGCGAGAGTCTCGCGGCTGACGCGATGCTTGCTGTAGTCGATGTGAAGATCACCGGCGTCGATCGTCAGCTCTCGCCCGCGGGCTGGATCGTCCTGGAAGAGTTCTCGCAGGTGAACGCCTTCGATGTCGGCGTAATGAGCGCGCAGTTTCTGCCAGGCTGAGGTTCCGGTGATGTCAGTGCTCACGATCATCGACTTTAGTGGCACAAGCTGGAAACTTCCGCGTGAGTCTCGCTGGCGGGCAGACGGACGCGGCTCCGACGAGCATCATGGAACCCATGGACACATTCGAATTCATTCGATCAGTTCCCACCCAGTTGTTCGTCGGCGGCCGGTTCGTGCCCGCGGAGAACAACGCGACCTTCCCGGTGGCGGATCCGGCGACCGGAAAATCGTTGACCGACGTCGCCGATGCGAGCCCCGCGGACGCGCTGCGCGCTCTCGACGAAGCCGTGGCCGTCTCGTCGAAGTGGGCGAGCACACCTGCGCGCGAGCGTGGTGAAATTCTGCGAGCCGTCTTCGAGAAGATCACCGAGCGCGCCGAGGATGTGGCGCTGCTGATGACCCTCGAAATGGGCAAGGCACTCGCCGAGAGCCGTGCCGAGGTCAAATACGGCGCCGAGTTCTTCCGGTGGTTCAGCGAGGAGGCCGTTCGCATCGGCGGGCGCTACACGCCGGCGCCGGCGGGCAACGGCCGGATCCTTGTCACCAAGGCGCCGGTCGGACCGTGTCTGGCCATCACTCCCTGGAATTTTCCGTTGGCGATGGGCACCCGCAAGATCGGACCGGCGTTGGCCGCCGGCTGCACGATCATCGTCAAGCCCGCCTCGGAGACCCCGTTGACGATGCTGCTGCTCGCTCAGCTCATGGCCGAAGCAGGGCTGCCCGACGGAGTCCTCTCGGTGTTGCCGACATCGAAATCCGGTGAAGTGACCGGCCCTCTCATCGACGACCCTCGACTGCGCAAGCTCACCTTCACCGGGTCCACCGGCGTCGGCAAGATGCTGGTGGAGAAGTCCGCGAAGCGATTGCTCCGCACGTCGATGGAATTGGGTGGCAATGCGCCCTTCGTCGTGTTCGACGACGCGGACGTCGACAAGGCAGTCGAGGGTGCGGTACTGGCCAAGCTTCGCAACGGAGGCGAAGCCTGCACCGCCGCCAACCGGTTCCATGTCGCCAACGCCGTGCGTGAGGAGTTCACGACCAAGCTGACCGAGAAGATGGCGGCGTTCACGATGGGACCGGGTACCGACCCGGAGACGAAGCTCGGCCCGCTGATCAACCAGAACCAGCTCGACACGGTCGCAGAGTTGGTTGCAGATGCGGTGGATGCCGGGGCGAAGGTTCGACTGGGCGGTAAAGCGCCAGGTGGTGAGGGTTACTTCTATCCGGCCACGGTGTTGGCCGACGTTCCGGCGAGCGCGCGGATACTGAAGGAAGAGGTGTTCGGACCCGTTGCCGCGATCACCGGCTTCGACACCGAAGCCGAAGGCATCGCGGCCGCCAACGACACCGAGTTCGGATTGGCTGCGTACATCTTCACGAGGGATCTCGACCGTGCGCTTCGGGTCTCCGACGCACTGGAATCAGGAATGATCGGCGTCAACCGAGGAGTGATCTCGGACGCGGCAGCGCCGTTCGGCGGTGTGAAGGAATCCGGATTCGGCCGCGAGGGCGGGACCGAGGGGATCGAGGAATACCTGAACACGAAGTACATCGCGCTCGAGAACTGATACACACACGAACGGCTACATCGGGACTGCCAGAGGCATCCGATGTAGCCGTTCGCAAGTGATCTGGGTGTGCGCTAGTGGCCCAGGCGTCCGCGGCCCAGGCGCAGGAGCAGCATCGCGAGGGTGTGGCCTTCCTGGCCCAGCTCGTTGAACCGTTCGAGGACCTTCATCTCTCGGCTGTGCACCAGACGCGGACCACCCGATGCCATCCGGGTACGGCCGATGATCTGGGAGACCTCGGAGCGGCGTTTGATGGCCGCGAGGATCTCGGCGTCGAGACGGTCGATTTCTTTCCGTAGTTCGTCGATCTCCGCCTCACTCTGGGGGATCTCGACGTCTGTCGGAGCAGTATTTACAGTATTTCCATTGGGGGCTGCAGCCTGGGTGCTCATTGCTATTCGTCTCCTCTTCCTACTGCGTGGATCGTGGTCTCGGCTCGGGTCGTTACCGATCCAGGCACACTGACGAAAATGCCCCGGATCCGATTCGGACCAGGGGCGGGTGAGCTGTTCAGATCACGTGCACCGAGGTCCGGGGCACGTAAAGTAACGCCACAGCGGGCCGACGGGGTCGGCCGTGTTGTCGCGAACGGAAATGCTGAACATGGCGTCCAGTTTGCCATGCTCGACACAGGTAATCCAAGTGCCTCTACCAGCAGGTGGACGCACTGACGACCGTGTCGGTGGACGCCGGTAGCGTGGACAGGCGATGAACACGTACCCAGCACTCGGTGAGCACGACGGACATTCCCAGCACGACGGGGGCGGCGCGCGGGGACATGGCGCGGGTTCGGACGCCCTCCTCGAGGGTCTCAACCCGCAACAGCGCGAGGCCGTGGTCCATGCCGGTTCGCCGTTGCTGATCGTCGCGGGCGCCGGCTCGGGCAAGACGGCAGTGCTGACGCGTCGCATCGCCTATCTGCTGGCCGAACGGGGTGTCACCCCCGGTCAGATCCTGGCCATCACGTTCACCAACAAGGCTGCGGCCGAGATGCGCGAGCGTGTGGCCGCTCTTGTCGGACCGCGTGCCAACGCCATGTGGGTATCGACGTTCCACTCCAGTTGCGTGCGCATCCTGCGAGCACAGGCGGCGCTCCTGCCCGGTTTGAACTCGAATTTCTCGATCTACGATTCCGACGATTCGCGTCGACTGCTGACGATGATCTCGAAGGACCTCGAGCTCGACACCAAACGATTCTCCGCGCGGCTTCTCGCCACTCACATCTCCAACCTGAAGAACGAACTCGTCGGACCGGAAGAGGCGGTTGTCGCAGCCGATCAGGATCCGGCCGAGCTGCCGCGACTGATCGCCAAGGTCTACGGCCACTATCAACAGCGGTTGCGTGCGGCGAACGCACTCGACTTCGACGATCTCATCGGTGAGACCGTTGCGCTTCTCCAGGCGTTTCCCCAGATTGCCGAGTACTACCGCCGCCGCTTCCGTCACGTGCTCGTCGACGAGTACCAGGACACCAACCACGCGCAGTACATGCTGGTGCGTGAACTGGTCGGCGGTGCCGGAGAGTCCGACCATGCCGTTGCCCCGGCCGAATTGTGCGTCGTCGGTGACGCCGATCAGTCGATCTACGCATTCCGCGGAGCCACTATCCGCAACATCGAAGAGTTCGAACGCGACTACCCGGACGCTCGGACCATCCTTCTCGAACAGAACTACCGTTCGACGCAGAACATTCTGTCTGCGGCCAACTCCGTGATTTCCAAGAACACCGGCCGACGTGAAAAGCGTCTGTGGACCGATTCGGGTGAAGGTGAACTGATCGTCGGCTACGTTGCAGACAACGAGCACGACGAAGCATCTTTTGTCGCCTCGGAGATCGATCGGCTGGTGGACCAGGGCGAGACCAAGTTCGCCGACATCGCGGTGTTCTACCGGACCAACAACTCCTCACGCGCGCTCGAGGAGATCTTCATTCGACTCGGAGTGCCGTACAAGGTGGTCGGCGGCGTTCGCTTCTACGAGCGCAAGGAAGTTCGGGACATCGTCGCGTATCTGCGCGTCCTCGCCAACGAAGACGACACCGTGAGCCTGCGACGCATTCTCAACACGCCACGACGCGGTATCGGTGATCGAGCCGAAGCCTGCGTCGCTGTGCACTCCGAGCATCGCAACATCAGCTTCGCCGCCGCACTGCGCGACGGCGCGGAAGGCAAAGTGGCGCTGCTCAATACGCGGTCACAGAAGGCCATCGCGTCGTTCCTCGAGATGATGGACGGGCTGCGGGCCCTGCTGCCGACACCGGCCGCCGACGAGGACGAACCCTTCGAACTCGGTGACATCGGTGAGGTCGCCGAGGCAGTGCTCGAGCGAACCGGCTACCGCGCCGAGCTTGCGGCCAGCAGCGATCCACAGGACGGCGCGCGACTCGACAACTTGAACGAACTCGTCAGCGTGGCAAGAGAATTCAGCTCCGACGCACGAAACGCGGCCGGACTGATCGATCCGGACGACGAGGAAACCGCAGCAATGCGTGAAGGCGAACCCGATCCGGGTTCGCTCGCCGCCTTCCTCGAACGGGTATCACTTGTCGCCGACGCCGATCAACTGCCGGACTCCGACGACGGCGTCGTCACGATGATGACGCTTCACACCGCCAAGGGCCTCGAGTTCCCGGTCGTCTTCGTCACCGGTTGGGAGGACGGGCAGTTCCCGCACATGCGCGCCCTCGGTGATCCGGCAGAGCTGTCCGAAGAGCGTCGACTCGCTTACGTCGGCATCACCCGTGCCAGGCAGCGCCTGTACCTGACGCGCGCGATCATGCGTTCGGCTTGGGGACAACCGATCCAGAACCCGGCGTCGCGGTTCATCCAGGAGATCCCGGAGGACCTGATCAATTGGCGCCGTGAGGATCCGGGCACCGGTGGTGGATTCGGAAGCGGCAGGCCGGGTTACGGCAGCGGAAGCCGATACGGCAGCCAGGGCGGCCAGGGATACGGTGGCGGGCAGAACTACGGGGGAGGGTCCGGCAAGGCTGCGTCGAGTCCCAGTTTCGGTGCCGCGCGTGGCCGCAACAACGTTCTGGTCCTTGCCACGGGTGACCGCGTCAGTCACGACAAGTACGGTCTCGGCACCGTGTTGGAAACCAAGGGCACCGGACCCACCGCGACGGTCACCATCGACTTCGGTAGCGCGGGCAAGGTGCGGTTGATGCTCATCGGCGGTGTGCCGATGGTCAAGCTGTAGAAGACAGACAAAAAACTTCCGGCCCGTACCTGGAAAGGTGCGGGCCGGAAGTTTTTTGTCAGAAGCGTTGGGCTTGCGGTCAGTCCTGCTCGATACCGAGGCTGATGCCGCGTGATGCGAGCCAAGGGAGGGGGTCGATCTTGTTCTCGCCGGCGAGGTGAACCTCGAAGTGAAGGTGCGGGCCGGTGGAGAAGCCGCGGTTGCCGACAGTGGCGATCTGGTCGCCGGCCATGACCTGCTGACCGACGGTGACGGTGGACGTGTCGATGTGGCCGTAGACGGTGATCGTTCCGTCTGCGTGCTGTAGGCGTACCCACATGCCGAATCCGGAAGCCGGACCTGAATCGATGACCTTGCCGTCGGCGACTGCGACGATGGGCGTCCCGATCGGGGCGGCGATGTCGACGCCGGCGTGCAGGGTGCCCCAGCGGGTGCCGAAGTTGGACGTGAACGTGCCGACTGCCGGCAGGACGAACAGCGGGCGACGGGCAGCTGCTTCGCGTGCTGCGCGCTCGTCACTGAAACGCTGGCCCTTGGCAAGCAGGTTGCTGAACTGGGAGAGGTCGGTCGGTGCTGCGACGTTGAGGACCTGGGGAGCGTCGGCCTCGGTGGTGGCTGCCGTGGAGGTGGCCGGAGCGAACTGAGCGGCCTGCGGTTCTGCGGTGGTGCCGATCGCGGAGGACTCGTTGGCGAGTGCAACTTCCGAGTGGTCGGCGGCGGAAGAGGAACCGTCGTTGACAACTGCCTGGCCCGCGGCGACAACTGCGCCGGCTGCAACTGCCAGAACGGCGGCGCGGCCCTTGAGAGCAGAGGGAGGGGTGGGGAGTCGGTGAGCACCGCTGCGGCGAACCGGAGATTCGACATCGACTGTCGGTGCGGAAGAGGCGTAAGTGGGGGTGCTGATCACGTCGGACTCGACGAACTCGTGAGAGTCGGAATCTGACGACGTGGAGGATGAATTTCGAGTGAACATATCGGTAGAGATCTCAGAACTTTTGGTCTCGGTGTAACGCCTGGCCGAGTGCGTTGGATAAGTGGTCGTGACCTCGTCTGGAGCTGAGTTCGAGAACCTACTAGCGGTGAACTGGCTGCGGTGATGCATATGCCGGTTCTCTCCTCGAGTTCGTGATCAGCCCGTGACTTAGACCGACTGACGGTAACGAAATGATTGCGATGGGCGCAAGCCGTAGCGGAAACCTGTCCGATTATGTGACGTGCCTCACAGCTTGACCTGGGAATATGTCGATACGGGCAAAACGGACGAATCATCTCGTTTCGTGATCACGCGTGTCACAACCGGATCACCGGTCCATTCAGGCACTACCGTCGATCGAGTGTCCACAACACCTGGAACTACGTCGCAGGCGCGTTTCGACGACCCCGGAGTGAAGTCCGGGGCGCCACTCGCGGCGGTAATCGGACTGCTCGGTGCCGTCGGAGTGGCGGCCAGTCCCGTCGTCGGAGTCGGGAGTGGCCGCGGGGTCGACACGACGGGGGCTCTTGCTTCTGCCGCTCTCTTCGCGGCCGTCTGCACGATCATCGTGCCGTTGGTTGCAGTGCTCACCTCGGGCCGCAGGCCCGCCTTGGCCGGTGGACTCCTGGCCGGTATCGGGGCGGTGTCGCTCGGAGCGGCAATTCTCGACGTCCAGTTGTTCGTCGACGCAATCGATGCAAACCGCTTGGACCTTTTCCGTCCGATTTCGGCGGGTTCGATCGATGCGGGTCCTGGCGCTTATCTCGCGCTCGCGGGACACGGCATTCTTGTCCTGTCCGGGGTGCTCGGACTTGTCGCCGTCCATCGTGAATCGGAACGGGACGGATACGGCAGCGCTCGCGCCGCGGAATTCGACGGGCGATCGGTTGGCGGACGGATCGGCGCGTGGCCGACAGCGCTGCTGATTCTGGCCGCAGTGGTGTTCGTGCTCTCCCTGTTCGGGCCGTCCTTCAGTTCGCAGGATCCGATCTTTCTGGTCAAACCGCTCGTCGACTCGGCGTCGGCCACCGCCGTCGGTACAGGATTGGTCGGCGTCGCGGTGCTCGTTGCGGTCGCGGCGGCATTGACGTCCATCTCGCTGCCGGTGGGCTGCGGCGCTCTGATCGGTGTCGGCCTCGGCGCGCTCGCAGTCAGTGGAACCAGGGTGGTGGCTGGGTTCGCGGCCGGCGATCGGATCGGCGTCGGTTCGGGATCCGTGGTCGGGGCGCTGGCCGCCGTGGTCATCGTCGTGATCGGAGTTTCAGCGCCTTACCTCGCATCCAGGCGTGAAGCAGATGCGATTCCCGCTGAAAGTGTGGTCCGCGCACCTGCGAAGACAACAAAGGGTGCGCTCAAAGCAGCGATGGTGGCTCAGTCCCGGGCGGCGCAAGCGCGGGTCGACAGACTTCACCGCGTCGCCGGTACCGCCGCAATCATCACTGCGGCTGTTGCGGGCGTCGGCTCGGCTTTGCCTGTCCTGTCGTTGCCGGACGGAATCCCGGAGCCGTCGATGCTGTCGTCTCGAGTTGTCCTGCTCGCGGCTGCTGTACTGCTGGTCGCCGCGCTGGGCCTGTTTGCCCCGGGCCGCGCCGCCGTGGTGCGTCCGGCCGTCGGAGTGTTGTGGACCACGGTCGTGATGGGAGTCGCCGCTGTCATGCAGTCGGCGGTCATCGCGACGGACGTGCCGGGCGTCGGGTTGGGGGCCGGCGCCTTCGTGCTCTGCGGCGCGGCTTTCCTCGCTGTGGCGACGGGACTGCTCGTCTGGCTGGCGGGAAGCGCAGAACGTGAAGACGTCGACACGTCGGTAGACGGCGGTTCGAGAGGGCTGGTGCTTCTCGTCGGTGGGATCGGCGCAGTCGCAGTCCTGATCGGGACCGCGCTTCCCCTCTATCGGGGTGACGCCTACACAGCGGCGTCAGTTCTGGAGTGGCCGTGGGGAATTGACGTCTGGGGGCAACTGCTCGTCGGCGTCACCGTCGTGATCGCCGCTGTGATCGCAGCGTCTGCGCGGCCGGCTCGAGGCGCGGCATTGCTGATCGGATCTGCCGTGGCAGCTCTGGTGTACGTCAGTGAGTGGCCGCTCACGTCATCGCGCATATCGGACGCAACCGTGGGGGTGGGTGCGATCACAGCGGCCACGGGCATAGTGTTGCTTCTCGTTGCAGCGTTCTCGAGCGCAAGAATCAGTGAGACTGATGCTTGACAAATTCGGTGTGGCCACCTTGCTCGATCGGTGAGGCGTGCCTCATTGCGCATTTGCGCGTGACTTGGGCCACATAGCATCAGTGCGGGCGCAAACCGAACGCGGCAACTGGTTAAAGTCCAGAACAGACCCGCTCCTACCCCTCGAGCGGGTGACAACGCAGACGAGACGGTGAGCAGATGGATCTCTTCGAATACCAGGCGAAGGAACTCTTCGCCAAGCACGGAGTGCCGACTTCGGCTGGACGTGTTACAGACACAGTCGCCGGCGCACGCGAGATTGCCGAAGAAATCGGTAAGCCCGTGATGGTGAAGGCACAGGTCAAGGTAGGCGGCCGCGGCAAGGCCGGTGGCGTCAAGTACTCGCCCGACGTGGATGCCGCAGTGGCAAACGCCGAGGCAATCCTGGGCCTGGACATCAAGGGCCATGTCGTCAAGAAGCTGCTGGTCGCAGAGGCAAGTGACATTGCCGAGGAGTACTACATCTCCTTCCTGCTCGACCGCACCAACCGCACCTACCTGGCCATGTGCTCGGTAGAGGGTGGCGTCGAGATCGAGGTCACCGCCGAGGAGAACCCCGACGCCCTCGCCAAGATCCCCGTCGACGCAGTCAAGGGCGTCGACCTCGCGTTCGCGCGCAGCATCGCCGAGGCAGGAAAGCTGCCCGCAGAGGTGCTCGACGCAGCGGCCGTCACGATCCAGAAGCTGTGGGAGGTCTTCATCAACGAGGACGCACTCCTCGTCGAGGTCAACCCCCTCGTTCGCACGCCTGACGATCAGATCCTCGCCCTCGACGGCAAGGTCACCCTCGATGAGAACGCAGCGTTCCGTCAGCCCGGCCACGAGGCATTCGAGGATCGCGACGCTACCGATCCCCTCGAGCTCAAGGCCAAGGAAAACGACCTCAACTACGTCAAGCTCGACGGTGAGGTCGGAATCATCGGCAACGGCGCAGGCCTGGTCATGTCCACCCTGGACGTCGTCGCATACGCCGGCGAGAACCACGGTGGCGTCAAGCCCGCCAACTTCCTCGACATCGGCGGCGGAGCTTCCGCTGCAGTCATGGCTGCCGGCCTCGACGTCATCCTGAACGACGCACAGGTCAAGAGCGTGTTCGTCAACGTCTTCGGCGGCATCACCGCGTGTGACGCAGTTGCCAACGGCATCGTCGGCGCACTGAAGACCCTGGGCGACGAGGCCAACAAGCCGCTCGTCGTTCGCCTGGACGGAAACAACGTCGAAGAGGGTCGTCGCATCCTCGCCGAGGCCAACCACCCGCTGGTCACGGTCGTCGCAACCATGGACGAGGCCGCCGACAAGGCCGCCGAACTCGCTCACGCAGCGAAGTAAGGGACTCACAGAACAATGGCAATCTTCCTCACCAAGGATTCAAAGGTCATCGTCCAGGGCATCACCGGCGGCGAGGGCACCAAGCACACCGCTCTGATGCTCAAGGCCGGCACCCAGGTCGTCGGCGGCGTCAACGCTCGCAAGGCCGGCACCACGGTCTCGCACGTTGCTGCTGACGGTTCCCCTGTCGAGCTCCCCGTCTTCGCGACGGTCGAAGAGGCAATCAAGGAGACCGGCGCAGACGTCTCCATCGCATTCGTTCCCCCGGCCTTCTCGAAGGACGCCATCGTCGAGGCCATCGACGCGGAGATCCCGCTCCTCGTGGTCATCACCGAGGGCATCCCGGTTCAGGACTCCGCTTACGCTTGGGCGTACAACGAGTCCAAGGGCAAGAAGACGCGCATCATCGGACCGAACTGCCCCGGCATCATCACCCCGGGTGAGGCCCTCGTCGGCATCACGCCCGCCAACATTGCAGGCACCGGCCCCATCGGCCTGGTCTCCAAGTCGGGCACCCTGACCTACCAGATGATGTACGAACTCCGTGACTTCGGCTTCTCCACCGCCATCGGCATCGGCGGCGACCCGGTCATCGGAACCACCCACATCGACGCCATCGAGGCGTTCGAGAAGGATCCCGAGACCAAGGTCATCGTGATGATCGGTGAAATCGGTGGCGACGCGGAAGAGCGTGCAGCCGATTACATCAAGGCCAACGTCACCAAGCCGGTCGTCGGCTACGTGGCTGGCTTCACCGCTCCCGAAGGCAAGACCATGGGCCACGCAGGCGCCATCGTCTCCGGTTCCTCGGGAACGGCTCAGGCAAAGCAGGAAGCTCTCGAAGCTGCAGGCGTGAAGGTCGGCAAGACGCCGTCCGCCACTGCTGCTCTCGCTCGCGAGATTCTTCAGTCCCTGTAAGGGGCTTCGCCCCCGTGCGTGGTTAGGGAGTCTCCGGACTCCTTAACCACGCACAGTGGTATCGACCCACATCGACCCGGCAGGTTCCAACTGCCCGGCACCGGATGTGATGGATGCGACGATCGAGTCGAGATCGTCGGCGTCACCGGCGGCGAGCGTCATCACCGCCTTCGATCCGTACGCAGTTCCGAGCACCGAGACGCCCCGCGCTCTCAGCTCCGCTTCCACCCGACCGGCCTCTGAGTGCCGGATCGCCAAAGTGCGCAGGATCCTCCTCTCCCTGGCCACAAGCTCGGCCGAATCGAGAGCAACCGAGACGGCTCCCGAATACGCGCGGACCAATCCACCGGCGCCGAGCTTGATTCCGCCGAAGTAGCGCGTGACGACAACAATCACATCGACCAGATCTCGAGACTTGAGAACCTGAAGCATCGGCACCCCAGCTGTCCCGCCTGGTTCGCCGTCGTCGTGTGCACGCTCGACGCGTGAGTTCGCTTCGTATCCGATCACGAAAGCCGAACAATGATGGCGCGCATCGGGATACAGCGACTTCTGCTCCGCGACGAACTCCGTGGCGGCCTCGGCGTCGTCGATCCGGCGAAGCGCGGCGATGAATCGTGAGTGCTTCACCTCGGTTTCGACGACATGGTCGGCGCCGGGCGCGAGGGTGAAGGGCATCTGCCCATTGTCTCCTGTCGGTGTTAGCGTGCGAAGTCGAGACACATACGCTGGTAACCATCGAAGACCGTCTACGAGGAGAAGTCATGACGTTCACGCCGCAAGGGCCCAGCTTCGGGCCACCGAATCAGCCGGCAGCGGGCGGTGGAACCAAGAATCTCGGATTCATCCTGCTCATCGCCGTCGCGGCACTCGGCCTGATCAATTTCCTACTCGGTTTTGCGCCTTTCACGTCGATCAGTGGAAGCAGCAGCGGCATCGGTAGCGGTCTGGACACCAGTTCGAGCTTCTTCGAGTCGAGCATCTACGGCCTCGGATTCGTTTTCGCCGGCGGTGTGGTCGCAGGCGTATCGCTCCTCCCGAAGCAGTCGTATGCAGGCATTGCCGCAGCGCTCACCCTCACGGGTTTCTTCGCTTTGGTGTTCGCCGCGTTCTCCGTAGGTACCAGCGACTACGTCGACATCAGCCTCGGTTGGGGTCTGATCATCGTGCTGATCCTCTCGTTCGTGCAGACGGTCGTCGCAGTCGCCGCGTTGTTGTTCGAGATCGGAATCCTGAAGGCTCCCGCGCCGCGTCCGGTAGCTCAGCAGTACGGTCAGCCGCAGGGCTATGGCCAGCCCCAGGGCCAGGCGCCGGGGCAGGCGCCAGGTCAGCCGCAGGGATACGGACAGGCTCAGTACGGCCAGCCGCAGCAGGCTCAGCAGCCGGGCCAGTACCAGCAGAACCCGCAGTACGGGCAGGCGCAGCAGCAGGGATACGGGGGAGCGCACGCCGCCCCCGCCGACCCGACTGCTTCGCAGCCGCCTTACGGCCAGACTGCGTCTCCCTACGGTCAGAACCCGGTGCAGAATCCCGCACAGACCGACTCGGCCGCGACGACGTCGTCTTACTATCCGCTGACCTCGCAGCCCGCGAGTCAGCCGAACCCGAGTTACTCGTCGGATCAGTTCACCGCTCCGCGCGGTTACGGCCAGCCGTACAACCAGCAGCAGACTGGCTCGACCGAGCAGCCGACGGGCTTCGAGCCGCCCACTTTCGAAGCGCCGACGCCGTCTGCTGAGCCTGACCAGGGCAGCAGCGATTCCGCGGCCGAGACCAAGGTCTTCGGGTCGCAGAACCCCGACGAGCGTCAGCAGTAGTACTACTTCGTTTCACGAACATGAATGTGGCCTCCGACCCGCTGCGGGTGGAGGCCACATTCCGTGAGCCCGACGGCGCGCCTGAGTGCGCGGCGCACTATCGAGTGAAACCCTCGAGGGGATGAGTTCTTTGATTGATGGCACCCGGTCCCGTCCCGCGTCCTCACGACCCGGACGTGGTCGTACTGGCGGCGGCCGCGTCGGCGGCGGTCGCCCGGCACCGAACCCGGACCTGGCGCGCAAGCTGCTGACGGTCGCCTTCCGGCCGTCGGGTCTGACGATGCTGCTGATCGCGGCTGTCGTTGTGGTCACCTTGGTATCGGCGAGCAGCGACCTGACCGGAACCTTCGGCGCCATTGCCACCACATGGTTGGTCATCCACCAGGTGCCGGCGACTATCAGCGGCGTCCAACTCGGTGTACTGCCATTGCTTCCGACGGCCGTCATGATGTGGGTGGTTGCACGCCGATGCGCGTCGACTGCGGTGCACACCGACTCCCGTGACGACACCCTCCGCCTGGTGGGGGCCGCGGTAGCCGGACCGTTGACTATCACGGCAATCGCTCTCGCCGTGGTTGCCGACGCCTCCGCAGCCATTCCGCTGTCTAGCCCCAACACGTTGGCTGCTTTCGGCTGGGTCGCCGGGATTCACCTGATCGCCGCGTCCGTCGGTGTTGCTGCTGCGCACTGGGATCGGGTCGTCGCCGAGATTCCGCCGTGGGCATCTGCTGCTGTTCGACCGGCAACGGCTGCGTCGGCAGCGCTGTTGGCTGCGGGCGCCGTGGCCGTCGTGGTGTCACTACTCGTGTCGTGGTCGACGGTCGGTGACCTACTCGCGCGCGGCAACGGGTTTGTCGGCGTACTGGGATTAACGGTGTTGTCGCTGCTCTATCTGCCGAACCTCGTGGTCGGCGCAGCCGCGGTGATGACGGGATCGACGGCCGATTTCGGCAATGTCTCCATCAGCGTGTTCGGCAACATCGGCGGTGACCTGCCACCCTTACCCCTTCTCGGAGCGATTCCGGAAGGCGTCGCCGGTGGAATCTGGCCCGTGTTGTTGATTGTTCCGGCAGCGGTGGGCATGATGCTCGGCCGTGATTGCGCTCGACGCATCGCCGGGCAGGACAGCGTGCTCGCAGTGCTGACGGCAGCTGCCGGTGCCGGCGTCGTCATGGCGCTGCTCGCTCTTGCTGCCGGGGGAGACCTCGGGCAGTTCGGCACCGTGGAGGTCCTGTGGTGGGGCTTCGGTCTTCTGACTTTTGCGTGGCTGGGATTGTTCGGAACGGTCTCGGCGCTGTTCGCGATGTGGTTCTCACACCGCGGACACATGAAGGACGAGGTTGCGCCCCCGACGGCTGAACCGGCTCGAACAGTCGAGCCCGAACTTGCGATCACGGCTGCGGCCACACCGGAAGACGAGGACGACGAGAACACGGGCGAAGTGCTGGCCCAGGAATCTGCGGTCGTTGTCACCAAGGTCGTCGAAGCGGAAATCGTCGAGGAATCAGGCGAACCCGTGCAGGTAGTGACAGAGGAAACCGTCGAGATCGAAGTAGTCGACGCCGAGGTTGTCGCGGCACCCGAGGCGGACCCCACAGCCGACTCCGCAGCCGGGGCCGAGCCGGAGACCGACCTGCCCTCGAAGCCTCAGAAGTCCAGCGACTAGGCTGTCATGCGGCCGATACTCCGGCCGCATCATCTTCCAGTTCTCAGGAGTAGTGCGCTGACTGCCTCGGCCGACAATCCGCAGCCGACAATGCCCGACGGGGTCCAATTTCGCGACTCGATCGCGCGGGTAGTCGTACTCGCTTCCGGCTCGGGAACCCTGCTGACTTCGCTGATCGACGCTTCGCACGCCGAGGGATACCCCGCCGAGATCGTTGCCGTCGGTGTAGATCGTGACTGCCTCGCCGCCGAGCACGCTGCGGATTCGAAGATCCCGTCCTTCAAGGTCTCGATCAAGACTTATGAAAATCGTGCCGCCTGGGACGAGGCGCTGACAGCAGCGGTGGCCGAGCACGAACCCGATCTCGTGGTCAGTGCAGGCTTCATGAAAATCCTCGGCCCCAGCTTTCTCGCGCGTTTCGGCGGCCGAATCATCAACACTCATCCCGCGTTGCTGCCTGCCTTTCCCGGCGCGCACGCGGTTCCCGACGCTCTGGCGTACGGCGTGAAGGTCACCGGTTCCACGGTGCATCTCGTCGACGGCGGAGTTGATACCGGGCCGATCTTGGCGCAGGAAGCTGTGCCGGTGCATGACGACGACACCGAGTCTTCGTTGCATGAACGCATCAAAATTGTGGAGCGACGGTTGTTGGCGGACGTCATCGCCGCTGTTGCTACGCGCGGAGTGGTTTCCGATGGACGAAAGGCCGTGATCCCCAGTGAGTGAACGCAAGGCTGTGCGCCGTGCACTTGTCAGCGTCTACGACAAGAGTGGTCTGATCGAGCTGGCCACGGGCCTGCACGAGGCCGGTGTCGAGTTGGTCTCGACCGGTTCGACCGCGTCGAAGATCGCCGACGCCGGAATCCCCGTGACGCCGGTCGAGGCTCTGACCGGATTCCCGGAATGCCTCGAAGGCCGCGTGAAGACGCTGCATCCGCGCGTCCATGCCGGCGTTCTCGCCGATACCCGCAAGCCGGATCACCTCGCTCAGCTCGAGGAACTCGGCATCGCGACCTTCGAATTGGTCGTCGTGAACCTGTACCCCTTCACCGAGACGGTTGCCTCGGGCGCTAGCCCGGACGAGTGCGTCGAGCAGATCGACATCGGTGGCCCGTCGATGGTGCGTGCTGCAGCCAAGAACCATCCGTCGGTTGCCGTCGTGGTCGATCCGGCTCGTTACGCCGATGTCCTGACTGCCGTTGCCGGTGGCGGATTCACCTTGCGTGAGCGCACTGTGCTTGCGGCGCAGGCGTTCCAGCACACTGCGTCGTACGACGTCGCTGTTGCAAGCTGGATGACGAGCACGATCGCAGCTGACGAGGACGGTTCGCTGTTCCCCGCCTGGGTCGGTGCTACCTGGAACCGCAGCGCTGTCCTTCGCTACGGCGAGAACCCGCACCAGGACGCCGCGCTGTACGAAAACCCGGCTGCGCCTGCAGGTTTGGCTCAGGCGGAGCAGTTGCACGGCAAGGAGATGTCGTACAACAACTACACGGACTCCGACGCAGCGTGGCGTGCAGCTTACGACTTCACTGATCCGGCCGTCGCAATCATCAAGCACGCCAACCCGTGTGGCATCGCCATCGGGACCGACATTGCCGACGCCCACCGCAAGGCGCATGCTTGCGATCCGGTCAGTGCATTCGGTGGTGTCATCGCAGCCAACCGTGAGGTCACCGTCGAACTGGCAGAGCAGATCGCCGATATCTTCACCGAGGTTGTCATCGCGCCCTCGTACGAAGACGGGGCTGTCGAGGTTCTGCAGCGTAAGAAGAACATTCGTGTTCTGAAGGCTGCGGCTCCGACCGCTACCGGAATCGAACTGCGTCCGATCTCTGGCGGTACCTTGCTCCAGCAGCGCGACGTTCTGGACGCTGACGGCGACAACCCGGCCAACTGGACTCTCGCCAACGGTGAGGCTGCAGATGCCGAGACTCTCGCAGACCTCGAATTTGCTTGGCGCGCCAGCCGATCGGTGAAGTCAAACGCGATCCTGCTGGCCTCCGGCGGCGCGTCCGTCGGCGTCGGTATGGGCCAGGTCAACCGCGTCGATGCAGCGCATCTTGCTGTTCAGCGAGCCGGTGACCGCGTCGTAGGGTCGGTTGCGGCCTCGGACGCGTTCTTCCCGTTCCCCGACGGTCTGCAGGTTCTTCTCAACGCCGGCGTCAAGGCTGTTGTGCAGCCGGGTGGTTCGGTTCGCGACAACGAGGTGATTGCCGCGGCCAAGGAAGCCGGTGTCACTCTGTATCTGACCGGTGCGCGCCACTTCGCGCACTGATTCCCTGCCTCGGTAGCGGGCCTCGACTCCTCAACGGGAGTTCGGGGCCCGTTCTGCATTCAGGCCGGCCCGGTTCTTTCAGGCTGCGCTGCTGTGGGTGCCCTGGAGTTCGCGGGGTGAGCCGGTGATGACCACGCGTGAGGCTCCGCGACTGCGGATTTCGCTGATCAGTGCGCCGAGGGTGGCTTCGTGGGCCGCATCGGAGTGTGAAAGGTCCAGCGTGACGGCGTATCCGGTGAGGTCACCGGGCAGATCGACATACGGCGGCGCGATGGACAGTTGGTTGACTCGAAGTTTCATGTGGTGCTCCTGCGTGTGAAAGGTAAAAGAAAAGGCACCCGAGGCGTTTGCCCTGGGTGCCCGAGAACGAATCCGGTGAAACTGGGGATCATTCTCGGGGTACACCGCGCTTGTTGCCCATGTGCTTGGCCGACATTGCGGCCGAAAAAATGTGCTTGCCTGCGGTGCAGCTGCGCCACGAAGGTACGGATGCAAAGTTCGGGTGTAGCGACATGATGTCCGTTCCTTTCTGGGTGGCGTTGCTGGTTAATGGATGACCGTACAGCACGGATCGAGGGTTCGCACCAATAAAAACCGCCGCGAACGTAAACTCCGGGTGACTTCTGTCCCCGGGTTCGCTGGATTGAGAGAGCCTTCGTTGCAGGTCAGGCGTAGAAAGCAGAAGTCCCTCCGCGATGGTTCGCGGAGGGAACTTTCTACCCGAAAAAGAGGACGTTCGGTCTGTACGTGATCAGGAGAACGAGCGGACCCACGCTGTGAAGGGCTCCGCGAACTCTGCCGAGTACGGAAGCGGAGCGACGTAGTCGGCCCCGGTGGACTGTTCTTCGCCGATGTCCTTGAGTACGAAGTTGGCGTTGCGCATCCGCACTGAAGTCAGCGCGGTATGTGAGAGCGCGGCGTCGAGTGCCGCGACGTCGGAAGGAATTACCTGGATGTCCTTGTCCGAGCAGCTGGTGAGAACGGGCATGCCTGCCGGCAGCGCCGCTACGAGCGCAACCGGGTCCAGTGCGTCTTCCTCGGCGAGTGCCTTGGCATTGGCGTGAACGAGTCCCGCGTTCTGCAGCGGTTCGGGTAGATCATCCGGAACCGTGCCCTCGGTCCGAAGAGACTCGACGGCGTCGGCGAGCGCGACGCGCAGTTCGTCAGCCAGTTCGACCGGCAACTGTCCGGCGCCGACGACGGCGTCGAGCTGGCGGTGAATCTGCGTCGTGAGTAGATCGAGAAGCCGGACACTCAGTGGCTCGAGCAGTGCGAGGGCGCTGACTCTTGTGCCCTCTTTCGCCGTGGCAAGTGCCAGCGCGACGACGGCGCCGTCGCTGTGTCCGACGACGAACAGTCGCTCGGGATCGACGCCGGGTTGTCCGGCGAGGTAGTCAAGTCCGTCGGAGGCGGCGTCGACGAATGTGTTGAAGCCGAGATCGGCGATGTCCTCGATCTCGTAGTCGCCGAGGGCGGTTTCGCCGCTGCCGAGCTTGTCGTAACGCAGGCTTGAAATGCCTTGATTTTCAAGAAGATCCGCGATGAACCGCAGAGTTCCGATGTCGCCTTCGAGGAGTGCGCTGTCGCCGTTTCGGTCGGTGGGGCCGCTGCCGGCCAGAATCAGCGCGGCCGGCGCCGGGGAGTCGGGTGAGGCTGCCAGGCGAAGACTCCCGTACAGGGTGACGTCGCCGGATTGGAACGAGATCTCGGTGTCGGACATGACGACTTGTCTACCAGGTCCACAGGTTCAGGCGGTGCGCAGACTCCGGACACGTCGCCATCCACGCCAACTGAACCACAAGAGTGCGGCGAGCAGCGGAATGATCAGGAGCGGCAAGATCATCGCGATCAACGAGGTGAAGAAAGTCAGCACATCCTCGATGACGGAGACGACGGGATTCGCCAGTCCACCGGTAGTGGCCGTACTGACCGCGCGAGTGCCGGTCTGGGCGGCGCTGAATGTCAGCGCCGTCGGCGCTCCGACGATGATGCCCGCCAACGCGGCCATCGCAGGGTCGAGATGGCTGAAGGCCGCCCAGGCCGTGATCACTCCGGCGATGGGTCCGGTGACGTTCCCGATCACCGAGAGTGCGTTGTCCACGAAGGGAATGAGGTCGGCACCCAGTTCGACCACCGCGGCTATTGCCAATGCCACCAGCGCTCCGGTGGATCCGACCCACCGCATCGACTCGCCGACGGTGATTCCGAACAGTTCGAAGTGGACGGCAGCGCTGAGCATCAGCAACGGCAGGAAGGTTCGCATTCCGGACGCTGCGGCGAGTCCGAGACCGAGCATGGCGGGCAACACCCAGGTATCCATGGGTGGAGTTTAGGTCTACTGTGCGCCTTTATTAACCGCCGGCGGTTAATAAAGGCGCACAGCAAAGTCTCGGAAAGGACCTTTCATGGCGACAAACCCGCAGCCGATGTTCTTCCTCAACCTGCCCGTCAAGGACCTCGGCAAGGCCACCACCTTCTACGAGGGCCTCGGATACTCCAAGAACACGCAGTTCTCCGACGAGAATGCGTCGTCGATGGTCATCAGTGACACCATCGTCGTGATGCTGTTGGCCGAGCCCTTCTTCAAGACCTTCACCACCAAGGGCATTGCCGACACCTCGACGTCGACGGAAGCGCTGCTCGGTCTCTCGGCCGAGACCCGTGAGGCCGTCGACACCCTCGTCGACAAGGCGCTCGCGACCGGCGGTTCCGAAGGTAACGCGACGCAGGATCACGGCTTCATGTACAGCCGCAGCTTCCAGGATCCCGACGGCCACATCTGGGAAATCATCTGGATGAATCCCGAGAACATCGAGGGCTGAGCGACCGAACTTCCTCGGCGAGAGGCGAAACCCCGCAAACACTCGTAGCGTGGAGTGGTGACTGTCGCAAAAACCCTCGGAGAGCTACGCGCCTCCGGACACGTACAGCGAAGTGTCAAGGAAGAACTACGAGAGAACCTTCTCGCCGCGTTGCGGGACGGCCGCGACCCCTGGCCCGGGATAGTCGGGTTCGAGGACACGGTCGCCCCGCAACTCGAGCGGGCGCTGATCGCCGGCCACGACGTGGTTCTGCTCGGCGAACGAGGTCAAGGAAAGACGAGGTTGCTTCGCACTCTCGGGCTCCTGCTCGACGAGTGGACGCCCGTCATCGAAGGCTCGGAACTGGGGGAGCACCCTTACGAGCCGATCACACCGGCTTCGATACGTCGAGCCAAGGAACTGGGTGACGACCTCCCGATCGCCTGGCGACACCGCAGCGAGCGGTACTCCGAGAAACTGGCAACGCCGGACACCTCGGTCGCCGACCTGATCGGCGATGTCGACCCGGTCAAGGTGGCCGAGGGTAGGAGCCTCGGCGATCCGGAGACCATTCACTTCGGTCTCGTGCCCCGCGCGCATCGCGGAATCGTGGCCATCAACGAGCTTCCCGACCTCGCCGAGCGCATCCAGGTCTCCTTGCTCAACGTGATGGAAGAGCGGGACATCCAGGTCCGCGGGTACACGCTTCGGCTTCCGTTGGACGTCCTTCTGGTCGCGAGCGCAAATCCTGAGGACTACACCAACCGCGGGCGCATCATCACACCGCTCAAGGACCGCTTCGGCGCCGAAATCCGCACCCACTACCCCGTCGAGTTGGCGGGCGAGATCGCGGTGATCGAGCAGGAGGCGCACCTGGCCGCGGAGGTGCCTGACTACCTTCTCGAAATTCTTGCCAGGTTCACGCGCTTGCTACGCGAATCCACCTCGGTGGATCAGCGATCGGGTGTGTCGGCACGATTTGCCGTCGCCGGCGCGGAAACCGTCAGTGCAGCGGCGGTACGACGCGCGGCGGTGCTCGGCGAGGCCGATCCTGTTGCACGGCCCGTCGATCTCGAGTCCGTGGTCGAGGTTCTTCGCGGCAAGGTCGAGTTCGAATCCGGTGAAGAGGGACGGGAACTGGAGGTGCTCGAGCACCTGCTGCGTCGCGCGACCGCCGATACGGTTCGGGTACGACTCGGCGGAATCGACCTCGGGATGTTGGTTGCTGCTGTGGAGACGGGCAATACGATCGTCACCGGTGAATCTGTCACGGCCAAGGCGTTTCTCGACGAGCTTCCGGACCTCGAGGTCCTGGACGAAGTAGCCGAACGCCTCGGCGCGCAATCCGACGGCGAGCGTGCCGCCGGTGCCGAACTTGCCCTCGAAGGGCTTTACCTCGCGCGCCGGATCTCCAAAGATCAAGGCCCGGGCGGCCGCTCGGTGTATTCGTAAGGGGCAGTGATGATCCACAATCCGCGGTACGGGCCGTACGACGGTGGTCCCGATCCGCTGGCGCCTCCGGTAGATCTGCGCGATGCCTTGGCAGCAATCGGCGACGACGTGTTGTCAGGCACGTCGCCGCGCCATGCCCTCCGGGAACTCCTGCGCCGCGGAAACCGAGACATGCGCGGGCTCGACGACCTTGCTGCCCAGGCGAACCGGCGTCGACGTGAGCTGCTACGCCGCAACAATCTCGACGGAACGCTCGACGAGGTTCGTAAGCTTCTCGACAAGGCGGTGCTCGAAGAGCGCAAAGAACTGGCACGTGCTCTCGACGACGACGCACGATTCAACGAAATGCGGATCGAGGAGTTGCCACCGTCCACAGCTCAGGCCGTGCAAGATCTGGCCGACTACAACTGGCGCAGCGAACAGGCTCGCGCGGATTACGAGAAGATTCGTGATCTGCTCGGACGTGAGGTCCTCGATCAACGCTTCTCGGGAATGAAGCAGGCACTCGAGGGCGCTACCGACGAGGATCGTGAGCAGATTCGCCAGATGCTGGCAGATCTGAATCAACTGCTCGATGCGCACTCTCGGGGCGTCGACACTCCGGAGCAGTTTGCGGAGTTCATGGACAAGCACGGGCAGTATTTCCCGGACAACCCGCGCAACGTCGACGAACTTCTGGATTCGTTGGCGCAGCGCGCGGCGGCCGCACAACGATTGCGTAACTCGCTCTCGCAGGAGCAGCGTGACGAGTTGGATGCGTTGGCGCAGCAGGCGTTCGGCGATCCGAGCCTGATGAGTGAGCTGAGTCAACTCGACCAGTTCCTTCAGGCGGCTCGGCCGGGTGAGGACTGGGAAGGTTCGCAACAGTTCCGCGGCGACAACGGAATGGGGTTGGGTGAGGGGACCGGTGCCCTGCAGGACATCGCCGAGCTGGAATCGCTGGCAGATCAACTGTCGCAGCAGTATGCCGGCGCAGCGCTCGACGACATCGACCCCGAGCTACTCGCGCGGCAACTCGGCGACGAAGCCGCCGCTGATGCTCGCACTCTGGCCGATCTCGAAAAGGCTTTGCAGGAACAGGGTTTCTTCGATCGCGCACCAGACGGTCAATGGCGCTTGTCGCCCAAAGCCATGCGACAGCTCGGACAGACCGCTCTGCGTGACGTCGCCGGGCAACTGTCGTCGCGAACCGGTCAACGCGATACGCGTCGGGCAGGTGCGATGGGCGAACCGACCGGAGCTTCCCGCGAATGGGAGTTCGGGGACACCGAACCGTGGGACGTCACGAGAACCGTCACCAACGCCGTCCTACGTGACCCGGGCCGAATGCCGGTGCGGCTGAGCGTCGTCGATGTCGAGGTGGCCGAAACCGAACAGCGTAGTCAGGCTGCTGTGGCTCTGTTGGTGGACACGTCGTTCTCGATGGTGATGGAGGATCGCTGGGTGCCGATGAAGCGCACCGCTCTGGCACTCAATCATCTGGTGAGCACGAGGTTTCGCAGCGACGAGCTGCAGTTGATCGCCTTCGGACGCCACGCGCACGTACTGAGCCCGTCGGAGCTCGCCGGTTTGGACGGCGCGTGGGACCAGGGAACCAACCTGCACCACGCACTGTTGTTGGCGGCCAGACACCTTCGACGCCATTCCAATGCGCAGCCGGTGGTGTTGATCGTCACCGACGGTGAGCCGACGGCTCATCTCGAAGCGGACGGAGAAGCCAGGTTCGACTACCCGCCGAGTGCGCGAACCCTCGGTTTGACGGTTCGAGCACTCGACGCCGTGGCCAGGCTGGGCGCCAAGGTCACGTTCTTCCGCCTCGGTGAGGATCCAGGTCTGGCCAGGGTGGTCGACCGGATGGCGCACCGGGTGGGTGGACGCGTCATCGCGCCGGACCTGGACGGCCTCGGCGCAGCCGTTGTGAGTGACTACATGCGAGGTCGCCGTTAATTCTCCCGCCGTCAGTCTTGTTCAGCGGGCTGGTGCTGGGTGATGCAGTGGATGCCGCCGCCACGTTCGAACAGCGGTCTGGCGTCGACGGTGACGACAGTGCGTCCGGGGTAAGCGGCTGACAGGATCCGGGCTGCTTCGGCGTCGGCAGGATCGTCGAAGCTGCAGGCGATCACTCCACGATTGACCACGAGGTGGTTGATGTAGCTGTAGTCGACGAATCCCTCGTCGTCGCGCAGGATTTCGGGAGCGGGTACCCGAATGACCTTCCACGGCCGGCCGCCGACGTCCGTCGAGCTTTCGAACAACTCGATGATCGTCTTGCTGACGGCGTAGTCGGGGTGCACCGGATTGCGTTGGTCATGGACGAGTACCACTCCGGGGGAAGAGATGGCAGCGACGATGTCGACGTGTCCGCGCGTTCCGTACGTCTCCTGATCGCGAGTCAACCCGCGGGGAAGCCAGATCACGTGCTTGGCGCCGATGGTGCGGGCGAGTTCGGCCTCGATGTCGGCCTTCGTCAGGTCGGGGTTTCGTCCCGGATCGAGTTGGACGGTTTCGGTGACCAAGACGGTGCCGAGACCGTCGACCTGAATACCGCCGCCCTCGTTGACGATTGGTGAGTCGATCAACTGGGCACCGGATTGTTCGACGACAAATGCGCCGATCTTCGAGTCCTTGTCCCACTGCGCCCACTCCTGTGCGCCCCAGCCGTTGAACACCCAGTCGACTCCGCCGAGACGGCCTTCGTCGGACAGGACGAACGTCGGCCCGATGTCGCGCATCCACGCGTCGTTGAGAGGCGCCTCGACGATGTCGACCTTCTCGGACAGATACTTTCGTGCTTCTTCGACTTCGGCGGGATCGACGACGACGGTGACCGGCTCGAATTCGGCGACGGCGTGGGCGACGGCCGCCCACGTCGAGCGCGCTTCGTGCTGTTCCTCGGCGGTGTCGCCGAGGGAGTATCCGGCGCTGGGGTACGCCATCCAAGTGCGTTCGTGCGGTTCACTTTCCGCGGGCATGCGCCAGGTCATCGGTTGGCTCCCACAGTGTTCACCGGTGCGGTCAGAGCCGAGTAGGTGTCGGGTCGGCGAGTGGCCAGGAACGGGAACAGTGCAAGCCAGTCTTCACGTTGCCGAAGATCGAGATCGGCGACCAGCACTGCTGATTCGTCGCGGGGAGCCTGAACGAGGATGCGTCCGTACGGATCCGAGATGAAGGAAGAACCGTAGAAGGTGATGAGACCTTCACTGCCGTGGCGATTGGGAACAACCATGAAGGTGCCGTTGGCGATACCGTTTCCGACGATCACCTGCTGCCACAGCGGTTGGGTGTCGAAGTTCGGGTGATCGGGCTCGGAGCCGATCGCCGTCGGGTAGACCAGAACCTGGGCGCCGGCGAGGGAGTATGCACGTGCGACCTCCGGGAACCACTCGTCCCAGCATGTCGGGAGGCCGAACTTCGCGCCGAGTGCTTCGTGGACGGGGTATGCGTCCTGCGCCGGACCGCCGCGGAAGTACGTGTCCTCGTAGTATCCGGCCGTCACCGGAATGTGGAGCTTGCGGGTTCTGGCGAGAAGCTCACCTTCGGGCGAGACGAGGATCGCGGTGTTGAATCCCAGTCCGTCCTCGGCCTCACTGCGCTCGTACAGCGATGCGTGGACGAGGACCTGGTTCTCGGCGGCGGCTTTGGCGGCGAAGGCGAGAGTGGGTCCGGTGAGCAGGTCTTCCGCTTCGCGTCCGGGATTGTCGCCGGCCGGGGTGGAGGCGGGGTAGCGGCTGAGCGTCAGCTCCGGAAGAAAGACCACGGAAGCGCCCAGCTTCGCTGCGGACGCAATGCCCTCGCTCAATTCGGTGTAGAGGTCGTCTTGGTCCTCGTGCCAGCGATGTTGCACGAGACCTACACGCAGAGGTGTGGACGTGGACGGCGTAGTCGCGGCCAGAGACTCGGGTGGGGTGAGGGCGGTGATCGTCAGCATGGGGTTTCCTCGGTGCTCGGGTATTCGACGTTCAACGTAAAACGAATGTGATTCGTTAAGTATGGTGGGTGAGCGCTGATTGATCAAGGACTTTCGAGGAATTGTTTTTTGCGGCGCCCCGAACGGTGTGGATCACTACAGGAGGACATATGCCGCGGCCATCGCAACGACTGCTCTCACCGGCGATCATCACCGAGGCAGCGATCGAGTCGGTGGACGAATCCGGCGACTTCACCATGCCGGGACTCGCTGCACGACTGAAGGTGCGACCGTCGTCGCTCTACAACCACGTTTCCGGACGGGCCGAGATCGTCGAACTGATGAGGGCTCAGCTGATGGCGGGAATCGACGTGGAGTCGGCCTCGGGATCCTGGAGCGAGACCGTCTCTGCGCTGGCAGCCGAGTACCGGCGAAGCTACGCAGCACATCCTCGCCTGATTCCGCTCTTCACCGCCCAGACGGTGCAGGCCGGTGTGGCGTTCACCCTGTACAACGCGTTGGCGCAGGCATTCGCCGATGGTGGCTTCGACCCGGCTCAAACGCTGCACGCAATCACAACCGTCGACAGTTTTGTTCTCGGTTCGGCGTTGGATCTGGCGGCGCCGGATGTCCAGTGGGCATCGGGGCCCGAGGCCAACGACGCGATGAAGGCGGCGTTGGCAACATCCGGGAAAAATCCCGAACGTGCCGACGCCGCCTTCGAATTCGGCCTGCGCGTATTGATGGCGGGCCTGATCGCTCAGGCCCCCGAACCTACTGTCTCCTAAGACACGCTGAGGTCGTTCTCGTCGCGCAGAGCCTCTGTGTCGCGGTTGAGGGTTTTGCCCTCGAAGAACTCGGGATTGCGCACTCGCATGACCATCATCAGTACCGCGCCGAGGATGAGGATTCCGAAGCCGAGGAAGAAGACCAGGCCGATTCCGCCGATGGATGCTCCGCTGGCGTTGTCCGGATTCATACTCTCCTGAACCGAAATGACGAACACCGCAAGCAGCATGAGACCACCGATGAGTGGGAACGCGAGCCGGAAGACGAAGTTTCGTACGCTCTCGAAGAGCGTCTTGCGGAAGTACCACACGCACGCGAATGCCGTGATGCCGTAGTACCAGCAGATCATGATACCGAGGGCGGCGATTGTGTCGAGCAGCGCACTTTCGGAGAGGAACGTGACGACGCTGTAGAACACTGCCGTCACCGCGCCGGCCACGACGGTGGCGTACGACGGCACCAGGAACCGAGGCGAGACCTCGGCGAGCTTCTTGGGGAAAGCTCCGTATGCGCCCATGGCGAGCATGGTTCGGGCGGCGGGCAGGAACGTGGTCTGCAGGCTCGCAACGGAAGACACGAAGACAGCGAGGAAGAGGAGCATTCCGCCCCAGTTGCCCAAGACCGGGTCGGCCAGAGCGCCGAAAACGTTCTCGGAGTTGTCGGGATTGCCGAGACCGAGGCCTTCCTCGCCGACGCCGGCGTACATCATCGCGGCAACGGCGACCAACAGGTAGGTCAGGAGAATGGTTGCGACACAGAGCAAACCGGCGCGGCCCGGGGTCTTCTTGGGGTTCTTCGACTCCTCGCCCAGCGTGAGACAGGTATCCCAGCCCCAGAACGCGAAGATCGATCCGGTGAGTCCGATGACAAACGCACCGATGGCGAGTCCGCTGAACGGGTTGAACCAACTCAGGTCGAAGGACAAGCCGGCCGGGGCATCGCCGGCGCCAACGTGAACCAGTGCAACGACGGCGAAGACGACCAGCAGCACCATCTGGAAGCCGACGAGCGCGAACTGTACCCGCTCGCTGGTAGTGATTCCTCTACTCGCTATCCACGTGGCCAGGGCGATGAAGACGAGTGTGGTGCCGACATTGACAAATTTGTTGCCCGGCAGATCGGCGATCGAGGGATTGTCGACCACCCGCGCGATGAACAGATAGAAGAAGTCGACGGCAATGGCAGCAAGGTTCGAGAGCACGATGATGGTGGCGATGACCATGCCCCAGCCGCACATCCAACCGACGTACGGCCCGAATGCCTTGGTGGACCACGTGAATGACGCGCCGCAGTCAGGTGTGTCGGAGTTCAATTCGCGGTACGCGTACGCGGTGAGGAACATCGGGATGAAGCCGGCGATGAAGATGGCGGGCATCTTGAGGCCGACCGCGGCGACGATCAATCCGATACTGGCGGTCAGGGTGTAACCCGGTGCCACGGAGGAGATTCCGAGTACGGCGCCGGAGATCATGCCGATCTTGCCGGTAGCGAGTCCTTTGGAACTCAGTTCGGTGCTGGTCATGACAGTGCCTCCGGCTGGGTGAATTCGTGCTTGGGCACTACGACCATGGGAACGGGCAGCACGCGCAGCATCTTGGCGGCGGTGGAGCCCAGGAAAAGTTTGCGGGGCTGCGCGAGACGGCTGGAACCGACCATCACGAGGTCGCCGTCCTGCCAGTCCAGTTGACGCACTGCGGATTCCACCGTTGAACCGTCGGCGATTATGACCTCGATGGGGAACTCGGCGGGGAGCGCCGCTCTTGCGATGTCAAGCGTGTCCTGAGCGTGATTTCGTGCACGCTCCCTGGCGGACTCGGCGGTGTCGCGGTGATCGCGCAGATCGTTCTGGGGGTCGAGTGCCACGAGCGAGACCAGTCGCAGCGGAACCTGCATCAGTTCACTGGTACGTACGGCGGTGCTCAAGACGACGTCGGCGCCGACGCGGGTACCGAGCGCGCAGGTGACCTCTCGTATTGCGGTAGCCGCCGAATGCCGCGTTCCCCGAGGCGCCAGTGCTACCGGGACGTGGGCGGAGTGCAGCAGTTCGGTCGAGACCGAACCTATCGCGTGACGGCCGAGCAGACCGTCGCCGGAAGCACCCACCACGATCGCCAGCGCGCTCAATCGGTCAACCTCGTCGAGCAGTCCCTGAGCAAACGACTCGTGGAAGCTCAGGTGTACTTTCACCTGGATGTCCTCGGGCACAGATGCTTTCGCCTCGGCGAGCCAGTCGTGTGCACGTGCGGCGAGAATGTCGTCGTAGCCGGCTTCCGAGGGAACCTTGGCCGGCAGTGTCCGATCCGGTGGGAGGACCATGCAGATGTCGAGTTGCGCGCCGAGACTGCGCGCGAGCTGGGCCCCGAGGACCAGCCCGTCTTTACCGCTGGGTGTGGCGAGGTATCCGACGATAAGGCGCATGGTGGCTCTTTTCCGGATTGGAGGAATCTGCTGTGCGCCTTTATTAACCGCGGGGGGTTAATAAAGGCGCACAGCAGGAGGGGCGGCAACTCAGTCGTGCGAACTCATGACGTGCTTGAGGCGGGTGTAGTCCTCGACTCCGTATGCCGAGAGATCTTTGCCGTAGCCGGAGTACTTGAAGCCGCCGTGCGGCATCTCGGCAACGAGCGGGATGTGGCAGTTGATCCACACCGCACCGAAGTCGAGAGCGGCGGAGACGCGTTGCGTGACACCGTGATCCTTGGTCCAGATGCTCGAGGCCAGGCCGAACCGAACGTCGTTGGCAAGCGTGATCGCCTCCTTCTCGTCGGAGAAGCTCTGGACTGTGAGGATGGGACCGAAAGTCTCTTCCTGCACGATGTCGTCCGATTGCGCGACGCCGGTGATGACGGTCGGCTCGAAGAAGAATCCGGTTTCGCCCGAACGCTTTCCGCCGGTAACGATCTTGGCCGACGCCGGCAGGTTCGCGATCTTGTCGCTCACGGCGTTGAAGTGGTTGATGTTGTTGAGCGGGCCGTAGAAAGCATCAGGATCGGAAGGCGCGCCGGGGCGCAGCTTCTCGGCGTTCCGGACGAGGGCTTCGACGAGCTGATCGTGGATGGACTCGTGAACGATCACGCGAGTGGCCGCGGTGCAATCCTGGCCACCGTTGAAGAACGCTGCCTCGGCAATACCGGTGGCGGTCTTCTCGATGTCGACGTCGCCGAAGACGATCGCCGGCGCTTTGCCGCCCAGTTCGAGGTGCGCGCGCTTGAGTTGCTGCGCTGCGGACACGGCGACAGCGATGCCCGCCCGCACCGAACCGGTGATCGAGACGAGACCGAGGGCCGGGTTCTCCACCAACGTCGCGCCGGTTCCGCCGTTGCCGAGCACGACGTTGAACACGCCGTCCGGCAGGATGCCCTTCGAGAGCTTCGCCAGGACCAGCGTGCTGCCCGGTGTGGTGTCGCTGGGCTTGAGGACGATCGTGTTGCCGGCTGCGAGGGCGGGCCCGATCTTCCACAGCGCCATCATGAACGGGTAGTTCCACGGAGTGACCTGACCGACGACGCCGATCGGCTCACGACGGACGTACGAGGTGAAACCCTCCATGTACTCTCCGGCCGCCTTGCCCTCGAGAAGTCGTGCGGCTCCGGCGAAGAACCGCATCTGATCGGCTCCGACCTTGACCTCTTCGTCGGCGATCATCTGGTGGGCCTGGCCGGTGTTGGCGCTTTCGGCTGCGACGATTTCGTCGCTGTGCGCTTCGATGGCGTCGGCGAGTTTGAGGAGTGCGGCCTGCCGCACGCTTGGTGTCGTCTTACCCCAGGTCTCGAATGCGCGCTGTGCTGCTTCGACGGCGGCGTCGACGTCTTCCTTGGTGGAGACCGGCGTACGCCCGACCACACTCTCGTCCACGGGGTTGATCAGGTCGAGTGTTTCCGTCGCGGCCGAGGCGACGAATTCACCGTTGATGTAGTTCTCGAGTACGACGATCGACATCGGTACCGGTTCCTCTCGAGGTCGAACGAGTTCCGGCCGAGGTGATCAGCACGGAACTCGCACTTTGTGGGGCGTGTGTGAGCAAGTGTGCGCTGACTCACAAGTAAAGGCAGCTGCCAAAAAGGTGAAATCTTTGATCCCCGACGCGCCGAGTTGTACAGTCCTGCCCATGACGATCGCTGTGCGGTGGATGTTGGCGCAGCCGGATCTCGCGCTGGAACTCAAAGGTGGGGCGCAGGGTGTCGGTCGCGAGATCACATTTGCGCACGCCACGGAGCTGCTCGACCCGTTTCGATGGTTGACGGGCGGCGAATTCATCCTCACCACCGGCATCCGATTGCCGTCCACTCAGCAAAAGCGCGGCCGCTATCTCCGGATGCTCGATGCGGCGGGTGTGGCGGCGGTGGGATTCGGAACCGGGCTGTCGTACCCCGAGGTCCCGGCCGATCTGGTGGCCGTCGCCGACGAGATCGGACTCCCGCTGATCGAGGTGCCGCTGCCGACGCCGTTTGCTGCCGTCGTCAAGCGTGTGATGAGCCGGTTGGCAGAGCAGGAATACGAAGCTGTCCTCCGGGCGTCGCGGGCGCAACCGCGGATGACGCGTGCCGTCATTTCCGGCGGAACTGCCGCAACCGTGCGTGAACTGGCGATCGCAACCTCGGCGACGGTGCTTCTTCTCGACGTCGCCGGACGAGTTCTCGAGAGCTCACCTCAACTGCCGACGGACGACGTGATCGACGAACTGCGAGCAACTCTCGGGGGCGGCGCATCCAGCAGCGTGACGCTTGCAAGGTCTGGAGCGTCGATCGCGGTGCAGCAGATCAGCGTCGGGCGAACGCCGTACGGATACCTGGCGGTGATCAGTGCTTCGGCGCTCAGCTACGTCGATCAGATACTGCTCGGTCACGCGAACTCGTTGCTGGCGTTGGACTTCGAGAAACCTGCGCGCCTGCGCGCCACTCAGGATCAGTTGAATTCGCATGCCCTCGGGCTGCTGCTCACCGAAGACCGCGACCCGGCACCGGCGTGGCAACAGATCCGGCAGGCCGCCGACGGCGAGGGAATGATCCGAGGGTTGACAGTTCTTGCCGACACGTCCGACGTAGCGGGACGCGTCGGAGTCGAGATTGCCGAGTTCATGAACAAGGCAGGGCGGCAGTTGTTCTCGCGGATCAACGACACTCGCGTCACGGTGCTGCTGCGTGGAACCGACGACGTCGAGTTCGCCCGAGAGCTACTGGGCGGGGTATCGAGGTCGGATCTTCGCGCGCTTCGTGTGGGCCTGAGTGCGCGGCGCGTGGTCGCAGCGCTGGCGGTCGCCGTCGAACAGTCCCAGCTGTGTGCGTCTGCGGCGGAAATCGGCGGCGAGCCTTTGGAATTCGCGGCGCTGACCGGAAGTGTGCTGCTGTCTTTCGATTCGACGCGTGAAGTGCTCAACACGCTGGCGGAAACGATGATCACGCCGATCGAGGACTACGACCGTGACAGCGGCACCGAACTGCTGGCGTCGTTGCGGGCATTTCTCGAGGCCAACGGGCACTGGGAAGCGGCAGCCATCACGATGGGCGTCCACCGGCACACGCTGCGAAGCCGAATGGCGAAGGTGGAGAGCTTGATCGACTGTCGACTCGAGGTAGCGAGAGTTCGTGCGGAACTGCTGCTCTCGATCATTGCCCGGCAGTCGTGACTGCCGGGCAATGATCGAGACTTGGCAAAGTGGCCGTCAGGCCTTGCTGCGGGCGATGATGTCGGCGGCGGTTCGCTGCCCCATCCGAACAGCACCGTCGACGTGCTGGTATCCCTCGGCCGCGATGTCGGAGCACGAGAAGTGGATCGGGCCGACGGGTGTGCGGGAATCCGCGCCGTATCGGTGCAGGCCACCGAGGTCGAAGCTGGCCGCGTACGCGCCGCGGGTCCATTCCTCCGAGCCCCAGTCGGATTCGTAGTACACAACCGGTTCTTCGGCCTTCGGGCCCAGGTAGCGGGCAAGTGAGGCCAGAATCGTGGCCTTACGCTCCTCGACGGAAAGCTCGAACATCGCGTCGGCCTTCTCGTCGGAGACGAAAGCGACCAGTGTGCCGCGATCGTCCTCGTGGTTGGTGTTGTCGTACACCTCCTGTACTACCTCGGACGCGCCGAAGCCGGTGCCGGAGAGGCCGGCTTCGCGCCAGAAAGGCGTCTCGTACACCGCGTGCACCTTGATGACGAGGCCGAGGGACTGGTGCTGGTGCATCTGGTGCTGACGACGCGGCAGCGGGGGATCGTACGAGATCCGGGAGTAGAGGTTGGGCGGTACGGCCAGGATCACTCGGCTTGCCTCGACGCGAACATCGCCGTCCGCCAACACCGTTGCACCGGATTCGTTCCACTTCACCGTTCGCACGGGTGCGTTGAGGAAGACGTCGTCACCGAGGGCCTCCGCCATGCGGATCGATACCTGCTGCATTCCGCCGATCACTCGCTTGTCGAGGATGAAGTCCTCGTCGACGAGGTGGGAGAACGAGCCTGCCGAAGCGGCCATGAGTACGGCCTGCAGGGCAGAGAACGAGTGGGCGGGCTTGGTGAGCATGCCACCGGCGATGAAGAGGCCGATGTTGTCACGTGCCTCGGCGTCGTCGGACTGATTGATCAGCCACTGCTTGAAGGAGACTGTGTCGAGATCGCGGGCGAGGGGATGTGCCCACGGTTCCTCGGCGCCGATCTGTGCTGCGAGATCGTCCATCTCGTCGATGAGACGGTCCATCTCCTTCTTCGTGGTGTCGTTCGTGGGGAAGGAATCACCCGTGTACTGCGTCCGCTCACCTGCCGACGAGATGTAGACGGACTCGCCCTCGCGGTAGCGCTCGAAAGTTTTCAGGCCGAGTTCGTCGAGCAAGGAGATCAGCGCGGTCTGGTCGGGGGAGACCCACTGGCCGCCGATTTCCAGAACTGCTCCGTCGATGGTGTCGGTCCACGTGCGGCCGCCGACGCGGTCGCGCGCTTCGATCACAGCGACGGTCAAACCGGCCTTGCGCAGCGCGGTTGCAGCTGCCAGGCCAGAGGGGCCGGCGCCGACGATTGCAACGTCTCTCTGGAGAGTAGGCACTTGCGAGCTCCTTCATGTTGAGCACCGCTCGAGTCGAAAGCTGCCGACGAGCGAGTGCACGGGTGTCGGTTTTCAGTCTGTCCCGACGAGACGCACACCACACCTGACGAAACGGAGTGTTCGATCGTTGATCTTGTGCCGTTTAGGCGCGGCTAGCCGTTGATGACGTGACGATCGCCGAGCGGTCGGCTCAGCGGAACGTCCAGGCTGCCGAACACGGCAACCAAGATGCACATCTTGTCCGCGGCCTCCGGCAATGCTCCGGTTCGCAGCGTGACGATCACCGTCGTATCAGTCTCTTCGACGGTTGCGTACGCGCCGTAGCACTCCGGAGTGCCGGTCACGAAGTGGACTGCCACCGTGTGATCGTCGACCTCGGACCACGATTCGAACATGGTGGCCGTCGCACCCACGATGTCGGTGCGGCTGTCGAACTCAGTGCCCATCTCGCTGTCGTCGACCTCGTCGGGAACGGGGGTTCCGAGCGACCAGTCGGCGGGACTTGCTTCGTTGGCCGCCATCGGATTCGGCGCAGCAACCGGCCCCGTTGTCTGGGCCCCGACGGAGCATCCGGCCACAGCAAGGCAGGCCAGAACGGCGAGGGTTAGTACACGCATGAATCCACCGTAACCCTGCTCAAGCGAGTAGCGCCGTGACCAGCGCAATCGCCGGTATCGACGCCAAAGTGGTGACAAAGGCACTGTCTCGGGCGAGGACCATCCCGCGCCGATATCGGCTTGCATAGATGAAGACGTTCTGTGCCGTCGGCAGCGTCGAGACGACCACGATGGCGAACAACTGATGGCCGTCGATGCCGAGGAGGAAGTGCGCCATCAGGTAAGCCAGCACTGGTTGGACGACGATCTTGAGGGTCGACGCAAGCGCGACGTCGCGGCGCGGACTGGAGCCCTTCTCGAGCACTCGTACGCCGTACAACGAGAGCCCGAATGCCAGCAGTGCGCCGGGGACCGAAGTGGCGCCGATCAATTCGAAAGGCTGCATCAAGGGTCTCGGCGGTACCCAACCGATCAACGCCACGATCAACCCCGCAGCGCCCGCGAGCACGATCGGATTCTTGAACGGAGCGGTGACAGTGTCGATCAGTGACAGTTTTTCGGCTTCGCCCCGCAATGCCGTGAGATCGAGGATCGTCAAGGCGATCGGGGAGTACACGACGATCTGGAAGAGCAGGAGCGGCGCGACGAACGTGGCATCGCCGAGCACGAACACCGCGATCGGGATCCCGAGGTTGGCCGAATTCACGTACGACGCCGACAGTGCGCCGATGGTCAGTTCGGGCAGCGGCCGGTTGAGCCAGATCTTTGCAACGACGACGTACAGAGCGCCGACGGCAAAGGCAGTAGCCGACGCAACCGCGAGCGTCGGCGAGAAGATCACCGACAGATCGGACGACGCGAGGGTGGTGAACAGCAGGGCGGGGGTCGCGACGAAGAAGACGAGTCGACCGAGAACGAACTGTCCTTGGCTACCGAGGGTGCCGAGACGGCCGAGCAGATACCCGACCGCGATGACAACAAAAATGACGGTGAAACCCGCAACAACTCCCGACACGCTGCGGGCACCTCTCGACTGGAATGAACGACTTCGGGAAATCTTAGTCCGGGCAACAAAAAGGCCGCGCAGTCGAGTGACTGCGCGACCTCTTCGGTACTTCTACGTGTGACTACCGAGCACGTATGATTACCGTGCGGCGGTGAAGGGGAGCAACGCCATTTCGCGTGCGTTCTTCACTGCAACGGCGACCTGACGCTGCTGCTGCGGGGTCAGGCCCGTGACGCGACGGCTGCGGATCTTGCCGCGGTCCGAGATGAACGTGCGAAGCAAGTTGATGTCCTTGTAATCGACATGCGTGATCTTCGCTGCGAACAACGGGTTCTTCTTGGGCTTACGACCCTCTACGGGGCGTGGCTTCTTCGACGGTGAACGCTTGACTGCCATCCGACTTCCTTACCAGCTCGACTTGTGTACGCCAGGCAGTTCCCCACGGTGCGCCATTTCTCGCACGCGAATCCGGGAGAGCCCGAACTTCCGCAGGTGGCCGCGCGGACGTCCATCCGCAGCGTCTCGATTGCGCAATCGTACCGGACTGGCGTCGCGTGGTAGACGTTGCAGGGTCGCTTGGGCCTTCGCGCGCTCCTCGGGTGAGCTTTTCGGGGAGCGGATTGCCTCCTTGAGCGCCGATCGCTGCTCCGCGTATCGCTCGACGATGACCCGTCGCTGGTTGTTCTTGGCGATCTTGGACTTCTTGGCCATGCCTACTTCTCTTCTCGGAAATCGACGTGCTTGCGCACCACGGGGTCGTACTTCTTCAGTACGAGTCGATCGGGGTCGTTGCGACGGTTCTTGCGGGTCACGTACGTGTACCCGGTGCCCGCCGTGGACTTGAGTTTCACGATCGGGCGGATCTCGTTGCGTGCCATCTGCTCAGACCTTCCCGCCGCGCGCGCGGATCCGGGCGACGACGGATTCGATGCCGTCGCGGTCGATCGTCTTGATGCCCTTGGTCGAGAGGGTGAGCGTGATGCGACGACCCTCGCTGGGCAATACGTATGTCTTGCGCTGGATGTTCGGGTTCCAGCGACGATTCGAACGCTTGTGGGAGTGCGAGACGGATTTTCCGAACCCCGGCACACGTCCGGTCACTTGGCAGTGAGCCGACATGGGTGTTCCTTTCAACTTGCAGATGACAATCGTTTTCGACAATGCGGTGAGATCAATGTAGCGTTCAACCTCGGTAATGACAATCATTCCCAGAAAGGCCCGCTGTGAACACGATCCTGGACGGCAGGACTCCGCTGGTCCTGGTCGCCGGCATGAGCGAATCCACTCCACACACCGCACGAGCGTTGCTGCGAACCGGAACTGTTCTGGTTCACCACGACCTGAGCCACGTCCGTGAAGGGGTGGTCCGGCGGACGGTCACCTCGATGACCGGGGGCACCGGGTCTGCCGGCACGGTGTCCGAACGCGAGACGATCCTCGAGCTCGCGCACGGCTGCGTCTCCTGCACCCTGCGCGAAGACTTGCTGCCGCTGCTGCGTCGCCTTCACTCGCACAGTTCGGTCCAGCGGATCGTCTTGCTGCTTGACCGCCAACTCGAACCCGAAGCGCTGTGCTGGGCGATCGAGCATGTCGTCGTGACGGGCGTCGTCGGCCAAGTGGACGGACCGGCGCAGCGTGACGTCCGCGTCGACGCCGTCGTGACATGCATCGACGCCCAGACGTGGCTTGCCGACGCCACCGGCGACGAAGCCCTCGACGACGACCGCACCCTGGCTCAGGTCATCGTCGGGCAGGTCGACTTCGCCGACGCTCTCGTACTGCGCGGGTCCGATGGACTCGACGGCTGGCAGCGGTCCCGCTTGAACGCGGTTCTCGCGCGCATTGCTCCGCGGGTACCCGTCTTCGATGAGGGAGACGACATCGAGGCACTGCTCCTCGAGGTGCCTGCGGATGCGCGACGCGGTGAGCTGGCCGACGCTCACTCACCGCTGTTGCGTCGTCAGCCGCCGCTCGACGACGACGGCGGAGTGATGCTCGTCGAGTTCACCGCGAACCGGCCGTTCCACCCCGAGCGTCTGCACGAGGCGATCGACGTCCTGCTCGAAGGTGTCGTCTATTCCCGCGGGCGCGTCTGGGTGGCGACGCAACCGGGCGAAGCGCTCTGGCTCGAATCGGCGGGCGGTGGCCTGCGAGTTGCCAGCGCGGACACCTGGCTGGCCGCGATGACGCCGCAGCAACGCGAGCGCGTTCCAGCCGAGCGCCGTGCGCTCGCGGCCCTGAAATGGGACGAGCGTTTCGGCGACCGTGACACCTCGATGGTCGTTCTGACGTGCGGTGCGAACCCGCTCGAGATCGACCGAACACTGCAGCACGCCCTGGTCACCGACGAGGAGTTGGCCGACGAAGCGTCGTGGACCACCTGGGAAGACCCGTTCGGAGAGTTCCACGAAGACCCGTGCGACGAATCCGAATCACCTTATGCCGAAACCGAATCAACGCGAGAGGGAAACGAATGAAGAAGCAGATGCACCCCGACTACCACCCCGTGGTGTTCCAGGACGCCAGCACCGGCAAGAGCTTCCTGACCCGGTCGACCGTGACGAGTGACCGCACCGTCGAATGGGAAGACGGCGGCACATACCCGCTGTTGGTCGTCGACGTCACGAGCGACTCGCACCCGTTCTGGACCGGAGCACAACGAGTGATGGACACCGCCGGACGCGTCGAGAAGTTCGAGCGTCGCTACGGAAAGCGCAAGGCACTCTGATGGCCGTTCCCAAGCGGAAGATGTCGCGTTCCAACACACGCAGTCGCCGCGCCCAGTGGAAGGCGATTGCGCCCGATCTGGTCGAGGTCACGGCCTTCGGCCAGACCCACCGGGTTCCTCGGCGACTGGTCAAAGCAGTTCGACTCGGGGTGATCGACCCGAGCCGCATCTGACCGTGCGATCCTTGGCCGGTGCTGCTGAGGATCCTCGAACTGGTGGGCATCGTGGCGTTCGCGGCCTCGGGTGCCCTGGTGGGCGTCACCAAGCGACTCGACATCTTCGGGGTGTGCTCGGTGGGAGTGTTCACCGGCATCGGCGGCGGTATCGTCCGCGACGTCCTCCTCGGCGTCCATCCGCCCAGCTCGCTGAGCAGTTGGCCGTACTTCGGAACGGCCGCCGCCACCTCACTTGCCGTGTTCTACCTACACGAGCCGCTCAATCGGCTGCGTCGTGAAATCCTGGCGCTCGACGCACTGGGGATGGGCTTGTTCGCGAGTACCGGCGCCGTCATCGCGCTGGACAACAACGCCAGTTCACTGGCGGCGACGTTGATCGGTGCGACCGCGGCGATCGGCGGCGGAGTGATCCGTGACGTCCTCGTCAACGAGGTGCCGCTGCTCCTGCACAAAGACCTGTACGCGGTTCCCGCACTGCTCGGCGCTGCGTTGGTGGTCACAGTCTCGCAAGCCGGACTGTCCACCAACGCCGCGCTGGTGTGCGGCACGGCGTTCGCCGCGGTGTTCAGACTGCTTGCGTTATGGCGTCATTGGAGCCTGCCCGGGCCCAGGCGAACCCGGGACTGACCGCGACACGCCGGAGGCCGGAATCGGACCCTCTCAGCCGCATCTCAGCACTTCAGTCCAAACTGTCGGTATGCGTATTTTGGTGGTCGACGACGACCGGGCGGTTCGCGAGTCGCTTCGGCGGTCGCTCAGCTTCAACGGCTACACGGTCGAGCTCGCGGTCGACGGGCTCGATGCACTCGAGAAGATCCTCGCCAACCGGCCGGACGCCGTCGTGCTCGACGTCATGATGCCGCGACTCGACGGACTCGAAGTGTGCCGTCGTCTTCGCAGTGCCGGCGACGACCTGCCCATCCTCGTGCTCACCGCCCGCGATTCGGTCAGCGAGCGAGTCGCCGGCCTCGATGCCGGAGCGGACGACTACCTGCCCAAGCCCTTCGCTTTGGAAGAGTTGCTTGCCAGGTTGCGTGCACTACTGCGTCGCACCGCGCCCGATCTGGACGCCGATTCCGAAATGATGGCCTTCGAGGACCTCACCCTCGACCCGGTCACCCGTGAGGTCAAGCGCGGAGAGCGATCGATCAGCCTGACCCGCACCGAGTTCTCCCTCCTCGAAATGCTCATGGCCAACCCGCGCCGCGTGCTCACCCGTGGACGCATTCTCGAAGAGGTGTGGGGGTACGACTTCCCGACGTCCGGCAATGCGCTCGAGGTGTACGTCGGCTACCTGCGTCGCAAGACGGAAGCCGACGGCGAACCGAGGTTGATCCACACCGTCCGCGGAGTCGGCTACGTCCTGCGGGAGACGCCTCCGTGATCACCGCTCCGTTCGGCAAGAATGCCGAACCGAAGAAATCCTCCACCACCCAAGCGTCCGTCGAAATGCGCCCGCCGATGCCACTGACCCGTTCGGTGTCATTGCGTTGGCGTGTGACGCTCCTCGCTGCGTCGGTGGTGGCCATTGCCGTCGCAGTCATGGCGATCGCGGCGTACGCGGTGGTTTCGCGTGCGCTCTACGCGGACGTCGATCACCAGTTGCGTACCAGGGCGGCGGTGCTCATCGACAGCAATGTCGTGCGCTTCGATCCTCGCTACATCTCCGGTGCGACGCTGTACACCACCGACATCAGTGTGGCCCTGATCTTCTCGGACCTGAGCACGTACCAGCCGCCCGGTTCCGACGTGCCGATCGGTGAAGCCGAAGATGCCGTAGCGCGTGGCGAATCGGATTCTTCGCTGCGAACCGTCGACGGTCAGCGAGTGCTTGCTCAACGAACCCATGACGGAAGCACTTTGGTGATCGGTCAGCGGCTCGCGCCGACCGTTGCGGTACTGGACCGACTGGCCTGGGTACTCTTCGTGGTCGGCGGGTGTGGCGTCATACTTGCTGCGGTGGCGGGTACTACCGTGGGCCGCACCGGTTTACGGCCCATCGCCAGGCTGACTGCCGCCACCGAACGAGTCGCCCGGACTGACGATCTGACGCAGATCCCCGTTACCGGCAGCGACGAATTAGCGCGCCTGACAGAGAGTTTCAACACGATGCTGCGGGCGCTCGCCGAGTCCCGTGAGCGTCAGTCGCGCCTCGTCGCGGACGCCGGACACGAGTTGCGCACACCGTTGACTTCGTTGCGTACCAACATGGAATTGCTGATCGCGTCCAGTCGCCCAGGTGCGCCGCAGATTCCCGACGAGGACATGGCGGAACTTCGTGCCGACGTCGTCGCGCAGATCGAGGAACTGTCGACTCTGGTAGGTGACCTTGTCGATCTGGCCCGCGAAGACGCGCCCGAAACCGTGTACGAGCGCGTAGACGTCAGCGACGTCGTCGAGCGTGCGCTCGAACGAGCGCGGCGCAGGCGCAACGAAATCGAGTTCGAAGCGGTCACCACTCCGTGGTACGTCTACGGAGATCAAGCGGGCCTGTCGCGTGCGGTGCTGAACGTCCTCGACAACGCTGCGAAATGGAGTCCGAAGGGCGAACAGGTACGCGTCGAAATGCGTCCGGTCGGCCAAGGATTGTTGGAATTGACCGTAAGTGATGCGGGACCCGGCATTCCGGAGGAGGATCGGGAGTTGGTGTTCGATCGTTTCTACCGGTCGACCGCGGCACGTTCGATGCCGGGATCGGGTCTGGGACTTGCGATTGTGCGTCAGGTCGTCGTCAAGCACGGCGGCACCATCGCGATCGACGAATCCGATCGTGGGGGAGCGCTTGTTCGTATCGTGCTTCCCGGCGAACCAGGGCCGAGCGCCGAGTAGCGTGTTCTGTAGACCCGTTGGTCCCGTGCTTCGGTGACTGACGTCACGAGTTAATGCGTTCGGCCCGAGAGTCTTTCGGGCCGAGCCGACAACACCGGATTTTCACGTCGAACTCTGGGTAAAGTGACAGGCACGTCTCAGCGCCTTCTCAGCAGCGCAAGGCAGCATTGTCGGCAGAACAGTTGTGACTGCCCGTCCGGTGGTCACCGTAGACGAAAGCGAGCCGATGACCGAGGACCGTAACGTCGGGCCGACCCGGCCCGAGCAGCCCAACAGCGAGCCCACCACCCAAGCGCAGCCGACAGCACCTCAGGCGCAGCCTCCCGTGCCGCCGCAGCAGCCTCAGGGGCAGGCGCCTCAGCAGCCGTACCAGCCGACCGAATCCTTTGCCCGACCCACTGAAGGCCGACCCACCGAAGGCCGACCCACCGAAGCCTTCGGGCAGGCGCCGCAGCAGCCCACGCAGGCTTTCGGCCACCCGCACGGTGCCCATGAGGCCGCGTACCAGCAGAGCGCCCCGTACGGCGCACCCAACCCTGGTGGCCCCGGCGGTCCGAACGGCCCGGGCGGCCACAACCAGATCCCCGCACCGCTACAGGGGCCGAACTCCGGTTCGACCACCACAAAGCCGAAGTCGGGACGCATGGCGCTGGTTGCCGGCGCTCTCGCCCTGGTCCTGGTCAGTGGTGGTGTCGGTGGCGTGGTCGGTGCCGTCGTCGCGGACCGCAACGGTGGAACCGCGACGGTCACCAACTCTCTGAACGCTCCGAAGCCCACTGCGACCAACACGTCGAACGCTCCCGCCGGCTCGGTTCAGGCCGTTGCCTCGAAGGTGGTGCCGAGCGTCGTGCAGATCGAGGTGGCCACCGCGCAGGGACAGGGCGGTGAGGGTTCCGGTGTCATCCTGTCCTCCGACGGTCTGATCCTGACCAACAACCACGTTGCCGGTGCTCAGGGAGCGCAACTTCGCGTCGCGTTCTCCGACGGAACCAAGGCCTCGGCCACCCTTGTCGGTGCCGATCCCGTCTCGGACATCGCCGTCATCAAGGTCGACGGCCGCAACGACCTCACCCCCATCGATCTCGGGAACTCCGGCGACGTTCAGGTCGGACAGCAGGTTGTGGCCGTCGGGTCCCCGCTCGGCCTTGCCGGCACGGTCACCGAAGGCATCATCTCCGCACTCGATCGCCCGGTGTCCACGAGCGGCGAGTCCGGCAACCAGAACACCGTCATCGACGCTCTGCAGACCGACGCAGCGATCAACCCCGGCAACTCCGGCGGCGCCCTCGTCAACATGGACGGCCAGCTGATCGGCATCAACACGGCGATCGCCTCGCTCGGAGCGTCGTCGGGTACCCAGGGCGGTTCCATCGGCCTCGGTTTCGCCATCCCGATCGATCAGGCACGCCGCGTCGCCGACGAACTGATCAAGACCGGCAAGGCGACTCAAGCCATGATCGGCGTGACCGTACCGTCGCAGGACAACGCCGACGGCGCAACCGTCATGGATGTCACTGCTGACGGGCCGGCCGCCAAGGCCGGTATCCCGAAGGGTGCAGTCATCACCAAAGTCGACGATCGTGTTGTCGCAGATGGTGATTCGCTGATCGCGGCAGTGCGTTCACATGCTCCCGGCGACAAGGTCTCGATCACGTACAGCGACGGCGGGCAGACCAAAACCGTCGACGTCACGTTGGGAACCGCGGCAGCGCAGGGCGGCCGATGATGTTCGGCGATCAGCAGACGATCGACCCGATCTTCGGCCAGATCGCAACGGCGTCGGGATCGGACACTACGGTAGGTGTCATGGAACTCGAAGCCACATCGGCCGGCCGCGCTCTGGTCGTCATCGTCGACGATCGCACAGCCCACGGCGACAACACCGACTCCATCGGTCCACTGGTTACGGAACTGCTGAACGAAGCGGGTTTTCTCGTCGATGCGACGGTCGCCGTCGCCGCCGACGAAGTGGAGATCCGCAACGCTCTCAACACCGCAGTCATCGGTGGCGTCGACCTCGTCATCTCGGTCGGCGGTACCGGGGTATCCCCGCGTGACGTCACTCCCGACGTGACCGCAGAGGTTCTCGATCGCGAGATCCCGGGAATTGCCGAAGCACTTCGCGCTTCCGGTCTGTCGGCCGGATCGCTCGAAGCAGGATTGTCCCGCGGCCTCGTCGGGGTTTCGGGAAGCACCGTGGTCGCCAATCTGGCGTCGACCAGGCCGGCAATTCGCGACGGCATGGCAACCCTGACGGCTTTGGCGAGTCACGTCATCGCCGAGCTGTCCAGCCTCGAGGGCTGAGACAGCTTGTCGGAGCAACCAGATACCCCGAAGAAGCCGCCAGTCGACAAGAAGCGCCTGGCACGCATCTTCGGGGACGTCTTTCCCGAGACGACGTCGGACGAGCGGGGGCCTGAAGGTTCCTCGCGATCCTCGGACGACGACTGGCTGCGCAGTCAGCGGCCCCCGCACCACGGCGGTTGAGAAGTAAATCAGGCCCTCGGACACAATGTCCGAGGGCCTGATTTGTTCTGTGAGCGCTGCCTATTCGAGCGTCTTGGCGTGGGCTCCTGTGTCGGCGCCACCGGCATTGGCGGAGAGGATGTCGCGGATCTGGATGAGCAGATCGGTTTCGCTGGCTTCCTTGTCCTCGGGCTCGGAGACGAACTTCTTCTTCGCCGCATTCGCGGGAACGATCAGCACGAAGTAGACGACCGCCGCGATGATGATGAAGTTGATGATCGCGGTGACCACAGCGCCGATATTCACGAAGGTTTCCGGATTGCCGGAGATGATCTCGCGGCCCCAGCCCAACTCGTTTGAACCGCCGATTGCGGCGATGAGCGGATTGATGATGTTGCTGGTGAATGCCGTGACGATGGCGGTGAAGGCTGCGCCGACGACGACTGCGACGGCCAGGTCGAGCACGTTTCCGCGAAGCAGGAAATCCTTGAATCCCTTGAGCATGTCGGTGTCCCCTCGAGTCTCCGATGGCAAGTGCCAGATGGTCCGTTGATACCGAACCGACTGGAAAAATCCTAGAGGAGCTTCGGACGCTTTGTGCGGTCAGCGGAATGTCACGGTGATCGCATTGGACAGGGATGCCGCGGCAACGACGTTGGCTGCCGGTGTCGGCAGAGCCAGCAGAATCACCTGTTCCTGCTGGTTACGTGTACTTTCCGACGTGGTGACCAGCGCGACTACTGCTCCCGCCGCAAGAATCTGCGGGGCCTTGTCGGCAATTGATTCGTTGGGTGTGTCGGGGTGGGATGTGTCAGTGCGGGATGTGTCAGGGCCGACGGTCAGTACGTCGACGACATCCCCGCTGCGCAACATATCCGCGACGGCTGCATCGGCCAATCGGACGGGGACGATACGGGCGTCGTCGGTTCCTACGGACAACCCGGCCAGCCGTGGGCTGAGAACGCGCACGTCGGTGACGGTTTCTCCGGAGCGAATCGGGCCGGCAACGGTTCTCCCGACTACCAGGTCGGTATCGGAGACAACTCCTTCGGGAAGCTGTTTCGAGTCGATCTCTCGGATCTCGACATCCGAATCCGCGATCACCTGTCCGGGAGTGAGATCGCGACTCGAGACAACTACGGCGACCGTATCGGTCGCGGGATCGCCTCGGAAGAAGAGAACAACGCCGAGTGTGGCCAGCGCAACGGCTGCGATCTTGCGGACTGTCGCCGTGCGGAACCGAGTGCCGCGCGTCAGTTCGACGACGCGATCGAAGGTGCTCGGGGTGAGATCGAGTTGGGCGCGCAGTGGATCGGAGCGCCTCGGCGAGCGAGAACGTGCTGACGGCATTCATGCACGTTAGGGCCGGAAGCGGTGCTTCCGGCCCTAACGATGTGAAACTGTGGACAACCCGGAGGTTGTGGAAATCAGCTTGCGGCAGCCTTCGCGGGCGCCGGCGTGCTGGTCGACGAACTCGATGTCGAAGAGGAGTCCGACTTGGACTCGGACTTCGCAGCGGGTGCCGAATCACTCTTGGCGGGCTCGCTCGCAGTCCCGGAGCCGCCGCGGCTGTCGGTGCGGTAGAAGCCGCTGCCCTTGAACACGATGCCAACAGAGTTGAACAGCTTGCGGAGCTTGCCTGAGCAAGCTGGGCAGACCGTCAGCGAATCTTCGCTGAAGGACTGGACGATGTCGAAACGGTTGTCACATTCCGTACATGCGTATGAGTAGGTGGGCACCGGGCTTCCTCCGCACTGTGATGTTCGAGCAGCCGCGTATTTACACCGCAGCCATTAGCACTCTACAAGTGACAGTGCCAACAGCGCTAATCAGGGATCTATTCCCGCAGATCAATCGCCTTGGAGCCGCGTGAGACCGCCGCTCGGCGTCAATGCCCATCCCATCGGAATGTCGTGGTCGTCGGCAGGCAAGGTCTCGACGAGTTCGGAGTCTCTGACAATTGCCACGAGCCGAGTCTGCGGTCCGACCGACCCGAGCGTCCGGTCGTAGAAGCCTGCGCCGCGGCCGAGGCGTGTTCCACGAAGATCCACCGCGAGAGCAGGGATCAGCATGCATTCCACGTCGGACAGGGTTTCCGGTGGTAGGACGGGTCCGGCGGGCTCCCGAATGCCGTACTTCGCGGGGCGTAAACCGTCGGCACCGCTGTATTGAACCCAGGACAACGGTCCGGGTTCCCCGGTGATCGGAAGTAGTACACGCTGCGCGATCTCGGCAACGGCGTCGAGCAAGTCGGTGGATCCTGGTTCGGTGCGGGTGGGGACGTACGCACAGACGGTTGAGCCGTCGACAATCACTGAACGTATGTGCGTGATCAACGCCGCAGTTTCCGTGTTTCGAGTGTGCTCGGAGACTGCATCACGTGCTGCGAGTGCGATTTGTCGCCATTGTGCTTTTGTCTGAGGTGTCACCCCGCAACGATATTCGTCGTGCTGACCGAGCGGTAACAAGCGGCGGCTAAGGTGTTGGCATGACAGACGTTGTCGCTAGCAGCACGAGGGCCTTCCGTACGGCCGTGGTTCCCGCAGCCGGACTTGGTACGCGTTTCCTGCCTGCCACCAAGACGGTTCCGAAAGAATTGCTGCCGGTCGTGGACACACCGGGTATCGAACTGGTGGCGGGTGAAGCTGCGGACTCGGGAGCCGAGCGGCTCGTCATCGTGACGTCCCCGGGCAAAGACGGAGTGGTTGCGCACTTCGTCGAGGATCTCGTGCTCGAAAGCAAGCTGGAAGCGAGCGGAAAACTTGCTGCCCTGGCAAAGGTGCGCAAAGCGCCGGGTTTGCTCGAAGTCGATTCCGTGATTCAGGAGCAGCCCCTCGGCCTCGGGCATGCAGTCGGTTGCGTCGAGTCGGTTCTCGACGACGACGAAGATGCCATCGCGGTCCTTCTGCCCGATGATCTCGTACTCCCGCGTGGCGTCCTGGAGATCATGGCGCGAGTTCGGGCCAAGCGCGGCGGGTCCGTTCTCTGTGCAATCGACGTTCCCAAGGACGCAGTGAGCGCTTACGGCGTCTTCGACGTCGAGATCGTTCCCGACGCGGTCAATCCCGACGTCCTCAAGGTCGTCGGCATGGTCGAGAAGCCGGCTGTGGAAGACGCGCCGTCGACCTTTGCCGCTGCGGGTCGCTATCTGCTCGATCGTGCGATTTTCGACGCACTTCGTCGCATCAAGCCGGGAGCCGGCGGTGAGTTGCAACTCACCGACGCCATCGCTCTCCTGATTTCCGAGGGTCATCCGGTTCACGTGGTGGTGCACCGCGGAACGCGTCATGACCTGGGCAACCCCGGCGGGTACCTCCGCGCTTCGGTTGACCTGGCACTCGACAGTGACGATTACGGTCCGTCCTTGCGTAAGTGGCTCGCGGATCGGCTCGACCGCTGAGCGTGTCGCCACGGTGGTTGCTCGCCCGATAACGCAGTATCAATGTGCTTGTCCCTTTTCGAAGGCAAGGCATCATGAGCTGACGGATATCACCGAATTTCCAGACACAGGAGGACGCGGACCAGATGCGGTCGGTTGAGGAGCAGCAGACCAGGGTTACCGCTGCTGCAGTGGCACCCCGTCCGGTTCGGGTCGCCATCTCGGAGGCGCAGGGACTGCTGTGTGCCGAGGAAGTGGTGACCGAACGCCCATTGCCGGGATTCGATCAAGCTGCCATCGACGGTTACGCGGTTCGCAGTGTCGATGTCGCCGGCGCTGGAGCCGACCTCCGCGGCGAGGACGGCGAGCTTACGGACCTCAGCTTGCCGGTGGTCGGCGAGGTGACGGCGGGCTCACGCCAACCGATCCGGTTGCAACCGCGTCAGGCCGTGCGAGTCGACACGGGCGCACCGCTGCCCACGCTGGCCGACGCCGTGCTCCCGCTCGAGAACACCGACGGTGGTCGCGCTCGCGTTCGGATCTTCGAGCCGGTGCGTTCGGGCGATTACGTTCGCCGTGCAGGTGACGACGTCCAGCCGGGAGACGTGGCAGTTCGGGCAGGCACCATCATCGGAGCCGCACAGGTCGGTTTGCTTGCCGCGGTGGGTCGCGACAAAGTGCTCGTCCATCCGCGTCCGCGTCTCTCCGTCATCAGCGTCGGTGGAGAACTTGTCGACGTGGATCGCACGCCGGGGCCTGGTCAGGTCTACGACGTCAATTCGTATGCCCTCGCCGCCGCAGCGCGCGATGCCGGCGCCGACGTCAACCGTGTGGGAATCGCAGGCAACGACTCGCGCCGTCTTCGCGAAGTAGTCGAGGGACAGCTGATTCGCTCGGAAATCGTTGTCATCGCCGGTGCCGTGGGCGGCGGAGCGTCCGACGAGGTTCGTGAGGCGCTTGCCGACCTGGGGACACTCGAGGTGGAGCGCGTTGCCATGCATCCGGGATCAGTGCAGGGCTTCGGCAAGCTGGGACGAGACGAGGTTCCGACCTTTCTCCTACCGTCCAACCCGGTCAGCGCACTGGTGGTATTCGAAGTCATGGTTCGCCCGCTGATCAGAATCGCGCTCGGACGCCGCCAACCGATGCGGCGAGTAGTGAAGGCGCGCACGGTGGGAACGATCACGTCGATTGCCGATCGCAAGGGTTTCCTGCGTGGTCAGCTGATGCGTGACGAAGCGACGGGGGAGTACCTGGTGCAGGCACTCGGGGGTGCGCCCGGTGCGTCCTCACATCTCCTCGCGACCTTGGCGGAAGCCAATTGCTTGGTTCTTGTCGATCGAGACGTCACCGAAGTGCACATCGGTGAAGAAGTCGACGTAGCTTTTCTCGCCCAACGTGGGTAACGCCGACCCGAGTGGGGTGTGATGTCAGTCCATCCAGGATGGCCGGAAGATCTCGGCCCACTGCGAGTGCCCGCGGGAGTGGTGACCGTCCGCCCCGTGAAGCTCCGTGACGCTGCTGTGTGGAGTCGCCTCCGCATTCGCGATCGCGAGCACCTGGAGCCGTGGGAGCCCACCGGAGAGTCGCCCTGGGATGCTCGCCACCACATCACTGTCTGGCCGTCCCTGTGCGGGAATCTTCGCTCCGAGGCGCGCAAGGGCCGGATCCTTCCCTTGGTGATCGAACTCGACGGGAAGTACTGCGGGCAGGTCACCATCGGAAATGTCGTGCGCGGCGCTCTGCGGTCCGCCTGGGTGGGCTATTGGGTCGCCTCGCACGTCACCGGTGGGGGCGTAGCCACAGCGGCCGTGGCGCTCACACTCGATCACGCATTCTCGAAGGTCGGTCTGCATCGAGTGGAGGCGACCGTTCGGCCGGAGAACGCGTCGAGTCGCGCAGTCCTACGAAATGTTGGGTTCCGGGAGGAAGGTCTTCTCAAGCGCTATCTCGATGTCGACGGCCAATGGCGTGATCATCTTCTGGTCGGAATGACCATCGAGGAAGTACCCACCACCGTCGTCGACAGATTGGTGCGGTCCGGACGCGCTTCGTGGGTGTGACCAATACGGCGCCACGAGCGTGAGAAACGCGAGCTAAACGGCAGTTACCGCTGAGTAGTCCTACTTTCGGCCGGAAAAATGTGGTTTTTGATTCAACCAGAACTTGAGACTTTTGGGACTGAACCGGAAGTTCAGTTCGGTACGCGTGTGACACATGAGTATGGTGGGGTTCGGCGCGTCGGCAACGATGCGAGGGCGTCGGCCGTTAACCTTGACTCGTCAACGGCTGGCATAGGTGCTGGTAGGTGATCGGGAGGAGGCCGCGGCATGCCTAGCTCATTCGTGTGGATCGGGCTGGTGGCCGTGTGGCTGTTCGTCCTGGTGCCGATGCTTGTCAACAAGCGCCCCAGGATCCGGCAGACGAGTGACGCGGCGCTCGCGACTCGAGTACTCCACCGCGGCGACAGCAACCCTGTTCAGCGCGGGCCGGCAGCAGGACATCGAAGCGATCCGAACTGGCAACCAGAACCAGTGCGCAGCAGCTACGACGCGGAGGACCAGATGGACACTCACGCAGAAGACGACTACGCCGGCGGTCGTGCACCGGTCGGAGAATTTGTTCCCGTTCGGCGCGGCCGAGGCGGATTCGACCCCGAAGCGGATGCCATCGCCCGGGAGGCGCGGTACGCATTCCGTCAGCGGACATTGTTGGGCCTGGCATTCGTCGCGATTCTCTCGGGTGCTCTCGCATTGATCATCTCGCCGATGGTGTGGTGGTTGTTTGTGCTGACCGTGTGCGGCCTCGGTGGGTACATGGCGTACCTACGTCGGCAGGTTCGGATCGAGCAGGAGATTCGCCGTCGTCGCACCGAGCGCCTCAACCGATCGCGACTCGGAGTCGAATCGCACACCGACGAAGAGCTGCGCCTGATTCCCGCGCGATTGCGCCGGCCAGGAGCGGTTGTCCTCGAGGTCGACGACGAAGATCCGATGTTCGATCACTTGGATCACTACGAAGAAGAGGTCAGGCACACCGAGATGCGTCGCGCGTCCGGTCAGTGACCTATCTCGGTCGATCTTCTGGGCAGATCTTGTCGGGCCGAAAGTTCGTGTCGGGTGATTCCAACGGGAGTATTCGTTCCTGTTAGAGTTGCCGAGCACCGCTGAGGCGGTGGCACGGGGCTGTGGCGCAGTTGGTAGCGCGCTTCGTTCGCATCGAAGAGGTCAGGGGTTCGATTCCCCTCAGCTCCACCAAGAAGTACCAGCAAAAAGGGTCTTTCAACGAAAGTTGAACGGCCCTTTCCTGCATTTTCAGAGCCTGCCCGAATTGTGAAGATTTAGCTCGAGTGTGCGCCGTTTCATACGATTGCGACCGCTGATCCGGACCGTTGAGCTTCCAAGTGAGGGATGATCCTTGGGCGGATACATGTTTGCCGGAAATGTAACGAGGGTGTGTCCGGTGCGATAGGCACGATGAGTCTGCCGCAGTTTTCCGCAGGTCGGACGTATGTGTCGGGGAGGAATGTCGATGAGCCAGCCACGACGGCTAGCGATGATGCTTGTTGCTGTGATGTGCCTGATGGGTATCGGCGTCCTTGCCGTATCGGTCTTCCCTGCCATCGTCGCCGCCCAACCTGGCGGCAACAGTGGCGGTGGAAACAATGGCAACGGAAACGGCAACTACGGCAACAACGGCGGCAATAACAACGGCAACGGCGGCAATAACAACGGCAACGGCGGCGGTAACAACGGCGGTAACAACGGCAACGGCAACGGTGGCGGCAACAACGGCAACGGTGGCGGCAACAACGGCTGGCATTGCCACCATCACAACTGTGGCACGACCGTAATTCCGACGCCGACCACGACGACTGAGCCGACCACGACGACTGAGCCGACCACGACGACTGAGCCGACCACGACGACTGAGCCGACCACGACGACTGAGCCCACGACGACTGAGCCCACGACAACTGAGGCCTCGACCAACCCTTCGGCGTCGCAACGTCCGAGCAGCAGCGCTTCCCCTGCGACCAACGCAACTTCGCAGACCGAGAGTTCATCGAGCGAAGCAGCCTCCGAGACGACGCAGTCCCCTTCCGAGTCGCAGTCGAGTTCCGAGCCATCCTCGGAGGCCGCGGTTCCGCCGGCTGGACCGTCTGATCCGCAGGGGCCGTCAGCGGGCGGCGGTGCACCTGCACCCTCTGCCGGTGGACCGGCGAACGCTGCGCCGGGCGCAGTCGCAGCACCTTCGGCGCCCGAGGTTCTGGCCGCACCGGCACCCGTAGCTCCCCAGGTACCGTCGAGCGCTCCGAACGTCGCGAGTCCCAGTGAGAACCCGCAGGCATTCCCGACGGCGTTCACTCAAGGCCTTCCGCCGATTCTCAACGCTGCCGCCGTCGCCGGCGGTGTGGGCGGAATGGCAGTCGTAGCGGCCGGTGCGGGAGCAATGACTTTCCGCGGAGCATCGTTGCAGAAGGCACGTTTGGCTGCCGCACGTGCCGAATTCCTGGCACCCGGATCACAGGGAGGTGCGTGAGTCGTGCCGGACAGACGTTCACATCGCCGCGTTCTGGCCGCGGTGGATGCCGTATGTGACGCAGCAGCGTCGTCGGAGGCTGTGTCACTGCTTACGGTGGTGCAGACAGTCGCCCGAGAGCGTGGGCGCCCGATCGAGATCGATCTGGAAACCCCGCTCGCCACCGGAGTGTGCGGTCAACGCCGGGCCTACGACGACCACGACGTCATCGTCTTGGCTCCCGGACTACCCAATGTCGAGCGGACTCTGGCACATGAGTTGGGGCACATAGTGTTTCGCCACGAAGGTGCCGAGATCGCCGAGGCGACGCTCGAGGTCAGTGACGATTTGATCGCCTACATGTTGAGTCAACGTTCTCTGCGGCGCAACGAACCCGTGCCGATGGATGACATCGCGGAGTGGGAAGCCGAGACGTTCGCGTCGATGTTGATCATGCGTCTGCGAACGATGAGTGGCCGTGGGACACCGCTGTCGGTGTTGCGGTACGACGAGGCGATCGGATGATCTTTTGGGCTGTGGCCCTTCTCGTCTGGGTTGCAGCCGGCGCGAGACTGGGTCGAGTTGTCGCGCGCACCGCGACGCCGTTGCGAATGTCGATGGTCTTCGCCGGCTTCTCGGTCGCATTGTCGTCGACGGTCATGGTGCCTGCGGTGTGGGACATCGTCGATCGAATTGCGCCGGAGCAACATGCCGCAGCGATGATCGTCATCGTCTTGTGGACCGCGTTGTCCGCGGCCAGCGCAGTCGGCGCTGTGTCTGCCTGGCCGGTGATGTCGCGTCCAGCCATGCGCGGCCTCGCCACGGTGCTGTACTCGGTGGGGCTGCTGGTGGCGATCGCGGTTCTTTTCGGATACCCAGCGCCGGCTCTGATCTTTATCATCGTCGCTCTGTCCCTTGTCATTTCGACGGGGCTACGGCACGTTGCCTGGGCGCCGTTGGGGCGCGGAATCGCATTGATCGTGACAGGTTCGTCGGTCTTGCTTGTCGTGGTCGTCGTGATGCTGGTCGAATCGATCGGTGGCACCAGCGCACTCGAATCGGATATCTGGACGGGCGCAGGGGTGTGGTTCATCGCTGCCTCGAGTGTTCTGATAGCGCTCGGCATCACGTGGGTGCTTCTCGAGACCTGGTTACGTGCCCGACGAGATCTGTACCGGCTGCGGCGGATGCACGCGCTTCTCGTCAAGCGATTCCCCGAGGTTGTCGACGCGGACAGTGCCGGAAGTACGTCAGTACTCCGGGCATCGGACATGATCGCCCAGATCATGGATGCGATGTACATACAGTCCGGCGCCGGGATGTTCGACGTCGGTGGTCAGGAACCACCCCGGGCAGTTACCGCCCATGCAGGAATACTTGCGGGGTGGATCGCGGATCCATTGGCCTCGGATGTGTTGGACACCAGATGGATTGCGCCACCTGAGAAGATGTCGGCGCGCCGATGGGTGTTGTTGTTGGCGAAGGAACTCGATGAAACGACAAAAGTAGGTCGACGTTCGTAGTCGACCTACTCCATGTCAATTCAGTGCTTCAGCACATTTGCATCAGCGTGACGCGTCGGGCGGAACCTCTGGCAAACCCTCACTCGCGCGGAGCTTTTCAGCCATCGTGGTGAGCAGATTCTGCGATTCTTCCGACAGGTCGAATGCGCGGCTCGAGAGGCGGCGAAGGCCGTAACCTTGGAGCTGCGAGAGCAGTTCGAGGTCGTGATCGATCTTGGCAGCGTAGATGTCGTTGAAGAAGTAGTCGGGCTTCACCTTGAAGAACCGGGCGAACGCAGCGACTGTCTCGTCCGAGGGGTTGGTGCGCTGTCCCGAGCGGAGCTGCGAGATGTACGGCTTGGAGATCTGATGGCCGTCTTCGATGAGCGCTGCCGCAACCTCGGCGTTGGTGTGGGGTTTGCGCCCCGGAGGATGAACACTGTCGAACAGTTTGTTCAATCGTTCTGCAAAGTCAGCCATTGTGAACCGCCCCGTAATCCTCTCTAGCTAGCAATTGTCCGTTCAGTGAATCCTACGGTATCACGCGGATAACCGATCGGTAGCTCACCGTAGTCTGTTTAGTGGACCAGTTGTCAAATGTGTCCGAGATTCGATTCGTTCGGCCATTGAGTGCTCAGCTATGTCTCAGCGCACATTGAGTATCGGCCGCACGAAGATTGTGCAGCTACGGTCGCGCTATTCGAACCTTCCATTACTTGGTTAATGTGCCCAGTATCAAACCTTTTACCCGTTTTGGCGATATTAGCTAAGCGTTAGCCTGGTTTTTCATATGTGTTCCGAAAGGAAAACCGCAGTTCAGTGACGGTGTGGAGTGATGCGGTTGCAATTATGGCGACTGTTCGCGATGTTGCTCGAATCACTTCGGGGTTGAACCTTGAACGGTTTGCCGGAATGCAATCTGCGCTAGCTAAACCCCCTGCGTAGGTGCAGAATTGTGATATGAAACACACGATGAGCGATGACGAACTGCGCCGCGCGATCCGTGAAATCCAGGATCGAGCCCACGACGCACGCAAGCGTGGGGACGATGTAGCGGCGGAAGAACTCGACCGTACGGTCAGGGGCTATCAAGAGCAGATGGCTCAGCGTCTGTAGCTGTCGGTGGGTTCGGCGGCTGCCGCCGAGGTCGTGGGTTCTGGCATGCTCACGGCCGCAATGCGTGTTTCGGGGCGGCCGCACAACGCGTGCGTAGACTTTCCCGCATGTCCACAGTACGAGTGCGGGGGAGTGTCGATCCATGTCAGTAAGGTCGCTCGAGGGTAAGAAATGCCTGATCACCGGCGCTGGTAGTGGGATAGGACGCGCAACTGCACTGCGGGCATCCGAGGCCGGAGCCGAATTGTTTCTCACTGATATCAACGACCGTGGATTGCAAGAGACTGCCGCAATGGTTGGTGCCGGAGGGGGCACGGTCAGTTTGGCCAAGGCACTCGATATCTCGGATTACGACGAGGTTGTGAAATTCGGTACCGAGATTCACACTCAATTCTCTCCGATGGATGTCGTCATGAATATCGCCGGCATTTCAGCGTGGGGAACTATCGAGAACCTCGAGCATCGGCACTGGAAGTCGATGGTTGACGTCAACCTGATGGGACCGATCCATGTCATGGAGACGTTCGTTCCGCCCATGATCCGCGCCGGCAAGGGTGGGCACCTGGTCAATGTTTCTTCGGCCGCTGGGCTCTTGGCACTGCCGTGGCATGCCGCTTACAGTGCGAGCAAGTTCGGCCTTCGCGGGGTCTCCGAGGTGCTGCGATTCGATCTGAAGCGGCACGGAATCGGCGTCAGTCTGGTTGTGCCTGGTGGGGTGAAGACGCCTTTGGTGGGAACCGTGGAGATCGCGGGTATCGACCGGGATGACCCGCGGGTCAAAAAGCTCACGCACCGGTTCGAGAAGCGCGCGGTCTCCCCGGAGAAGGTGGCCTCGTGCATTCTGCGGGGAATCGAGAAGAACACGTACCTCGTGTATACGTCCAATGACATTCGATTCGGATACTGGTGGGCCCGCAAATTCGCCCCGCCTTACGAGTTCGTGATGCAAAAAGCGAACGACCAGTTCAGTAAATTGCTCAAGCGATGAGCATTAACTCCGACGGGACTTCTATCTAGTCGAATAGGGACCAAAGTCATGCCGAAGAGTTTTCACTTCGATATCGAATTCAAATATCCGATCGACGACGTGCATCGAACTTTGACTGACCCGAGTTATTGGAAAGTCCGACTCGGAGACCTTTATGCCACCTCGGACATCGAAGTTGGAGACGGATCGATCGAAGTATCCGTGTCCGAGGAAATCGACTCCGCCTCCCTCCCTAACCTGGTCGCCAAGGTTGCGCCGAGTCGACTCGGTCTGACACGGGTGGACCACTGGGGGCCTCTGTCTGACGGGAAGGCCGCAGGGTCGGTCACCGGAATCGCGCACGGACTGCCGATACGAATCGAGACGACGCTGGACCTCACCGCCGCCGAGTCCTGCACGCGACTGGTCGTCGACGGAACGGCCGAAGTGAAGATGCCGATCATCGGCGGCCAGATCGAGAAGTTGCTGAAGAAGACCGTCGAGGACTTGCTGGGGCGCGATCGGGACGCTGTCGAGTCATTTCTCGCCTGAGTCGGCGCCGAAATCCACCTCCAGAACGCGTGCACCTGGGCCGGCGGCAGCGAGTTGATCGTGAGGGTTTGCGAGGGCGCATCCCTCCAGCGAGAGACACCCGCAACCTATGCAACCGGTGAGATTGTCGCGTAGTCGTTCCAGTTGCTCGATGCGGAGATCGAGGTGGCGCCGCCATCCGGTCGACAACCGTTCCCAATCTGCGCGGTTCGGGGTACGGCCTTCAGGAAGTGTGCCGAGGGCTTCCCGGATTTCCGACAGTGGAATGCCGACGCGTTGCGAGATTCGGATGAAGGCGACACGTCGAAGCGTGTCTCGTTGGTATCGACGCTGGTTGCCGCTGGTCCGGCGACTGACGATGAGGCCTTCTCGTTCGTAGAAATGCAGGGCCGAGACGGCGACTCCGCTGCGCTCGGAGAGCTGGCCGGGCGTAAGTTCCTTGGCTTTCCACGACGGCATCTCCATGGCGACTACCGGTCCGTCGCCCGGTGGAGGGTGGCGTGGAGATGATGCGTCAGCGGGGTGTCGCCGTGCGCCATCCACAAGTCGTAGGACAGGGCGTCGCCTTGGACGCGCATGACTCGCCGGACGTCGTGAACCGGTTTTGCGTCGGGCGATGCTGCGAGCGTGAGACGGGTCAAGGCGAGAGTGCCTTCGGAGTCGACGGTGCCGCGATGGATCTCGACAAATCCGGTGGGCTGGCTGACCAGCAGTTCGAGCTCACCACCAGGTGTCGGGCGCAGGTATCCCGATTCCATGTGAAGCGGTCGGCCGTCGGGGAGCCCTCGAGTGCGCGACGAGTAGGTGACAAACGGTTTCGGAGTCGGAGCGAACTCGATCTCCTCGGAGTACTCGAAGTCGTCGATGGTGGGGAAATGTCCGGCTCCAGCGCCGACCCAGCGCCCGGTGAACCTGTCGATTCCGGCGCCGCCCAGCGCCGCCTGATCCGTGCTACTCATTGCGTGGTCCTCTCGCCTGCGTCGGATCAGACGTTACGCGGGAAGATATGGCAGCTGCTCATCCCTGCTGGGTGGGGCCTACGGGATTAGTGTTCACTCATGAACGCTTCTGGCTCCGTCCCCCTCGGTGTCGATTCCGAGGTGGGCCGATTGCGATCGGTCATTCTTCATCGTCCGGGCGACGAGTTGAAACGATTGACTCCGCGCAACAACGACGAGCTGCTGTTCGACGCGTTGCCGTGGGTGGACCGCGCGCAGGAAGAACACGATCAGTTTGCGACCGTCCTTCGTGAGCGCGGCGTCGAGGTACTGCTTTTGTCCGATCTCCTCACCGAGGCGCTCGAGGTCAGTGGCGCAGCGAGGATCCAGGGAATCGCGGCCGCCGTCGACGCACGCAAAATCGGCCACGCGCTCGGGCAACACCTGGCTGCGTACCTGCGAAAGGTAGAGCCGAAGGAGCTGTCGTCGATCCTTACTGCAGGAATGACGTTCGACGAGCTGCCGATCGACGCCGGCTCGACCTCGTTGGTGCGCAGGATGCATCACGGCGGTGACTTCGTGATCGACCCGCTGCCCAACTTGCTCTTCACCCGCGATTCGTCGTTCTGGGTCGGGCCACGGGTCATCATCACGTCCTTGGCGTTGTCAGCGCGAGCTCGCGAATCCTCGATCACGGATCTCGTCTACGCGCATCACCCTCGATTCAAAGGCGTGCGCCGCGCGTACGAGTCGCACACGGCTCCTGTCGAGGGAGGTGACGTGCTGCTTCTCGCGCCGGGGGTGATCGCGATCGGTGTCGGTGAACGTACATCACCCGCCGGCGCAGAAGCATTGGCGCGTAGCGTGTTCGACGACGGTCTCGCCCACACGGTGTTGGTTGTTCCGATCGAGCAACGCCGAGCGTCGATGCATCTCGACACGGTCTGCACCATGGTCGAGGCCGACGCGGTCGTCATGTATCCGGCCATTCAGGACACATTGGCAGCGTTCACCCTTCGCAAGGAAGACGACGGGGTGAGTATTCGCGGTGCGACGCCGTTCCTCGAAGCGGCAGCCGACGCCATGGGAATCGGAAAACTTCGAGTGATCGACACCGGACTCGACACGGTCACTGCCGAGCGTGAGCAATGGGACGACGGCAACAACACGTTGGCCGTCGAACCGGGCGTCGTCGTCGCTTACGAGCGCAACGTCGAAACGAATGCCAGGCTGGAGGCCTCGGGTATCGAGGTTTTGCGAATCGCGGGTTCCGAACTGGGCTCCGGTCGCGGTGGACCTCGCTGCATGTCCTGCCCGATCGCCCGCGATCCGCTGTGAGCGGTAGACGTCAGAGAATCTCTTCCACCTTGGCTGCCGGACGCGCGAGCACCGTGCCCTTGTCAGTGACGACGAATGGGCGTTCGATCAGAATTGGGTGCTCGATCATCGCGTCGAGGATCTCGGATTCGGAAGCGTCGGCGAGTCCGAGGTCCTTGTACTGCGTTTCGCGCTTGCGAACCGCTTGACTGGGCTCGAGGCCGGCGTCGGCGATGAGTTTTTCCAGCTCGGATCGGGTAGGCGGAGTATCGAGGTACTTGACGATGGTGGGTTCGATGCCGGCTTCCCGGATGAGCCCGAGAACGGTCCGCGAGGTGTTGCACCGTTGATTGTGGAAGATGGTTGCAGATGCCATGTTCGTCATTGTGCCTCTGCGTCCGAACTCGTGGGACAAACAGGGGAACAACGGGCCGCTCCGGAGTGCTGCACCTGAAGTACCGACGTGTGAGGAGAAAACGATGACGGAACATCGAAGTGTGGACGAACGACGCGTGGTCATTGCCGGTGGGCACGGCAAGATCGCGCAGCACCTGACGTACCTGCTGGCAGGACATGGTGATCGGCCGGTAGCGCTGATCCGCAACTCCGCGCACGAGGGTGCGGTCCGCACACTCGGCGCGTTCCCTGTGGTGATCGATCTGGAATCCTCCACGGTCGAGGAAGTTGCGAAGGTACTCGACGGTGCCGACGTCGCGGTCTTCGCCGCGGGCGCCGGACCTGGTAGCTCGATCGAGCGCAAGGACTCCGTCGACCGAGCTGCGGCGGTGCTGTTGGCCGATGCCGCCGAGAAAGCGGGAGTACGTCGGTTCATTCAGATCAGCGCCATGGGTGCTGGTGACGAAATACCGGAGAACACCGACGAGGTTTTTGCCGCCTACCTGCGGGCGAAGACGGCAGCGGAGGAAGACCTGAAGACAAGGTCTTCGCTGGATTGGACGATTCTTCGGCCAGGCCTTCTGACGGACGACGACCCGACCGGTGAAGTATTGCTTGCGCAGCCGCCCGTCGATCGAGGCTCTGTGCCTCGAGCCGATGTCGCCGCGGTCGTCGAAGCGCTCATCGATGCGCCGTCCAGCGTCGGCAAGACATTGGTTCTGACCTCCGGCCCGCATACGATCCGCGAGGCGATCGAGGGCCTGTGACCGAGAAGATACGACGAGAGTGACGATGAAGATCGCAATCGAACACGATTCCTCCACAGCTCCGTACGACCAACTGCGGCAACAGATTATCGAGCAGGTTCACGGCGGCGGATTGATCGCGGGAACCAAGATCCCGACGGTGCGAGCGTTGGCCTCGGAGCTGGGATTGGCGGCCAACACCGTCGCGAAGGCTTATCGCGCGCTCAGCGATCAGGGCGTCATCGAAACGAGGGGAAAGCAAGGGACATTCATCGCTTCGGGGACCGATCCGGTGCAGGCGCAGGCCGAGCAGGCGGCGACCGCGTTTGCGCATAGGGTCCGCTCGCTCGGGTACTCCGACAGTGAGATCGTCGCCATGGTGGAGTCGGCATTGAGAGGTGCATGACACAATGTTTAAGTTGACGCTTCAACTTAAAGCTGTCAGTCTTGGCTCATGAATTCGTCGATTGCTCGTGACCTCGGACTCCTCATCGCCCGTGTCGGCCTCGGGATCATCTTCATCGCCCACGGTTGGCAGAAGTTCTTCACCTACAAGATCGCCGGAACGCAGGCCGCGTTTGAAGGGATGGGCGCCCCGCTCCCCAAGATTTCTGCGGTTGTGGCTGCATCCATCGAACTCGGCGGCGGAATCCTGCTCATCGCGGGTCTGTTGACCCCGCTCGTCGGCGCGCTGCTGTTCCTCGACATGGTTGGCGCGTTCTTCATCGTGCACGCGGACAAGGGTGTCTTCATCGACAACGGTGGCTACGAACTCGTCGTCGCACTCGGTGTCGGATCGCTCTTGATCGCTGTGATCGGCGCAGGACGCATCAGCATCGACGGATTGATCGGCAAGGGCAACGGTTGGGTTAAAACCCCAGCTTGATCGGGGTGAGAAGGCGGGTTCAACGGACGTTGAGCCCGCCTTCCGGCTTGCTTTTGGCCCATAAAGTGACGAACGTAGTCATCTATGGTGACGAAATCTGATCGATCCGAACAAGATTCCGGGGCCAACGAAGAGCGCCCGGAGACGGGCTTTACTCGAGTAGGCGTTCGGACCGACTACGTGGTGTTTTCCGTGGCGGCCGCAGCGGTGCTGGCTATTGTCGTGTGGGGCCTCGTAGCTCCCGACAACCTCGATTCGGTAACCGGAAGTGTTCTCGGCTGGTTGGTGACGAACATCGGCTGGCTCTTCGTACTCGCAGCTTCGGCTTTCGTGCTGTTTTCCATCTACCTCGCGGTCAGTCGATTCGGCGACATTCCGCTGGGCAAGGACGGTGAGAAGCCCGAGTTCCGAACCGTCAGCTGGATCGCGATGATGTTCAGCGCCGGCATGGGGATCGGCCTGATGTTCTTCGGTGTCGCGGAACCGCTTGCGCACTACGTGACTCCGCCTCCCGGCACCGACGGTGGCGTCGGAACTGCCATGGCCACCACCATGTTTCACTGGGGTCTTCATCCTTGGGCGATGTATGCCGTTGTGGGCCTTGCCATTGCATACGGGTCGTATCGCCGAGGACGCAAGCAACTGTTCAGTTCGGCCTTCATTCCGTTGCTCGGTCGCAAGGCCGAAGGGCCGATCGGCAAGGTCATCGACATCCTGGCGATCTTTGCCACACTTTTTGGTACCGCAGCATCTTTGGGGCTCGGCGCACTTCAGATCGGCTCCGGTTTCGAGGTAGTCGGCTGGATGGAAGAAGCCGGCGTATTCCTGCTCGTGGCCATCGTTGCGGTGCTGACCCTGGCATTCGTCGCTTCGGCAGTTTCCGGTGTGGCCAAGGGAATTCAGTGGCTCTCCAACATCAACATGGTGCTCGCGCTGATCTTGGCGCTGTTCGTGTTCGTTCTCGGGCCGACCGTGCTGATTCTCAATCTGCTCCCGACGACCATTGGCGCATACGTTTCCGACCTCGCCCAGATGTCCGCCCGCACGGGTGCATCGTCGAATCCTGAAACGGGCGCGTGGCTTTCGTCGTGGACGATCTTCTACTGGGCATGGTGGGTGTCCTGGACGCCGTTCGTCGGTATGTTCCTGGCACGCATCAGCCGCGGCCGCACGATCCGCCAGTTCATCGTCGGCGTCATCGCCGTTCCCACGACTGTCAGCTTGCTCTGGTTCGCGATCTTCGGCGGCGCAGGCATCGGCGAGGAACGTGACGGAATCGGCTTGTCCGGCCGAGGCTCGGAAGAGGCTCAACTGTTCGGCATGCTCGACAATCTGCCGTTGGCCGGAGTGACGACTGTCCTCGTCATGCTGCTCGTGGCAGTGTTCTTCGTTTCCGGCGCAGACGCTGCGTCGATGGTGATGGGGACGCTCTCGCAGCGCGGAACGCTCGAACCGAGTCGCTGGGTTGTGGTCTTCTGGGGCATGTTGACCGGTGGCGTCGCGGCGCTTCTGCTGTGGACCGGTGGCTCTGAAGCGCTCGACGGCTTGCAGACCATGACGATCATCGCTGCGGCGCCGTTCGTGCTGGTCATGATCGGACTGTGCTTCTCGCTGTACAAGGATCTTTCGCACGACCCGATCATCATTGCGGCGAAGGAGCAGAAACGTGCTCTCCTACGCCCGAGACGGGGACGTCGCGTCGGTAAGCCGACAGAGTAATCGTGAAGCGAAGGAGGCACCGAACCAGGTTCGGTGCCTCCTTCGTCTGTCCCACTATTTCCAGCTAGGCAGCCACAGATGGTTTTGCCACGATTCCGGCGTGATCGGCATGGCGGTGAGTATCGGCCAGAGGTAGACGAAGTTGGCCACGACCAGACCGATGTACAGACTGACCGCAAGAAGTCCGGTGGTACGACGCTCGACGGACGCGCTCGCCTTGCCCAGAACATCGCCGAGGACCAGCGCAAATCCCATGACCATGAACGGGGCGAGTGCAACTGCGTAGAAGTAGTACATCTGGCGGTCGAGCGTCGCGAACCACGGAAGGTAAGCGGCACCGTAGCCCGTCAGGACCACGGCGTATCGCCAGTCCCTGCGCACGAACGTCTGCCAGATCGCCCACGCCAACATCGGTAGGGCCAGCCACCACATCGCCGGTGTGCCGATCAGCATCACGGCCTTGACACAGCTGGCGGCCCCGCAACCGGTGACCTGCTCGCCGTCGGCGTAGTAGTAGAGCATCGGTCGTAGCCCCATCGGCCACGTCCACGGTTTCGACTCCCACGGGTGGTGGTTTCCGGCGGAGTTGGTCAGACCGGCATGGAACTGGAGAACGTTTCCGCTGTAGTACCAGAGTGAACGCAGTGCGGAGGGAATGAAGCTCCACGTGCCGCCCTCACCGATCTCGTTACCGACGGCGTGACGGTCCACGCCGGTCTCGCTGGTGAACCAGGCCCAGTAGCTCGCGAGGTACACACCGAGCGGAATGACCACCAGCGCATACAGAGCTGGACCGATGTCGCGAACCGCGGTGCCGACCCAGGGGCGCTGCACGCGGTATGCGCGGCGCGCTGACAGGTCGAAGGCAACACTGAGCAATCCGAAGAACAGAATGAAGTACATGCCGGACCACTTGGTTCCGCATGCCAGACCGAGCAGGATGCCGGCGCCGAACCTCCACCACCGGAAACCCAGCCGTGGACCCCAGGCGGAATCGCCGATTCGACCTTCCTCGTACACCTTCGCCATTCGTTCGCGGACTTGATCGCGATCGACCACCAGACATCCGAGGGCGGCGAGGACGAAGAAGGCCAGGAAGATGTCAAGCATCCCCAGGCGTGAGGAGACGAAGGTGACGCCGTCCACGATGAGCAGGATTCCGGCAATCGCGCCGATCAGCGTGGACCGCGTCATGCGGCGGACGATCCGGATGATCAGCAGGACCATCAGCGTTCCGACCAGGGCTGACGAGAATCGCCACCCCCAACCGTTGTAACCGAAGAGTGCTTCGCCGATCGCGATCATCTGCTTACCGATCGGCGGGTGCACCACCAATCCGTAACCGGGATTGTCTTCGATGCCACCGCCGGTCAGAACTTGCCAGCCCTGCGGAACGTAGTGCTTCTCGTCGAATACAGGTGTGCCGGCGTCGGTCGGGTAGGCGAGCATCGTGAAGCGGGTGATCGCCGCGATGACGGTGATGAAAGCGGTGACGATCCAGCCGCGCAATCTGTCGGTCGGGCCGAAATCAGGATCCGGTACCAGCGGGCCGGGACTACGCACTACCCGATCGCTCGTGGCGGGCGTTGGCCGCTCGTCCGTCTGCACAGTCACCTGGCAATCGTAGGCTGTCAGGTATGACTGGTCGTTTGGTACTCGCCGCAACACCCATGGGAGATGTCGGTGACGCGTCCCCGCGTCTTCGGTCTGCTCTCGCAACCGCCGACGTCGTCGCTGCGGAGGACACACGACGCACCAAGTCTCTGGCGTCCGCGCTCGACGTCACCATCACCGGGAAGATCGTCAGTTTCTACGACCAGGTCGAGATTTCGCGGCTGCCCGCGTTGGTCGCCGACGTCGCCGAAGGCAAGACCGTCCTGCTGGTCACCGATGCAGGCATGCCGTCGGTCAGTGACCCCGGATATCGCCTCGTTGCCGCCTGCGTAGCCGAGAACCTCGCCGTCACGTGTCTCCCGGGCCCGTCGGCGGTCACGACGGCGCTGGCACTCTCGGGTTTGCCGGTGGAGCGGTTCTGCTTCGACGGATTCCCGCCGCGAAAGCAGGGGCAGCGCAAGACCTGGCTTTCGGCCCTGGCAACCGAGCAGCGAGCGTGTGTGTTCTTCGAAGCACCCCATCGCCTTGCCGACTGCCTCGCAGATGCGGTGGAAGTTCTCGGGCCCGATCGCCGCGCGGCCGTGTGCCGGGAATTGACCAAGACCTACGAGGAAGTGAAGCGCGGCACTCTCGGAGAGTTAGCTACTTGGGCGGCCGAGGGCGTTCGCGGAGAGATCACGGTGGTGCTCGAAGGCGCAGTACTGGTGGCATCTGATCCTGCCGATCTGGTCGACGAGGTGGAAAGGCTGGTCGAGGGGGGAGCACGATTGAAGGACGCGTGTGCTCTGGTCGCAACGGCCGGAGTCTCCAAGCGTGAGTTGTACGAGACGGTACTGGCCGCTCGAAAGGACTAGCGGGAGCGGTTCACGGCGGGTGCGCCGGGACGCAGGTTGGCGTCGTCGGCTGCGGCCTGGCCGGCGTGCCAGCCTTCGGCGTCGACGGACCGTCCGCGAGTTTTGCGGGTTGTCGGGAACAATCGATCGAATTCGGCGTCGACGGCCTCGGAAGTGGTGGCCAGGATCGGCAGAAGATCCGCGACGTCCATCGATGCCGCGTCGGCCGCTTCGGCGGTGGCTTTGGTGCCGGCGTCTCGCAGACGGTGTCCGATGCGGCTGGCGAACCCGGCCAGGAATCCCTTGCGGAACGAGGTGGTGCGTGAGCCGCCACGATTGCTCGAGTCGGCGAATTGCATTGCACGGGTTGCCTGTACGAGCAAGGAAGTGAACAGCATGTCGACTTGCTGAAGGTCGACCGGAGTGCCGACGACGGTCGCGAGTGCAATGTCGCTGAACCAGACAGTCCTGACTCGATTCGATTCGCCGATCTCGGTCAGGAGGTGAACCTTTTCCTTCACGTACGGGTTCTCGATGTGAATGCGTCGGGCATTCACGGATGTGTCGGTGACCCCGGCGCGAGAGTGGAGCAGCGCGGAATCGATGGCGTACCGGGTCATCAACTCCTGAGCCTTCGCGGTGAAAATCTCGGCTTCTTCCGCGAAGTTGGTGGCTTCCGCTTTGGCGAGTAATCCACGAATTCGCTTGAGTACCTTGGCGTCGACCTCGGTATCACCGACGCCGGCATAGGTGGTGTCGGTCCGTTGCGACGGCCAGGTGGATGGTGGCGCGAGCAACACCGTCCACTGAGGTAGGCGCATCCACGATCGCGCGACGTCGACGATTTGCGAAACAAGGAAGTAGGGATCCTGGAACAGAAGGCCGGCGGCGAGGGAGCGAAAAACGTCGTCGTCCACGGTGATTCGAGAAGCGATGTGCCGAGACTTCGGATACTGTTCGCCGATCGTCTGCAACTGCCCCACCCATTCGAGCGGTGCGCGATCGGAGGCGCGCGACGCTTTCGCATCGAACAGGATGGTGGTGGCGGCGAGATCGGCGTCGGACGCTTCTTTGCTTCGACGCGCCAGATGAATCAGATCCGCCGGCTGCCATCCGCGGTCGTACGCCGCGGACAGTTCGGAAACGAGATCTCGCACCGCGGAAACGGATTGAGGGCTGACCTCCTGAGTGGACACCCGCGCTCCGTTCCATGGCAGTGTCTGCGCCGAAGCGCTGGTTCGAATGTATGTTCTATTCGTCGTCATGGCTGGAGTGTGCACGTGGGGTCCGACACATCCGCCTGTAACCGGATATCTCGGACCCCACGTGAGGCACTCTCGCTTAGCTCATTCCTCGACGAAGCGGGGGAAAACTGGCGCCGGAGCAGGCAGTTTCCGGTTCGCGTCGATGCGAACCGCGATGTCGGCGAACTGTCGGTTCTCTTCGCTCTGGCCGAGCAGATCGAGGATGCGTGACGCCGCGTCGGGCATCACCGGCTGAACGAGAAGCCCGACGATACGGACCACTTCGAGCGTCACGTACAGAACCGTCGCCATGCGTGCCGGATCGGTCTTACGCAGAACCCACGGTTCCTGCTTGGAGAAGTACCGGTTGGTCTCGCCGAGCACGCCCCAGATGGCTTCCAGTGCGAGGTGTAGAGCCTGCACGTCGAACTCGCTGCGGCACTTGGCAAGCAGGGCATCCGCCGATGCCAGCATCGCCAGGTCGTCCTCGGTGAACTCACCGGGGGTGGGTACCTGGGCGTCGCAGTTCTTCGCGACCATCGTCAGCGAACGCTGCGCGAGATTGCCGAGTTCGTTCGAGAGATCAGCATTCATGCGCGTCACGATCGCTTCGTGGCTGTAGCTGCCATCCTGACCGTACGAGATCTCGCGGAGCAAGAAGAAACGGACGGCGTCGAGGCCGTACTGATCGACCATCGCGATGGGGTCGACGACGTTGCCGACGGACTTCGACATCTTCTCGCCCTTGTTGTACAAGAAGCCGTGGACGAACACCCGCTCCGGCAGTTCGATGCCGGCAGACATGAGGAATGCCGGCCAGTACACGGTGTGGAACCGCGTGATGTCCTTGCCGATGATGTGCAGGCTCGCGGGCCAGAACTTCTTGAACTCCTCCGAATCGACGTTCGGGTAACCCACACCGGTCAGATAGTTGGTGAGGGCGTCTACCCAGACGTACATGACGTGGTCCGGGTCGCCCGGGACCTTGACGCCCCAGTCGAACGTGGTGCGCGAGATCGAGATGTCCTTGAGGCCGCCCTTGACGAAGCTGACGATCTCGTTGCGGCGTGTTGTGGGGGCGATGAATTCGGGGTGCTCTTCGTACAGCGCGAGGAGACGCTCCCCGTACGCCGAGAGACGGAAGGTGTAGTTCGACTCCTCGGTCCACTCCACCGGGGTGCCGGTCTCGGTGGACTGACGGGTGCCGTCCTCCAGAAGCGTGGTCTCGGCTTCGGTGTAGAAGGCCTCGTCCCGAACCGAGTACCAACCCGAGTACGTGTCGAGGTAGATGTCGCCCGATGCGGCCATCTTCTCCCAGATCGCCTTGCTGGCGACCTGGTGATCAGCGTCCGTGGTGCGGATGAACCGGTCGTACGAGATGTTCAGGACCTTGTCGAGGTTCTGGAACACGTCGGAGTTTCGAGCCGCGAGTTCGCGTACGTCGATGCCCTCTTTGATCGCTGTCTGCTGCATCTTCAGACCGTGCTCGTCGGTACCGGTCATGAAGAACACTTCATGACCGTCCAAACGCTTGAAGCGGGCGAGCGCGTCCGAGGAGATGTACTCGTACGCGTGGCCGATGTGCGGAGCGCCGTTGGGATACGCGATCGCTGTCGTGATGTAGAACGGCGATCGTTCCGCGCCTTCCGGGGCGGCGGAGTCCGGGCGCGGGGTCTGGGAGGGTGAGGCAGGCACAGTCATGGTGGGCTTACTCTATCGGGCGTGAGCAAAGACCGTCCCGCCCCCGATGCCCCTGAGCCCTTGTCGCCTCTGATCGACGCCCATACGCACCTCGACGCGTGTGGCGCACACGACGCTGCGACCGTGGCCGAAATAGTCGATCGAGCCGAGGCCGTCGGCGTCGGACGGGTCGTCACGGTGGCCGACGACCTCGATGCTGCACGCTTTGCCGTCGACGCTGCGAACTGGGATTCGAGGGTTTACGCAGCCGTCGCAATCCATCCGACCAGGGCGAACGTCCTGGATGCCGACACCAGGGTCGAGATCGAACGGTTGGCGTCCAATCCGCGGGTCGTCGCGGTGGGGGAGACCGGGCTGGATCTCTACTGGCCAGGCAAGCTCGAAGGGTGCGCCACGATCGAGGAGCAGGTCGACGGTTTCCGGTGGCACATCGATCTGGCGAAGCGTCTCGGTAAGACGCTGATGATTCACAACCGCGAAGCCGACCAGGACTTGCTGCGGGTGCTGAACGAGGAAGGCGCGCCGGAGACAGTGGTGTTCCACTGCTTCTCCTCGGATTCGGAGATGGCGCGGGAGTGCATCGCCGCCGGGTACGTGTTGAGTTTTTCGGGAACCGTGAGTTTCAAGAATGCGAAGGCGCTGCGTGAGGCCGCGCTGTTGGTGCCGTCGGATCAGCTGATCGTCGAGACGGATGCGCCGTTCTTGACGCCGCACCCGTTCCGCGGTGCGCCCAACGAGTCGTACTGCCTGCCATACACAGTGCGTGCACTCGCAGACATACGCGGCGAGGATCCGCAGACGCTGGCAGCAGCGTCCACGGCGACAGCGGAGCGCGTTTACAAGCTCTGACGCTATTCTGGTTCGACAGGTAACTCCGCGCCCGGGATCGTCGTGTCCCGGTCCGTCTACTGCGCGGGGTATTTCAGATGAATGACTACAACGTGGTCACAGTCCGCATCGAAACGTGGGAATTAGAGTGCTGTGCACCGTTGCCGGTGGTCGGCGAAAAATCTTCGTGGGCTTTGCACCCGATACCTGACTCGCTGTGGTTCGACGGGTCGGTTCATGGAGGAATCTTTCCCGACGACGTGGAACCTACTGCCGGGATCGTTCTCTCGATCCGACTCGAGCGCGGGGAATTTGTCGAACAAGAACCCAGACACTGGGTGTTGGTACCTGGGAGCATCGATCACGTTCGAGTCGAGAAGGTCCCACCACATTTTCGCGGCATGTCGTCGCTGGTTGCCGGTCGGCGTGGCTGGATGGAGACGGCCGTTGTCGTCGAATTGGCCACCACCCGTGCGCCTTTCCGGCAGTCCCCACTACCAAAAAGGCGCACAGGGGGCTTGCCCCTACAGGACCTTCGCCAGGAAGTCCTGGGTGCGCTGCTGCTGGGGGTTGCCGAACAGGTTCTCCGGCTTGCCTTCTTCGACGATGTATCCATCGGCCATGAAGATGACTCGATCGGAAACCTCACGGGCGAAGCCCATTTCGTGGGTTACGACGACCATGGTCATGCCCTGCTTGGCGAGGTCACGAAGCACCTGCAGAACCTCTCCCACCATCTCCGGGTCGAGAGCGCTGGTGGCCTCGTCGAAGAGCATGATGTCCGGGCTCATCGCCAGTGCGCGGGCGATGGCCACACGTTGCTTCTGCCCACCGGACAGGCTGGCGGGCTTGGCATCTGCCTTCTCCGCGAGACCGACCTGGCCCAGCAGTTTGACGGCGATCTCGCGAGCCTGATCCTTGGTCGATCGCCCGGTCTGCACCGGGGCGAGCATCACGTTTTCGACGACGCTCATGTGTGGGAACAGGTTGAAGTGCTGGAACACCATTCCGATGTGCTGGCGCACCTTGTCGATGTCGACGTCCTTGTTCGTGAGGTCGAACTGGTCGACGCGCACGGAGCCGGCGGTGATGTCTTCGAGGCGGTTGAGGCAGCGCAGGAAGGTGGACTTACCCGAACCGGAAGGCCCGATGACGCAGACCACTTCACCGCTCTTGATGTCGACGTCGAGGCCTTTGAGGACCTCGTTGTCGCCGAACGACTTCTTCAGTCCCTTGACCGAAATCTTGACCTCGGTGTCGGACTTGCCCATGTTGACGGCTGTTTCGGTCACTTGTTGATCCTCTTCTCGAGGCGGTTCGACAGCTTGGTGAGCGCCATGATGATGATGAAGTACATGACGCCGATGATCAGCCACATGTTGAACGACTGGAAGTTGCGCGCGATGATGATGCGCCCCGTCTGAGTGAGCTCGGCGAGTCCGATGACCGACAGGATCGACGTGTCCTTGAGGGTGATGACGAACTGGTTGATGTACGACGGGATCATCGTGCGAATTGCCTGCGGCATGATGACTTTTCGCATCGACTTCATGTAGCTGATGCCCAGGCTTCGTGACGCCTCCATCTGTCCCTTGTCGACGGACAAGATGCCGCCGCGGACGATTTCAGCCATGTACGCGCCGGCGTTGAGCGAGAGCGTGATGATGCCTGCGGTGAAGGCGGACATCTGGAAATGCAGGGCTGCCGGGATGCCGAAGTAGATGAAGAACGCCTGCACCAACAGCGGTGTGCCGCGGAAGATGTCGACGTAGGTCGTGCCTATACCTCGGACGAACATGTTGGTGGACACGCGGCAGAGACCGAAGATCGCACCCAGGACCAGAGCGATCGCGATCGAGACGACCGAGAGAACGATCGTCAACCACAGGCCCTTGAGGAGCTGGGGATAGGTGCTCTTGATCAAGCCGATGATGGAGTTGTCCGACGTCGACGCGCCCTGACCGAGGTAGGTCGAGACGATTTCGTCGTACTGGCCGTCGTCGCGCAGGTTCTGCAGTCCAGCGTTAAACATCTGGAGCAGTTCGGCGTTCTGGCCCTTGTTGACTGCGAAGCCGTAGCTCGCGCCCACCTCTTTTTCGGTGACCGTCTTGAGGCCGTTGCCCTGTGTGATGCCGTAGGCGAGGACGGGGTAGTCGTCGAAGACTGCGACGGAGTTTCCGGTGCGGACCTCGTCGTACATGCTGGCGGAGTCGGCGAAATAGACTGTGGTGAAGCCGTATTGGTCCTTGATGGACTCGGCGAAGCTGGCGCCCTCGGTGCCGTTCTTGACCGCGACGCGCTTGCCCTTCAGATCCTCGTACGACTTCACGTCGTTGTCGGTCTCGAGGACCGCCATCTGCACGCCCGACTCGAAGTACGGGTCGGAGAAGTCGAAAACCTGCTTGCGGGCGTCGGTGATGGACATGCCGGCGATGACGCCGTCCGCCTGCCCGGCTTGCACGGCCTGAAGCGCAGCGTCGAAGCCGAGCTGCTTGATGTCGACCTTGAAACCTTGGTCCTCGGCGATCGCGTTGAGGAGATCGATGTCGATGCCGACGAGTTTGCCGTCTTCGTTCTCGAATTCGAACGGGGCGAATGTCAGATCGGTGGCGATCGTGTAGGTGCGACCGGGTTGCGCGCTCGCGATTCCGGGGGCGAACAGCGCTGCGATCAGCGCCAGCAGGATGGCCAGGATCGGCCACCTGGCATTACGTGGTCTGTCGAATCTTCTTCGCACTATCGCCCAGCTTTCTTCTGTCGCGCCCGGGATCGCCGGACTGCTTTGAACCAGACGAGAACATACTGCGCCCAGAGCTGAATCGATACACGGGTATCGGAGCCGGAAAGTGCAGAACACACGACACGCCGTTGCCGTTCCGTGACAAAAGTCGCATTTCGTTGTGATTTGGTTGCCGATACAACGCTCGGTCGTTACCGTATTGTGATCGAACGTCGTCTGCCTTGGGATTTCCTGTGTCGCCTTTTGCCAAGATCAACTCCACGAAGTCACCACTTCTCTATTCAGTGGTGGGTGCGTTGCTTCTGACGCTCATTGTCGGAGGTGCGCTCGCCGTGGTTCGGCACAAGACGATCACCCTCGACGTCGACGGCGACATGATTTCGCTGTCCACGATGTCGAGCAGCGTCGGTACCGCTCTCGAGGACGCCGGATACCCGGTCGATCCCAAGGACGCACTCGCTCCGAGCGCCGATTCCTCGCTGTCCGACGGCGATACCGTCGTACTGCGCCGTGCCCGTGAGTTGGCGCTGACCGTGGACGGTCAGCCGACGACCATCTGGACCACGGCATTGACGGTCGACGAGGCACTGAAGCAGGTAGATGTTTCCGACGACTTCGCAGTCTCGGCTTCGCGCTCGCATCGTCTGCCCCTCGAACGCACCGAGCTCGACGTCGTCAGCCCGAAGACCGTCAGCGTCAGCGACGGTGGTGCTCCGGCGGCCGAGATCAAGCTCGCCGCCGTAACCGTCGGTGATCTTCTCGCGGCCAAGAATGCGCCGCTCGAGCAGGCCGACTCGGTGGTTCCCACCGCTGACACACCCGTTACCAACGGCCTGACAATTCAGGTCACCCGCGACCGCACGGACACTCGCGTCGAGACGCAGCCGATCGCGCCGCCCGAGAACAAGGTCGACGATCCCGAGCTCGAGAAGGACAAGACCGTCGTCGAAAACCCGGGTGTTGCCGGCGAGCGCACGGCCACCGTCGAGGTCAAGACCGTCAACGGCGTCGAGGCCGGACGAACCGAACTGTCCGCGACCGTGATCAAGGAACCGGTCGCAGCAGTGGTGAAGGTCGGAACCAAGCAGACTTCCGCGCCCGCTGTGTCCAACGCGTCGACGTGGGACTCCATTGCTCAGTGCGAAGCGACCGGAAACTGGGCCATCAACACCGGCAACGGTTTCTACGGAGGGCTTCAGTTCACCCAGAGCACCTGGGAAGCATTCGGCGGCGGGCAGTACGCAGCTCGCGCCGACCTCGCATCACGTGAACAGCAGATCGCTATCGGCGAGAAGGTCCGCGCCGGTCAGGGCTGGGGTGCGTGGCCGTCCTGCACCAGCAAATTGGGCCTGCGCTGACGCGCCCACACTCCACACAGAACTCAGGAACCCATGTCACCGTTCGCCAAGATCAACTCGACCAGGTCGCCGTTGTTGTACTCGGCGATCGCCGCTCTTCTCCTGACGGTTCTCGTGGGTGGCGTTCTGGCCGTCGTCCGGCACAAGACCATCACCCTCGACGTCGACGGTGAGCAGATTCGCCTGAGCACCATGTCGACCAACGTCGACGGCGCTCTCGAGGACGCGGGTTACCCGATCGGTGACAAGGACGCGGTTGCTCCCGCGGCCGACGCTTCGCTGTCCGACGGCGACACCGTGGTGCTCCGTCGTGCTCGTGAGATCACGCTGACGGTCGACGGTCAGCCGCAGAAGCTCTGGACCACTGCCTTGACCGTCGACGACGCGCTCAAGCAGTTGGATGTCTCAGCGGATGTGCACGTGTCGGCGTCGCGCTCGCAGCGTCTCCCGCTCGACGGCGCCGCGCTCGACGTCTTGACACCTGTCGTCGCAAAACTGGTCGACGGCGCAAACGCGGCGGCCGACGTGCGTATCGCGGCACCGACGGTGGGCGAGTTCCTTACGGCCAACGGCACTCCGCTCGAGCAGTCGGACACGGTGGTTCCCGCCGCCGACGCTCCGCTGACCGAGGGCCTCGAGGTCACGGTGACACGCAACCGCACCGAGAACAAGGTTGAGACCTTGCCGCTCGATCCGCCGGATCAGCGCATCGAGGATCCGACGATGAACCAGAGTCGCACGATCGTCGAGAATCCGGGCGTTCCCGGCGTGCGTGACGTGACGTTCGCCGTGAATCTCGTCAACGGTGTCGAGGCCGGACGTACACAGGTATCGGAGACGATCACCACACCGGCGCAGCCGAAGGTCGTGCGCGTGGGAACGAAGCCGGGCACCGAGGTGCCGCCCGTGGAGAACGGTTCGACGTGGGACGCGCTCGCGCAGTGCGAGGCCACCGGCAACTGGGCTATCAACACCGGCAACGGTTTCTACGGCGGCGTGCAGTTCGACCAGAACACGTGGGAACGGCAGGGCGGGTTGAAGTATGCGCCTCGCGCCGACCTCGCAACCCGTGAGGAGCAGATCGCGATCGCGACGCAAACGCAGCGCACTCAGGGCTGGGGCGCATGGCCGTCGTGCTCGGGTCGCCTCGGACTGGGATAAGTTCTACTGGTGTCAGACGCCGAACAATCGAACGAACCCATCGCTACTCCGCGCGGGCAGGCAGCCCTGCTCGGTCCGGTCGAGGTGCGCGCTCTTGCCGAGGAATTCGGTGTCCGGCCCACGAAACAGTTGGGGCAGAACTTCGTTCACGACGCCAATACCGTGCGACGCATCGTCACCACGGCAGGCGTCACTCGTGACGATGTCGTTCTCGAGGTGGGGCCGGGTCTCGGTTCGCTGACGATGGCGCTGATGGACGTCGTCGATCGTGTGATCGCGGTCGAGATCGATCCCAACCTTGCGGCTCGCCTTCCCAAGACGGTCGCCGAGCGAGCGCCGGAGCTTGCCGATCGACTGACCGTCGTCGAAGCGGACGCGATGCGTGTGCTGCCTTCACAGATTCCAGGCGAGCCGACCGCGCTTGTCGCGAACCTCCCGTACAACGTCGCGGTGCCGGTGCTGTTGCATCTGTTCGCATCGCTCCCGAGTCTGCGGACCGCACTCGTGATGGTGCAAGCCGAGGTTGCCGATCGCCTGGCGGCTGATCCGGGAAGCAAGATCTACGGCGTTCCCAGCGTCAAGGCCAACTTCTTCGGCGAGGTTCGCCGCGCCGGTGCCGTCGGACGCAACGTGTTCTGGCCGGTGCCGAAGGTGGAATCAGGTCTGGTTCGTATCGACAGGTATGCGGAGCCGCCGTGGCCGATGGACGAGAAACACCGCAAGCAGGTTTTTGCGGCGATCGACGCCGCATTCGCGCAGCGCCGCAAGACTTTGCGTGCCGCGCTCAGCGGGTGGGCAGGTTCGCCTGCCGAGGCCGAGCGACGGCTCCTCGCTGCCGGTATCGAGCCACAGACACGTGGCGAGATGCTCGACGCAGCAGCCTTCGTTCGGCTGGCTGGAGGCGAATAGCCCCGTGCGCGGTTAAGGAGTGCAGGGACTCCCTAACCGCGCACAGGGGCTTGCCCCCTTACTTGAACCGCCGCAACCTCAGGCTGTTGCTCACCACGAACACACTGCTGAATGCCATTGCGGCACCAGCGAGCATCGGGTTGAGCAGGCCGGCCGCAGCCAGCGGGATCGCAGCCGTGTTGTAGGCGAATGCCCAGAACAGGTTGCCCTTGATGGTCTTGAGCGTCTTGCGGGACAGTCGAATTGCATCGGCTGCCGACCGCAGGTCACCTCGAACCAGGGTGATGTCGCTGGCCTCGATCGCAACGTCGGTACCCGTGCCCATCGCCAGACCGAGATCGGCCTGAGCCAGGGCCGCCGCGTCGTTCACGCCGTCGCCGACCATGGCTACGACGCGTCCTTCCGCCTGCAGCTTCTTGACGGCGTCGACCTTGTCCGCCGGCATGACCTCGGCGAAGACGGTGCTGATCCCGACCTGATCCGCCACGGTGCGGGCAACGGTGGCGTTGTCACCGGTCAGCAGAACCGGTTCGAGGCCGAGTGCCTTCAACTGCGCGATTGCTTCGGCGCTCGTGTCCTTGACCGCGTCGGCGATCACGAGGATGCCGTGCGCCTTGCCGTCCCAGCCCACCGCGATTGCGGTGCGCCCGGCCTTCTCTGCTTCAGCTTTCGCGTCACGGAGATTTTCCGGCAACGGCATCGACCAGTCGGCGAGCAGCGCGTCTCGGCCGGCGACAACGGCATGACCGTCGACCATTCCCTGCACGCCGCGACCGGCGACGTTCACGAAATCCTCGACCGCAGGCAATTCACCCACGGCTTCGGTCGCGCCCTTCGCGATCGCTGCGGCGATGGGGTGCTCGGAGCGATGTTCGAGTGCGCCGGCCAGCCGAAGGACCTCGTCGACGGTTGTTCCTTCGCCCACCACGGTGTCCAGCAATGTCATCTGACCGGTGGTGACGGTTCCCGTCTTGTCGAGCACGACGGTGTCGACTGCGCGCGTCGATTCGAGCACCTCGGGTCCCTTGATGAGGATTCCCATCTGGGCTCCGCGGCCCGTGCCCACCAACAGAGCTGTGGGCGTTGCCAATCCGAGAGCACAGGGGCACGCGATGATCAGGACGGCGACCGCAGCGGTGAACGCCATCTCGATGGGGTTGCCGGTACCGAGCCAGTAGCCCAGGGTCGCAACGGCAATCGCGATGACGACCGGTACGAAGATGCCGGCGATTCGATCGGCGAGGCGCTGAACTTCGGCCTTGCCGTTCTGGGCGTCTTCGACCAGTGCCGCCATCTGGGAGAGCTGGGTGTCGCTCCCGACGCGGGTGGCCTCGACGGTCAATGTTCCACCGACGTTGACGGTGGCCCCGACGACGGTGTCTCCGACACCGACTTCCTCCGGCACGGATTCGCCGGTCAACATGCTCATGTCGACGGCTGAGCGGCCTTCGGTGATGATGCCGTCGGTGGCGATCTTCTCGCCGGGCCGAACGATGAAGGAGTCGCCCGCTGCCAGTTCTTCGGCGGGGATTCGTACTTCGACGCCGTTTCGCAGTACCGCGACGTCTTTTGCACCGAGTTCCATGAGCGCGCGTAGTGCGGCGCCGGACGTGCGCTTGGACTTGTGCTCGAAGTAGCGTCCGGCGAGCACGAACGTGATGACGCCCGCGGCAACCTCGAGGTAGATGTTGGCGCTGCCGTCCATCCGGTCGACCGTCAGTCTGAACGCGTGTTTCATTCCCGCTTCGCCCGCGGTGCCGAAGAACAGTGCGTACAGCGACCAGACGAACGCTGCGATGGTGCCCAGCGAGATGAGCGTGTCCATCGTTGCGGCGCCGTGACGCAGGTTGACCCAGGCAGCCCGGTGGAAGGGAAGGGCCGCCCACACGATGACCGGTGCGGCCAGCGTGAGGGAGAGCCACTGCCAGTTGTCGAACTGCAACGCAGGAATCATCGCCATCGCGATGACCGGCACGGAGAGCAGAGTCGAGATGATCAGGCGGGTACGAAGCTCGCGCAGATCACGATCCTGCGGGGTTTCCGCATCCGGGTCGACGGTGTCGGGCGCGCTCGGCGGTTTCGGGAGCGCGGCAGCGTAACCGGCATTCTCGACGGCAGTGACCAAATCTTCGACGGGTACCCCGTCCGGGAAGGTGACCTTGGCTTTTTCCGTCGCGTAGTTGACCGTGGCTGTGACGCCGTCGATCTTGTTGAGCTTCTTCTCGATTCGTGACGCGCAGGAGGCGCAGGTCATTCCGGTGATCGCGAGTTCGACGCTGCTCGAGTTGGCAGCATTGTCGACCGCAGTCGGTGACGTCATCAGTGCCCTCCCTCGTGATTGTCTGGAACTGAAGCGGCGGAAGTGCCTGCATCAACAGTGAATTCGGCGGTGCGAACCACGCCCTCGTGCTGGAAGTCGAGGAACAGTCGGTATGTGCCTTCGCTCGGCGCCTGTGCGTGGAAGGAAACGTCAGGACCGGGAGAAGTGACGCCGTCGCCCGGTTCACCCTCGGGGTGAACGTGCAGGTAGGCGAGGTCGCCGGTGCGAAGCGCAACAAGATGACCGTAGGCACCGAGGTACGGATCGAGATCGGTGACCGGGGCTCCGTCGCGAGCAACGCTCAGCGTGATCGGGCCGCCGGCAGTGGTCAGATCACCGTCGAGAGTCACGGTGTATCCGTCGACGGTTGCGGTCGCGCTCTTCGCGGGCAGCGGCGCAGGAGTGAATTCGCCTGCCACGTCGAAGTTTCGGCCGAGTGTCAGTTGGGTGCCGTCGGTGGGATCGAAGTCCGCGAAGACTCGGTAGGTGCCGGCGACGGGCCAGGTCCAGTCGATCGACCAGGTGCCGTCTGCGGCGAGAGAAGGATGTACGTGGCGGAATTCGCTGGTGTCGTTTCGGACGACGATGAGGTGGAGCTTCTTCTCGTGCAGGAGGTCGAAATCGACGACGGGCTTGTTGGTGCTGTCGAGAATCCGGAAGGTCAAGGTTCCCGGCTCCCCAGCTCGACCGGGTGCGGTCACGTCGGTGAGTGTGTATCCGCCGGAAGAGACTTCGAGCCCTGCGGGTGTCGCCGAATCCATGCCTGGCATCGATTCAGCGGTTGATTCGTGGGTGCTGTGCTGGGTAGTGGACATGTCTATCGGGCTTCCGATTGCGGCCCCCACGCCGAGGGCGGCGCCGAAGACGGCGGCCAACCCTACGGCGTAGGTGGCAAGTGTTGTCGAGGTGCGCACGGCTGACTCAGCTTGGTACGACTGCGTAGCCGGCTTCGTCGACTGCTGCGACGACGTCGGCTGCGGAGACGGGGGCATCGCTGGTGACAACGACGCGTCCGCTCGCCAAATCGACATCCACCGCGGTTACGCCCGCGATGCTGCCGATCTCTTCCTTGACGGATCCGACGCAGTGTCCGCAGGTCATTCCGGAAACGGTGTATTCGGCGGTGGTCATCGCAGATCCCTTCGCTTGTGTAAAACTCATTTTACGGATACCCGGTGTAGGTATCTCCCTGGGACTGAAGGTACCCCCAGGGGGTATGCCTGTCAACGGGTTGGGCAGTGACGAAGGCCTCAGGGAAGACAACAGGGCGGATGTGTGGTCTACTTGTGTTGGTCGTAAGTGTTTGTGTTTGTGTTTCCACGCTCGCAAATGGTTAGGTTGCGAGCGTTTGGACATCCTCCACGGATTTGTCTCAGAACGGTCGTAGTAAGTGACCCGGGCGGTCGAAGCGACTGCCTGTTGACACTGTGTTAGAGGAGATTTACATGGCAGAGGGCATCGTGAAGTGGTTCAACTCCGAGAAGGGGTTCGGCTTCATCGCTCCCGAAGACGGCAGTGCTGACGTCTTCGTTCACTACTCCGAGATCCAGAGTGGCGGCTTCCGCACTCTCGAGGAGAACCAGCGCGTGGCGTTCGAGATCGGTCAGGGCAACAAGGGCCCGCAGGCCACCGGCGTTACCATCGTCTAAGACGTCCATGTGAGTCGGGCAACCGACGCATGACGTACTGACAAGACCCCAACTCTTCGGAGTTGGGGTCTTGTTGCATTTTGGGTGAAAAGTGCTCTCACGCATCGAGATAACGCTGAGCGGCCACTGCGGTTTCTGCTGCGATCGCGCGGCATTCCTCGCGGAGTTCGGGTGGATTCACAACGGTGAAATCGACGTCGAAGGCCCTGAGCCACATTGCGATCGACCGTAGGGAAGTGCCCGAAAGCACTATGACGCAACGCCCTTCGTCGGTGGACTCCACTGATCCCCACTGCTCATTGACCATTGGTGCTATCTGCTCGATGGGTGCATGCAGTAGAACTGTTGCGCGCGTGGAGGAATAAGCCCGGGCGACGCCGCGCGAAACGAAGTCTGCCGCGCCACCGGCCGGTAGTTCCCGCGGCGTGAACCGCGGACCGGTGGGAATCTTGGGTTCCATCCGGTCGACGCGGAACGACCGCCAGTCTTCGCGAGATAGATCCCAAGCCACCAGATACCACCGAACACCCGACCGTACGAGCCTGTACGGTTCCACCTCGCGTCGGCTCTGGGTGCCGTCGTGAGTGCGGTAGTCGAATCTCAAACGCTCGTGGTTGTGGCATACGGACGCGATGGCGGACAGTACCGACGCATCGACTGCGCTCGCGGCGGGCTCGCGTGGCACGACGTCGATCGACAGCGACTCCAGACGGTGTCGCAGCCTCGACGGCATGATCTGCCGCAGCTTCGCCAGCGCGCGCATCGAAGCCTCGCCGATGCCGACCACAGAGCCGGTCGCTCCGGACTGCAAAGAGAGCGCCACCGCGAGCACTTCTTCGTCATCGAGCTGTAGCGGGGGCATCTCCGCGCCCGCTCCCAGGCGATATCCACCGCCGACGCCGACCGTCGCGTCGACCGGGTAGCCGAGATCGCGGAGGCGGTCCACGTCACGTCTGACTGTGCGCGGGGTGATCGCGAGCTTGTCTGCGAGTTCGGCACCGGACCAGTCTCGACGTGTCTGGAGCAGTGACAGCAACCGCAGTAGGCGAGCCGATGTCTCCTTCATGGCAAGAAGTCTGCCAAACATTTAGGACGCAATGCGTCCTCAATTGAATTTAGGTTGGTCCACATCCGACCAGTCGAGAAGAAATTGGGGCACATCATGAGTCGCATCAACGACGGCAGACCGATGATCGAGACGGAGGCGCTCACCAAGCACTTCGCCCAGGGCAAGAAGCTCGTGGAAGCAGTCAAGGGAGTCACTCTCGACGTAGCGGAGGGCGAGTTGGTTGCCTTGCTTGGGCCGAACGGTGCCGGAAAATCGACGACGTTGCGCATGCTGACCACCTTGCTCGAGCCCACTTCCGGTACTGCGCGGATCGCAGGATTCGACATCGCTGCGTCACGAAACGAGGTGCGCTCCAGCCTCGGATACGTCGGACAGGGGAACGGAGCCGGCCACAACCAGCGGGTTCGCGACGAGTTGGTGACGCAGGGGTTGTGCTACGGAATGCCCAAGGGCGACTCGCAGGTCCGGGCCGACGAATTGCTGCGTGATCTCGAACTCACCGAGTTGGGTACTCGAAAGGTCAGTACGCTGTCCGGCGGGCAGCGACGGCGGCTCGATATCGCTCTGGGCCTGGTCCATCGCCCACCGCTCCTGTTCCTCGACGAGCCGACCACGGGCATGGACCCGCAAAGTCGGGCCAACCTCTGGGACCACATCCTGCGGTTGCGGCGCGAGATGGGCACCACGATCGTGCTGACCACGCACTACCTCGAAGAAGCGGATTCGATGGCAGAGCGGGTCATCGTCATCGACGAAGGCACTGTCATCGCGGACAACACCGCTGCCGCACTCAAGGCCGATCTTGCCGGAGATCATTTGTTGCTCACGTTCGACAACGCCGAAGCGGCCGCCATCGCGGCGTCGGTGGCCGAGCAACTTGTCACTGTGCGTGAGGTCACGGTCGAGGCAAGCTCGGTGAGTATCCGTGCCGGCGAGGGTGATTCGACGCTACCGGTATTGCTGCGTGAAGCCGATGCCCGCGGCGCCCGCGCAGTCACTGCCGACATCACCAGGCCGACTCTCGACGACGTTTTCCTCACTCTCACCGGCCGCAGCCTGCGCGAGAGCGCCGCCGCGGTTGCTTCCTAGAACTACGACGAAGAACTACGACGAACAGGAATCCGCCATGACAATCACACTCGATACCCCACGTAGCGCGCACGGCAACATTGTTCGAGACAGCGCGATCGTGATGGGCCGTGAACTGCGACCGATGTTGCGTGACCCGGTCAGCGTCATCTTCAGCCTCATCCAGCCGCTGATCCTGTTGGCCCTGTTCGGGCCTCTGCTCAAAGGGGTCCCGGGAACCGGCGACGGCGTATGGAATTGGTTCATCCCCGGTGTATTGGTGATGATCGCGATCTTCGGCACGACGATGACCGGTTCCAACCTTCTGATGGAGATGCAGCAGGGATCCCACGAGCGAATGTTGGTGACTCCGCTCAGACGCTCGTCGTTGTTGATCGGGAGGGCATGCAAGGAGATGGTTCCGCTTGCCGCGCAGGCGATTCTGATCATCCTTGTTGCGCTACCGCTCGGATTGGACGTCAATGCAGCGGGCGCTGCGCTCGGAATCGTCCTGCTGGGAGTGTTCGGCGTCGGACTCGGTGCGCTCTCGTACGCTCTCGCTCTGGCTGTGCGGGAGCAGGATTGGATGTTCTGGGTCGTTCAGCAGACGCTGATGTTCCCGCTCCTGATCCTGTCGGGAACCATGCTTCCACTCGACGACGCACCAGGTTGGATGAAGGTCCTCGTGAACATCAATCCGCTCGGCTACGTCGTAGACGCCGAGCGGGCACTCTTTGCCGGTGACTTCGCGTCGGGCAGCGTTCTGGCAGGAATCTTCGCTGCCGTCAGCGTGGCTGTGGTCGGGCTGGGGATAGGCGTGCGCGCGGTGAAATAGCGTGGGTGTGCTTGCTGTCGGATGGGGTGCGGCGGTCGCAGGTTTTCGCCCAGGTGTTCGCAGCGCCTATTGTTGTTCCTTGTGCTCTCCGTCGTTCCTCGCCCCGTAGTTGTCCGGGCCCCGTCCAAGGTGAATCTCCACCTTGCCGTCGGGGACCTGCGAGACGACGGCTATCACGAACTGACGACCGTTTTTCAGGCATTGTCGCTGGCAGACACCGTCACGGTGGCGCCTGCGGACACCTTGACCGTGCGGGTGATCGGCGACGACGCCGCGGCCGTACCGACCGATCGCACCAATCTCGTGTGGCGTGCCGCCGAGATGCTGGCGGCCGAGGGTGGCGTGGCCCCGAATGTCGAGATCGTCATCGAGAAGGGCATTCCCGTCGCAGGCGGTATGGCCGGCGGGAGCGCCGACGCGGCAGCCGCGTTGGTTGCGCTCAATTCGTTGTGGAAACTCGACTTCTCGCGGCCTGATCTCGACGCCTTCGCGGCACGTCTCGGGAGTGACGTTCCGTTCTCGCTGCACGGTGGCACTGCCCTCGGGACCGGTCGCGGTGAACAACTTGTCCCCGTCTTGACGCGCCGCACCTTTCACTGGGTGTTGGCGCTGGCCAAGGGAGGCTTGAGCACGCCGGTTGTCTTCCGGGAACTCGACAAGCTTCGCGCCGAAGGCACACCGAATCGATTGGGTACCGCTGACGAGTTGATTCACGCGCTCACCACCGGTGACCCTCATGTGCTCGCTCCGCTGCTCGGAAACGATCTGCAGGCGGCAGCACTCTCACTCAACCCGGATCTACGACGGACGCTGCGAGCGGGTGTCGAAGCCGGCGCTTTGGCCGGCATCGTCTCCGGCTCCGGACCGACGTGCGCCTTTCTCTGCGCCGACGCACAGTCCGCGGTGGAAGTGAGCGCAGAACTTGCGGGAGCGGGGGTGTGCCGCACCGTTCGCGTGGCGAGCGGACCCGTTCCCGGAGCACGAATACTCGACAATGCGGCAAAGGGACAGCACTGATGGCGAATCTGATCAATCTGGAAAACGTGTCGAAGTCTTTCGGCGTCAAGCCGTTGCTCGACGGGGTCTCCCTGGGCGTGGAGGAAGGCGAGCGCATCGGTGTCGTCGGCCTCAACGGCGGCGGCAAGACGACCATGCTCGAAGTCCTCGCGGGTGTGGAGCAGCCGGATTCGGGACGCGTGAGCCGCGTCGGCGGATTGCGCATGGCCGTCGTGACGCAGCGCGGTGTGTTGCCTCCAGGCTCGACGGTCGGTGAAGTGGTCCTGGGGCCGCTCGGAGTGGCTCAGCACGAGTGGGCCGGCGACGCGCGCATTCGTTCAGTGCTCTCGGGAATCGGCATCGACAACTTGGGCGCAGGCGGCGAGCGGTCCGCATTGGACGCCAAGGTCGACGGCCTGTCCGGCGGTGAGCGTCGCCGCGTGGCTCTCGCTGCGGCTCTGGTTCAGGACCTCGATCTGCTGGTGCTCGACGAGCCGACCAACCACCTAGACGTCGAAGGTGTTCAGTGGTTGGCCGAGCACCTCGTCTCGCGTCGCAGCGCGCTTGTCGTCGTGACCCACGATCGCTGGTTCCTCGACACCGTCGCCACCCGCACCTGGGAGGTTGTCGGTGGCGGCGTCGAAAGCTACGAGGGTGGCTACAACGACTGGGTGTTCGCCCGCGCCGAGCGTTCGCGTCAGGCCGACGCTTCCGAAGAGCGTCGACGCAACCTTGCGCGCAAGGAACTCGCATGGCTGCGCCGCGGTGCGCCGGCCCGTACATCGAAGCCGAAGTACCGCATCGAGGCCGCGGAGGCCTTGATCGCTGACGTTCCGGCACCTCGTGACGCGGTGGCACTTGCGTCCTTCGCCCAGCGTCGACTCGGCAAGGTTGTCATCGAACTCGAAGACGCGCGTCTGGAGACCCCGGACGGCCGCGTACTCGTCGAGGATCTGACCTGGCGGCTCGCTCCGGGGGAGCGTGTAGGCCTGGTCGGTGTCAACGGCTCGGGCAAGACGACTCTGCTGCGGACGCTGGCCGGTGAACTCGAGCCGGCAGCAGGCAAGCGCATTCAGGGGCAGACCGTCCACATCGGTTGGCTCAAGCAGGAACTCGACGATCTGCCGACCGACATGCGTGTACTCGACGCGGTCAAGGACGTAGCCGAGCGAATCACGCTGGGGGACAAGGAAGTATCAGCCGGTCAGCTGGCTGAGCGGCTGGGCTTCACACCGGCGCGTCAGCGCACCCCCGTCGGCGATCTGTCCGGTGGTGAGCGCCGCCGTCTGCAGTTGACGCGTGTCCTCATGGCCGAGCCCAACGTTCTGCTTCTCGACGAGCCCACCAACGATCTCGACATCGACACGCTTCAGCAACTCGAGGATCTGCTCGACGGCTGGGCGGGCACCATGGTGGTCATCTCGCACGACCGGTACCTGATCGAGCGCATCTGTGACACCACCTGGGCTCTCTTCGGTGATCGCAAGCTCACCAACCTGCCGGGTGGTATCGAGGACTACCTGCGTCGACGCGCAGCGATGGGGGACGGCGACAACCCGTCGGTGGCCTCGACGGCGAGTGGTGCGTCGAAGAGCAAGCAGGTCCGCGACGGTGCCGCGGATCGCGCTGCACGCAAGGAGCTTTCGAAGCTCGAGCGGTCAATTGCGAAGTTCGACGACCGCGAGAAGAAGCTGCACGCTTCCCTCGCCGACGCAGCCACCGACCCGGACAAGCTGCAGAAGCTCGGGGCTGAACTCAAGCAGGTCATCGCGGACAAGGAAGCCGCCGAGGAGCAGTGGATGGAGCTGTTCGCCGAGCTGGACGGCTAGGGGAACTTCGCTCCGAATTTCTTGAAGATTCGCTCTGGATCCACGCTCTCCGGTGCTTGCTCGCGTAGCAGTGCGTCCAGAACGACCCCGTCCAGTGCTGCGACCAACTCCGTTGCATCGGACGAGGTCATGCCGCGTTCGACCAAGATGTCGACAAACCGATCCCGACCACGCACCAGTTCCACTGCGAGGTCGGGATCGTGGAATGACGCGATGATCAGTTCGTAACGCGCCCGGGTGCGGCCGGATTCAGGCCCCAGCCACCGGGACACTTGTTGCTTCGGTGTCTCGCCTGGGCGAGGAAGATCGCCGTCCAGAAGGTGTCGCACCACCTCGACTATCAGTCCACGTTGATTTGCGAAGTAGTGCCGTGCGCTGCCGTGTGGCACGCCTGCCTCGTCTTCGACGCCTCTCATCGACCAGGCCCGAAACCCAATCCGGCCCGTCTTCTTCGACATCCTGCTCGTGCTGTGTGTTGTTGCGATTGTGTGTTTTGCGGGGTATGTCTTCTATCGCGTGATATTGGACGACTAGGTGAATGTTGATGTACTTCAGCAGGTCTCAAGTCTTGATGTTCCCGAAGTTGTCCGCTTTGTCTCTGGCTATCGAAAGTATGTTCGATTAAACTTTCGGCATGGACAGTCGGGATGCGTGGCAGCTGGATGGCGAGGGCCTTAAGAGTGAGGTTCTGGATCTGGTGCGTGTCCGGCACGAGTTGCAGTCGCGGATGGTGTTGCTGATAGTGGAGATGTTTTCCCGGGAGGTTCTCGGTGGGAAGGGTTTTCGGGCGATCGCGCAGTGGTTGCATGGTTCGACGAATCTGGAGATCGGTGAGTGCAGTCTGCTGGTCGGGTTGGCGCGGTTGTTGATGCTCGAACCCGTTGTGGGCGATGCGTTTCACCGTGGTGACGTTGATGCGTTGAAAGCGCGTCAGGTGGCGTCGTTTTGTCAGCATCCACCGAAGAACATGACCCTGGCGGATGTGGACAAGGCCCGCGGGATTCTGCTTCGGTTGGCGTCGAAGAAGATTGCCGATTGTGATGCGGTGCGGGCGGCGATTCGGCGGATCGAGAAGCAATTTGGCAAGCGTGAGGACGGTGTTGCGGTCGGGGAAGATTCGGAACGGAACGAGTTCTACGCCTCGAAAGGCTTGTACGGGCGGGTGTCGGTGAAGGGTGATCTGGATGCGGTGAACGGGGCGCGTCTGATCACGTTGTTGTCTAGCCTGTCGGCTCCGACACCGGAGAAAGACGGCGTCAAGGACACCCGCACGCCGGCATTACGACGGGCCGATGGGTTCTGCGAACTCCTGCGCCGGTACGAGCGAGCGGGGTTGGGCCCGATCGAAGGCGGAGTGAAACCACACATCACGGTCACCGCCAGCGCGAAAGACATGACGGACCTGCAAGCTTTGAAAGACCTCCTGCCGTCCACTGAGGAACTCGGGTTTGCGTGGACGGATTGGGTGGGTCCGATCAGTATCGATACTGCGCGGATGTTGGCGTGCGACTGCACCGTGACGCGGATTTTGTTGGATGAGAATGGTGTTCCGCTCGAGTGCGGTAAGGAAGCGAGAACGGCGACGGTGCCGCAGCGGCGGGCGTTGGCGGTTCGGGATGGTGGGTGTGCGTTTCCGGGGTGCGGGACTCCGTCGGGGTGGTGCGATGCTCATCATATTGTTCACTGGGGTGATGGTGGCCCAACAGATCTCGACAACCTGATCTTGTTGTGCGGTCATCACCATCGGACGCTGCACCACACCGAGTGGCGTGTCGAGATCGGCCCGGATCGGAAGACGGTGTTCTACCCACCGATGTCGATCGATCCGCACCAGCATCCGATCGGTGGGAACAGTCCGCCCACCGCGGCGTGAATCGCGACAACTGAAGACGTGAGCACCGGGGCACAAGCATGCCCCGGTGCTCACGGCTGTCGACCGTCAGAACGTGAGCGTGAGCTTCCCGTTCTCGTCGCTGATATGAACGGTCCGTCCGATCGCCGCCGGGTTGTCACCGCGAAGCTGGGTCAGTTCGGCGGCATTCTCGGGACCGGTGTGACCGGCGACGCGGCCGCCGTCCGGCGTTGTTGCAATCACGAACCCGATCTCAGGCTCCCCGGTGCGACCGTATTCGACAGAGGCAGTGACGATTTCTGCAGTGCCCTGGTAATCGGTGATCAGTTCCGGAGCCTCCGCGGTCAAAGCGCGTGCGTCGGGATCACCGACGTACCCGTCGGCATGAGCGGCGGCCGACAGCAGTACACAGTGCTGGTATGTGAGGAATCCACCGTTGGCGTGGACGAGGGCAAGGTTCGCGCCGTCGCGAATTCGCCTGGTGACTTCAGCGACGGAATGCAGGGTGTAGCTGTTGAGCGGTCCGCCGAAGAACGAGTGACCTCCGGTGACGCTTGGGATCGCGGTATCGGGAAGTCCGAGTTCGCGGATCAACAGCTTGGGCACGATCGGGAAGCAGCTGTAGGCATCTACGATGTCGAGTGCGTCGGCGCCGACTCCGGCACCATCGAGTGTGCGATGTACGGCGTCATGCATCGCGGCCGAGCTGTCGAAGCTGTTGCGGCTGAGGATGTCCAACGGATCACTCGCACCAGCGCCGCCCCAGAGGTACACCAGTTTGCTTTCATCGATCCCGAACTCGCGGGCCGTCGACAACGAGCAGACGACAACGGCCGCAGCCTGATTGACGAAGGGCATGGCGTTGAGCATCAGTGGGTATGGCTCGGAGACCATCCGATTGCCAGGTCCGACGGTGCCGATCTCGTCTGCCGATCGGATCTCCGACGTCCAGGAGGCGGGATTCTTCGATGCCAGCTCCGAGAATGCGGCATACATCTTCGCGGACCAGGCGAGCGATTCGTGGGCGCCGTGGCCCTCGGCAGCACTGAAACAGTTCTCGAAGAGCGGGTAGACGCGCGTCGGCACGATGAAACCGGCGCGCTGCATTTCAGGGCTTCCCAGGTCGGCCGGATCGAATCCGGGAGGCCCACCGGGCGCGGCTGTCCACCCGATCGAGTCGGGAGCGACTCCGGACTTTCGCAGCGCGGTGCTGCTGGCGTGCGATTCGCCGCCCACGAGCAGAGCAGCCGAGGATTCACCGCGAGCGATGGCCGCGCCGATCCGATCGAGGAGTGCCGCGGGCCAGTGGCCACCGATCGGCGAGGTAGAGGTGACCGTGGGGGTCGCGCCTAATCGTGAGGCAAGCAGCCCGGGGAGATCGTCGTACGACCAGCTGACCGTCTTGATCGCGAACACGGAATCGATCTGTGTTCCCAGTTCAGCGTGTCCACTGTCGTTCAACGCGGCGACGGTTGCGTCGTGAATCAAGTCAAGAGGTTCGCGGTGCCCGTCGGCAGGATTCCAGCGCAGATCGCCGACGCCGACGATGACCGGGATTCGTGATGCGTCAACCATCATGTACCTCTCGTTGCCGACCCGTAGCCGGGAGTTGCAGTCACGATATCGGGGACCCTGGTATGTGTAACTCTGGGGTCACAGTGAACAATTTTCGGGTTCCTATTTAGGTATGCCTAACGAAAGTCCTATACTCGTCTTCATGACAGCTGTGGCAGAGAGAATTTCGGTGCCCGTGGGGCCGCGTTCCATCGATCACCCCTACTCGATGACAACGGTGACTCTGAAGCTCTCTCATCAGCGGCAGTGGGCCCCGCATCGTCATCCTGAACATGAGCTGATCTGGGGAAACTCCGGTGGAATGCTCACGGTTGTCGCTGACGGCATCACCTGGGAGGTGCCGCCTTCGGCCGGACTGTGGCTGCCTGCCGGGGCGTTGCATGCCGTGAAGGCGGGCCCAGGTACCGAGTTCTTCTGCACGTACTTCCGGCCTGAGGCGCACGCCGCGCCGTCGGGTGTTCCGGGCTTGTTCGGTGTCAGCGCTCTGCTGCGTGAGGTACTCCTGCACATGCATCGGCGGAACATGCCCGACGAGGCGCGCAGTCGCGCCGAGCGGGTGGCCTTCGACATGTTGCAGCCGCTCGAAGTTGCTGCGGTGGAGGTTCCGATGCCGACCGATCCGCGAGCGCTGTTCGTTGCCGAAGCATTGGTCGCCAATCCGGCAGACCAGCGGTCGCTGTCCGAATGGGCGCTGACGGCTGGCGGTAGCGTCCGTACGCTGACGCGTGTGTTCGCTCAGGGCACGGGAATGACTTTTGCGCAGTGGCGAATTCAGGTTCGAGTCCGCGCAGCACTGACGTACCTGGCTGCTGGCGTGCCGGTTTCGGTTGTCAGTAGGCGGGTCGGATACGAAACTCCGAGTGCTTTTGTCGCAGTGTTCCGCCGGGTCACCGGCCGGACACCCGGCAGCATGATGAACAAGGGGAGTGTGGCTCCCGAATCGGTGCCGTATCTCCTGCACGCTTGAGTTGGGTTGCACCGGGCGGAAGTGCCCGGTGCAACCGTCGCGGTCAACGCCGCGGCGCGGACCACGCTTCCCACAGTTCCGCGTACCGACCCCCGAGGTTGACCAACTCGTCGTGAGAGCCGTGCTCTACGACGCGGCCGTCGTCCATCACCAGGATCTGATCGGCGTCGACGGCCTGTGAGAGTCGGTGTGCCACTGTGACAGCAGTGCGACCCCGGGTCAGAGCCAGAGCGGCATCGTCGAGGACCTTGGCTCCGGCGCTGCCCGCTTCGGCGGTCGCCTCGTCGAGAATCAGCAGCGGCGGATCCAGTAATTCGATTCTTGCCAACGCAAGTTGTTGGGCCTGTGTTGCGGTCAGCCGGTGTCCACCGTCTCCGACCACGGTTTCGAGTCCGTCCGGGAGTGCCCGCAACCAATCGGAGGCGCCGACGGTTTCGAGCGCTGCGATGATGTCGCTGTCGGTTGCCGACGGGTCGGCCAGCCGCAGATCCTCGGCCAACGTGCCGGCAAAGACGTGGACCTCCTGAGTCACGAGGGCCACCGCGCTCCGAGAGGTCGACGGTGGCAGTTCGTTCCGGGGCACCGTCCCGATCTTCACGACGCCTTCGGTCGGTTCGTAGGTCCCCGCGACCAGTTTTGCGACTGTCGATTTTCCGGCTCCGGTAGCGCCCACCAGCGCCGTGACGGTTCCTGCCGGAAGGGTGATGTGGATGTCTCGCAGAACAGGAGCGTCGCCGCTTCGGTACGAGAATGTGACGCGTTCCAAAGACGCCGAGCTGTCGACAGGTTCCTGCGGATCGGTCGGTGCGGATGGCACGGGCGCAAGGGTGACTCCGACCAGGCGAGCCAACGCGATTGTGCCTTCCTGCAATTCGTCGAACACGCTGAGAACTGCGCCCACCGGATCGAAGAGGCGGTGGAAGAACAGGGCTGCGGCGGTCGCGGCGCCGATGCTGATCTGACCGTCCTTCACCAGCCAGAAGCCGGTGATCAGCACAGCGGACAGGCCGATGAACTCCGCGATGTTGAGCCGGCCGAAGAATCTGGTGCGTAGACGCGTGGTCAACAAGCTCAGGCGGACGGCGGCCATCGATCGAGATTCGATCTGTTCGAGATGCGGCTGGGCCAGGCGAAGCGATCCGACGGTGTCGGAGTTGCTCAGCGAGTCCAGGAGCTGTTGCGCACGTGCACCTTCCGCCTCCCGCTCCTCGCGGTAGACCGGTGCCGACCTCGAGAGGTACCAGCGCAGCGCCTGGATCTGGATGGGTGCGGCGATCACCGCGGCGACGGCGAATCGCCAATCGAGGCTACCCAATCCGATCAGCGTCAACACGATGGTCAGTGCCGCGGTGGCAAAAACCGGAAGTGCTTCGGATACGGCCCGAGTCACCAACCGCACGTCGCCGGTGATGCGGGAGACCAGGTCTCCGCGCCCGGCGCGTTCGACGTCGCTCTGCGGAAGGTCGAGAACCCGGACGACAACTTCTTCGCGAAGGTCGGCGACAACGCGCTCGCCGACGCCGGCGAGTAGGTAGTTGCTCACTCCGACGAGAAGTGACGAGGCAACTGCGATGCCGACCAACGCGAGAGTCAGTGTGCCGATGCGAGAGACAGCGTCGCCGTCTCCGTCGGTCACGGCGTCGACCATGGCGCCGAGGATCAGCGGTGTGAGCAGACCTATCGCGGTCGCGGCGGTCAGGGTGACGACTGCTGCGATCGCGGAGATCCGGTGGGGTCCCATCAACCGAAGTGCCGCGCGGCGAGCTTGTTTCGGTGTTGCGGTGGGGAGTAGTTCGTTCACAGCTCGATCACCCGATCGCAGATATCGAGCAGCACGGGGCTGCTGGTCAGAAGTATTGTGGCGTGCGCCCCGCGTACCTCGGCGATCCCGCGAGCAATGCGCGCTTCGGTGACGGAGTCGACGGCAGTGGTGGGATCGTGCAGCACCAGGACGGGAGCTTCGCTTGCCAGTGCCCTCGCCAACGCGATGCGCTGACGCTGTCCGCCGGACAAAGAATTCCCTTGCTCGGTGACTCGGGTGGCGAGGCCGAGCGGCAGTGCCGAGATCACTTGATCTGCGGCGGCCGCGGCGATGGCCTCGTCGTTGCGGCGACCGATCGGTGCGAGGGCGTCGATATTGTCGCCAACGGTTCCTATGAACAGTGCCGCGTCGTGCGGTGCTGCCAGAACGTGAGTGCGAAGTTCGTCGATGTGCAGCTCGTGAATGGCGTTGTCGCCGAGATGAATTGTTCCGCTCGAAGGCTCGATTCGACGCGCCAGTGCGTCGACCAACGCATCCGCCCATGCGGCATTCTCGGTGACGATGCCGATGATCTCGCCGCGTTTGACGTCGAGATCGACTGGTGACGCTCCGGCCAACACGACGTCGCGCAGCGTCAGGAACTCGGAGTGATTCAGGGGCACAGGTTCACCCGCGGGAGTCACAGCCTCGGTGGTCCCGAGAAGTGCTGCGACGCGGTTGGCGGAAGCACGCGCCCGTGCCAGGCCGGCGCCGAAGTAGATGATGTCGATCAACGGACCGCGAAGGAACTGTGCCAGACCAACCACGGCAACGAATTCACCGACCGAGATGCTCCCGGACGCTGCCATCCGTCCACCCACGTACGCGATGACAGCGAGGAAAGCGCCGGCGATCGCAACATTGGCGGCGGAGTACATCGCTTGGTATCTCTGTGCGCGAAGGGTTGCTTCCAGCGAAGTCCGGCTGGCTCCCCGATACCGCTGCGCTGCAGCATCTCCGGCGCCGATGCCGGAGAGGATTCGGAGTCCGGAGAGCAGATCTGCGGCCAGGGCACCGGCCTTGGCGCCCTGCCATTGATCGGTTTCGGCTCGGCGTTCGAGCGGCCGACTGACCAACTGCATGAGAGCCAGCACCGGGGGAGTGCCGAGGATGACGAGCAGGCCGAGTGGCACCGAAATCACCAGCAGCGAGATCGCGGCGGTCAGCACTCCGCAGGCGGCCGCAAGTTTTGTGCTCAGCGTGTGGGTGAATCCGGCCACCGAACCCGCGTCGGATGTTGCAATCGAGTAGACCTCGCCAGGCATGCGCCGCGGCGACATGCCGTGCGGATCGAGGCCTCGGCGCGCGATGTCCATCCGCAAGCGATGTGCACCGTGCTCGGTGACGGAATCGGAGATGCGTGCAGCGAAGCGCCAACTGAGCAACAAGCCGGTGAAGAGAATTCCGAGAACGAGGATCCACTTTCCGAGTGCGGCGGCATCGCTGGTCGCGACAGCACGGTCGATCACCGCACCGATCACTACCGGCACCAACGCTTCCGCGACCTGGTGGCCGGTGAAGCCGACGGACGCCGCCGCCAGCTTGGCTCCGCGACCTTCGGAAGCGATCGCGCGAGTGATTACCTGGCGCGGCGTGATCGCCGGGCCGGTTGGGGGACCGTTTGTCTCGGCCGAAAGAAGTGGTGTCGAAGGCACTGGGTCCACGCTAGGGATCGTGGGCGGTAGTCAGAAGTCACACCGGTGCCAATACTTGTCGTGAACAGGCCATATGTATTGCGTTGGCCGAATTGCGATAGTAGTTGGCCCCGTTGCAGCTGAGAAGGCATCGACTCATCGACAACACTGCAATAAATTAAGGTCTACCTTACTTAGCGCGGGTTAACTATGTCCGGAAGTCGGATTTGATCCTCGTGTTCGGGTCCGGTTCATGTTCCATCGATGTTGGAGATTGTTGTGAGTCTTGTGTTCGGCGAGGTACTTCACAAGGAGTACGTGACCCCGGGAATGGTTCGTATCGTGTTCGGAGGGGAGGAGCTGACCGCCTTCGAAACCACCGGTACCGGTGACGAATACCTGCGCCTCCACTTCCCGGTCCCGGCTACAGGCGAGTTCGTTCTACCGGCGGAAGATCCGGACGCACCGCGCGGTTGGCGGTACCCGGAGGGCGAGGAACCATCCCCGTGCCAGCCGTACACCGTGCGACGGTTCGATGCCGAAACCAGCCGAATGACAATCGACTTCGTCGTTCACGAGGGCGGAATCGCCAGCGACTGGGCGCAGAAAGCCGAGATCGGTGACAAGTTGGCGATCGGCGAGTCTCGTGGCCTCTACGAGCCGCCGGCCGACGCACGCTGGCAGGTGTTCGTCGCCGACGCAACCGGACTCCCCGCACTCGGTCGTTTGATCGAACAGTTGCCGGCCGGTATGTCGGCCAAGGCGATCGTCGAGGTGGTGGACGAGTCGCACAAGCAGCAGATCACCTCGGACGCCGACGTCGAGTTCATCTGGCTGGTCGGCAGTGGCAACGGTGTTGCACCGTCGAAGCTGCCGGACGCGGTTCGCGCGATGAACCTGCCCACCGAACTCGGATACGTGTGGGTTGCAGGCGAGAGCACGATGCTCCGTGACATCCGCAAGTACCTTCGCCACGAACTGAAGTTGCCGGGTGAGCAGTACAAGGTCATCGGCTACTGGACGTACAAGGCCGAGGTCTGGAACGCGAAGTACGAGGCCCTCGACGAGAGTGTCCGCGCGGCACTCGATGCGGCCTGGGAATCGGACCGCGACGAGGAAGAGATCCGCGACGAGGTCGAGAAGACTCTAGAGAGCGCCGGCTTGTGACCGTTGGATTAGACAAGAGTGCCGTCGACCAGAGTGCGGCTGACGAGAGAGCCGTCGACAAACACACCGAAGAACTGATCGACGAGTCGCTGCAAGAGAAGCAAAAGCAACCGGACGGCCTGGTATCGACCAACTCTCGTCGTATGGCGGGTCTTCTGGTGTGCCTGGTGGTGCTCGCCGCCGTGCTCCTTCTGAGTATCGCGGTGGGATCGAAGACCATTCCGTTCGGGACCGTGATCGACGCGCTGGTGAACTACGACGACTCGAACGATCACGTGATCATCCGTGACCTGCGGCTGCCGCGTACTCTGCTCGGTCTGATAGTCGGCATGGCGCTCGGCGTGGCCGGTGGCCTCATCCAGGCGATGACACGAAATCCCTTGGCTGACCCCGGAATTCTCGGTGTCAATGCCGGCGCAGGCTTTGCGATGGTTGTTGCCGTCGCGGTCTTCGGCCTGACCAGCATCTGGTCGTACATCTGGTTCGCGTTCCTCGGAGCGGTGATAGCCACGGCGATCGTCTACACGCTGGGCTCGATCGGCCGAGGTGGTGCGACGCCCATTCGGCTGACGCTGGCCGGTGTTGCCATCGGCTCCGTGCTCGGCGGCATCTCGTCCGGCATCACCTTGCTCAACCCGACCGCCTTCGACCAGATGCGCCAGTGGAATGCCGGCTCACTCAGCGGACGTTCCCTGGAAATCGTTCTGGCTGTTGCGCCCTTCATCCTCATCGGGCTATTCCTGGCGCTCGCGTTGGCGCGCCAACTCAACGCCGTGGCCTTGGGTGACGATCTGGCACGTTCGCTCGGTGCCAACATCACTCGCACTCGTATCCTCGGTGTCATCGCGGTGACCTTGCTGTGTGGCGCAGCGACAGCTGCGGCCGGCCCGATCGGATTCGTCGGTCTGATGGTTCCGCACGTCGCGAGATGGTTCGTCGGACCGGATCAGCGATGGATTCTCCCGTACACGTTGGTGTGCTCGCCGATTCTGCTTCTCTTCTCCGACGTCGTCGGCCGAATCGTGCTGCGCCCGGGTGAACTTCAGGTCGGCATCGTCACGGCATTCATCGGAGCTCCGGTGCTGATCATGCTGGTGCGTCGAAGCAAGGTGAGCGGTCTGTGAGCATCGATTTCGGGCGCCCCACCACGGTGGTGCGCTCACCCAAAGAAGGCTGGTCCGCGCGGATCGACGTCCGCACGGTCACGGTCTGTCTCATCCTCGTTGCGCTTGCACTGGCGATCGGCGTCATCGCCCTCGGTAGTGGTGACTACCAGGTGCCGATCGGGGACGTTCTCGGCGCACTGTTCGGCGAAGCGCCCGCGCGTATCCACATGGTTGTCGTGGAATGGCGTCTGCCCCGAGTTCTGTTGGCGCTGATGCTCGGTGCGGCACTCGGCATGAGTGGTGCAATCTTCCAGTCGCTCACCAGGAACCCGTTGGGTAGCCCGGACATCATCGGCTTCAACTCCGGTGCGTACACGGGCGCTCTTGTGGTCATCCTCCTCATCGGTGGTACTTACTACGAGATCGCAGTCGGTGCTCTGGTGGGCGGAATCGCGACCGCAGCAGTTGTTTACCTCCTTGCGTACAAGCGTGGTGTGCAGGGATTCCGGTTGATCATCGTCGGTATCGCCATCAGTGCGATGTTGGGCTCGGTCAACACCTGGATGATTCTCAAGGCGAAGCTTGACGACGCCATGGCCGCGGCAGTGTGGGGTGCCGGTTCGTTGAACGGTCTCGGCTGGACTCAGGTGTGGCCGGTGGTCGTCGTGCTGGCCATCCTCGTTCCGCTGATCCTGGTGTTGGGCAGGCGGATGCAGATGCTCGAGATGGGCGACGACGCCGCCAAGGCGCTCGGCGTCCGGGCCGAACCCACGCGGCTTTCCCTGGTTGTTCTGGGTGTCGCTCTGACGGCCATGGTGACAGCAGCGGCCGGACCGATCGGGTTCGTCTCGCTGGCGGCTCCGCAATTGGTGAGGCGATTGACCGGTAGTGCCGGAGTGACCCTGCTGCCGTCGGCAGCAATGGGTGGCGCGTTGTTGATGGTCAGCGACTGGGTGGCGCAGCGAGCTTTTGCACCGACACAGTTGCCGGTCGGCGTCGTCACCGTCTCCATCGGTGGCATCTATTTTGTATGGCTTCTCGCGCGAGAGGCCCGTAAGCAGTGATCGGTGAAGGAACGAGGAACAGCGTGAACGAGGCAAGTGCGGCGGGCGTCGTGGCTGAGAAGACGAATCGGCTTCGCGCCGAGGACGTCACGATCGGGTACGACAAGCGCGTCATCTCGGAGCACCTCGATGTCGAGATCCCCGACGGTGGCTTCACCGTCATCGTCGGTCCCAACGCCTGCGGCAAGTCGACACTTCTGCGTGCGTTGTCCCGGTTGCTCAAGCCGACCACCGGCAAGGTTCTTCTCGACGGCAAAGCGATCACGTCGTACCCGGCCAAGGAAGTTGCGAGGCGGCTCGGGCTTCTGCCGCAGACGTCGATCGCCCCGGACGGTATCAAGGTCGCCGATCTGGTTGCGCGAGGACGTTATCCGCATCAGAAGCTGATCCGTCAGTGGTCGCGAGAGGACGAGGCCGCCGTCATCAAGGCGATGGAGGCAACCAAGGTCACGGATCTGTCGGCAAGGCCGGTCGACGAACTGTCCGGTGGTCAGCGCCAACGTGTCTGGGTCGCGATGGTTCTCGCGCAGCAGACTCCGTTGGTGCTGCTGGACGAGCCGACGACGTTCCTCGACATCGCGCATCAGATCGAGCTTCTGGAGTTGTGCCGCGATCTGAACGAGAACGACGGGCACACGCTGGTGGCTGTGCTTCACGATCTCAATCACGCGTGCCGCTACGGAACTCACATCATCGCGATGAAGGACGGCGCCGTCGTCGCCGAAGGCCCGCCCGCGGAGATCATCACCGAAGAACTGGTGCAGGAGGTGTTCGGCATGGCGTGCCGCATCATCGACGATCCGGTTTCCCACACACCACTTGTCATTCCGCTGGGACGCGAGCGTCAGCGAAACATCGAAGGAGCAAAGGTATGACACTCGTCCTGGATACGCAGGTCACCGATTCGGAGTGGGCTCAGATCGTCGACCGCATTTCACGGCGCCGATTCTTCGGTGGCGCAGCCGGTGTGGCTGCAGCACTGGCGCTGAGTGCGTGTGGAACTTCCGATGCCGAGTCGGACTCGGCCAGTGACACTCTCCCGTACACGTGGGGCGAGTTCAGCGGCGACGTTCCGCGCGACCCCAAGCGCGTTGTGGTGCTGGACGGACGCGTCGACCTCGAATTCGCGATGATGATGGACTACCCGATCGTCGGTTCGGGGAACTTCTGGTTCCCCGATGCCAAGGCAGGATTCCAGTTTCCCGGCCGCACCATCGAGGACGCGAGCTTCGTCAACGTAGCCGGCGATTTCTCCACCAATTTCGAGGCTCTGCTCGCTCTCGAACCCGATCTGATCGTGATCACTGCGATCGGTTACACGAGTGACTGGTACGGCACCGAGCGCTTGTCTTCGATCGCGCCACTGTTGGTGGTCGGCGACGACGTCGAACCGATCGCCGGACACCCGGTCGACTGGCGAGGTGCGCTGATAGCGCAGGCGAGCCAACTCGACCGTGTGGCAATCGCCGAGGCTTCCATCGCGGAGTACGACGACAAGCTCGCGAGACTGCGACCCATGTTGCAGGAGAAGCTGGGCGGAAAGAAGATCGTGTTGGGCGTTCAGACGCCGACCGGATTCCTTGTGCATCAGCGGAATCTGCGGATCAGTGTTGCAATCGATGCCGGCCTGGACGTGCTCTTCCGTGACGACGACAATGCAGAGAACTCGTTCGAGTTGTCGTTCGAGCAACTCGACACCTTGGCTCCGGCGGATGTGATCATCGCCCAAGCTCGCGATCAGGAAGCACTCGACGCGATCAAGACGCAGCCGACATGGCAGCGGTTGCCTGCAGTTCAAGCGGGCAACGTGTTGACCAGCGACGCGCGATACAACCAAGGATTTGCGCTCACCGCGGCCATCTTCCTCGACGTTCTCGAGGAAGCGGCCGGGCGAATCACTGCTGGGCAGTAATTCAGGCGACGTTGCGGGCCTGGTCGAGTAGTTGTGCAACCTGCTCGAACCAGGCGCCGTAATTGGCGTAGGTGTTGGGACGCTTGTCGTCGAAGTCGATCACCTGGTTCGCGGTCACCGCGGGCAGCTTGACGAACACGGGTGATACTGCGAATGCTTCTGCCGACTTCGCGAACTGGAACACGATGTCCGCCGGGTAATCCGGGACCTGCTCCCAGCTGAGGTCGGCCCAGCCTTTGTCGCCTCCCGGTCCGGTGAACTTCACACCGAGTTCTTTCAGATAACCGAACTGGGCGAGCGCCGTTGTGCCTGCGTACAACTCGGAGCTGTCACCGTTCAGGGCGAGGACTTCGATGTCGTCGACCTTGGCCGCGGCAGTTCGGATGCGCTCTGCACCGGATTCGAATGCTTCCTTGCCCTCGCGTGCTGCGGCTGTGTCGGTGTTCCCGCCGAGAGCTTCGGCGAGTGCGGCGTATTCGCTCAATACGTCCGGTGTCGAGGCTCCGGAGAACTTGACGCCGACAAACGGTGCAACATTGTTGACGGTGTTGCCCATCGGCTCGTCCCACCAAGTCCATCGCGTCGGGTCGTCGCTGTTGCCGTACCCGATGACGAGGTCGGGGTCCAGTGCCGCAAGTGCTTCCGCGCTGAGTTCGCCTTCACGGCCGACGACCGTCATGGTCGACTCGTCGGCATGATCGGTGACGTCGGGATTGCCGACGCCGTAACCGAAGATGCCGACCGGCCGAATACCGTAGTCCCACAGCGCAGCAGCGGAATACGCGTCGACGACGATCCGCTCCGGGGCGTGATCGAGGGTGATCGTGTTTCCGTATCCCGTTGTGTAACTCCAGGACTGGTCGGCGGTCCTGGTCTCGGTAGAAGGTGATGCGTCGCTACTTCCGCAACCGGTGAGCAGGAGTGCAGCGACGGCGGGTAGTGCGGCGAATCCGGCGAACCGGCGGGTGAGTTTCATGAAAACCTTCCGAACATGGCGAACTAAGCTAGGTAAGCCTAACCTGATGTTCCGTTCGGGTGTTCTCCGGGTCAGGCGCCCTGCCACATCTGAAGCCATTCGCTCCAGGATGGGGGAGTGATCGACGGTTGAGGTGTTCCGCCGCGAAGTCCGTCGAGCATGAAATCGAGATAACGCGTGTGTATTTCGGTGGCTCGATCGCCCTCGATCGGCAGAGTCGGCCGCAGATGCACTGTCATGAGCATGACGTCTGCAGCAGTGAAGCCGGGCGGGACTTCGCGAGTGTCGACGCAGACGTCGACCATGGATTGCAAGGCGGCCTCCAATTCTTCGGCGGCACGAGTGACTTCGGCGTGTTCAGGCAACCTGCCGCCGAGGACCGGAATGAGCGGTCCCACCGATTCGGTGAGATATCGCGAGAAGAACGTCTTCAATACGGCTTCATCGGTTTTCGCGGCGCTCACGCACTCTCGGGCAAGGGTGGCGAGGTGATCGATCGCCCAGACGCGCAGGGATTGCGCCAGTTCCTCCTTGCCTCGGTATCGGCGATAGATGCTGCCGACGCCCACTCCGGCCCGTGCGGCAATCGCCGATACCGGTGCATTCCAACCCTGTTCGGCAAAAATCTCGCGCGCTGCTCGCAGCACGGTGACGTCGTTGTCTGCGGCTTCTCGGGCGCGTCCGGGGAGGCTCGCATTCTCTTTCGCCATTCCCACAGGCTAGCAATGCATGGTTTACTCAATCGGAACGGAGTGTTCCGTTCCGATTCGATTCATGATTGGAGGAAGGTGTCGATGACGACCTTGGCAGAGGCGCCCACGCGATCCGGGAGCCGGGTGATCGCAGCCCTGGCTGGAGCGGTACTCGTCTACTCGCTCATGCAGACGATGCTGGTACCGGCGTTGCCGGTGTTGGGTGAGCATTTCGACACGTCCGTGGCGGTGACCGGGTGGATTCTTACGTCCTATCTGTTGGCGGCCGCGGTGATGGCTCCGATCGTCGGGGCAATGGGTGACCGGTTCGGCGACAAGCGAGTTCTGGTGATCGTTCTGATCATCTTTGCCCTCGCCACATTCGCCGCCGCGGCAGCGCCGAACATCGGGGTGCTGCTCGTCGTTCGGGCCGTCCAGGGAGTGAGTATGGCGAGCTTCCCGCTCGCGATGGCAGTGCTGCGGAGAACGGTAGTGGGCGCCGAGTTGTCTTCGGGGATAGGTTGGCTCGCTGGGACTTTGGGAATCGGTGCCGGAAGTGCACTGGTGATCGGCGGTGTCATTCTCGAGTATCTCAGTTGGCAGTGGTTGTTCGTGATCACCGGGATCTTGATCGTGCTCGCATTGGTCGCGGTGGTGGCCGTGGTTCCGGGTTCGCATCGCCGGCCGGGTATGCCGACGGACTGGGCCGGTGCCGGAGCACTGGCGTTCGGGTTGGTGAGCCTGCTCCTGGCGATCACCAAAGCCTCCGACTGGGGAGTTCTGTCGCTCGGATTCTGGGGTCTGGTTGTGATCGCGCTCGTTTCGTTCGCGACACTGATTGCCGTCGATTCCCGCCACGACGCGCCGATTGTCGACATGCGAGTCTTTCGGGACAAGCCGATGATGATCACCAGCGCACTCACTCTGGTGTTCGGATTCGTGCCGTACATCTTTTACCTCTGCCTGCCGCGGATCCTCCAGGCGCCGGACACGTCCACGTACGGAAGCGGATTCACTGTCGTGCAGACCGGGTTGGCGCTCTTGCCTGCCGCTGTACTCGTCTTTCTCGGCGGGCGTTTGACGCCGGCTCTCGCGCGGCGATACGGGCCGCGAGTACCGGCGGTAACAGCGCTGGCACTCATGGCGACGGGCGCGATCGGACTCGCAATCTGGCCGAGTTCGGTGGTTGCGATCGTGCTGTTCTTCTCCCTCGTCGGGTTGGGGAACGGCGTGGGGTTCGCGGTCTGTGCTCTGTTGGTTGCTTCGATCGTGCCGCCATCGGAGATGGCAGCGGCCAGTGGTGTCAACAGCGTGATCAGGACCGTGGGATCGGCGGTGGGTGCGCCGGTAACCACAGCAGTCCTGGCGATCGGTATTTCCGGTGATTCGTTCGGAGCGGCGTTCGTGATGGGCGCAGTCATCAGCGTTGTCGCGTGTCTGCCGGCGTTTGCACTTCCGGTGACGAGGGCTGCACAAACGGTTTGAGTTACTGTAGGCTCCCCTAATCGAGACAGTGTGTAACTAAAGCAGGGAGAGAAGGATGCGGCAGCAGTGGGGCCTGCGAGCAACGGCACTCGCAGCGACAGCAACGGCCCTTGTCGGTTGCTCCTCGGGCGTCGATGACGCCGACGCAGCGGCACACGAGTCCTCTGCCGCGCCTGCGCCACAGAAGTTGCTCGCACTGGACGAGTTCGCAGCACTCAACGCGCTCACGCTCGGGGTCAAGCCCGATACGGTCTTTGCCACCCTGCAATCACAGGCGGCGAAGGAGATCTTGCAGAGCGAGGGCGTAGAGGTCATCGACAAACCGACGTTCTTCGAGTCACCCGACGTCGAACAGATCGCAGCAGTCGATCCTGACAGAATCCTGCTCAGTGACGTCGGGTCGCTGACGTCGATCACGGCTCAGGCCAACGAGATTGCCCCGACGACGGTGCTCGCCTATGCGGCGCCGTGGCGCGAAGTTCTGAATACCGCGGCGACTGCTCTGGGTCGAGAGTCCGAAGCTCGCGAAATCGTGTCGAGGCTCGAGACCAAATTTGCCGAAGTATCCGGAACGGTCGAGGCGCAACCGCAGACGTTGTCCGTGCTGGTGGGATTCTCCGGCGGCATCTACACCGTCATCCCACAGTCGCCGATGTCCTCGATCATCGAGGAAGCCGGTTTCAGGCGTCCACAAGCCGAACTCGACGCGAAGATCGGACCGAACACAGGTGTTGCCACGTCTTCGGTGTCGGGCGAGGAGGTCGGGCAGCACGCGGCGGACGCGATGGTCGTGACCTCGGGAAACATCTACGACGGCGCACTGGTACACGCAAATCCGTTGTTCAACGAGATCCCTGCGGTGCAGGCCGGGCGCACGGCAGACGTCAGCGGCGAACTCTGGTTCGGCAGTTATCCCTTCGCGGTCTACTGGATCCTCGAAGACCTCGAGGCACTTGCCGATCGCACACTCACCGGCGCGGAGCTCCAAGGACGCATCGCATCCGACGCCGACGCAGTTACCCGATGGAAGGCGTTCTCGAAATGACGACGACACAGGCCACGAAAGCAGACATTTCATCTGAAGAGGCCGACGTATCACAAGGAGCGGCGGCCGAAGCCTCGCAAGCCAAAGCTGAAGCGGCGGAGCACAAGAGCGCGCTTCGCGAACTCCTTGCTCCAGTGCGCACGCGGACCACCATCGCGATGGTGATGCAGGTGATCGCCGCGGTCGCCGCCATCGTGCCGTACGTGGCCATCGCCGAACTGGGTAAGACGCTGATCGTGGGCGGTGACGTCGACTCGTCCCGTGTCTGGACGATCGTGTGGGTGGTCGTCTTCGGTCTGGGTATGCGTGCGTTCTTCGGAGGCGGTGCGTTGATCGTGACGCACTTCGCCGATGTGAATCTGCAGGCGGTGCTGCGGCGTCGAATCACAGCGACTCTCGGTCGACTTCCCCTGGGCTGGTTCACCTCCCACTCGTCCGGAACCGTGCGCAAAGCCGCGCAGAACGACATCTCCGATCTCCATTACCTGGTTGCGCACAGCGCCGTCGAGACCACCGGAGCCATTGCAGTGCCGCTCGTCGGACTCGGCTACGTGATCTCGATCGACTGGCGTCTGGGATTGGTCGCGATTGCCACGCTCCCGATCTACATGATCGCCTACGCGATGATGACCAAGGACATGGCCGTCAAGATGAGCCGGATGAATGAGGGCATCGCGGCCATCAGCAACACCATCGTCGAGTTCGTCACCGGTATCGCAGTGGTCAAGACCTTCGGTCAGGACAAGCAGTCGCACTCCCGGTACCGCGACGCCGCCAAGGCATTTGCACTCTCGTACGAGGGCTGGGTTCGCCCGATGCTCCGGACCGAGGCGCTGGCCTCGATTGCATTGAGCGCACCGGTAGTGCTGGTGGTCAACCTTGGCCTCGGCTCGTGGTTCGTCCACTCCGGATGGGTGTCACCCATCGATGTGCTGACCAGTTCTCTTGTCGCGATGGTGATTCCGGTGTCGGTGACGACTATCGGTTTCGGTATGCAGGCTCGCCGAGAGGCAGCCGCCGCTGCGGCGCGACTGATTGCGCTGTTCTCGACCGAGGCGCTGCCGGAAACCGATCATCCGAAAAGTCCCGCGGGGAATGAAGTTCGATTCTCCGGAGTTTCTTTCGCCTACGACGACGGCGCCGACGTTCTGACCGACATCGATCTGACGCTGCCGGAGGGCACGGTGACGGCGTTGGTCGGACCTTCGGGTTCGGGTAAGTCGACGCTGGCAACGCTGGTTCCGAGGTTCCACGACGTGCGTGCCGGATCCGTGGCCATCGGTGGTGCCGACGTCAGGGACGTGGCGACCGACGAGCTGTACCGCCACGTCGGATTCGTTCTGCAGGACGTGCAGCTGGTCGAAGCGACCGTGCTCGACAACATTCGGCTTGCCCGACCGCAGGCGACTTCGGCCGAGGTGAAGGCCGCTGCCGCAGCCGCGCAGATCGACACCCGAATCGAAGCGCTCCCGAGAGGCTACGACTCCGTAGTCGGGGTCGACGCCAGATTCTCGGGTGGTGAAGCCCAAAGAGTCTCCATAGCGCGTGCGATTCTCGCGGACACTCCTGTTCTCGTGCTCGACGAAGCAACCGCTTTCGCCGATCCGGAGTCCGAAGCCGATATCCAGGAGGCGTTGTCGCGCTTGACGGTCGGCCGCACCGTGCTGGTGATCGCGCACCGGTTGGCATCGATCGTGAGTGCCGATCAGATCGTGGTCCTCGACGCCGGACGGATCGTGGAGAAGGGCACGCACGATCAGCTTGTGGCGAGTGGTTCAACCTATGCCCGGATGTGGGCGAGTCACAGTCGGGCCGACAGCATCGCTGGTACGTCTGACGCAGCAGGAAAGGCCAACTCATGATTCGCGACCTCTTCCGGATACTCGGCCCGCAGAATCAGGGCCGCTATCGCGAGTTCCTGGTGTGGGCAGTGTTGTACGGCGTGATGCAAGGTTTGGCAGTGGCGCTACTGGTCCCGGCGGTGCAGGCACTGTTCGATCAGGACTGGGGCAGTTTCCTTCGGTGGCTCGCCGCTATGGCCGTGTGCGCTGGGATCAGTTCGATTGCGCATTACCTGCAGGCGATGAAGGGATTCGAGTCGGCCCTCACGCTGCTGAGGACTATGCATCTGCGCCTGGGAGATCATCTCGTCACTCTGCCGCTCGGCTGGTTCGGCGCCGGCCGACTCGGCCAGGTATCGCAGGTTGCCAGCAAGGGCACCATCTCGGTGATGGGGGCGGCTGCGCACCTCATGACACCGATCATCTCCGGAATCGCCAGCCCGGCAACCATTGTCGTGTGCATGTTGTTCTTCGACTGGCGGCTCGGGCTGGCACTGATGGTCAGCGTTCCGATTCTGTTCGCGGCAGCCAGATTTGCCTCGACGATGACTGCCAAGGCCGACGATCGGGCACATGCCGCAGCCGTCGAATCGAACAATCGAGTGCTCGAATACGCTCGTTGCCAACCGGTCCTGCGTGCTTTCGGACGCACACACGGGGTGTACGAACCGCTCGACGACGCGATCGAAGCGCAACACACTGCGGGTCGTTCACAACTGTGGTTCGTGGTGATCGGGTCCGTGGTCAACGGGATCGCCCTGCAATTCGTCTTCTCTGCCGTGATCATCCTGGGTGCATTCCTCGCGCTCGGCGGCGACATCGACCCTGTCACGTTGATCGCGCTACTCGGCCTGACCGCACGGTTCATCCAACCGCTGGGTGAGATCGGCGAGTTCGGCGGTGCAATCAGAATGGCACGCAACGAAATCCGTCGGATGTCCGAGATCCTCGAAGTGGAACCACTGGTAGAACCCGATACCAGCGGGCAGCCGACGGGGGAGACGGCCGTGCAGTTCGACGCCGTCGACTTCGGCTACGCGGACGGTGGGCAGGTGCTGCGGGACATCTCCTTCGAGGTGCCGCGGAAGTCGCTGACGGCGTTGGTCGGTCCGTCAGGGTCTGGCAAAACCACCGTCACCCGGCTGATCTCGCGCTTCTACGACGTCGACTCGGGGGTGGTGCGTGTCGGCGGCGTCGATGTGCGGGACCTCACGAGTGCCGATCTGATGTCGCAATTGTCCTTGGTTTTCCAGGACGTGTACCTCTTCGACGACACGTTGATCGCGAACATCCGCCTCGGTCGCCCCGAAGCCACGGACGATGACGTCTTCGACGTGGCTAGGATCGCGGGCGTCGCGGAAATCGTCGAGCGACTTCCGCGGGGTTGGGACACCCGCGTCGGTGAGGGTGGGACGGCACTGTCCGGTGGAGAGCGGCAGCGGGTCTCCATCGCGCGCGCACTCCTCAAACGCGCACCTATCGTTCTGCTCGACGAGGCGACGGCCGCGCTCGATCCCGAGAACGAGGCCCATGTACAGCGTGCGATGCAGGAACTCGCCAGTGAAAGCACACTGCTCGTGATCGCGCACAAGCTGTCGACTGTCGTGGCCGCAGACCAGATCATCGTGCTCGGTGACGACGGATCGATCGTCGAAGTGGGAACCCACGAAGTTCTGCTCGCAGCCGGTGGGAACTACGCCGCGTTCTGGAACCAGCGCCACCGTGCGTCGGGATGGCGGTTGGTAGCGGGCTGAGCAGGTGGCAGGCTGAGCAGAATGCAAACCGGAAAGAAGACGGGGCGGCCGCCGACGTTGTCGACAGTGGACATCGTCGAGGCCGCCCTGGCTGGTGATCTGAGTGAATTGACCATGCCTAGTGTGGCAAAACGTCTGGGCGTCAGTCATTCTGCACTTTATCGCTACTTCGCGGACCGTGAAGCGCTGCTGCGGGCTTGCGCGGATCACGTTGTGCGTCAGACTGTATGGCCGGACACGGATCGTCCGTGGCGTGAGTTTCTGAAGGATTTGTGCGACGTTCTGTGGTCCTCGTTCGAGCGCTATCCAGGTCTAGCCCAGGTCGGTCTCGCAGTTCCGGGCACGCCACCGGCGATAATCGAGATCGTGGAGAAACTGGTCGGTTCGTTGACTGCGCAGGGTTTCACACCACACGACGCGGTCCTGGCGGTGGACTTCATCTCCGAGGTGACCATGACGCAGTTCGCAATGATGGCGGCAATGGACAAGACCGTGAGCTCCGCGGATTCGCGTTCTGCGCGCCAGGCGTATCAGGAGAGTTGGAATGCGTCGGAGTCGTTGGTCGAGGGGATCGGCGACGAATCGACGTGGCACGGGCGAGGTTGGTTGGACGAGAAGATCACGATCATGCTCGACGGCCTGGAAAAGCGTGTTATCGGCTGACATTTCTACTAGCTTTGAGAGTAATGCCCGTTTCGGCGTGATACAGGCTAATGTGCACACATAGGACGGGTGGTTGCTGCACCGGGAGGCGGGGATCATGGATCTCGAAGCGATTGTTCTCATCCAAAGACTCAAGTACCGATACGCACGCGCCTTGGACACCAAATCGTGGGTCGAATTTGCCGACACTCTGACCGTCGACGCCACCGCGATCTACGGAGAACAACTCAGTTTCGATTCCCGAGATTCGTTCGTCTCCTTCCTCGAGAACACCCTCGGATCACACGTCATCACTGAACATCAGTGCGGGCAACCCGAGATCGACGTCGACGGAGACACCGCAACCGGGATCTGGTGCCTCGCGGACACTGTGGTGATCCCCGAAGACGGCATGCTTCTTCGCGGATCGGCCTTCTATCACGACAGATACACCCGCTGCAGCGACGGTGAATGGCGAATCTCCCACACGAGCTACGAGCGAACCTGGGAATCGGTGGTGGCACTAGCCGACATGCCGAGTTTCCGATTGACGTCCAACAAGTGGGCACTGCTGCAGCAACCGTCGTTCGGCGACTCGGTAGTTCGCAACGTCTCCTGAGGCCGCCCGCGATTAGAGTCGGCTCATGGTTGATGCAGATTTTTCGCTGCCTGACGTACGGACGTGGATTCGCGGTATCCCCGCACTGACCGGAACTCCGCCGCCCGCGCCTGAACATTTTCCGGAAAAGCCGGGAGAGCTGTTCCTCGACTGGCTCCGTGCGGCCGTGGCCTTCGGCGTCGTCGAGCCACACGTGTGTGCGCTCGCGACCGTCGACAGTGACGGTATGCCCGATTCCCGCTTCCTCATCCTCAAGGACGTGACCGAGGGCGGGTTCTGGTTTTCTGGTTCAGCTGCTTCGCCGAAAGGCATTGAGCTGAAAGAAAATCCGCGAGCATCGCTCGCCTTCTACTGGCGTGAGACGGGCCAGCAGGTCCGGATCCGCGGGTTGGTTCGCGAGGGCGACGACGCACTTCGAAGCCGAGACTTCGTCGAACGCTCCGTCACTGCGAGAGCGGTGGCGACCGCAAGTAAGCAGAGCGAGGTGCTCGAAGACTTAGGGGCGTACGACGCCTCGGTGGCCGCTGCGGAAGCAAGAATCAGTGACGACCCAGGGTTCGTGTCGGAGGACTGGCGTGCGTGGTGCCTCGAGCCGGAGTCTGTCGAGTTCTGGCAGGCAGACTCCGGGCGTCGGCATCAGCGATGGTTGTACCGGCGCGGCTCGGACCGAGCATGGACACGAGCAGTGCTGTGGCCCTGAACAGCGGGGCCCTGAAAAACAGCTGGGTCGAGCTCAGCTGGCGCTGATCTCCGGCGATACGAGGTTGACGACGATCGACTGTCCACCGAGCTTGGCGTGGATTTCGGGATGTTCGAACCCCGAGGACAACAGGTAGCTGCCGAGCATCGTGAGCAACTCGTCCAGATCCATCGTGGGATCGGAGGAATGGGTGCTCGAGGGTGAGGCCTGATTCGCGATGAGTTCGGTGTGGGTGAGTCGACCGGCCACTCGAACGGCGGCTACGCCCATCGCGTCGCGCCGTACGACGGTGCGACTCCGAGTCTCGAGTGTCCTCGATGATTCGCGTGTTGAAGCTGGCACTGAAAGGTCCTCTCCGCTGCTGTGTGCGGCCGTGGTTCGGGCAGGAAGCGGAAACGTGAATGCATCCGATTGCTTCGGTGCGGTCGACAGAAAATCCGCTGTGGCGGTGGCACTGCTGGAACCGTTGCTCGTGGAAAGGTTGCTCGCAGAACCGTTACCCGTGGAAAGGTTGCTCGCAGAACCATTACTCGCGGAACTACTGGCTCTCGATCCGTTGCCGGAACCGTTGGCGCCCGTTATTCCGTGAGAATTCTTGTCTTCCATTGTTTCGCTCCTGATGCCCGTAAACAGACCGCTGGTTTGCTTAATCGACGCAAACATACCAGGAGTCTGTTTACTGTTACACCCCTTGTGGAGTTCGGCGTTGAATGCGCAGCCACATCGCAAAGCCCCACAATACGAAGAATGCGTAGACCAGATAGAGGATTGCCGACGGGTAGTACCCGGCCCGGAATAGAAGGGGAACGCCGACAGCGTCGACGCCGATCCAGATGAGCCAGAACTCGGTCCAGCCGCGTGCCATCCCGTACGTCGCGAGGATCGAGCCGGTGAAGATCCAGGCCTCCGCCCACGCTCCGTACGAGCCGAGAAGGTCGAAGATCCAGGCGAAAGCGATTGTGCCGCTTGCCATGACGGCGATCATGGCGACTCGCTCGCGAGTTGTCGCCCAGTGGGGCAGGACTGCGCGACCGGAGTCACGTGCCCCACGTCGCCACTGGGTCCACCCGTAGACGCTGACGGTGATGAACAACAACTGACGGCCGGCCTGGCCGTAGAGATTGAGCTCTTGCGGCGTGTGGAAAAGTGCGCCCATGAAGACCGTGAACAACAAGGCATTTCCGGCTATACCGACAGGCCACGCCCATACCGAGCGTCGCGCGCCCGCGATCGCGGAGCCTATTCCGAACGCGTTTCCGATGATCTCTCGCCAGAGAATCGTGGCGCTGCCGATGTGCAGTTCAGCGTCGAACAGCGCCTCGATCAGGCTCATCAGTCCGCAGCAGCGACGAGGGGTTCGAGCGTCAGATCCGGCAGTTCCTTCTGGATGTACTGCAGGCGCCACTTGTCACTGACAAGGGCGAGCAGGACACCGTCGGATCGGGTGAAGACCTCCACACCGCGCTGACGGTTCAGTTCGACCTCGGACGCGGCGTCGGTACGGCGGGCCAATGCGTAGCCGAGTGGTTCCATCTTGGCCTCGACGTTGAACTCGGCCTTCATGCGCGCTGCGACGACCTCGAACTGCATCGGGCCGACAGCAGCCATGACGGGGGAGGCGTCGCCGCGGATGTCGTTGCGGAGAATCTGGACGACGCCCTCGGAATCGAGTTGATCGACTGCACGGCGGAACTGCTTGTACTTGCCGGCGCTTTCGGCGCGCAGGATCGAGAAGTGTTCCGGCGCGAACGACGGGATCGGCGGGAACTCCACCTTCTTCTCGGTGTACAGCGTGTGGCCGGGTGCGAGTGCGGTGGCGTTGACGAGGCCGACGACGTCGCCGGGGAACGCGGATTCGACGGTGGAACGTTCACGGCCGAATACCGTCTGCGCGTACTTGGTCGTGAAGGGCTTGCCGGTTTGAGCGTGTGTGACAACCATGCCGCGCTCGAACACGCCGGAGACGATGCGCATGAACGCCAGACGGTCACGGTGCGCGGTGTCCATACCGGCCTGCACCTTGAAGACGACCGCACTGAACGGATCGGTGACCTCGCGCGGCTTGCCGCTGAGGTCTTCGCGGCCCCGCGGCGGCGGCGCCAATTCGACGAGAGTGTCGAGGATCTGGCGGACACCGAAGTTGAGCATCGCGGACGCGAAGATCACCGGGGACGTCTGACCGGCGAGGAACATCTCCTGATCGTGGTCCTGGCCGGTAGCGGAGAGCAGTTCACTCTCCTCGGCCGCGGTCTCCCACTCGGAGCCTTCCTTGGCGAGCGCCGCGTCGGCGTCCATGACCTCTTCGGGGGCGATCTTCGCGCCGCCTGCGGTACGGGTGAAGCGGACGTACTCGCGAGCCTCACCGTCTTCGCCGCGCCGCAACAGTCCTCGGAAGTCGCCGGCGATGCCGACGGGCCAGTACAGGGGAGTGGGCGTGAGGCCGATGCGTTCGCTGATCTCGTCGAGCAGTTCGAGAGGAGTCTGGCCGGGACGGTCCCACTTGTTGATGACCGTGATGACCGGAATGCCGCGGTGACGGCACACCTGGAACAACTTGAGCGTCTGCGGTTCGAGGCCCTTGGCAGCGTCGATGAGCATGACCGCTGCGTCGACGGCGGTCAGGACGCGGTACGTGTCCTCGGAGAAGTCGGAGTGACCGGGGGTGTCGACGAGGTTGATGACGTTGATCTGCTCGTCCGGGGTCTCGGACGAGTGGTAGTTGAACTGCAGTGCGGTGGAACTGACGGAAATGCCGCGGGCCTTCTCCATCTCCATCCAGTCCGAGACCGTCGACTTGCGTCCGGCCTTGCCGTGGACGGCACCAGCCTCGGAGATCTTCTTCGCGTGCAGTGCCAGCGCTTCGGTGAGTGTCGACTTACCGGCGTCAGGATGCGAGATGACGGCGAAGGTGCGGCGACGCTCCGCCTCGGCGGACAAGCCCTTGGTCGTCGTCGTGACCGCGACCGACCCGCTCTCGGTTGAATCGGGGCCTTCGGTGTCGGACTGGACAGTCGAGTCGGAAGGGACGGTCGAGTCGGACGGGGTAGTCAACGAAGAACCTCTCGAAGTGGGCGTCGGTGCCGGCGACGTGCCGGTGCGCGGACAGGTGGAGAGTGCGGCAGCACAACAGAGAAAGGATACTCGCAGACCACGAGGCAGTAGCCACTGCGGCGTAACACTCGGCGAAGGATCGCTGATTATCAATGTATGTGTGTGTTCGAACACACAGCCATTTGTGTCCTGCGAAGAGTTGCACTGAATCGAAGAGTGACACTGACCGAGGAGTTGCGTTGAGCAAGTTCACCGAAGAGATGTACGCGACCGCCGCAGCCACCGACCGCGGCCTGGTGACGGGAGAGCCCGACAACGCTTTCCGTCAGACCTGGGGCGACATCCACCAGGAAGCTCGGCGCATGGCCGGTGGCCTGGCCGAGGTCGGCATCGATCGCGGCGTCGCGATCGGCATTCTCGCCGGACAGCCCGTCGACATCGCGCCTGCCTGCCAGGCGACGTGGATGCGCGGTGCGTCGGTGACGATGCTGCATCAGCCGACCCCCCGAACGGATCTGGGCGTCTGGGCTCAGGACACCGAGACGGTGATCGACATGATCTCCGCAAAAGCCGTCATTCTGGGTGCACCATTCGACGCGGCCAAGCCGCTCCTAGAAGAGCGAGGCATCACCGTCGTGACGGTGGACGAGCTTCGTGGCGGAACGTCGATCGATCCCGTGGAGACGGCTGAATCGGATATCGCACTCCAACAGTTGACGTCAGGTTCCACCGGTTCGCCCAAGGCCGTGCAGATCACGCACGAGAACTTCTACACAAATGCGTACGCGATGATCAACCGCATCAAGTTCTCCATCGAGGACGACGTGATGGTGAGCTGGCTTCCGCTCTTCCACGACATGGGCATGGTCGGCTTCCTCACGGTTCCGATGCAGGTGGGCGCCGAGGTCATCAGCATCACGCCGATGGATTTCCTGCGCACCCCGGTGCTGTGGGCGGAACTCATGGGCAAGTACGGCGGAACTGTCACCGCCGCACCGAACTTCGCGTATTCGCTCTTGGCTCGTCGACTCGCACAGGCAGAAGACGGGGCAGTCGACCTGTCCAGCGTCCGATACATGTGGAACGGCGCCGAACCGGTGGATCCCGACACGATGGATGCCCTCGCCGAGGCCGGTGCGCGTTTCGGTTTGAACCCGACCGCGCTCGCTCCCGTGTACGGAATGGCGGAAACCACGCTCGCCGTGTCGATTCCGGATCCCGATCAAGGTCAGGTCCTCGACTACGTCGATCCCGACTTCCTCGAGTCGATGTCTCGGGCGGTGCCGTCCAATCGCCCCAACGCTCGTGCCCTCGCCACACTCGGAAAGATGGTGCCTGACCTCGAGGGACGCATCGTCGACCGCGACGGCCAGGTGCTTCCGGCCCGCGGCGTCGGAATCATCGAGGTTCGCGGCAAGGCAGTGACCCCTGGTTACGTCACGGTGGAAGGTCACAAGCCGGCGCAGGACTCCGACGGTTGGCTCGATACCGGTGACGTCGGGTACTTCACCGAAGAAGGACTGGTCGTGGTGTGCGGGCGAGTCAAGGACGTCATCATCATGGGCGGCCGGAACGTGTACCCCACAGACATCGAACGGGCGGCCGGAACCGTTGCCGGTGTGCGTCCCGGAAACGCCGTCGCGATTCGTCTCGACGCCGGCCAGAAGCGTGAGAGCTTTGCAGTCGCCGTCGAGACCAACGCTTTCGAAGATCCGGAAGAGGTCAAGCGTATCGAACGCGAAGTGGTCCACGCCGTGGTTGCCGACGTCGGTGTCCGACCTCGCGCCGTTGCGGTCCTGGGTCCCGGCAGTATCCCGAAGACGTCGTCGGGGAAGCTCCGCCGCGCGAATTCGGCTGCACTGCTGGGTAACTGACCGTCAGTGCAGGCGGTTCTGTGCGGCTTCCAACCCGAGTTCGAGCAGTAGCTCCACTGCATCCGCAGCCTCTTCGCATACGAGATCGAGTTCTTTTCGCTCCGTGGACGAGAACGGCTTGAGAACGTAGTCCGCCGGGTCCATGCGGCCCGGCGGACGACCGATCCCGACGCGCGTGCGCAGGTAGTCCTTGGTGGTCAACGAACTCGAAATGGACCGCAGGCCGTTGTGGCCGCCTTCGCCGCCGCCGAGTTTGAGTCTGATCGTCCCGAAATCGAGATCCAGTTCGTCGTGGACGACGATGATGTTCGCGGCGTCGACCGAGAAGAACCGCGCGAGACCGGCGACAGCGCCACCCGAGAGATTCATGTACGAGCGTGGTTTTCCGAGAATCACGCGCCGGCCGGCGAGGCGACCTTCGACGATTTCGGCACCACTCTTCTTGTGTACGTTGAACTTTCCGCCCATGCGCCCGGCAAGGGTGCCGGTGACCATGAAGCCGACGTTGTGCCGGGTCTTCTCGTACTGGGGGCCGGGATTACCCAGGCCGATGACGAGGGCGGTATCTGTGCTCAACGGACGCTACTTTCTGGCTTGATTTTTCCTGCTACGCACGAACGGCGCGTCACTCCGAATCGGAATGACGCGCCGCGCGCAGTGAGTTCTGTTGGAACCGAGAGGATCAGGCCTCTTCTGCAGCCTCGTCGGCGGCGGGAGCTTCTGCGCCCTCTTCGAGGTCTGCCTCGGTGGGTGCAGCAACGACGTTGACGATCAGGGTGTCGGCGTCAGCCTGCAGGGTCGAGCCCTTGGGCAGTTCGAGCTGGCTGGCCAGGATCTGGGTGCCGATCTCGAGACCCTCGACCGAAACCTCGATCTGCTCGGGGATGTGAAGCGCGTCGGCCTCGATGGAGATCGTGGATGCGTCCTGCGCGACCATCGTGCCTGCAGCAGCATCGCCGACGACGATGACGTTCACGTCGATCGTGACCTTCTCGCCCTTCTTGATGACGAGGAGGTCGGCGTGCTCGATGTAGTTGCGGATGGGGTGCACGACGACCGACTTGGTCAGTGCAACCTGCTCCGTGCCCTCGATGTCGAGGGTGAGGATGGCGTTGGTGCCGTGTGCACGGAGGATGGCGGCGAAGTCGCGAGCCGGCACATTGAGGTGGCGGGGATCTTCACCGTGGCCGTACAGAACCGTGGGGACCTGGCCGTCACGACGTGCGCGGCGAGCTGCGCCCTTGCCGAATTCGGTGCGGACGACGGCGACGAGGTTGTTTTCTTCAGACATGATGAAACGGCTCCTACAACTCACGGGGTTCGTGCTCGGTTTACTGACGTGTGGTTTTGCCTGCGGCAAGGCGGACAGGCGCGCACACGGCCAGGAGCGAAACGCTCGAGCTGAGCCGTAGCCGCGTCGATCACGGTAAACCTGCAACGTGTGGAACTGCTGCGATTCACCCTCGCCGAGACAACTTTGGATACGTTACCGGAGTTTGCTCCCGGCCGCTAATCGCAGGTGGTGGGGACCTGGCCGTGTGGACGTGGTTCGCGTCACATCGAAAGCGGTAGCCTGACGGAGTGACCACCGTGGGGAACGCTCCCGAAGGCAGTCGGCTCGGTGCCGTCGTGCCGGGTACCGACCTGTCGCAGCATGCTCGCCTACTCAGTCGGGTGCACGACGCAGTTCTCTCCGGCCAGGAACCACCGGCGCAGCCGCGGACCGTCGTGGCGCGGTCGTGGTCGAGGGTGGCGGCCGGCGGGCTCACGCCGGATCACTGCGGTGCGTCTACTGTCGCCGATTTCTCCGAGTTGGAGGCGAGGCGTTCGCGTACCGCGCTGCGAAGCGTTCTGCCCGAACTGCGAACCACGCTCACCGAGGTCGCCGAGGACGCGGGCTTCATCGTGGTCGTTGCCGACGCCGACGGTGTCCTGCTCTGGCGCGAAGGGGCGAAGACCGTCAAACGTGCGGCGGACGCTCTCGGGTTCGCGGAAGGCGCACGCTGGTCGGAGCAGTCGGTGGGGACCAACGCGATAGGTACCGCGCTGATCGAAGACTCTGCGGTGCAACTCTTCTCGGCCGAGCACTATGCGCCCACGCATCACAACTGGTCGTGTACCGGCTCGCCCGTGCACGACCCACGGACGGGCGAGATACTGGGCGTGGTGGACATCAGTGGATCCGCAGCTTCGGTGCATCCCACCACCGTCGCGCTGGTGCGCACCGCGGTTCGCCTCGCGGAGGCGACGCTGTGGCGCGAGCACGCAGCTTCGCTCGAGCGCCTGCGCTCGCGCGCGGCGCCGTTGTTCGCGGCAGGAACAGGTCCGGCATTGGTGGTCGACGAGTACGGCTGGGTAGCCGGCGCCAGCGGGATTGCCGCGCCTGACCGGGTGGCGGCACCCAGTGCGGGAAAGCCCGTCATCGTGCCAGGTCTTGGGATGTGTCTGCCTGAGCCGCTCGGTGACGGCTGGCTGTTGCGCACCGGCGTCGGCGGGCCGGTGATCGAGCTCGAGCTGTCCCTCGGTGCATCGCCGCAGGTGACGGTGCGTGGTGATGCAAACTGGACGCGCGCGCTTTCGCCGCGTCACGCTCAGATCTTGCGTGCGCTGGCAGCTGTGGGATCGGCTGGCGTGGATGCCGCAGGCCTGAGCGAAGTGCTCTTCGGTGATCGCGAGCATGTGGTGGCAGTGCGCGCCGAGGTGTCCAGATTGAGGAAACACCTCGGCGCAGTCCTGCAGACTCAGCCGTACCGCTTTGCCGACGGCGTGCGGGTTGTGGTGACCTAGCGCGCTGCGCTGATTCCGGCACGACGTCCGAAGAAGCTGCCGTCGCCGAGACTTGTCCCGCTGGCGTAACCACCTGCGCAGACACCGGACGTGCAACGGCCTGCCGCGAACAGTCCGGGGATCGGCGCACCCGAGACGTGCAGAACCTCGGAATCGACGGTTGTCTTCAATCCTCCCAGCGTGAATCCGCCTGTGCGGCCACGTAGATCGATTGCCGCGAACGGGCCGACGATCGGCTTGACCCACTCGGATTTCTTGCCGAGCACCGGGTCGGACCCTTCAGCCGCGTGACGGTTGTAGAGGTCGACGGTCGATTGCAGCGATCCGGCGGGAAGCCCCATCTCGGCTTCGAGTTCCTCGACGGTCTCCGCCACCCAGGTCGGCTGCGCCCGCAACTGCGCACTGGACGATTCGGCATTCATGCCTTCGTCATACGCAGCTTCGTCGATCACGAGGAATGCCTGGTTGTCCTGCTGGAACAGTGTTGCCTGTCCGATGCGGCCCGGGTAGGTGTCTTCGGGGATGTATCGCTGACCACGGCCGTTGACAAGAATGCCGCGCACCATCAACTGTGGGTCGCAGAAGAACGCGACCTCGGTGGCGTCCATGTGTGCGGTGTCGGCGCCCAGGGCCTGACCGATCTGGATTGCGCGGCCGTCGTGCGCTTCGATCGAGGCCGCCGGGTGGCCGAAAATACGCGGTGCGTTCGAGCGCACCATCTCGTTGTTGTACGCGAAACTGCCCATCGCAAGCACGACGCCTTTGCGGGCACGAATCGCGACGTCCTTGCCGTAGCGCTTGGCGACAACTCCCACGACCCGATCGCCGTCGACCACCAAAGTCTGGACACGCAGATCGTATTCTGCACGGACGCCGAGCTTTTCGGCCGTCTCGACGAGTGGCTTCATCAGCATGTAACCGCCGCCCTGCTCGCCGGTCTTCTTCTCGCTCATCTGCGGGACGTGTCCGCGGGGCGCGGGATCGACGAGCGCGTTGAACGGTGCGGCGTTCTCACCGCCCGAGTACATGAGGCCGTCGTCGTACGGCGGTTCCCAGCCGGGCTGACCCCAGAACGATTCCTTGAACGGGACCCCGGCGTCGACGAGCCAGTTGTAGTGATCGACGCTGCCCTCGCAGTACGCGTCGATCTTCGTGTCGTCGGTTCCGGGGCCGAGCGCTGCCTTCATGAACGTCTTCATGTTCTCGACCGAGTCCTCGAACCCGCACGCCTTCTGCAACGGCGTTCCACCGCCCAGGTAGATGAATCCACCAGCCAGTGACGCGGCTCCGCCCCAACCGCCCGTCCGCTCCAGGACGAGCACCTCGGCGCCCGCACGCGCTGCTTCGATCGCAGCGGTGACGCCGGCGATGCCGTATCCCGCGACGACGACGTCGGCCTCGTAGTCCCAGGTGGTGATGTCTGCAGCGGAGATCGGTCTGACGGTCGGGTCGGCCATGCGAAGCGTCCTTTCGGAAGACGAAACTACTGATCGCCACACAGTTGCAGTTTCGACTTCCGCGGATCAGGTGTGGTCCCGGTCAACGGGAGGTTTGTAATCTCCTGACCGCGCCAAGGAATGCGTCCAGGTCCGCTTCGTCGACGAAGTAGTGCGGCGATGCGCGAACCACGGCGTCGAGCCCGCGTGCATCCATGTCGAGGAGCGTGGACCCGCGACCGCTGACGGTGACGGTGATGTTCTGTGCTGCAAGCTGATCCCGCACGAGGTGCTCGGAAATACCTTCGACGGTGAAGGAAACGATGCCGCTCAGCTGGGTCCCTCGATCGTGGACGTCGACTCCGGGAATCGATGCCAGCCCTTGCCGCAGCGCGACTGCTCTGGATTCGATCTGTGCCCACACCGTGTCGGTGCCGATCGAGAGCAGATAATCGGCGGCGACGCCAAGACCCAGGCGCGCAGCGACACTCGTCTCCCAGAGTTCGAATCGTGTTGCGTCCGGTGCAGGGACGAAGCTGTTCTCGCTCGTCCATTCCGCTCCGTGAAGGTCCATCGCAGCGGGTTCGAGCGCGTCGACGAGTCCGGGGCGGACGTACAGGAATCCGGTTCCGCGTGGCCCGCGGAGCCACTTGCGACCGGTGGCGCTGAGGGCGTCGATGCCGAGTTCGGTGACGTCGATGGGCAACTGGCCGAAGGACTGGCACGCGTCGAGCAGAACGAGAGAGCCATGGGCTCCGGCCAATTCGACGACCTCACGGACGGGGTTGATCAGGCCACCGTTGGTGGGGACGTGGACGACGGAGACGAGGCGAACCCGATCGTCGAGCATGTTCTCGAGTGCGTCGAGGTCGATGCGTCCGTACTGATCGCTCGGGATGATCTCGACGTGGGCGCCGGTCGAACGCGCCCGCCCCAGCGCGGCGATGGCGTTGCTCGCGTATTCGACTCCGCTGATGAGGATTCGATCACCAGGTCCGAGCGAAACCGAGGCGAAGAAGTCGTTCCACGCGCGGGTCGCGCTGTCCGTCAACGCGATATCGGTTGCCTGAGCGCCGATGACCCGGGCCAACGAATGCGGAACAGCAGCCAGGGCGTCGCTCTGACGAGCAGCTGCGACGTATCCGCCGACATCGGCTTCACGTCGCAGGTGCTCGATCATCGTGGTCAGCACCGGCTCGGGTGGGAGCGAGGATCCCGCGCTGTCGAGGAACACCTTGTCGAGGCATCCGGGAGTGTCGCGGCGGATCGTGTCGAGATCGAACATGGCACCTTCCGTTCATGTCGGTGTGGTTCAAACTACCTGTGAACGAAGCTGTCCCGATGGAGCGAAGGCTGGGCACGGTCGATGCCGTAGTGATCGGCCTCGGCGCGATGATCGGCGCCGGAGTCTTCGTGGTGTTCGCGCCCGCTGCCGCAGTAGCCGGTACCGGGTTGCTTGTGGGCCTGGCGATTGCAGCGTTCATCGCATTCTGCAACGCGACGTCGTCGGCGCAGCTTGCGGCCAGATACCCCACGTCAGGTGGGACCTACGTCTACGGACGTGAGCAGCTCGGACCCTGGTGGGGGTTTGCCGCAGGCTGGTCGTTCGTAATCGGGAAGACCGCGAGTTGCGCGGCAATGGCCCTGACTTTCGCGACGTATGTTGCGCCTACCGCCTGGCGTGTTCCCGTCGCGGTATTGGTGGTGGCGGCGCTGGTTGCAGTCAACTACCGCGGAGTGACGCGGACGGCGCACATGGCCAGGGTGATCGTCGCTGTGTCGGCGACAGCACTGTGCGTAGCGCTGCTGGTTGCCGTCGTCGGTCCTGGTGCAGTGCGCGAGCTCCCGGATCTCGCGTTCGGGTCGTGGTACGGAATCCTGCAATCGGCGGGGCTGCTGTTCTTCGCCTTCGCCGGCTACGCCAGGATCGCGACGCTGGGGGAGGAAGTGCGCGATCCGCGCCGCACGATTCCGCGGGCGATCCTGATTGCTCTCACCGTCGCCGTCATCCTCTATGCACTGGTAGCGGTGGTGCTGTTGGTGACGTTGGGACCTGATCGGCTGGCGAACTCGGCACGGCCCTTGGCCGATGCAGTGGGCGCGACCGGGTGGAACTGGGCAGTTCCCGTAGTGGTGATCGGTGCCGCGGCGGCGTCGGCGGGGGCGCTGCTGGCTCTGATCGCGGGGGTGAGCCGTACGGCGATGGCGATGGCACGCGAGCGTGATCTGCCGGTTGCCCTGTCAGCCGTCCACCCACGGTTCGAGGTACCTCACCATGCGGAACTTGTGGTCGGTGCTGTCGTGATCGTTTTGGTGTCGACAACCGATCTTCGTGGGGTGATCGGCTTTTCGTCGTTCGGAGTGCTGCTCTATTACCTCGTCGCAAACGTGAGTGCGTACAGCCAGCGCGGGGTGGACCGGATGTATCCGAAGTGGCTGCAAGCGGTCGGCGCGGCTGGTTGTGTCGTTCTGGTGGTCACACTTCCGTGGATTGCGGTTGTTTTCGGGGTAGGTGTTGTTCTGGCCGGTTGTGGGTACCGGTGGATACGACTGAAGAAATTCAACGACACGTAACACCACAAAGGGTGCATCTCGGACGTTGGCGTTCTATCGTCGGTAGCGACCGCGAAGACCGCCCGAAGGGGAAGTCGAATGGTGACAGCAGCGTTGACAGCAGCACAGACCACGCAGGTGGATTCGCGTCCTGCGGCCGAGGCCTACGTCGGTGGTGTGTGCTTCAAACAGGGGCCACCCCGCTTGGTAGGAGCTGAGCTCGAGTGGCTGACCAGCCACGTTCCCGGTGGAGAGAGGCCGTCAGCCGCGACTCTGGCAAGGGCACTCGGGCGACATGCACCCACCAGTATCGACCCGGATTCACCGGCGGCACCGCTTCCGCGTGGCAGCCTCGTCACCGTAGAACCTGGCGGACAAATAGAACTCTCCTCAGCGCCGCGCACGTCCGCTCGCGAACTGTGTGACTGCCTCGACGACGACCGTCGTACTCTCGAAACACTCCTCGCGCCGTACTCCCTCGAAATCAGTTCTGCGGCGGCCGACGTCGCCCGCCCACCTTCCCGGATTCTCCGGCTGCCGCGTTATTGCGCAATGGAATCCCGCTTCGCCGGGATAGGACCGTACGGCACCTTGATGATGTGCAATACCGCGGCAGTACAGATCAGTGTCGATGCCGGCGGCAGCCCGGAGTCCATCGCCCAGCGTTGGCGGCTCCTCGGGGACATGGGCCCGGCTCTCATCGCAGCGTTTGCGTGTTCTCCACGCTTGCAAGGGGTTCCGAAGGGAGATTGGGCGTCCCAACGCATGCGGACGTGGCTCGAACTCGATTCATGGCGAACTGTCGCAGTCCCGGAAGTGCAGGACTACGCCGGCTGGGCGCTCGATGTTCCGCTGATGTGTGTGCGAAACGAGGGTGACGATTGGACGGCTCCGCGGGGTGCCACTTTCGGAGACTGGATAGACGGCGCTGTGGATGCCGAGATCGGACGCCGACCCGTCTGGGCAGACTTGGACTATCACCTGTCCACGCTGTTCCCGCCGGTTCGCGCCGTCGGCCATCTGGAGGTTCGCTACATCGATGCGCAGCCGGGAGATCTGTGGCGAGTGCCGGTAGCAGCGATCGATGCGTTGCTGTCCGGGCCTGCCGTGATGCGGGAGGCCAGTGATGCTGCAGCATCGACGGCCGGGCGGTGGCGGGACGCGGCGGAGTACGGATTGGACGATGTCGAACTGCGTTCGGCTGCAACCTCTCTGATGTCGCTTGCCGCGTCGTACGCGCCGGAGCCGCAGTTCGTTCGTCTTCTCGATGCCGCAGCCGAACGGTGTTGTCGCGCAATCGTGCCCGGTGAGAGCGACACATGACGGGGGAGATCACCAAGGAAGCGGTCGAGGCCGTACTTCTGCGAGCGCGTGAGCGGTCGACGCTGCTCACCGACTGCGTCGACGATACCGAATTGATCGCTCAGCATTCCCCGTTGATGAGTCCACTCGTGTGGGACCTGGCGCACATCGGTAATCAAGAGGAACTCTGGTTGGTGCGTGATGTCGGTGGCCGCGATCCGGTGCGTAGCGACATAGACGAGCTGTACGACGCTTTCAAGCATTCGAGATCGTCGAGACCCACACTTCCCCTGCTCAACCCGGCCGAGGCGCGCGAATACGTACGTACGGTCCGTGGGAAGGTCTGGGATGTGCTCGAAGCCAGCACGTTCGGTCGTACAGAACTCGACGTGGACGGTTTTGCCTTCGGGATGATCGCGCAGCACGAGCAGCAACACGCCGAAACCATGCTCGCGACCCACCAATTGCGTTCGGGGCCCACGGCACTCGTTGCGACACCCGCTCCGCAAGCGGCCCGCATGCCGGAACTCGACGAGGTCACGATTCCCGCCGGCCCCTTCGTCATGGGGACCGACGACGAACCGTGGGCACTCGACAACGAGCGCACTGCGCATCAGGTCTATCTCACCGACTTCGCGATCGACAGATTCCCGGTCACCAACGGGCAGTTCGTCGAATTCATCGAGGACGGCGGGTATTCCCGACCGGAACTGTGGTCTCGCGACGGTTGGCGGCATCGCGTCGACGCGAAACTTCGTGCACCCCTGTTCTGGGAACACGACAATTCGGGTTGGTGGCACGAGACTTTCGGCGTCGAGGCTCCGGTTCCGCCGGACAAGCCGGTCGTGCATGTGAGTTACTACGAGGCCGAGGCCTACGCCAGCTGGGCAGGCAAACGGCTTCCCACCGAGGCGGAATGGGAAAAGGCCGCGCGCTGGGATCCGGAATCCGGAAGATCACGACGGTTCCCGTGGGGGGACGCGTCCGCAGACGAGAATCTCGCCAATCTCGGTCAACGCCATCTCGGCCCCGCCGGCGTCGGTTCTTACCCAGCAGGGGCGTCAGCAGCGGGTGTCGAGCAGTTGATCGGCGAAGTATGGGAGTGGACGTCTTCGGGTTTCCATCCGTATCCGGGTTTCCGGGCTTTCCCGTATCGGGAGTACTCGGAGGTATTCTTCGGCGGCGACTACAAGGTGTTGCGAGGGGGATCGTTCGGGACCGACAGCGTTGCCTGTCGTGGGACGTTCCGTAACTGGGACCATCCGATCAGGCGCCAGATCTTCTCGGGTTTTCGTTGCGCCAGAACGATTTCGGGTAGACCCTGACATGTGTCGGCACCTCGGGTATCTCGGGCCGCCACGTTCGGTTCGTGAACTCATCCACGACGGCGAGAACTCACTGATGCGACAGTCGTGGGCACCTCGCGAGATGCGTGGCGGCGGGACCATCAATGCCGACGGATTCGGTGCGGTGTGGTGGAACGGTGGAAGACAGGGACGGTACCGCAGTATCTCGCCGATCTGGTCGGACCCGACCGTCGACGAGACGTTGTCCCACATCGGTTCCGGAGCCGTCCTCGCCGCCGTGCGTTCCGCGACGGAGGGGATGGCCGTCGAGATCGGTGCCTGCGCACCGTTCGTCGACGGAACCTACGCTTTCAGTCACAACGGAGCGGTATCCGGTTGGCCTGGATCACTTGCCGACTTGGCGGCAGAAGTTCCGGCCGTCGAACTGCTGAAGATGCCCGCCCCGACGGATGCTGCCTTGTTGTGGACAGTGCTTCGGCATCGGTTGAAGTCGAAGCCCGCGGAGGTCGCCGTGACGAGCCTCGTTCACGATGTGGCTGCGGCGGCGCCGGATTCACGATTGAACCTCCTGTTCGGTGACGGGCAGGAACTGTGGGCCACGGCGTGGGGCCACACGTTGTACACGCGGGCCGACGAGTCGCGGGCCCTGATCGTTTCCGAACCGTTCGATCGATCCCCGGACTGGGAGCAGGTGCCGGACCGGCACATCGTCTGCGCGCGTCCCGGCCATGTGATCATCACCCCGATCCCGATGGGAGAAAAATGAAAACCCCTACGCTCGAGGTTTATCTGACCCCGGCCGAATCGGTCGACGCACTGCGAGCCGAGGCCAGGGAGGGTCTGACCGCTACGCCGAAGTGGCTCTCGCCCAAATGGTTCTACGACGCGCGTGGAAGTGAACTGTTCGAGGAGATCACGGCCTTACCCGAGTATTACCCCACCCGTACCGAACGCGGCCTGCTCACGCAGTACGCCGACGAGATCGCGGCGTTGACCGAACCCGAGATCCTGATCGAACTGGGTTCAGGTTCCTCGGAGAAGACGCGGTTACTCCTCGACGCGATGACGGCTCGCGGAACTCTGCGAACGTATGTACCGCAGGATGTTTCGGTGACGGCCCTCGAAGGCGCGGCGCAGCAAGTCGGTGCCGAGTTTCCCGGAATCGACGTGCTCGGAGTGGTCAGCGATTTCACGGGTTCGCTGCATCATCTGCCCGGTGGTGGACGGCGCGCGGTCGCTTTTCTCGGCGGAACTCTCGGTAATCTCGTTCCCGCAGAACGAGCCGAGTTCCTCTCGGGGATCGCAGCGGTGCTCGCTCCGGGGGAGAACCTGATCCTGGGGGTGGGATTGGTGATCGATCCGGCGGTTCTCGTGCCCGCCTACGACGACGCTGCCGGCGTGACTGCCCAGTTCAACCTCAACGTTCTCGCGGTCCTGAACAAGCAACTGGGAGCGAACTTTCCCTTGGAAGACTTCCATCACGTCGCGCTCTGGGATGCCGAGAACCAGTGGATCGAAATGCGGTTGGAAGCACTTCGTGAACTCTCGGTGCATATCGACGACCTGGATCTGGAGATCACCTTCGCGGCGGGCGAGCAGCTGCGCACCGAGATCTCGGCGAAGTTCACCGAGGACGGGATTGCCGCGGAGCTCGCGTCCGCGGGCTTCGGGGTACGGAAGGTGTGGACAGATCAGGATCAGCGCTTCGCGTTGTTGTGCGCGCAGCGGGCGTGAAGTGGGCGCTTGTCAGAGGATGCTGTCTCCTCCTAGAAGTGTCTCAAAAGTTCTGTAGGCGGCAATATTTGAGAAGTGTCGAGAGTAGAGATCGGCGGTGCCAGTATGGACAGCGTCGGACACCGGCGCAAGATCCACGAGATGCGCGAGTTTTACATAGGACTGGTCATCGCTCGCGCCGAGCGGATACTCCTGCTCGCCGGCCTTGCGCTCGAATTTTGACTGCGCCTCAGCGGGGTCGCCAGCCCAGATGAGATAACAGTCCTCTCGGTAGAAGCACCCGACCCCGTCATTCTTCCCCAACTCGAATATCGCTATGCCGAAGTACGGTTGATCTCGTGTCGGATGCTGAGTCATGCGATTGAACGTAGTGACATCGGAGCGCAAAAGGTATCGGTGAATACCCCGGGATCCCGCAAAAACTTGTCGGTGGGCGCCCGTAGAATCGCTCATATGTTCGAATCGAAGACTTCCGCGGGCGCGCTGTTTCGGCAGCATGCGGAAATCGCGCGCGCCCACTTCCTCGAGATCGACGCGGTCACTGCGCTGTACTTGGACCGTTGTGAGGAGGATGCCGCGGTTGGAGTCAATGAGGCTTTTCGGGGTCAATTCGCGCACGTGGAGATCGCGTCGATACTGAGCATTACGGAGTACGCCGCGCAGAAAATGATTGCACTGGGATGTGACCTGCGCTGGCGACTTCCGCGGGTGGCGGCCGCTTTTGCTTGCGGTGACATCGATCTGGCCAAAGCGACGGCACTGTCCGAAGCTCTCGCCAACGTTTCCGAGCACGCGCTCGATGAGATCGAGCGACTCCTCGTGGACGGTGCCTGCCGTGCAACCGGTAACAAGTTGAAGGCGCGCGCACGAGGTCTCATTGCTCGGTACGACCCTGATGGGGTGCGTGCCAGGCGAGTTCGTGCGGAGGCGGATCGGGACGTTCGAACGTGCGCGTCGCACGACGGTATGTCGACTCTGGACGGAATGCTTCCAGCGGTCGGCGCTCAGACTTTGGCCACCAGGCTCCGTGCGATGTCGATGCAGGTGTGTGGTTCCGATCCGAGAACTTTCGGGCAACGTCGTGCCGATGCACTGATCGCATTGGCGGAAGGAAAGACGTCGTTGGATTGTCAGTGCGACGGCGATTGCACCCGTAGGGGTGATACGAAGACCTCCGCGCTCCCGATTGCGACAATTCTTGTGGGTGTCAACGCTTCCACCCTGCTCGGATTCGACGACCTGCCAGGCTATTTGCAGGGGTACGGCCACATCGATGCCGACCTTGCGCGCGCGATCGCCGCGGACGCCACGTGGCAGAGAGTCCTCACCCTTGCACCGTCCGAGGTGCAACATTGTTCGACTGCGGGGGCAGTCGGACCGGTGCTCGGCGTGGGTCGGTCGATGCGCTCACCGGAGATATTGCCCGCTGCGGCAAGGGATAATCGCTCGAGAAGGAACAGTGGTTCGCGGCGCGGTGAATCCACGTACCAGCCGTCCGCGGCGTTGGCGACGATTGTAAGGACGCGAGACGGTACGTGCCGCTTTCCGAATTGTGTTGTGCGTTCTGATAGTTGCGATATCGACCACACGGTGCCGTTCGATCACGGCAACCCCGCTCAGGGAGGGCCTACTGCAGAACGGAACTTGGCCTGTCTGTGTCGAAAACATCACCGACTGAAGACGTTTGGCAGGTGGACAGTGAAGCAAATCGGAGGTGGTCTTCTGGAGTGGAAAGATCCGTCAGGACGACGAACGGTTACCGCGCCCGTAGGCCCATTCTGTGACCCCGAACTGAGAGTGCCCGACGCGGCGAGACTGCATTTGACGGACGACGATGCGCTGGAACGACGTTTCGGACTTCGGGACAGGGGAGTGGAAGCGGATCTCGAATACCTCCTGGACTGGAGTGTGCCCGGTTGGCGGAAGGCACGATCTGCATCAAGACGCAACGCGTCCCCACTGGCGAACGCCTTGCCGGAGTTTGCCGACTTCTGAAGGGGTTTCGTTTCTCCTGTGGCCTGCGGGTATAGCGAGAGGGCCCGAAAAATGGTGTTTGTCTGTTTATAGTGAGGCGCAGAACGGTTTCCGACCCGAGGAGAACGCGTGCGTCATCCGAAGCTCGCCGCATTGACCGTGGCCCTGACTGCAGTACTGGTGATGCCGGTAACGCAGAGCGTGGCTCAACCCTTCCCCTTCGACCCCGGCAGTTTCGGCAACGGAAGCACCGGATCGCTGGGCGGTGACGACCCGGACATTCCCATCGAGAACACCCTCCCGCAGCTGTCGGTCACCACACTCGTCGACGGACTCGATCACCCCTGGGACGTCGTGGCAGCCCCGGACGGCGCGATCCTGACGGGACAACGGTCCGGCGGATTCTTCGTTCGCCGAGGCGACAACACGACAGGTCCAGTCTCTGCTGACCTTTCGGATCTCTACGCTCAGTCCGAAACCGGGCTCATGGGCATCGCGCTTGCCCGTGACTTCGCTCAGTCGCGCACCCTCTACACCTGCCAGGGATTCAGCGCTGGGGGAGTCACGGACGTTCGAGTGATCTCGTGGACCGTCGACGCCGGATGGACCGCCCTCACTCGAACCGGAACCGTATTGCCAGGAATCCCGGTCTCGTCCGGGCGTCACGGGGGTTGCCGAATTCTGGCGGCCCAGGACGGAACGCTGTTCGTCGGGACGGGTGACACCGCGACGCCGAGCGTTCCGCAGGATCCGAATTCGCTGGGCGGCAAGGTCTTGCACATCAACGCCGACGGATCTCCAGCAGCGGGGAATCCGAATGCAGGCAGCCCCGTCTACACGCTCGGTCACCGCAACGTCCAAGGCTTGGCCGTGCAACCTGGAACCGGCCGGGTCTACTCGGTTGAACAGGGCACAAGCGTCGACGACGAAGTCAACCTGCTTACCCCCGGCGGAAATTACGGCTACCGCCCGGATCGGCTTCCCGGAACGTACGACGAATCCGTGCCGATGACCGATCCGGTGCGAGTGCCGGGAGCAATTGCGGCGGTGTGGCGTTCGGGTAGCTCCACGTTGGCTACCGCCAGCGCTGCCTTCACGGGCGGAGCGGCGTGGGGTGCCTGGGACGGTGCACTCGTGATGGGTGGTCTCAAGAGCAAGGAACTGATCTTCCTCCGCCTCAGTGCCGACGGACGCTCGGTCGACGCGCAGACCTTCGGACTGGTGAACCAGTTCGGGCGCTTGCGCTCGGTGACTCCGACGCCGGACGGCTCGCTCCTGGTGACCACCGACAACGGAGCAGGCGACAAGGTGCTGCGGGTGACGCCAACGCCCTGATCGTCAATACCAGGCGATGACCCGGCACGGACCACCCGAACCACCCGCATGCGTCGGCGCTCCCACCATCACCGTGGCGCCGACGGCCGGAAGTGCGGACAGATTTGCGAGGGCTTCGACTGCGTACTTTCCTGAGCCCAAAGCGCTTCGGTGAGCCCCGTGGGTGGTGCTTGGGCCCGCGTCGATGCTGAGGGTGTCCGAACCCACGGCCACTATGTCGCGCTCGCGGACGAGAAAGTCGATCGCTTCGGGGGCGAATCCCGGAGTGTGTTGCACGCCGTGTACATCTCGATTCGTGAAGGCTCCGCCGGCACCGGCCCGGGTATCCCAGCCCGAGTTCATCGCCACCAGGCTGCGAGGAGAGATCGTCCCGTGGGCGGCTTCCCAATCGAGGATGTCCTGGAGGGTGAGCAACGAGTCAGGGTCGACGGCGGCTCGGGCGCTGATATCGACGACCGCAATCGGTACGACGAGGTCGGCGACCGGAATCTTCTCGACGGTGATTCCGTCCGCACTGGCGTGCGCGGGCGCGTCGATGTGCGTACCGGTGTGTTCCTCGAGGCGGAGTTCGTTGAGGTAGAAGTTTCCGCCGAAACCAGCGGACCCGAGCGAGCCCAGAGATCCGCCGGCGTCGGCGATCTTCGCCAGGTTCCTCATCTCGAACGAGCGCGCGCCCGGCCACACCGGGAAATCCGGCGTCAGTACATGGGTCAGATCGACGATGGTCCGACCCGATGGCGCTGCCGACGCAGTGGGCTGCACCGCGCCGGTAACGACGGTCGCACCGAGCGCAGTAGTGCCGAGCGCCGCGAACATAGATCGTCGGCTGACTTTCCGGCCCTCTCGTCCGATCGATTCGTAGACCTCCGACAACACCTTCGGCGAGCACATCAGAAACTCCAGATCACTGGGATCAACACCGTCGCAACTACCAGGAACCACAACAACATCGGGAGTCCGAGCTTCCAGTAGTCGCCGAACTTGTATCCGCCAGGTCCAATCACCATCATGTTCGCGGGAGTGGCGACGGGCGTCAGGAAGGAGGCTGCGGCAGCGACGGTCACCGTCATCAGAAGGGGCAGCACCGAGATATCGAGTTCGCCGGCGACCGAGATGGCGATCGGCGTGATGATCAGCGCGGTCGCGGTGTTGCTGATCAGCTGACCCAGCGTCGCCGTCACGACGAAGAGTCCGGCGACGACGACATACGGGCTTGCACCACCGACGACGTCGACGAAGGCATGAGCGAGTTTCTCGGCTGCGCCGGTCTGCTGGATCGCGGTCGAGAGCGGGATCATTCCGCCGACGAGAATCAACGTGGTCCACGAGATGGACCGATGCGCTTGCTCCACGCTGATCACTCGTAACAAAACCATTGCACACGCGGCGAGGAGTCCGGCTATCGCCGACGGTACCAATCCGAAGGTCAACATCACGACCATCGCCGCGACGACGACGAGGGCGATGACCGCACGAGTTCCCAACGGCGCTGCCTGCTTACGGATCTGACCAGGTGCGTCGACCACGAGGACGTTCGGATCGACCGCGGTGTGCGTGTCGAGATCGTCCCAGCTGCCTTGCAGGAGGAGCGTGTCACCTGCCGCCAACTTGACGCCCTTGGGGCCGCAGTCCTCACCGGCACGCTGGACCGCGAGGATCACCAGATCGCCACTGTCGGTCACCATGCCGGGAAAAGCCCTGTCGCCGATCATTTCCGAGCGCGGCGGGATTATCACTTCGACTACACCGTCGTGCTCGGTGATCAAGGGCTCTGCGGACGGCGCATCCTTGCCCATCAACTGATACTGCTTCGCGAGGGTCTTGGCGTGCCGGCTCAGGTCAGGCGACATCGACGTCCCCGCACGATGGGGGAGGACGTGAGGACCGAGAAGTACGGCGATCGCGATCGTCCCCAATACGAGCGGCGCACCGACCAAGGTGAAACTGAAGAACCCGAAAGCACCGGCCCCGGATTCCTCGGCGGCTTCGGAAACGATGATGTTGACCGGTGTTCCGGTCAAGGTGAGCATCGAACCGGCATGGGCGGCAAATGCCAACGGCAGAAGCAGTTGTGACGTCGACTTACCGAGACGCACTGCCAAGACGACCACCATCGGCACCAACGCGGCTACGGCTCCGTTGACGCTGATCAATGCGGTCAACGCGGCAACCAGCAACATGATCGCACTCAAGAGACGGACTCGGGATTCACCGACTTTTGCCAGCAATTTCTCGCCCGCCCACGTGGTGACACCGGTGGCGTCGAGGGCTTCGCTGACGACGAAGAGCGCGGCGATGAACACCACCGTGGGATCGCCGAATCCGGCAAGCGCCTGCTCCATCGTGATGACACCGGTGGCGTAGAGCGCCAGGGCAGTGCCGATCGCGATGATGCCGACCGGGATTCGGCCGATCACGAACAGCGCCACGACCAGTGCAAGCACGACAAAGGTGATGGTGATGTCATTCACGATTCGTAAAGGTACCTGCTCATACAGAACGGCCCCGTCTCGCAAGGGAGACGGGGCCGTGGGACGGACGCGAAGGAATTAGTTGGAGGCGGCGATGCGAGCCTTCTCGAGAGCGGCCAGCGTGCGAAGAACCGTGGCCTTCTGCTTGTTGAGATCGCTCAGTCGCGCGCGCGCCGGCAACCCTTGTGCGAGTTCGGCGACCTTGATCTGCTCGTCGATCGAACCGAGCTGATCGAGAAGCCCTAGGACGCGAGCCTGGAGCGTGTCGATGTCCACGGTGTCCGTCTTGACCGGAGCGGCAACGCGCGTCGCTGTGCCCGTGCTGGCGGGGCGGGAAGCCCGTGCGGGTGACGTGTCGGCGACAACCGTTGCGGCACGGGGCCGAATTGCCTTGCGAACGGCGGCCGCATCGGGAAGGACGTCCATGCGGATCTCGTTCAGAACTCGGCGAGCCTCGCGAGCGTTGACGCGGTACTCGCGTTCTTCGTCGTCGTCGGACTGCAGCGTGCCGCCGAGCGGGCGCAGACCGTACATACCGAGGAAGCGCTTCGCGTCGTCGATGATGCCTTCGTTTTCACGACATTTTCCACAGCGGGGTTCGTTGCGGAACATGTCCACGGAGTTGTCGTCTCCGCACCAGACACAAGATCCTGGGCGCCACCGCCGGATCGTCGGAACTGATGAATTCAGGGAATGAGATTCGGGCCGGGATTCCAGGGTTTGCGCGTCGATCACGACGAGCCACACTAGGCGAAGATTGCGGCGCGGTGAACACCGCCCCAACATCGACCTGGGTTTCTGGTCGTGGGCGTGATCAAGATCATGCTGAATGCCGCATTCGGTGGTATTCGTGTGTCCCACAGGTGGTTTCATGGTGACCGGGTGGTCTGTTTCTATGGTGTTCACGAAGACGACGACGGGCGCGTACCAGTGACCGTGAAGTCACAGGTACGCGCCCGTAGAACAGCGTGAGACTAGGCGCTGCCGTTGAACAGCGAAGTCACAGAACCGTTCTCGAAAACTTCCTTGATGGTGCGAGCCAGCAGCGGTGCGATGGACAGCACCGTCAGCGTCGGGAACTTCTTCGACTCGTCGATCGGAAGTGTATTGGTGACAACAACTTCCTTCGCGCCACACGTCGACAGACGCTCGGCAGCAGGGTCGGAGAGGACGCCGTGGGTTGCGGCGATGACGACGTCACCCGCTCCGGCCTCCTTGAGTACCTTGACCGCGCCGGCGATGGTTCCGCCGGTGTCGATCATGTCGTCGATCAGGATGCAGGTGCGACCTTCGACATCACCGACCACGCGGTTGGACTTGACCTGGTTGGGTACCAAGGGATCGCGCGTCTTGTGAATGAACGCCAGCGGCGCTCCGCCGAGCGAGTCGGCCCATTTCTCGGCGACGCGAACGCGGCCCGAGTCGGGGGAGACCACCGTGATGTTCTCGAGGTTGTAGCCCGCGCGAATATGGTTGGCCAACTGGCTGTGTGCGTGCATGTGATCGACGGGGCCGTCGAAAAAGCCCTGGATCTGATCGGTATGCAGGTCGACCGTGATGATGCGATCGGCGCCGGCGGTCTTGAGCAGGTCAGCGATCAGGCGAGCGGAGATCGGCTCGCGTCCGCGGTGCTTCTTGTCCTGGCGGGCGTACGGGTAGAACGGAAGAACGGCAGTGATGCGCTTGGCCGATCCACGCTTGAGAGCGTCGATCATGATGAGCTGCTCCATCACCCACGTGTTCAGCGGTGCCGGATGACTCTGCAGGACGAACGCGTCGGAGCCGCGAACCGACTCTTCGAATCGAACGAAGATCTCACCGTTCGCGAAGTCGCGCGCGGTCTGCGGGGTGACGCTGATGTCGAGTTCCTTCGCCACCTGCTCCGCCAACTCGGGATGTGCGCGACCCGAGAACAACATCAGGTTCTTCTGGTTGTCGATCCAATTCGCAGTCACTGGTTCATGCCATCCTTTTGTACTTGCCGGTCGATCTGGTGGTGATCTGTGCTGTCAGGTAGTGCAGGGCTGTCAGGTTGTTGCAGGGCTGTCAGGTTGTTGCAGGGCCGTCAGGTTGTGCTGCTGCTGCAGCATCGGCCGCGGGCGTGCCGGGACGATTCTTCTGGACCCAGCCCTCGATGTTGCGCTGCAAACCACCGGAGACGGCAAGCGCCCCTGGCGGTACGTCGTTTCGCAGGACGGTTCCGGCCCCGGTATATGCGCCGTCACCAACGGTGAGCGGGGCGACGAACATCGTGTCGGAACCGGTTCGCACATGCGACCCCACCACAGTACGGCTCTTGTTCACGCCGTCGTAATTGACGAAGACGCTCGAAGCCCCGATGTTGCTGTGATGGCCGATGGTGGCGTCGCCGACGTAGGTAAGATGCGGAATCTTCGAATGCTCGCCGATGTCCGCGTTCTTCGTTTCCACGTATGCGCCGATCTTCCCGTGGTCACCGAGGCGTGTAGCCGGCCGCAGGTAGGCGAAAGGACCGACGGTCGCGTCGGCTCCGATCACGGAGTCGGTCCCGTGCGAGCGGACGACTTGCGCGCGCTCCCCGACGCTCACGTTGTCCAAGGTGGTGTCGGGGCCGATCACGGCGTCCTCGCCCACCGACGTTGTGCCGGTCAACTGAACTCCGGGCAGGAGCGTCACGTCCTGTGCGATGTGCACGCCGCAATCGATCCACGTGCTCGCCGGATCGACGACGGTGACGCCGGCACGCATCCACGTCTCGAGGATCCGACGGTTCATCTCGCGGGCGAGCGTCGAGAGCTGCACGCGGTCGTTGGCGCCCGCGACGAGAACCGAATCCGCGATGTGCTGCGCGCGAACACGCTTGCCTGCGCGACGGGCGATCATGATCACATCGGTGAGATAGAACTCGTGCTGTGCGTTGTTGGAGTCGAGAGACGCCAGCGCATCGCGCAGAGTCTCGAAGTCGAAGGCGTAGACACCTGAATTGACCTCGGTGATCGAGCGCTGCGAATCGGTGGCTTCCTTCTCTTCGACGATGGCGTTGACTTCGCCGTCCGTCGTGCGAAGGATCCGTCCGTAGCCGGTGGGGTCGAGGGCGGTCGACGTCAACACCGTGACCGCGGCCGCGGGAGCGGCAGTGTGCTGAGCGAGGAGGTCTGCGATGGTCTTGCCGTCGAGCAGCGGCACGTCGGCGGCCGTCACGAGTACGGTTCCGGCGAAGTCGGCCGGCAGACCCTCGAGTCCGCAACTGACGGCGTGCCCGGTGCCCTTCTGCTCGTCCTGAACGGCGACGGTGACGGGCCGGCCCAGTTCACCCGCGACTGCGTTGACTGCTTCGGTGACACGCTCACGATCGTGACCGACGACGGTCACCAGGTGCGTGGGGTTCAGTGAGGTTGCCGCGTGAAGCGAATGTGCCAGCATGCTGCGTCCGGCGAGAGTGTGGAGGACCTTGGGAGTCTTCGACTTCATTCGTGTACCGGCACCCGCTGCGAGAACGATCACGGCGGTCTGCACTGGTTTGAGCTCCCTCTGTCGATCAAACTGTCGATCAAGACACGCATTTCCGCTCGGAAAATGCATGTTGTTCACCAGCTCCGCCGCCAGGACTCGAACCTGAACTATCTGAACCAAAATCAGAGGTGCTGCCATTACACCACGGCGGATTGCCACGCATTGCCGAGCCTTGCGGCCGAACGCGCGCAAGAATAATCGCATGCCGACCCGCCGTAGGTCGAACCGCTCCTCTGATTGGGTCCCCGAAGTCCCGATAGGCTGAGCGTCCACAGCAGTAATTTGTGTGTCGGCGAGAGGAAGACAATGGCGGCGGTGTCCGGTTCGGGTGGCGGGGATCCAGTTCCCGAACGAGTGACACGGATCCGGATGACCGGTACCCAACGTCGGCAACAACTGATCGAGATCGGGCGGGCATTGTTCGCCGAACGGGGATACGAAGCGACCTCGATCGAGGAGATCGCCCAGCGAGCAAACGTGTCCAAGCCGGTCGTGTACGAGCACTTCGGCGGCAAGGAGGGGCTGTACGCCGTAGTAGTGGACCGGGAGATGTCGCGACTCCTCGAGATGATCACGTCTTCGCTCTCGCAAAATCGCTCGAGAGTTCGAGTCGAGCGGGTTGCGTTGGCTTTGCTCACCTACGTGGAAGAGCACACTGACGGATTTCGGATACTCGTGCGCGATTCGTCCGTTGTTGCGCCCAGTGGGACGTATTCGAGCTTGCTCAACGATGCGATCAGTCAGGTGGGCTACCTGCTTGCGGGGGACTTCTCCAGACGCGGTTTCGACCCCGGACTAGCAACGATGTACGCCCAGGCGCTTGTCGGCATGGTGTCCACTACGGCTACTTGGTGGCTCGACGAACGGACTCCGTCGAAGGAAGTTGTCGCCGCTCACCTTGTGAATTTGTGTTGGAATGGGCTGACGAATCTGGAAGCCGACCCACAATTGGAGGGTTAACCAGGCGCGCCTGCCGCGCAGAGATGGATCGCGGTCTAAGCTGTGTTCGCTGTATCACGATCGTTTGATGGGCAAATGTCTCATTTGTTTGCAGGGTGGGTTGAATGCCGAACCGTGCCTTCCATTTTGACGCTGTGAACGGGTAAGACCAAGGATTCGTTCGATGTGTGGTGATTGGAGGCCGGATCGATGGTGAGGCAAGAACGGGCAGAAGCCACCCGTGATTCGGTGCTGCGCGGAGCAGCGGGTGTGTTCTTGCGCCTGGGTTATGCCAATGCCAGCTTGAGCGAGATCATCGCCGAGTCGCAGGTGACCAAAGGCGCGCTGTACTTCCATTTCGGGTCCAAGGAAGAACTCGCGCGGGCGGTGATCGACGAGGGTTCGGCGCGTTTCGACGCAAAATGTGAGCTCTGGTTGGACCGTCGCACTCCCGCACTCGAGTCGCTGATCGGTATTTCGTCGGTCATCGTCGACATCGGTGCGCATGACGCCATGGTTAGAGCGACGTTCCGCTTGTTGGTCGAGATCGGGGACTATCGGGGCTCCGGGCCGGCGACTCTGGACGTGTGGCTCGATATTTACCGTGAACTTGCCAGCCGTGCGGCAGACGAAGGTGATCTGCGTTCGGACGCGGATTCTGCTGACATCGCTCGTTTCCTGTTGGAAGTGGCGTCCGGAGTTCGGCTGATGGCAGCCGCGACCGGGACCGTTCGTGAGCTTTCGGACTCCATGAAGGCATCGTGGAACCTGATACTCCCGATCGTGGTCCCGGAATCGAAAGTGGAGTACTTCAGGCAATTCGCGGCCCGCCGCCTTGCCAGCGATCACTGAAATCACTGACTCTCCGCACTGCTCCTTGGCCAGTTTGCTGCAAATGTCCTGGTAGCGACATTGTTCTCTTTGTTCTGCATTCGAAACAAACTAAGAGTATGTTTATAGTGTTGATGGGAATCTGGAAGTCTGATCTTGCCCATCATCTTCGGATTGCGGTATGTTCTACCGGTAGCTGAAGAATTGCTGAGAATGAAGGTTTGTCAGGGCAGGGTGACGGCGTCGGCGCACCGGGCAGCATAGGGGGCTGCCCGGCGTGTACGACCCCAGATGGGGAGTCAACAGGTGGGTGACACTGCGCCGACGCCGATGCTCGATATCGGCCCGCGGATCGGCTGTGACGTAGTGAACGTCGTGGATGTCACTCGAAGTATCGAACTCTTCGGGCGGAGGTATCTCGATCGGACCTTCACCCCGCACGAATTGCAGACGTGCGCCGGGCCGGCGCGGGATCAACGATTGGCTGCACGCTTCGCCGCCAAAGAGGCTGTTGTGAAGGTGCTCAGGCCGGGTGACGTTCCCGTCCCGTGGAATTCCATCGAAATCACTCGGGCCGAGTGGGGTGGCTGTGGGGTGACGCTGTCCGGTAATGCCGCGGAACTCGCGCGGGCCCAGGATCTGCACGATTTTCAAGTATCTATCTCGCACGAAGCGGACGTGGCCATCGCAATGGTGATCGCAACACGCTCGGGCGCTCGCATCGAAAAGAAGGACGACATCGCTGATGATTGATCAGGCAATTCGGAAAGTGCTCGTCGAGCACGGTCGGCTGGCAGTCGACGTGAGCACGATCGATGGAGAGGCCGATCTTTACGAGTTGGGTTTGACGTCGCACGCGAGCGTGAATGTCATGTTGGCGCTGGAGGATTCGTTCGACATCGAGTTTCCTGACGAGTTGTTGCGGAAGAGTACTTTCGCAAGCGTCAAGGCGATCGAGGGTGCGTTGACGGAGTTGGGTGCTGCATGAACGCTCCGCAATCGCAGTGCGCCACCGGGACGGCCCTCGAGCGGGCCACACGGTTGGCCGACGAAGTTGCAGCGGCGTGGGCCGACGAAGTCGATGCCGAGGCAAGGTTTCCGCGTGAAGCTGTCGACGCCATGCGAAGCGAACGGCTGCTGTCCGTAGCTGTGCCGAGGGAACTAGGCGGCGAAGGACTCTCGCTGCAGGAAGTGTCGCAGATCGCTCGTGTGATCGGAACACGCTGTGCAGCAAGCGGAATGATTTTCGCGATGCATCAGACGCAGATCTACTCGTTGGTCAAGCACGGCAACACCGAAGCGCTACGCGGGTTTGTCGAAGAAACGGTCGACAAGCAACTGCTGTTGGCATCGGCAACCACTGAGCTGGGAATCGGTGGTGACGTCAGCCGGAGTTATTGCGCGGTCGAAGACTTGGGCGGTCATCTGCTGTTGATCAAGAACGCGCCTGTCATTTCGTACGGCGAACACTCCGACGCGATAGTCGTGACGGCTCGGCGAACCCCGGAGAGTCAGCCGAACGATCAGGTTCTCGTTGTGTGTCGTACCCCAGACCTGACGCTCGAACGCACCACCGAGTGGAACACGCTGGGACTCAGGGGAACTTGCAGTCTTGGTTACATCCTTCGGGCCACCTCGACGCCCGAGATGGTCGCCGACGTACCGTATTCCGATATCTCCACCCATACGATGCTTCCGGTCTCGCACGTCGTCTGGAGTTCGGTGTGGTTGGGAATTGCCGACGCTGCAGTCGAGAAGGCACGCAAGTACGTGCGTGCCGCCGCGCGCAAGCAGCCCGGAGTCACTTCCCCCGGAGCGCTGCGGCTCGCCGAAGTTGCTGCTTCGGCACAACAATTCGCCGATCTTGTCGACGCCTCTGCACGCAGGTACGACCGCGCAGTTCACGCTGCGGAAGGCGCCGCCGATTTCGAGGCGACGGGAGCGGTGGGCTTTTCGCTCGCGATGAACAACCTGAAAGTCACAGCCTCCACCGCGGTGGTGGAAATCGTCGGGCAGACAATGTTGATTTGCGGCATCTCCGGATATCGCGAGGACACCGAATTTTCGCTCGGCCGGCACCTTCGTGACGCGCACGGCGCAGCTGTGATGGTGAACAACGATCGAATCATGGCGGGTTCAGCGCACATGGCAATCGGATACCGGGGAACGCTATGACGACGGAGAATGTGACAACCGAGACTGTGACAGGCGAGACCGATCTGGATCGGGCTCGGGCTGCATTTCAACGCGAACTGCTCGTCGAAGGACTATTAGTCGAGACAGAGGTACCGGGACTCTACGGGCGTTCCGGCGTGTTCGAGGACATCGTCGACGGTATCGACCGAGTGGTGGTTGCAGCGGGGCCAGGCGACGCCGCGACTCGGCTGCGGTTCCCGCCGGTGTTCCCGCGTAGCAGTTTCGAGCGCACCGACTACATCGCTTCGTTTCCCAACCTCACCGGCGCCATCAACACCTTCGCTGGTTCCAATCGCGATCACGCGCGACTGCTGGCCGATCGCGCCGACGGACAATCGTGGGATCGCCACCTCGAGCCGACCGAGACCATGCTCGTCTCCGCAGCGTGCCATCCTGCCTATGCGCGATACACCGGAGTTCTCCCCGAAGGCGGGGTGCTGCTGGACATCTACGGTTTTTGCTTCCGGCACGAACCGGCGATCGATCCGGCTCGCATGCAAGCGTTTCGGATGCACGAGTTCGTGACGATCGGTGACGCCGCGGCAGCGCGAGCGCATCGCGAGCACTGGATCGAGCGGGGGCTCGAGGTGCTCGGCCGGCTCGAACTCGACGCCACCCCGGTGATTGCCAATGATCCTTTCTTCGGACGCGCCGGAAAGATGCTTGCAGCCAACCAGCGTGAAGAGAATCTCAAGACGGAACTGACGGTTCGGCTCTACGGAGATCTCGACGAGGGCACGGCGATCGTGTCCTCGAACAACCATCTCGACCATTTCGGTGTCAACTTCGACATCCGAACGGCGGAGGGGGAGGTGGCGCACAGCTCGTGCGTCGGCTTCGGGATGGAGCGAATCGCGTTGTCCTTGTTGCGGACTCATGGTCTTGATGTGGCTGCGTGGCCAACCTCCGTACGCGAACGAATGGGCATCTGATGTCCCGGCTCATCGACATTTCACCTGATCGCTACCAACCCCATTCGTTGCACCAGGACGACCGGGTGTGGGCGCAGACCAACTGCTATACGGATCTGTGGATCGAAGTGTTGCATTCGCTGGGATTGGACCCCGTCCCGGCGCTGGCATGTGCCTTCTCATCGCGGTTCGACGGGACTCAGTGGACGTTCCTCAAGCTCAAGGCCGAGGACATCTACGCGCTGTACGGAATCGAAGTCGCCGAGATGAACGTCTGGCGGGCCCCGCTGATCCATGTCGAGGACAACCTCGCGGTTGGGATGCTGTCGACGGTTGAAGTCGACGGATACTGGCTTCCCGACACTCTTGGAACGAGTTATCACGAGGGGCACACCAAGACCACGATCGTGCCCAATCGGATCGATCGCGTTGCCGGCGAGCTCGAATACTTCCACAACAGCGGGTACTACTTGCTGCGAGGCGACGATTTCTCCGGTGTCTTCGATCTCGATCGTTCCTCACTTCCTTCGTTCGTGCCCTACGTCGAACAGATCAGGTTGAATCCGGTTCACGCGACCAACGCCGGAAACATCGCCGAAGTGGCTCGGCGGAACGTAGCGGTTCGAGCCGCGGGTAATCCCGTGCGAGAGCTGGGACGCCGGGTGATCGACGACCTCGAATGGGTGCAGGGGGCGGGTATGGATGCCTTTCACCTCTGGTCCTTCGGGCTACTTCGTCAGTGTGGTGCCAGCGCGGAGCTGGCAGCCGACGCCAGCGAGTTTTTGGACACTGCAGGTTTCTCCGGGACAGGCGAAGCTGCGCCAGATTTCCGCAAAGTGGCGTCCGGGGCCAAGAGCGTGCAGTTTCAGATGGCGCGTGCCTCCAGGGGCCGCGCGGTGGACCCGCGTGAGCAACTCGACGAGATGGCCGTGTCGTGGAAGAGAGCGATGGAAGTCGTTGCCGACACAGTCGGCGTCGACTCGCATCGACACTTGAGGTTGGTCTAACAGTGCCTCGTTCGTCAGCAGACCTGCTGGCCGGCGCGATATGGCGATGCGCTGCAACCGAACCCGGATCCATATCTGATCCGGATGCCCTCGAAACCGTGACCGAGTGGGTCGCAGCGTCTGTGCCTGGGACAGTCGTTGGTGCGATACAGGCGGCGCAAACGGACGCCGGACGCACGAAGTCCGTTGCATCGTCGTCGGTTTCATCATCGTCTGTTGCATCATCGGACTGGTGGTTCGTGACTACCGTGGCCACGACCGGTGAGGGGTCGTGGCTGCTCCAGTTCGACGGTGTGACGGCGTTTGCCGATGTCTGGATCGGCGGCGTCCATGTCGCGTCCACTGAATCCATGTTCACGCCTGGGGAAGTGAGCATTCCGGCCGTAGTCGGCGCTGGTAAACGCGTCCAGGTCGCTATTCATTTTCATTCTCTGTCCGCGATTCTGAGATCGAGGCGTCCTCGAGGACGTTGGCGCTCGTCGATGGTCCGTGAACAGGGTCTTCGGTGGATCCGAACCACGATGCTCGGTATGGCTCCCGTATTCAGTGGCGTTCCGGTACCGGTGGGACCGTGGCGGGGTATCCGGTTGTTGGACAAGGGAGTTGCCGCCGTAGTCTCGGCTGTCAAGCACGCGAGTGTTGACGGCACAACCGGTCACGTTGCCGTCAGCGCTCGGCTCACCGGATTGCCGGCCTCGCTGGAGTACGTGACCGTGCGCGTCGGCGAACACTCGCGACAATTGGCTGTAATTGCCGGACCGGACGGATTCCTCGAGGTGTCCGGCGTCGTCGAAGTGCCGGACGCGCAGTTGTGGTGGCCGCACACTCATGGCGCTCCTCGCACGTATCCGGTGACGATAGAAACGATCGGAGTCTCCGAGCATCTCGGTTCAGTGGGCTTCCGGACGGTGGAGGCCGACAGATCCGATGGTGGATTCCGTTTGAATGTCAACGGCATCCGGGTGTACTGCCGTGGTTCGGTGTGGGTGCCGACCGACCCGATCTCGCTTCAAGACGACGCCGGCACCACTCGTGTCTTGGAACGCCTGGCTGAGGCGGGCCTGAACATGATTCGAATCCCGGGGACGATGGTCTACGAGAGCGACCACTTCTGGGAGGAATGCGCGCGACTGGGCATTCTCGTGTGGCAGGACATGATGTTGGCGACGCTTGATCCGCCCGATACCGACGAATTCTTCGAACTCGTTGCAGCAGAGGTCACCGCGTTCTTGCACAGAGTGCGTGGAAATCCCGCTTTGGCAGTCTTCTGCGGCGGCAGCGAGACCGAACAGCAGCCGACCATGCTGGGCTTGGTCGATCAACACATCCCGCTCATTCATTCGAGACTGCCGGAGCTGATCTCAGCGGTGGCACCTGAACTCGAATACGTGACGTCGTCGCCCTCGGCGCCTCGCGGGGGAGAGCAATTGGCAACGCATGTCGGAAGCGGGGTCGCTCACTACTTCGGGGTGGGTGCCTATCGTCGTCCACTGGCCGACGTGCTCAGCGCGCGAGTACGTTTTGCGACCGAATCATTGGCATTTTCGATTCCACCGTCGAATGCCGTGATCGAGAACGAATTCGGTTCGCTCGCCGTCGCAGGGCACCACCCGGCATGGAAAGCCGCGGTGCCGCGGGACAACGGATCGTCGTGGGATTTCGAGGATGTTCGGGATCACTACGTCCACGCGCTTTTCGGCGAAGACGCTCGTGAAGTCCGGTGGTCCGACCCGGAACGCTATCTCGACCTGGGGCGAGCAGCCGTATGTGAGGCGTTCGCCTCGACGCTCGGCTATTGGCGTCGCCCGGATTCTCGGTGCGACGGCGCCTTGACACTCGCACTGCGAGACCTGGAGCCCGGGCCGGGATGGGGGGTCCTCGATTGGAGCGGCAGCCCCAAGGCTCCGTGGTTCGTGCTCCGTAGGAGCGCCAAACCGATCGCGCTCCTCGTCACGGACGACGGTATGGACGGACTGAGGCTCGACGCGATCAACGAGACTGCCGAACCTGTCGTCGGCGAGATCAGGTTTCGAGCGCACAGTCGGTCAGGTGTCGTCCCAGTCGACGTCGCGCTACCGGTCAAGGTGGAATCGCACTCGAGTCTGACCTGGTCCGTGGACAGCCTTGTCGGCCGTTTCACCGACCTCACTCACGTCTTTCAGTTCGGGGCGCGGACATACGACGCCGTCACCGTCACGCTCGAAGACGAAGACGGAGAGATGGTGGACGAAGCGGTGCACCTCCTGGGGAGTCCGGCACGGCCCCTCGAGCGGTCGGTCGGACTTGTCGCCACGGCGCGCAACGTCGGCGACGAAGAGTGGGTAGTCGACGTCACGACGGATGCTTCCGCCCAATACGTTGCCCTCGAACTGCAGGGCTTCGAGCCCGAAGACTCCTGGTTCCACCTCGCGCCGAACGGTCGCAGGACTGTACGTCTACGGAGAACCAGCCAGGCAACGAAGGTAATCGGCCGGGTTCGGGCGCTCAACTCTCACACCAGCGTGGCCGTGGCACCGCCGAGCGCCCCGGCCACCCGATCTTCACCGGCCAAGCGGACGACGAAGAAGCCGAGCGTTACGGGAAACTGAACGGATCGGACTGCGCTGCGAGATCGCACACCGATAGAATCGAACCGGCGCACAACTCTGCCTCGGTGGAGATCTTGCGCTCGGGCTGTGCGTCCGCAACCCGTCATCACTGTTCAGGAGCGCGTTCGTTGACTTCCTTGTCCTCTGCCCAGACTGCGCTCGCTGGACTCGCCGAGGTCGCCCTCGCAGACGCCGCGTTCACTCCAGTGATCGACTCCATCGGTGCGCCTGCCCTGGACATCGTGGCGCCGAAGCCGGCTCGACCATTCATCGCCGCTGCACTTGCCGCGCGCACTCCGGTGCTGCTGGTGACGGCCACCGGTCGCGAAGCCGACGATCTGACGTCAGAACTCACCGAGATGCTCGGTGGAGGCGTCGCGCAGTTCCCGTCGTGGGAAACATTGCCGCACGAGCGACTGTCGCCGAGCGCGGACACCGTCGGGCGACGGGTGGAGGTACTGCGCCGGCTCGCCAGACCAGACGACGCCTCGTACGGCTCGCCTCTTCGGGTGATCGTGACCACGGTGCGCTCTCTCGTTCAGCCGATGGCGCCGGGTCTTGGCGAGATCGAGCCGATCACGTTGCGCGTCGGCACCGAGATCGATTTCGATTCTGTTCTGGTTCGTCTGGTGGAGATGGCGTACAGCCGTGTCGACATGGTGGGAAAGCGTGGTGAGTTCGCGGTCCGCGGCGGCATTCTCGACCTGTTCTCGCCGACGGCGGATCATCCGGTACGTATCGAATTCTGGGGTGACGAGGTATCGGAGCTTCGGTACTTCTCTGTCGCCGATCAGCGTTCGCTACCGGACGTCGACGTCGATTCCGTGATCGCGCCGCCGTGTCGTGAGCTGATTCTGACAGCTGATGTTCGCGATCGAGCTGCGGCACTCGCTGCTGAGAATCAGGCTGACGCGTCGTTGGTCGAGATGCTGGACAAGATCTCGGCAGGCATCCCCGTCGAGGGGATGGAAGCTCTGCTCCCGGTTCTCAAACCCGGTGAACTGCAACTACTTTCCGATGTCCTTCCGGTAGGGGCGCACATCCTTCTGTGCGATCCGGAGAAGGTGCGCACCCGCGCCACCGATCTGGTGCGCACCGGCCAGGAATTCTTGGAAGCGTCGTGGACGGCGGCGTCGATCGGCGGCGCTGCACCGCTCGACACGTCGATCCTCAACGGCGGGGGAGTCGATCTCGGTGCCTCCGCATACCGGTCGCTTCGTCATGTTCGCGAATCTGCCGAAGCTGCCGGCCGTCCGTGGTGGACGGTCAGCCCGCTGGCGTCGGGAAATGGCGAAGAACTGGAAATTCCGGTTCAGGCGGCACCGCAGGTACGTGGTTCCGACGACCTGTTGGCCGAGCTGTTCGTCAGCCTCCGGGCACACGTGAGCACGGGCGGTCGCGCGGCGATCGTGGTGGCAGGCGCCGGCACAGCAAGCCGAGTCGTCGAGCGACTCGGTGAAGCCGAAGTACCCGCAAAGATGCTCGATGGCGGAGCGACCCCTGCCCGCGGACAGGTCGCGGTGCTCCGCGGGTCTCTGCACGACGGACTGGTACTCGCCGGCGACGACTCGACGCCGGGGATGGTGATCGTCACCGAGTCCGATCTGACGGGCAACCGCGTTGCTGCGGTCGGCGACGGAAAGCGCTTGCCGGCCAAGCGCCGCAATCAGGTCGATCCCCTCGCGCTGTCTGCCGGGGACATGGTCGTGCACGATCAGCACGGTATCGGCCGGTTCGTCGAGATGGTCGAACGCACCATCGGCGGGGCGCGTCGTGAATACCTGGTCATCGAGTACGCGCCGAGCAAGCGTGGTCACCCGGGTGATCGCCTGTTCGTCCCGATGGAATCGCTCGATCAACTCTCCCGGTATGTCGGTGGAGAGTTGCCTGCGCTGAGCAAGCTCGGTGGATCCGACTGGGCGAACACCAAGCGTAAGGCCCGCAAGGCGGTTCGTGAGATCGCGGGCGAGTTGGTTCAGCTCTACGCTGCGCGTCAGGCGGCCCCGGGGCATGCGTTCGGCCCGGACACGCCGTGGCAGAAGGAACTCGAAGACGCATTCGCCTTCACCGAGACCATCGACCAGTTGACCGTCATCAGTGAGGTCAAGGCCGACATGGAGAAGCCGGTTCCGATGGACCGGGTGGTGATCGGTGACGTCGGGTACGGCAAGACGGAGATCGCCGTTCGTGCCGCGTTCAAGGCAGTCCAGGACGGCAAGCAGGTGGCGGTACTGGTCCCGACGACTCTGCTTGCACAGCAACATCTTCAGACGTTCACCGAACGAATGGCGTCGTTCCCGGTGAAGGTGCGAGGGCTGTCCCGTTTCACCGACGTCAAGGACTCGAAGGAAATCATCGCCGGCATGGCCGAAGGCGAGATCGACATCGTCGTCGGTACTCACCGGTTGCTGCAGACCGGTATTCGCTGGAAGGACCTCGGGCTTGTGATCGTCGACGAGGAACAGCGATTCGGAGTCGAGCACAAGGAACACATCAAGGCACTACGCACCCACGTCGACGTCTTGACGATGTCGGCTACCCCGATTCCTCGTACTCTCGAGATGAGCATGGCCGGGATCCGCGAGATGTCCACGATCCTCACACCACCGGAAGAACGTCATCCGATCCTCACTTACGTCGGCGCGTATGCGGACAAGCAGGTTGCCGCGGCCATCCGGCGTGAACTTCTGCGCGACGGTCAGGTCTTCTACGTACACAACCGTGTCAGCTCGATCGACAAGGCGGCCAAGAAGATCCGTGAACTCGTCCCGGAGGCTCGCGTCGTCGTCGCGCACGGTCAGATGAACGAGGATACTCTCGAAAAGACCGTGCAGGGCTTCTGGGAACGCGACTTCGACGTGTTGGTCTGTACCACGATCATCGAAACCGGTCTGGACATCTCGAACGCGAACACACTGATCGTCGAACGTGCGGACTCGCTTGGCCTCTCGCAGTTGCATCAGCTTCGCGGACGCGTCGGGCGTAGTCGTGAACGTGGATACGCATACTTCCTGTACCCGGCCGAAAAGCCGTTGACGGAAACGGCATACGACCGACTGGCAACGATTTCGCAGAATTCGGACCTCGGCGCTGGTATGGCAGTCGCGATGAAGGACCTCGAAATCCGTGGAGCCGGAAACGTTCTGGGCGCAGAGCAGTCCGGCCACGTCGCGGGGGTCGGGTTCGATCTGTATGTCAGGCTGGTCGGTGAGGCGGTCGAAGCCTTCCGGGCTGCAGCCGACGGCAAACCGATCACCATGGACGAGGGCACGAAGGAAGTCCGGATCGACCTACCGGTGGACGCGCACATCCCGCCCGACTATGTCACCAGTGACAGGCTCAGGTTGGAGGGGTACCGCAAGCTCGCTGCGGCAACTGATTCCGACGGCATCGCTGCCGTAGTCGAAGAACTGGTCGATCGCTACGGCCCACTGCCCGAAGAGGTTCGACGGCTGATCTCGGTGGCCAAGCTTCGACTGCTCTGCCGCGAGTACCAACTGGAGGAAGTCGCCGTCACCGGAACTCAGCTCAAGATCTCGCCGATGTCACTGCCCGATTCCAAACAGATCAGGCTCAAGAGGATCTATCCGAGCGCGCAGTACCGGGCAACGACCGGGCTCGTGCAACTCCCGCTGCCTCGCACCGGCGGAGTCGGCTCGGATCGCCTGCGGGACGTCGAACTACTTCAGTACATCGCGGACTTCATCCTGGCGATAGACGGGCGCGCCGCCGGTGCCGTCCTCGTCGAGGCGTGAGCACACGGTGAACGAATCGCCCGTCGTCGTACTGCTCGATCCTTTGCGGCCGCATGTCTTTCCGCTGGAGGCGCTCCCCTTCCTGTCTGGCGCGATCGATATCGACCCGGACGTTCCCGACTCGGTACGCGGCGCATTGCCGGCCACGACACCCGGCGCGGCAGTGACTGTGATGATGGGCACCGCCGAGCCGAAGATCGAGGCGTTGTCTGCCGCTGGGGTAAAGATGATTCGCGCCGAACCCATTCACGGCGATCGACTGGTGGAAGCGGCGTCGATCATGGACCGGTTGTGGAATCGCGGCGGTTGGGAGTCGACCCAGACGCACGAGAGCCTGTCGGTTTACCTCGTCGAGGAGACCTATGAGGTACTAGACGCGATTCGAAGCGACGACGAGAGCGATCTCCGTGAGGAACTCGGCGATCTGTTGCTCCAGGTGTTGTTCCACTCGCGGATCGCTCAATCTCACGGCATTTTCGAATTGGACGACGTGGCCGGCGCACTGATCGCGAAACTTGTGCACCGCAGCCCGCACCTGGTCAGTTCCGGAGTGGTCGACATCGCTGAGCAGGAGCGGGCGTGGGACGCTTTGAAGGCTGCCGAGAAGGCGCGCGCGTCGTCCATGGACGGCATCGCTCGGTCGCAACCGCCGTTGCTCCTCGCCGAAAAAGTACTGAGCAGGGCCGCCAAAGCCGGTGTGATCGAAAGCGCCGATGAAGCTGATCTGGAAGCTTTGATCGAACAGTGCCGACGCGCCGACACTGCACTCCTGGGCGCCCTGGACATGTTGATCGCCGACATTCGGATTCGTGAGGGAAGACGTTTCCAAAACATGGAGGATTAGCCCACTTTGACGTAATTGCCCGGTAATCATCTGGCAACCGGGAAAAAGCCTGGACTCGGTGAGTGCAGTTGAAACAAACCTAAGGTATGTTTACGTACGAAATGAGCAACACTGGGTCGTTTTGTCGCACGAAGTGGCCTTTGATCGGCAGTTATGTAGGGGGGTCCGATGACGGTTCGTTTCTGCACTGCGAGCAGCGAGGTACGGCAACCGGCGGGGTGTTGCCGTACCTGGAGGCTCGCAGTGGCTACCGATCAGCGATCCGCTGAATCCGTTCGACCCGCTGAAGTCATTCGAATGACTAGAAGGACTGATGGCAAATGAGCGTTCATGCTGAGGTGGAGAGCCGGTCGGCAGCATTGCAGGATTCCGCTCATGTCGGCACCGACTGGCGTCGGGCATACCGGAAGCGGATTGCCGTGAGCGATTCGATCACGGTTCTGTTCGTGATCGCGCTCGCACAGATCGGCAGCATGTGGCCGCATCCCATCGAGTGGCTGACACCACTCAAGGTGATTGCGTCTGCAGCGCTGGGAGGGCTGTGGATGATCGCGCTCGCACGCGGACGCAGCCGTCATCAGTCGATGCTGGGCGAGGGCAGTGACGAGTACGAGAAGGTGCTGCTCGCTACCGGCCAAGTCTTCGGAGTGGGCGCACTGGCCGGGATCATTCTCGGCGTAGGAATCGCGCGTAGCTATCTCATGATCGCACTGCCCGTCGGGCTCGCTGCGCTGCTTCTCGGGCGCTACCTCTGGCGACGCGACATTCGAAAGAAGCGTGCGAGCGGGGATTGCCGCAACTCGGTGCTGTTGGTCGGTGGACACGCGTCCGTCGTTGCTACTACGCGAGCCTTCGTGCGGGACTCCTCGGCAGGCTACGACGTTGTGGGAGCGTGTATTCCGCGTCGGGCGACCGCGCTGGACGATCACATCGTCGTCGACGGCGCAGCGGTCCCGGTATTGGGCAACGAGTTCGAGGTGGTCGAGGCGATGCGCGCAAGCGGCGCAGACACCGTCATCGTCACCGGAACCGAAGACCTCGGGCAGGTGGGCATACGCAAGCTGATGTGGGACCTCGAAGCCGAGGGCGTCGACATGGTGGTTTCACCGGTCGTAGCCGACGTGTCGAAGGCTCGCTTGATGTTTCGCCCGGCGGCGGGACTCCCGTTGATTCACGTTGCGCGACCGCGCTACCAGGGCGCCAACCGGCTTGCGCCCGCCGTTTTCGACGCGGTGTTCTCGATGCTGATGATCCTCCTCGTGGCGCCGGTCATGGTCGCCGCCGCCGCTGCGGTCAAGTTCACGTCGAAAGGCCCGGTGTTCTACAAGGCAGAACGCATCGGCCTCAACGGGAAACCGTTCCCTATGTTGAAGTTTCGTACCATGGTGGAAGGCGCCGATCAGCAGGTTGTCGATCTGATGGGGGACAACGAAGGCGCGGGAGGCGTGTTGTTCAAGATGCGGGAGGATCCACGAATCACGTCCGTCGGCAAGATCCTTCGTCGATTGAGCATCGACGAGCTACCACAGTTCTTCAACGTCATTCGCGGCGAGATGAGCGTTGTCGGTCCGCGGCCGCCGTTGCGGCGTGAGGTCGAGATGTACGACGACGAGGTTGCCCGACGCCTGCTGGTCAAGCCTGGTATCACCGGTCTCTGGCAGGTAAGTGGTCGCAGTGACCTCTCGTGGGAAGAATCTGTTCGACTGGACTCTTCCTACGTCGAGAATTGGTCTATCCTGCAAAATCTTTCGATCATTACTCGTACCGTCTCAGCGGTCGCGAAGAGCGACGGAGCGTACTGACTACGCGGTTGGTGCCGGCGCGGATATCCGCGCCGGGCACCCTCCTGTCAGCTGTCGAGCTCAACAATGCGAGAACAGATTCTTGACGTAGCCGGCAGTTTGGTAAACGTAGTTGAATGCCCACGTCCCGATCGAGAGTTCCGGACGGCTTGCGACCATTACCAGTTCTCCTTGATAACACTGCGAAATGATGTGCCGCGCCCGCGAGATATGAGGAACGAAAGTCACGACGATGACAGTCTTCCATCCGTTGGCATTGGCCATTCTCTCGATTTCGAACCCCTCGCCCTCGGTGGTGGACGGTGACGGGACGAAACAGTCGACAGGGAAGTCGAACGTACCCTCGCAGATCGACCGCATCTTCTTGTCGTTGTCGCCGTAAGGATTCGAGAAGATCAGGCGTGGTGCGTAACCGTCTTTCATCAGTTGGATTCCGACCTCCTCGCGTCCGTCGTGTGCTCCGCCGAGGACAACGATAGCGTCAGCACTTCGTGGTGCATCGATCTTGGGTGAGACGAAGACGGGCCAACCCGCTGCCGCACCAAGGGCGAGGAGTGATAGAGGTATGCCCGCAATCTTCAAGGCCGATTTGATCTGTTTGATGGCCCCACAATACCTGGACCCAGGAGACGACGATGATCGGATGGCAACCACTTCGGACGGTGGCGGGGTTGACCGCCTTACGGGATGCCTATGGGCAGAACATGTCTGGACTCGTACCTGAGACCGGTGTGTATCTCGCTGACGACGGTTGGTGGATCGCTCTCACAGGTGCACCCGATCCCAGCTACAACCTTGCATTGGTCCATGGGGGTGATGTGCGGAAAAACACGGTCGCCGTTGTGGAACGAGTGCTCGCAGAGCGACTGCGCACCGTTGTCATGCTCGCCGGGGCGGGTCTGGATGCCGCGACCGTCCTCGCGGACGCAGGGTGGGTGTGCGTAGGTTCGAGTTCGCTGCGCGCGCTACCGAATTCTCCGTCAGCGCCGGATGCCGCGGTGCGGATCCTGGAAGATGGCGACCTGCGTTCAGCACGACAACTTGCGGAGGATGTTTTCGGTATCGATCGCGAATCTGCGACTCTGGTGTATCCGGAGGCGGCCCCCGACCGACCACGTGAGCGTTCAGTCGTCGGCCTGTTCGAACTCGACACGCTGCAGACCGCAGCGATGCTGTCGTTCGGTAGGCCTATCAGCACTGTGTGGGCGGCCGGCACCAGGGCGCAAGGACAGCGGCGTGGACATGGGTTGCGGGTCCTTCGGCAAGTGTCGGCAGCCGCATTCGAGGCTGTCGGCGACGGCGCCGTGTGTGGTCTCGCCAGCGCTGCCGGCAATGCTCTGTACGACGCGAGCGGAGCCGAAATCGTCGAGTACTGGCAGATGTGGTCGCGACCGCGATGGCTACTTGGTAGCTGACATCAGCCGTCAGGTATGTTTGTGTGCGTTCGGCAAACTTTTGGTTTCTTTCAGCTACGCTTCAACGCGCGATCCAGTCGGGGGTACTCAAGATGGCAGATTCGAGTACCAGGGATGCGGCGATACGTCGCGAACTCGGCGTTCCGCCCACTTTCGACCTGGTGAGGCATGCACGAAACCTTGCAAGAGTGTTCTTCCCCGCTCTTGTCATCGCATTGCTCGTCGGTGGGATTGTCTACGCTGTGCGGGGAAGCGCGACACCGGTGTATCAATCCGACATCGTCGCGGAGGTTCAGTCTGCCTCTCAGGTCGTCGTGACGGACGCGAACCTCGGCCAGTTGGTTGCCCCCTATGTCGCACTGGCCACCGATAGCGATGTGGTTGCCGCCATCCACGGCCAGTTGAATAACGGGTGGACGACAGCGGATGTCTCGAGCCACATCTCGGTGACGCCGGGTACTTCTCCGGCATTGGTATTCGTCAAGGCGACTGCCTTCAGTCAGGCTGACGCGGACGCGCTGGCACGAATAGTCGTCGCCACCTTGAGCGACGCGCAGGCGCGACGCAATGCAGACACGCTGGATCGTCGTACCCGAGTTCTCACCGACGACATCGCTCGATTGAACGGGGACTTGGACGCAGCGCGGCGAGAAAGCTTGGACGAATACGAGACGCCCGCCGACGATCCGACTATCAAGGCGGATCTCGACGCGAGGCTGGAGCAGTTGCGCCAGTTGAGATCGACCGTATCCGGTTCCGACCGACTGCAGTTGCTTTCCGCCCCCGCGGGAACGGGTCTGCCGGTTGCACCGAAGCCACTCGTCGAGTCGGCGGTTGCGTTCTTGGTGGTCCTCATTCTCGCTGCCGAAATCCTCTCTGCCTGCCGGGGTCGATTCAGTTCGCGAGTGACCGACGCGTGGGCACGTCGAACGGCCCGGAAATACGGAGCCTCACTACTCCTGCAGCACTCCGAAGCCGCTGAGTTTCCACCGAATCTCGCGCTGACGATATGCCAGCGTGCAAGTCTCGGTGATCATGTCCTGGTGCTTTCGGGTGACGGCGTCCCCTCGACATCATGGGATGTTCCTGCGCACGTGCGATCCGGGGTCTCCCGATATTCGCTGAAGTCGGACTGGTGGAGCCGATTTGACTCCAATGGAACCGGGTTTGCCCTGGTTGTTGTCTCCGCACAGCAATCCAACCAACGGGAGATCGTCGAATGCCTCAGGGCCTTGGCCGAAGTCGATGTTGCGCGAACACTGGTACTCGTGGGTCCGTCTGCTCCCGAGCCTCTCCTCGACGTACTTACCCTCGCGGTGCTGCGTCGCAGACGCAGGCCCGCAAGTTCAGTGAAACTGGCGGCCGAGCCGACCAACTCGGCCACGAACTCACAGACCCCGTCCGACAGCGCCTGGGTGAAGTCCGGTGCGCCGCGGCTGAACGAGCCTTCCGTTGCCGTGCCCTACGGAATGGATACTTCCGACCTGGTTTCGAGGAGGGACCGCGCCAGCCTGGTGGATGCGAAAACGGTCAGTATTGCGAAGAAGAACCTGCCGAACGGCACGGCTACGCCCAAGTCGAGCGCAGGGGTCGAGCTCGAAGAGCCGCAGGTCGTGCAGACTGTTGATGTCGAGGGGGCCGGAGTCGAGGCGTCCGTAGTGGAAACTTCCGGAGCGGAGACGACCAGCACTGATGCAACTGGTGTCAAGGCGTCCGGGGAAGCCGACGGCATCGACTCCGAAGCCTCGACCGAACGAATTATGTTGACCTCCAAGGATATAGCGGAAATTCGAAAGAGGAGGCAAAGAACTCGCGTGAGCCTTATACGTTCGGATTCAGCAGACGGACAGTCGGAATCCTGAAGGACCGGGCTTTCACTAGATCTTGGGTGTGCCGCACCCTCCAACTGCCTGTTTCACCGCCGCGAGTGCGGGTTTCGGAGTGTAGTTGATCGTGACCAGACCGAAGTTCTGTTCGATATCCGAAGTGTTGGTTCCGCGATCACGCATGCTGTAGATGAAAATGCGCTCGATGTAACCGAGCACCTTTGCTTGCGCGAATCCATCCGAGATGATGTTGGCCTGTAATTGCGGGCTGACGGCGGTCGGGCCTGTACCTGTCGGAGCTCCGAATTCGGTTGCCCAGACTTTCTTTCCGCTGTCCCCATTCTGCACCATCGATTCTCGCATCAGTCGGATCCTGTAGAAAGTGTTCCAATTCTGGGTGGACGAATCCGAAGGTAGCGCAGGCCAACTGTACGGATGGATCGAAAAGACATCGAATGAAGACTTTGCTCCTGCCGCGTACATACCCTTGAGATATGTGACCGGTGAGATGTCGGATCCGTCGTCGACGGCCGGTGCCAAACCGCCGTTGAGAATCTTTGCACCCGGTTGTACCGCACGGATACTTGCAGATGCGGCTTTCAGGAGTGCAGTGTAGGTGTTCACATTCGGCTTGGGGCGGAAGAATTGTGTCAGGTTCGGTTCGTTCCAAATCTCCCAAGTGCTGATTCTGTTCGAGTACCGTTGTGCTGCTTGTTGTGCAAACTTGGCAAACGCGGCCGGATCGGATGGATACCCGTGGGTATCGTTGACCCCGGCGACGCGAGCCCAAGCCGGCGTGTACGTAACGATTCCCAAGACGCTCAATCCTTGGAGACGTGCTCGATCGACGACGCGGTCGGTTGCGCTCCAATTCTGTTGGCCCTTGGTTGATTCGACGGCGGACCAATCGACGTCGAACCTGAGCCAGGTCGCGCCGGCATTCTTCATTGCGGTCAGTTCTGCATCGAGATCATTCTGAGAGAGACCGTTGAGTGGGGCGCCCGCGGCGATCCCTAAACCAACGGAACTGCACGTCGAGTTCGGGGTTGGGGTTGTTGTTGGAACTGGACTCGGTGCACACGCGCTCAATGACCCGACAGTCAACAGGGCGCAGGCGAGGGACAATCGAAGTCGACTCACGTCGACCACCTTCTTTCCACAGTGACTCGAAACCGGTGCGGGACAGACAAGTTGGAAGCCGAACTAGATGACCAATCCGACAAATCAAAGAATTGCATGAATTGGGTCACTTGGCACCAGTCTCGAAGTCGGTTCTGCAGTACTTCCGTCCGGTTGGGTGCTACTGCGAAATGCGCCGGTTGGTATTGTCCGATTTTCTCGGTGACTGTGGTCGAAAATGGTCAATAGTTCAGAGGCATCCTCCAGTTTCGTTTGCATCTTGCAACACGGCCATAGCGGGCTTCGGTTCGAAGTCGAGATTCAGAAGGCCAAAGTTTTGTTCGCGATCACCGGGATCGGAGCCGCGGTCCTGGAGACTGTAAACGAAGACCTTCTGAACGAACCCGAGGCTACGTGCTTCGTTGAATCCGTCACGCAGTATCTCGGCTTGCATCGACTCGGTCACAGCGTCGAGACCAGTTCCTGTTGGTGCCCCGAATTCGGTCGCCCAAATAGATTTGGTCGAGTCGCCGTTTGCAACCATTGTGTCGTGCATCAGCCGCATTCGATAGAAAGAGTTCCAGTTTCGAGTCAACGGGTCCGAGGGCAGTGCCGGGTAGGTGTACGGATGCATTCCGACAACGTCGAAGTGTTGTCCAGCTCCATATTCGTAGATGTTCGCGAGGAACGTCGTGGGGCTTATGTCAGCGCCGTTGTCAGTTGCGGGGGACAAGCCACCGGAGACAATTGTTGCGCCCGGTTGCACTGCCTCGATTGCTACGCTCGATGCGGCGAGCAGCTTCGAGTAATACTCAGGATCCGGCGTCGGATTGAAGAATGTTTGGAGATTGGGCTCGTTCCAGATCTCCCATGACGAAATGGAATTCGAGTAGCGGGCAGCGGCAAGCGCCGCGAACCTACCGAACTCGTCCGGGTCGGCCGGACGGGTATGCGTGTCAGGACTCGTCGCTGCCGGATCTCTTGCCCAGGCAGGCGTGTAGGTGATGAGACCCAGAATCTCGAGCCCGGAAGATTTTGCGATGTCCACGAGGCGATCGGTTCCGGACCAGTCGAAGGCGCCCTCGGTACTTTCGATGGCGGACCAGTCGATGTCGAATCTGACCCAGTGCGAACCCGATGATCGAATAGCTTCCACCGTTCGATCCATTTCGGCGTCACTCATTGCGGTATAGCCGGAACCAAGTGCGATGCCAGTATTGTCTGACGAAGGTTGAACTGCGCAAGGTTCGCCGGTTGCGGTAATCGAAGAATGGACTACCAATCCGACAATCAACAAGACCACTGCGACTGCGGCGACTCGACGTGCCTTAGCCATCGATGAGCTCCTTCAGCAGAGCCGGAAGATTCTTCTGGATGTCATATCGGTCCTCTACCTTCCGCCGGCCGATGCGTGACAATTCGGATCGTGCACTCCCGTCCTCCAACAGTCTCGTTATCTCGGCTGCGAGTTCTACTGAATCAGATGGCTCGACGAGCGATCCGGCGCCGTCCCCCAGTAGCTCACTGGTGCCGCCGAGATCTGTTCCGACGACTGGCACTCCGATGCTCATTGCTTCGAGTGCCACGAGTGGGCCGGCTTCGGGAGAGGTGCTCGCAGAAATCGCGATGTCCCATCCTTTGATAGTTGCCAGTGAATCGACATATCCGAGAAATGTGACGCGACCCGCCAGATCCGACTGCTGTGCGCGTTCACGTAGTACTTGTGCGTACATTTCATCGCCCGGGAACGGAAGTCCGGCGATTTCGAGTTGGACGTCTACTGTGCGGGCGATGGCATCCATCAACACCAAGTGGCCTTTCCACGGCGTCAGTGACCCGATGATTCCGACAACTCGGCGTGCCGGTGATCGAACTTCCGTTACCTCAGGGGGAACTACAACACCAAGTCGTGACACCGAGGTGGGAATTCCCAGCGAAAGAACAGGAAGCGAGGTCGGTCCGGAGACGGCGACTGCTCGTCGGATCCCGGGTTTTGCAATCCGTACGACGATTCGTTGCTTTGTGCTCGAGAGAGTGTCGTGGACAAGCCACGTTGCACGTTGCGGTACGCGGCCGAGCCTGATCACCGGCAATGCGAACAGTGAGTTGACTATCACGGTCGAGCTGGCCGACTGAGCCCGAGACGCAATGATGCGCCCGGCAATTCGCCAATTCTTTGCAACTTCGAGAATCGCCAGGACGCGTGCCAGACCCCCTTCGCCTCTGAGCGACAGGGTTGGTAGCGTGACCGTTTCGAAGTCGACTGACGCGCGTGCGCGATCCCTCAGCGGCCCTTCCGGACAAGCCAACGTTACCGTGAAACCCTGCTCGTGTGCCAAACGCATCAGTTGGAGCATGACCAGTTCGGCGCCGGAGATCTCTCCAGTGTGGCTGACGAAAATGATCGTTCGTGTCATTTTACTTCCCTGTCGGGTTTTACCATTGCGAGTGGCGACTTCCCGCCCGCGAGCGATACAAGTGCATAGATTCCGACTGTCCCAAGTGGAGCGAGAACCGAAACGACTGGCCATGGCACGCCCAACCTTTCGACGCAGATCGTTCCTGCCACTGTGACCACCGCGCAGAGGGCGACGGCCGCTCCGAGCGGGAGCATCGGAAACATTCTGTGAACCGGCAGACTTTGCCGCACTACAATCCAAATTGCAACGAAAAGAAGCAGTTCGGTCGATACGGTCGCAACTGCCGCTCCGTTGAATGACATTCGAGGAATCAACACGATGTTGACCACGATATTGAAGAGTAAGCCGCCCAATGCAATCCACGGATATATTCGATGCCGGCCGCTCGCAACCAGGATCATCAACCCCAACTGGGTGAGCATCGAGAAGCATGCGCCAAGCACCAACAGTCGCGTCGAGGTCCCTGCAATTGCGAACCGCTCTCCGTACAGAAAGGTGAGCACTCCGGTGGCAGCAGGCCAGAACGCGGCGATCGATGCGCTCCCGAGAACTGTCAGGACGATGAATGTTTCGCGGCTTCGTTCGCGGAACACTCCCACGCTGTCGGGCCAATATGACACGAGAAGTGTTGTTACCGGGGTGACTACGGTGATTGCGACGATTTGCAGAAGGTCCGCGAATTTGTACCCGATGGTGTACAAGCCGACCGAATCGAAAGTATCGAGCTTGCCCAAGAGCAGCACATCCACTTTGGACAGAAGCGTGACCAAAGCGAAGCCGATGCTCAAAGGGATTGCTTCGATCAGCATTTCCCGCCACCTACGAAACTGCGCTCGTGACGACGGCCTTGGCCCGGCGACGCCCTTTCGGACACCGCGCACTTTCACGACGGCCGCGACCACTTCGTTGATGACCGCAGGGATGACGAGAACGAGGAGGATCGGCTGCCACAAAACCGCGACGATGGTCGCGACAAGCTGGGCGAGTTGCCCGACGCCCTCGGCGATTGCCACATACGTCATGCGCAGGCGGCTCTGGTACATGACGGAAAGTGCATGGCTGGGAGTGGCAACGACAACGACCAAACCAGCGACCGCCGTTGCTTCGACCACTTCTGCGGGGTAGCGGAGAATCCAGACATAACCCACCGCGACGATGTATCCGAAAAGACCAAGGGCGACCCGTAGGGATATGAACGCGGTGGTGACCAGCGAAACTTCCCACGGATTGCACTCGACCAACTTCGCGAGCACCACTCGGCCGACGCCGAGATCGGTGACGACGGACAACAATCCGAGCAATCCGAAGATGAGGGAGAACTGACCGAATTCGTCAGGGCTGATCGCACGCGCGATCAGAACCGAGCCGGTCCACCCCATCGCTGCCACTGCGATCCGGCTTCCGAGCATGATCGCAGTGCTTCGGCGTGCATCGTTCGCAGTCAAATCCGGAGCGGCCGGCCCGTGGATTTTCGTCTCTCGCTCGCGACGTTCCTTCTCGAACTTGTCGATAGCGGCCTGGCGCAATTCGGCGAACTCTCGCGGCGATACGGGCTCGGTGCCCGTCGAATTGCGATTCGTCATGAGCAACTCACACGCTCAGCCCTGCAATGCGGTACGCGTCAACCGTGTATTCGGCTGTTCGGGTCCACGTCGATCGGGCCGCGACACGTGGCGCAGATATACGGAGTGCGGTGTTGACATCGTCGTCCAGGACGACTGAGCGAAGAGCGGCCAACCAGGAAGCCTTGTCGTGCTTGCGGACAAGCACGGCGGCGTTGTCGGCGAATTCGGTCAGTGCTCCGACCGCACTCGCAACCACTGCCGCGCCGCACGCCATGGCTTCGAGTGGCGGCAGACCGAACCCCTCGTAGTGGGAGGAGTAAGCGACAGCAGTTGCGGCGGAATAGAGTGCCGGAAGGTCTTCTGTCGCGACGTAACCCAATCCTCGGGCGGAACGGGGCGCGTCGGGGCCCGTCGAGCCGGAGCCCGCCAGCAGAAAAGGAATCGACAGCTCCGTGCACGCTTCGGCGACCAGAGCGACATCTTTTCGAGGTTCGATCGTTCCGACCTGCAGCACGAATCGCTCCGGCAGTTTCAATCGCCGCCGAACTTCGGTCACTGCAGCTTCGGTGGGGATCGTGGCCCAGGATGCGGGTGCCAGCGGCGTGACAACGGCATGCCGACCGCTCAGTGCGAATATTCGTTCGGCGGTGAAGTCCGATACTGCAATGACGACGTCGGCCTTGCGTAGCGCCGCGGACAGGAGTCGGCGTTCGCCAGCTGCTCGATATCGACTGAAGGCCCACGGAACGTCGAATACCGACATGTCGTGAAACGTCGAGATCTTCAGGCCGCCTTGCCCGATCGGGAGGTCGACGTCGAGGCTGTGGAACAAGTCGCTGCCCGCGACCGGCACCATCGCCCACGCGGCTCTGCGTGCTCCGGAGGCAACAGGGCGCGTCACGGCGCGCACTCCGGTTGGAATCTCATCGACAGCGTCGATTTGCACTGTTGCGCTGAGGTTCGTCGATTCGCTGATCAGTGGGGAGAGTTCTCGGAGTAGTTCGCGTGCATAGGTTTGGACGCCGCCCCCGCCAGGTCGGAGTGCCATGGCTCCGAGGGTGATTCGTGACCGGATATCGCTTCTTTCTCCGAGTGGTGTTGAGTCAGTGCGCATCCCACGGTTCCAATCAGTAGCCAAAAGTAGAGGTCGAGGGGAAATATCTCGAAATATGTCGAGACGACAGAAGCGACCGCGGCCGCGACGATCGAGGCGCTGACACCGAGAGCCAAAGCGCCGTCCGAGCCAGGAAGCAACCGCGATGCCCTCAGCGCGGACACTCCGGAAGATATGAGGACCAGGACAAAAATCCACAAGCCGATCGGTCCGAGCTCGACCGCGACTTTCATGTAGTAGTTGTCGGGCTGATAGGGGATCAGCCCAAGTGTTGTCGCGGCCTTGATCGTCATCGTGTTGAGCATCGGTTGCGCTGCTTCCGCAGCCTTTGCTGCCGCGGATCCTGTTGCGCCCAAACCTTGCCCGAGCGGATGCACGAACAGCGAGCTGATTGTCGACGACCATCCGCTACCGCGTTCTTCGAGACTGTACGACGAGAACAGTGGTTTGACGATTGATGGTGGTGCCAACAGAAGTACAAAGGGAACGGCAGCGGCAGCCGCGCCGAACAACATCAAGATAGACCGATACTTGTATACGGCGATCCAGAGAAGCCCGACAGCCAACCCGATGTAGCTGGCCCGCACAATCGAGACTCCCATGCCTACGACCATGATCGGAGTTGCGGCCAGAAAGATAATGTTGCGCAGCCTTTTCGGATCTGCGAGAGCGACCGAAATGCCGACGATCAAACTCAGCATCACGAAGAGGCCGAACGCAAACGGACCGGTGAAAGTGCTGAAGCTTCGCAAGATCGAACCGGTGATTCGAATCTGCTCGGTGTAGCTGTACCCGAGATCCACCAGGTATGCAGGCCCTACTGCTTGCTGAAGGAGTCCGATGACTGCTGTCAATATCCCCATGCCCATCAAGACGGACACGAGATGATCTCGGTCGTCCCGCGAGAACGGTGCGCGCCAGAGAATGACGGGTATCAAGATGTAGAAGTAGGTGATCTTTATCGATGTCACCCCGGCGATACCGGACAGAAGCAGTGCTGACGCGGAACCGAATGCTACCCAGGCTGCGGCAGCAGGCCACCAAGGCATCGAGGGGCGCTCTACCCGAAGGCGATTGGGGCTGACGAAGGTGCATCCAAACGTGAGCAGGAGCAACCCCTCCTTCCAACCGGCCATCGATGTCCCGCCGGGAATGATCGCCAACAGACCGTGGAGCGGAGCGAACAGTGCAACAAGCAGCAAGCCGCGTTGTGGTCGCTGGTAGATCGCAACGACGATGGGTACTGCGAAGATTGCAGCAACAATCATGAATGATGTGTTCACGCGATGAACCGGTTCGCATTCGCCGTGTGTGCCCGGGGAGCCGTCGCAATTCCGAATGCTTTCGCTATCGAAGAAATCGTCTTTGTTTGCACGATATTTCGGAGGTCACGATGGTAGGACGGGTGATCGCCGACCGGTGGCATGATCGCGTCGAACGTTTGTCCTCGGTGAGTCATCCGGGCAACGCCTTCGGGTCCGCGTTGCTGATTGAACCATGCGGCGTCCGCGGGGGAGAGGATGACGGTGGTATCCACCCCACGCTTGCAGAGTGCCTCCAGCATTACCTCAGGAACCTGCGTGATTCCTCTGAGACCCAGTAGCTTCCACGCTGAATAGGGGAGACGGGACTGCAGTACGCCTTTCACCCGTCCGCGGAGGGGAAGTTTCGTGGTTTCGGCACCTGGATCGATTCGAGGAGCCTCCGGCAAGACAGCATCCATCAGGGACTTCTTGCGCCTCACCGACCACAGAATCATGTTCACGAGTATTGTCGATCTCGCACCCATCTCGAGCGCCATGGACGCTGAGGTCCATGCCCCAGAACACAATCCGGTCATCACGAGGTTTCTCGGATCTGCGCCGAGTGCAGCAACGGCAGTACGTGCGTCCTCGTCTGCCGCGTGTGAATAGACCGACGTCGGATTGTCGGCGTCGATCGGGCCCGAGTCGCCGACCCCTCGTCGGTCGAATCGGAGACTCGTGACCGAGAGAGCCGCGGCCTCACGAGCGATGGTCACCCACGAGCGGCCAGGCCCGACTCGATGCTCGATTGCCGTAGTGAAGAACAGTAGTCCGCGCTCGGGAGGCGCATCGGTGGTCGATATGTTGCCTGCCTCGGATTCGGGAGAAGTTGCGGGATGCGTGCGGATCGCGAAGAGCTCCTGAGCACCGAATCGTTCCAACGTCTCGAACACCTCCTCGCCGACTTCGGTGATCGCGACGCGAGCTGTGGTGGTGATCGCGGGAGTGAACGCGGAGGAACTTGTGGGCGCGTGGCGATCCAACCACTGTGCGATTTCGCTGATGTGTGTGTAGGGGATGTCGACGTAGAAACTGGGAGGCGACGTGAACGCGTCGTGGTTCTCCAAGATCATCATCTCGGGATCAAGAGTTGCTGCGAGCCCGGCGACAGCCCTGCTGTCCAGTACCGAAGACTTCACGGCCAGAAGGGTGCGTGGACGTCCGAGAAATGGTCCGGTGATGCGGAGACGTGACAGTTGGTCGGCGCATTCGGGTGCCAGCACGCCACCCATGATCGACACACGTGAGTCGGCGGGATCGTCCTCTCCGACGCTGATCGCGTAGAACGCACGTTGTTCCCTGAGGTAGTTGCGGCCGGTCAGAATTGGGTCCCACAGGACTATCGAGTTGACGGCTCCGCACTCCTGCAATGCCGACGCTGCCAGGAGGGCCCCAACTCTCAGTCCGACGATACTGACGGATTCCGCGCCCGCTCGTCGGACATAGTCCACAGCGCTGACGATGCTCTTCAGCCAGAGGGTGAGAGCGTCAGGATCGTCTTCGGCACCGGCCGAGTCGCCGACTCCCGCGTACTCGAAACGAAAAGCGGCCATACCCTGTGCCGCGAGTTTTTCGCCGAGAAGTCGCATGCCGCGATAGGTGTCGATGTGCTCCTTGCCCAGCGGGGGACACATGACCACGGCTTCTCGGACAGTTCCTGAAGAGGGCACGTGAACGAATCCGAGCAACGGCCTGTCTGCCGACCCGAACCACGTGGCCAGTTGAGTCTCGATGGTGATCACTCCGGTCAAGATCGGTTGCCTGTACGTTGCTAGTAAACATACCAGTAGTCTGTTTGGTGCCGATCCGGCAATCTCTAGGTTTGTGGAGCGCCAAAAAAGCGCATAGGAGTCCGAAAATGTCAGGTGTACTCGTCCATGAATGGATAGAGCGTTCGGGCGGCGCAGAGAAGGTGCTGGACGAGTTCGTCAACTGCTATCCGGACGCTGACCTGTATTGTCTGTGGAACGATGCTCCCGGGCGTTACTCGACAACCGATGTCAACGAAAGTGCGCTCGCTGCAACGCCATTGCGTCGTAGCAAAGCGCTCTCATTGCCTGTCATGCCGTTTACCTGGCGAGGGTTGGAGAACCGCGACTACGACTTCGCGCTGATCAGCTCCCACGTGTTTGCCCATCACGCAACATTCAGGGGGCAGTCTGCGCGATTCCGGAAATTCGTCTACGTGCACACCCCCGCCAGGTACGTGTGGAACCCCGAACTGGACGAGCGTGGAAACTCGCCACTCGCGAGGCTGGGATCACCCATTCTGCGCAAAATTGACCGCAAGAGAGCGTCGGAGGGGGCCTCGTTCGCAGCGAACAGCGAGTTCGTCAGTCGACGGGTTGAGCGTGCCTGGGGCGTGCAGTCACGGGTCATCCACCCCCCGGTGGACGTCGACCGGATCTCTGCCGTCGAGGATTGGCGGTCCCGTTTGAGCGAAAACGAACTTCAGCTACTATCCAGTTTGCCCTCACCATTCGTTCTCGGTGCCTCGAGGTTCATTCCGTACAAGCGTTTGGACTGGGTGATCCGGGCAGCCGAGCGGGCCGGGACGGCTGCTGTCATCGCAGGGTCGGGCCCGGAAGAGGATCGGCTCCGCGCGATGGCTGACTCTGCGTCGGTTCCCGTTCGAATTGTTCGTCGCCCCTCGGATGCGTTGCTTTTTGCGCTGTATCAGCAGGCACTCGCATACGTCTTTCCGGCGATCGAAGACTTCGGAATCATGCCGGTGGAGGCGATGGCTGCGGGTGCGCGCGTGATTACGAACAGCATTGGTGGAGCTTCGGAAACCGTGACACCTGGTGTCGACGGACTCCATTTCCACGACGACAGTTGGGAATCGGTGGCCGAGTGCATCCGAGATGTCGCCGCGGTGGATGTGAATGGTGCACGCTCGTACGAGAAGTACTCCGTGCGCAGATTTCGTTCCGAGATCGCAACCTGGACCGGTGTTCCGGTGTTCGGCTACGCGAACAGTGTTTCGCCCCAGTAGTGTCCGTCGGCGAGACCGCCGGGGCACGCGAAGACGGCAGAACCGACGTGTTGGATGTATTCGTTCAGCGCATCGTGTCGTGAAAGGTTTTGCTGCATCGGAACAAATTGCTCGACCGGATTCCGGCAGTACGCAACGAAGAACAGTCCCGCGTCGAGGTGGCCGAAGCCGTCGGAGCCGTCGGTGAAGTTGTATCCGCGGCGCAAGATCTGAATCCCACCGAGTTCCTCGGCAGAGGCCAGGCGCACGTGTGAATCCTCCGGGATGACGAAGTCGTGGCCCATTTTGGAATCGAGATCGAGTTCGTCGAACTCGTCTTTGCCGCCCAGTGGTGCTCCGCTGCGTTTGGAGCGGCCGATGACGGCTTCCTGTTCCTTGAGTACTGCGCGATCCCACTGCTCGATCAGCATGCGGATTCGTCTGGCGACGAGGAATGAGCCGCCTGCCATCCAGGCCTGATCGTCAGTGGGATCAACCCAGACGTGCTGGGCGAGTGCGTTTGGATCTTCCGCCTTGATGTTGGCTGTTCCGTCTTTGAACCCGAACAGATTTCGTGGTGTCGCCTGCGTCGTCGAGGTCGAGGACGTTCGTCCGAACCCGAGTTGTGACCATTTGACCGACGCGGTCCCGAAGGCGACTCGCGCGAGATTGCGGATCGCATGGACGGCAACCTGGGGATCGTTGGCGCACGCTTGGATGGCGATGTCGCCCCCGCTGCGATTCGGATCGAGGTTGTCCGCTCGGAAGTGGGGGAGATCGAGCAGGGCAGCAGGTTTCTTGTCTGCGAGCCCGAAACGGTCGTCGAAAAGTGACGGTCCGAATCCGATGGTCAGGGTGAGCTGCGACGGCGCGAGATCGAGTGCCTCACCCGTATCGCTCGGTGGCGCGTACGGACCGTCGCCGGTCGCTCCGTCCTCGGTTGCTTCCTGACCCGCCGTCATTCGTTCGGCCATCGCCGTCCACGTCTGCAGCAGCGTGATCAGTTGGTCGCGCGACTTCGTCGTCACATCGAAAGCGACGAAGTGCATGCGATCCTGGGCCGGCGTCGTGATGCCTGCTTGATGCTCGCCGCGGAATGCCACCACGTCTGCGTGATCGGTGCCGGAATTCTCGTCGGCGGTCACCCGCCCGATGACGGCACCGGCACCGGCCAGGACGGCGCCGGCCCCCACGGCGCCGAACAGTCGGCGCCGTGAGACCGCATGCGGTGCTGCGTTTTCCGCAGCGGGTGTGCCTTCTGGTGAATCAGTCATCTACTGTCCCGCGACTACTTCCTGGACCTGGCTGACCTCGGCGGACAGAGCATCGATTTTACGCGAGAGTTCTTGACGCTGCGCTTCGGTGACGGTGTCGTAGTACACGAATCCGTCGCCGACGCGGAACTGCGCCAGAGCGGCGTCGAGGTCGGCGAAGCGGTCCGCGATGCGCTGGGCGAGCTCGGGATTACGTTCCTGCAGAATCGGGTTCAGTGCCGCGATCGCCGCTTGTGAGCCGTCGACGTTGGCCTGGAAGTCCCACAGGTCGGTGTGCGAGAAGATGTCTTCCTCTCCGGTGATCTTGGAAGTCGAGATCTCGTCGAGCAGTCCTTGGGCGTCGCCGGCGATCTTGGTTGGATCGATCGTGTAGTCCTCGGCGTTCACCTGGTCGGCAAGATACTGAATGTCTTCGAGCAGTTGATCGGCGACTGCGTTGGTATCCGGCTGAAGTCCGGTAACCCACAAATCCTTCTCGAGGCGGTGGAATCCCGTCCAGACCTGACCGGGCTCCAGGTCCGCTTCGCGCAGGTCAAGCTTGGGATCGAGTTCGCCGAAGCTCTCGGCTTCGGGCTCGATGCGCTCGTAGTAGGTACGTGCGATCGGGAACAGTGCCTTCGCCTGGTCGACGTTGCCGGACTGGACGGCGGCGACGAACTGAGCTGCGGTGTCCTGCAGCGCGACGATCTGGCTGCGGATGTACCGCCGGTAGCCGTCGGCAGCTTCGGCGAGTTGTCCGCTCTCGTCGGTGGCCGCCTGCGAATCGCCCGTGACGACGAAGTCCTGGCGGATGCCGGTTCCGACCATGCCCGGCTTGCACGCGAGTTGATAGGTCGCAGCCTCGGGGAGAGAGACGATCAGCTGCCGGGTAAGGCCGGGGCCGATGTTCTCGACTTCGCCCATCGCTCGATCACCCTCGGCGAAGACGTAGAACTCGGTGACCTTCGAGCCGTTGTTCGTCACCTGGAACGTCGAACTGCCAGTGGTCCCGGTGGTGGCACTTACGTCACACGAATCGTCGGTGGCCGTGACGACGATGTCGCCGTCGCTCGCCGTCGTCTTCTCGGTGCACGCGGCGAGGGAGAAGGGAAGTACCGCAGCCGTGGCCAGTACGAGGGTGGATTTACGCATGTCGGCAATGCCTCTCAGGATTTTTCGGGAACGTGTGTGTCGTGCGCCGGCGGGGCCGTCGGCTCGGTTGGCTTCGACGGAAGGGGACGCAGGAAGAGTGCTAGGACGACTACGAGGTAGACGACCCACGCGACGGCTTGCAGGACCGTCGGATCCGGGCGGAAGTTGAAGATTCCGGCGAGGACGGTGCCGTACCAGGTCGACGGGTCGTAGCCGGGCGTCAGGTTGAACGCGAGATTCGAACCGCCCGGAAGCACATTTCCGGTCTGTAGAGCGCGAACACCGTACGAGAGGATTCCGGCGGCGACGACGATGAGGAAGATCGCCGTGTACCGGAAGAATGTCGTCAGGTTGAGACGGAGGGCGCCGAAGTACATGGCGACGGTCAAGACGGCGGCCAGGAGAATTCCGAGGAGCAGTCCGACCAACGGCCAGGAGCTGCCTGCGGTGTTCTCGGCGTATCCGACCATGAGCAACGCTGTCTCGACGCCTTCACGACCGACCGCGAAGAACGACAGCGACAAGATGGCGACGGGGCCGGCGATCAGCGCCTTCTCCATCCCCGCTTTCAGATCGCCGGAAATGTTCTTCGCAGCCGTGCGCATCCACAGGACCATGATCGTGACGATGACGACGGCGACCAGGGAGGCAACGCCCGCGATGATCTCTGCGGTCAGGCCGTCGACCGTCGACGTTCCGTAGTGGATCGCGAAAAAGATGATCGCCACCATTGCGACGGCGATCGCGACGCCGAGCCACACCCATTTGAGTGCATCCCTGCGCTGAGCTTTCACGAGGTAGGCAGCGAGAATCATCACCACGATGCCCGCTTCGAGGCCTTCGCGCAGACCGATCAGGCCACTACCGAATAACTGGGTGGCAACTGATGGTGTGCTCGCGGCAGCGAGTACCGACACGGGCACGGGCGACTCCTGACTGAGTGAGTGCGACAGCTTCTGACGAACTTATGAGGCTAGGCCAGCCTTAACTCAGAAGAAGATACTCCACAATCGGTGGTGAACCACGCCCTGACCTGTACTTTTGCTGTTCTTTACCAATGGGTTCGGGAGTACTTCGCTCGCATGTGGATGATGGAAGGGTGTACCGAACTCCCGCAGCCCGCAGAAGTCCCCGGCGTCTCTCGAGAGTCGTAGCCGCAGTAGCTGCCGGAACAGCCTTGCTGGGCGCAGGCATAGTGGCGTGTGGATCGAACGAACCGAAAGTAGCCATTCCGGAGGGCATACCCCCAGGTACAGGCTCTCCGACGCCGCCGATCGACATCAATGCCCCCGGCCGCAGTGCTGATCAACTCGCCGACTGGGCCGCGGGATTGTCGGACGATATCGGGATAGGGACGACGGCACTCGAGGCATACGGGTACGCCGCTGCGGTCATGGCCGAGACGCTTCCCACCTGCGGAATCGGGTGGACGACATTGGCCGGTATCGGCAGCGTCGAGAGCCGCCACGGGACCTACGACGGTTCGTCGGTCGATGCGTTCGGCCAGGTCGCCCCGACCATTCGGGGAATCCCTCTGGACGGTGGCCCGGGAGTTGCCGAGATTCCCGACACCGACGGCGGGGCGATGGACGGCGATCCAGTGCACGACCGTGCGATGGGGCCCATGCAGTTCATCCCTGAGACGTGGCTCAAATGGGGAGTCGACGCCAACGGCGACGGCCGGGTGGACCCGGACAACATCGACGACGCTGCCCTCACCGCCGCTCGTTACCTGTGTGCACGCGGGGGAGACCTCGCTGCCGCTGCCGGGTGGCAGCAGGCGCTCATGGCGTACAACCTCTCGGGCGACTATCTCGCGCTCGTCCGTGATCGTGCGTCGGCGTATTCAGTCGGGGTACGGCCGGACTGACGGCGATCGATCCGCAGGTCGGGACCATGACCGCGCGTCGATAAAGAAGCCTTCGGCCCGTGCGGTTAGGCTGTGTGCTGGCACTACAGAGGTGCTGGCACTGCAGAGGCCCAGCCGCGATCGTGGTCCTCTTTCGACCGGAGGGGTCGGAGCCCAAGTGTCAAGCACGCAGAGCGTGCCCCAATGCGAAGCCCATTCGAAGGAGAACCACACAGTGGCCAGTATTGAGCAGGTCGGAGCTCGCGAGATCCTTGATTCACGTGGCAACCCCACGGTTGAGGTCGAGGTTCTGCTCGAAGACGGAAGTTTCGCCAGGGCTGCGGTGCCGTCCGGTGCTTCCACCGGTGAGCACGAAGCCGTCGAACTGCGCGACGGTGGCGCACGCTACGGCGGAAAGGGCGTCGAGAAGGCCGTTGAGGCTGTGCTCGGCGAGATCGCTCCGGCCATCATCGGCATCGACGCAACCGAGCAGCGCACGGTCGACCAGGCGCTGCTCGACGCAGACGGCACCCCGGACAAGTCGCGTCTCGGCGCAAACGCTCTGCTCGGTGCCTCGCTTGCCGTGGCTCGCGCCGCTGCCGAGTCCTCGGGCCTCGAGCTGTTCCGCTACGTCGGTGGCCCCAACGCTCACGTTCTCCCTGTCCCGATGATGAACATCCTCAACGGTGGCGCGCACGCAGACACCGGTGTCGACGTCCAGGAGTTCATGGTTGCTCCCATCGGCGCACCGAGCTTCAAGGAATCGCTGCGCTGGGGTGCCGAGGTCTACCACTCCCTGAAGTCGGTCCTCAAGGAGAAGGGCCTCTCCACGGGTCTCGGTGACGAAGGCGGATTCGCTCCCGACGTCGCGGGCACCAAGGAAGCACTCGACCTCATCACGATCGCCGTGAACAAGACCGGCCTCAAGCTGGGCACCGACGTCGCGCTCGCTCTCGACGTCGCCGCCACCGAGTTCTACACCGACGGCACCGGCTACAAGTTCGAGGGCAAGAACCGCACCGCGGCCGAGATGGCGGCGTTCTACGCCGAGCTCATCGACGCCTACCCGCTCGTTTCCATCGAGGATCCGCTCGACGAAGACGACTGGGACGGCTGGGTTGCACTCACCGATCAGATCGGCAACAAGGTCCAGCTCGTCGGCGACGACCTCTTCGTCACCAACCCCGAGCGCCTCGAAGAAGGCATCGTCAAGGGTGCGGCAAACGCACTCCTGGTGAAGGTCAACCAGATCGGCACTCTGACCGAGACCCTCGACGCCGTCGATCTCGCTCACCGCAACGGCTACAAGACGATGATGAGCCACCGTTCCGGCGAGACTGAGGACACCACCATCGCCGACCTCGCAGTTGCCGTCGGCAGCGGCCAGATCAAGACCGGTGCTCCGGCACGCAGCGAGCGCGTCGCCAAGTACAACCAGCTGCTGCGTATCGAGGAGAACCTCGGCGACGCAGCACGTTACGCCGGCGAGGTTGCGTTCCCGCGCTTCGCTTTCGAGGCCTGACGGAAATCTAAGATTCAGTAGTGTCTGCACAGCGCGGTAAGCCACGATCCCCCGGCGGAAGTCCGGGGGGTCGTGGTTCCCGTCGTGGGGACACACCGTCGCGTGCGCGTCGTGACAGCGCTCGACGCCCACGCGCGTCGGAACCGGCATCTTCGGTCGATCCGGCAGCAGTTGATTCCGCTGCGACAGACCCCGCGCAACCGGGGGTCTCCGCCGAGAAAGCGTCGGCGCGTGGGTCGAAGTCGGCCCGGGGGAAGAGCGGAACCAACAAGTTCTGGTCTCGGCTTCCGAAGTCGGACAACACCATTTTCGGCTTGTCCACCAGTCGGGCCGTTGTGCTCGCGATGGTTGTGCTCATGCTGGCGCTGACACTGGCAGTGCCGCTGCGTACGTACATCAGCCAGCGTTCGGATGCCGCGCAGGTGGCGGCCGAACGTCAGGTGCTCGAGGAAGAACTGCGAAAGCTGCAAGGCCAGAACGCGCGCTTCGACGACCCTGCGTACATCGAAGCTCTTGCACGAGAACGCCTTCGGTACGTCAAACCGGGCGAGACCCCGTTTCAGGTTCAGCTTCCCGGCGACTACAAGGAACCCGAGAAGAAGCAGGAAAAGGAAACACCGCTGACAGGTCCGTGGTATCGCGATCTGTGGCAAACGATTTCGGAACCGCCAGTGGTTCCCGAGACGACGACACCGGCCCCGATGCCGTTGGCGCCGATAGAGCCAGAAGAACAAGGAGTACCCACCGGGTGAGCAACACGTCCGAAAATTCCCCACAGGTTTCACAAGCGGATCTCGACGCCGTTGCCGCTCAATTGGGCCGTGAGCCACGCGGAGTGATCGAGATCGCGTACCGCAGCCCGGACGGTCAGCCCGGCGTCGTCAAGACTGCCCCCAAACTTCCGGACGGAACACCGTTCCCGACGCTGTACTACCTCACCGACCCGCGACTGACTGCCGAAGCGAGCCGTCAGGAATCCGCCGGCGTCATGCGTGAAATGACCGAACGCCTGACCCAGGATCCGGAACTTGCCGCGGCCTACCGACGGGCATACGAGTCGTACCTTGCCGAACGGGACGCGATCGAATCTCTCGGAACCGACTTTGCCGGTGGCGGGATGCCGGATCGCGTCAAGTGCTTGCACGTGCTGATGGCGCATTCGCTTGCCAAGGGTCCCGGCGTCAATCCGCTCGGTGACGAGTCCGTTGCCTTGGCCGGCCACGGAAAGCTCCGCGGAACTGCAATTCCCGCGGACTGGCCTGGCATCGACGACGCCGACACCGCCGACCGGTGACTCGCCGTGTTGCCGCAGTCGATTGCGGTACCAACTCCATTCGACTGCTGATCGCCGACGTCGGCGCCGACGGCCGTCTGGTGGATGTCCGGCGCGAGATGCGCGTCGTGCGACTGGGTCAAGGTGTTGATGCGACAGGGACATTCGCGCCCGAGGCCATCGAACGCACCCGGGTCGCGCTGGTCGAGTACGCGTCGATGATCGCCGATGCCGGAGCAACCGCCGTTCGAATGGTCGCGACGTCGGCTACTCGCGACGCTGCGAATCGGGAAGACTTCTTCACGATGACGCGGGACGTGCTCGGTGCGGTGATTCCCGGATCCGGAGCGGAGGTGATCACCGGCGACGAAGAGGCGCGACTCTCGTTCGGTGGTGCTGTGGGAGAACTTGATCCGTCCGAGGGCCCCTTTGTGGTAGTCGATCTCGGCGGCGGGTCCACCGAAGTTGTCCTCGGCGACGCGTCGGGCGTCCAGGCTGCGTACTCCACCGACATCGGCTGTGTGCGCGTCACTGAGCGGTGCCTACCGTCGGATCCGCCTACGGCAGAGCAGGTTTCCGAGGCGACGGCTTTTGCGACCGCGAAATTGGCCGAGGCATTCGAGGCCGTGCCCGTCGAGAAGGCGCACACCTGGGTGGGTGTCGCTGGAACTATGACGACGCTGGCCGCGATTGCTCAGGAACTTCCGGAGTACGACGCCGAGAAGGTGCACCTGTCGAGGATTCCGTTCAAGCAACTTTTCGAGGTGTGCGAGCGACTTACCGCCATGCCTCGGGTTGATCGCGCCGCCTTCGGCCCGATGCATCCGGGGCGGGTGGACGTCATCGGTGGCGGAGCGATCATCACCACGGTGCTGGCTCAGACATTCGAAGCCAAAGCCGGGATCACCGAACTGGTTGTCAGCGAACACGACATCCTCGACGGCATCGCGATGTCGATAGCTCAGACCCACCCGATAGTCTGATTCCCGACGCACCCGACCAGTCGGGTGCGTCAAGGCCCCCATAGCCCAATTGGCAGAGGCAACGGACTTAAAATCCGTCAAGTGTCGGTTCGAGTCCGACTGGGGGCACCAAGTAGCCGCAGGTCGCGACGCCTTCCCTGTTAATCGAATGGCGCCCCAGGTCCTGCAGGGCCGTGAAAAGGCCGTGACGTGCGGCGTAACCCCAGGCGAACGTAGGCGCGAGTGTCGGGGGCGGTCGGTATGGTCTCAGCTCATGAACCCACCGGACGTGCGTTATGCACTCGCTGCAATGTTGAACCCCGCTCTCGGTCGCGTCTCGGAACGGGCTGAGCGAGGTCAGACCCTCAAGGCATGGGGGCTGAAACCCCATCGTCCTGATCCCGGCACGCCAATGGCTAAGGACGACGCGGATGGATACTATGAGAAGATCCCAGAGGGCTTGTCTGGCACCGTGATGTACCCGATCATGAATGCTATCGACGCGATTGCTTCGACAAGGGCATTGGTTGTACAGGCGAAGGCAGACGCTCCATTCAACCATCACCCTGCTGCTTTTCTTTCACTGTGCAGAACAGCAGTCGAGTGCTCAGCGCAAGCTATTTGGATAATGAGTTCCGAAGATCGAGACGCAAGGCGCAAGAGAGCGGCTGGTCTCGCAAAGGTGGGAATTGAGCACGCGCGAGAATGGCATGGAGAGACACAGAACGCTCACGACAATGGGCTTCGAACGATGTCTGACGAAGCCTATGCGCAGAACAAGCATCGGTTCGAGTTCCACACCAAGGAGCTTGAGGTCTTGGAAACCCTTGAGCCTGCAAACGCACGACAGTACTCGGAAATGGTTCGGAAGGCCGCGAATTGGATCGCTGCCAATCCACCAAAGCACACGTCTGACGTGGCCGGGGTGCACTATCAGACGGTCTCTAAGCTGGGATACAGGGTTTGCTCTAGTTTCACCTACGGGCATGCATGGCCAATCCATCTGCTCGGAAATCCGATGGAATCTTTTGGAATGATGGCGGACTCTATCAATCTTGCACTCATCAACACTGAGTGTGCGTTGTCACTATATGAAGCACAGTCAACAGACCCGAACGGTAGCCGAACAAATTACTACCCGGAAAGATTGCAGGTCACGATAGACGACTGGCGCACACGATACTGAGAGTTGTTTAGTGGCTGGTCCAGTAACGTGCGCGAGGCGCTTGGGCTTGAACTCCTCGGGGGTCCGGATTGAAGCAGCTATCGATACTGATCTCAAGGATTACATGGCTCCGACCGGCATGTCCTGCGGTCCCGATGGAAGCCCAGTTCTTCTACGGTTTATCGGTCAAGAACTTCTCGAGTATGACCGACCGGGCTACCCGGCAGATCGCTTACCGAACAGCGGCACTACGTTCGACAGTCCATTGGCTGGTGTTGTGAGGACGGCGGTAGGCTCGGGAAGATCATTGCCTGCGCCACCATCCTCTTCTGGTATCCAATCGCCGTAGGTGTCGAGGGTGAGCGTAAAGGTTGAGTGCCCCAGCCACTTTGAGACCTGCATGAAGTGAGTGCCGGGCATAAGGTGCATCGTCGCGAAGGTGTGGCGGAGGTCGTGGAGTCGTACTCCGCGAGTGGCGGAAAGGTCGGTGGTCGCTGGGGCGCTAGCGGGAAGTCCGACCACCACCAGCGCGGGACGAAATATGGTGTTGTAGAACGCGCCCATTGCGATTGGTTGGGTCCAGTCGAGCGGAACCGCGTACCGCTCGCCCGCAGGCCGGAAGCCACCGCCGTTCTTCCTCGACGGCCACAGCGGAGCAGTCGGCTCGGTGGACCTCGGGTGTTCTTCCGCGAGGTAGTCGCGCATGCGCTCAGCCAGCCAAGTCGGTAGCGGAACGGTCCTGCGGGACCGCTTAGATTTCGGCGTGCTCGACTCCCACCGACCCTCCTTTCGGTTCTTGGTTCGTAGGACGCTGATTGCGCATCGCGTAGTGGGGGAGCCGTCGGACTTGGCTGGGCCGGTCGTAAACGAGAGGTCCCGAATCTCCAACCCCGAGTTCTCAGATGCGCGAAGTCCGCTGTACGCCAGAAAGTTCACCATTAGCCCGTAGATCGGGTACATCGACGCAACCTCTCCGCTGAGTTGGGCGACCTGGGTTGCGGTGTGTCGGTTCGAGTCCGACTGGGGGCACCAAGTAAATCCGCCTGTCCGTGGAATCGAAAAACCCCGCTCGTCCTCATACGGACGGGCGGGGTTTTCCGTGGAGCAACGACTTACCACCAAGTGGCTACTGGGCCCAGACGGTCGTTCCGGCAGGCGCATTCAGTGTGTTGACGAGGTCGATGCCGGCTACGACAGCCGCGCCGCCGCCACCGAGGATCGTTCCGGCGACACCGCCGATTCCGGCTCCTGTTGCGAGACCACCCAGGCACAGTGCCGCAGCGACGGGGAGTCCGACGATGGTCAAGCCCAGCGGAGCACCGACAGCGCAACCGATTCCGGCGCCGACGATGGTGCCGAGCAAGCTGCCGACCTGAGTGCCGAGACCGAGCTGACTCTGGAAGTGCGCAATCGCCCGATCATTTTCCTCGGGCGAAGCTACCGGCGTCCATTCCTTTGCCGCAGGCGCACTCTCGGGTCGAGGTGTTGCCTTCGACGAATCGGTGATCGGTGTCAGCGTGAGGGTCTTACCGTCTTCACTGATCGTGCGATCGAAGGGGAACTGCAGATCCCCGAGGTTGTATGCGAGAGGCAGGGAAACAAGGTCGGCTCCCTTGCTGTCCTGCAAGACGACGGAGTTGCCGTCGCCGGATACCTTGAACAGCCCGGCGTCGATAGTGGTGACGATCGACTTGTCGACGATCTTCGCTTCGTAATTCACGTCGGTCGACGGATCAGCTGATGCGATCCCTGTTGATGCTCCGACTGCAGCGACCGCTAGAGCAGTCACAGCCGCCTTCTTGAAGAAACCCATAGTTCAACCCCGTGTTCGCCTGCGTGTGCTCGCAGAAACTCGACAACTTCGGACATTGGTAAACCCCCGACAAAGCCTTCGTATTAAAGCAGACCGAAGTGACAGAAGGGATAGTTGCGCTCGGGCTGACCGGAAGCGGCCGGTGCAATCGAATTTGCAGTGTGCAGTACCAAGGTATCGAACGTGTGTGCGAAAATGTGGAGATGCGGCTAACCGAGCGATCCCCGGACCGCTGCCCGAACGGACACCCGCTGACGGCCAATACGTGCCTCGTCGGCTGGGAGGTGTGCGGGTGTGCCTCGACCGAGAATGGCGGGCATCGGACCCATTACTGCAGGCGCTGCGGTGAAACTGTCCGGACGCCAGAGTGCGTCGGCGTGGATCCGCAGAAAAGTCGATGGAGTTGAAGGGGTGCCCTGCCTGCTTGGGTGGGGCAACCAGGCAGGGCAGTGGTTGGCCGTCCCTCTCAATACCGACCTACGGCGAACCATTGGCGTTGAAGGTACCCACAGTTCGTGACGCGCGCCACTTACGTACCAGTACCTTCGTTAGCCGAGGTCAGTGGTGGCGACGACGGAAGTCACCGACGTCCCCGCGGGGACGTGGTTCATGGAGAAATCGCGGTCCCGGTCAGGATTGACGACGCTTGCCAGCAGGAGCATGGCGGCGACAAAGAGAACTCCCGCGGTGAGGTAGGCGATTCTCACGGGCAGGCGCGGGCGTCGATCTGAATTCGTGGACATTCACGTTCTCCATCGGTACATGTTGGACGAACGCTTAGTTTAACGATCAACTAATAAAAGGGGTCCGAACAGTGACGCAAGATACGAAAAGACCCTCGATCTCGGGGGAAATCGAGGGCCTTTCCGGTCGAACGTCGGTGTCGCCAAGCACATAGCGTCACCGACCCACTATCGGTGTCGAGCGTGACCCCTCATGTCCGACCCCACTTCTCGACACTATCCAGTAATTTGCGACATTGTGGACGATTCAGACATTGTCATTCGGATGGGGGACACCCCGCCCGTGACACCTACTTTCGTCCCGCCGCCCATTTCATTCCCCAGTTGTAGGCCCGATCGAGATCTGACTGACTGCCGTTGATGTACTGAACTTCGCGGGTCACCGTCACGCCCTGACCTGAACTCTGGATGAGAGCGATTGCGCACAACCGCTCCTGGTTGCTGGCCGAATCGAGCCGCACTTCCACCTCGGGGCCGTTGGTGGGATACAGGGTGACGACGCCGTCCACGGCCGCCCAGTTGGGGGCGCCGTCGTAAATCATCGCGAAGATCAGGATTCGCCGGAAAGCGCTTGGGTCACCGAGATTGACGTGCATGTTCTCGCCGCCGGTGTTCGCACCACTGCGGTCGTCGCCGTCGAGGGAGATGTAGGGCGGAGAAGTCAGTGAACCGAAACTGTTGCCCAAGGCTTGGACCACTCCCTTGGACCCGTCGGCAAGTTCGTAGAGGCATCCGAGGTCCAGGTCGACCGCGCCAGAACCTGCGCCGGCGAGTTTGGCGAGGAAACCGGTCTTCTTCGGTGGTGCTCCCTGCGACCAGTTGAGGTTCACGCGCATATTGCCTTGTCGTTCACCCGCCTTCGCGAGGTTGACCGTCGGTGCCGATTTGGTGAGCGTGATCTTGCTCAGGCTGACCGGTGCTTGCGACGGAGTGGACTCGCCGGAACGTCGGGTGTAGTCGATTGCCATCGTGATAGTCCTTGTCTGAACTCGAATGAGTCCGATCGTGTTACCCGTCGAGGAATCTCCACCGACGTGATCGGCGATCTCCGGCCATTGTCCCTCATGTCTGATTTCAACCCATCGGCATCAAACTTGCCGCACCAACTACCGGCAGACCAGTAGTTTGCTGATTACTGTGTCTGTGGGCAGACCTGACTCCGAAATAGGTCGGACGTACTGGTTGACACCGCAGTGCCTAATTACGAGAGAATTGCTGAGTCGGACGTCCGATTCGAATTGCGTCGTGGGAGCGGGAGGTAAGTGATGTCGGTCCTGTCTCTTCTGCAACCCCACCAGAGAGAAAGATTGACGCCCGCGCAGCGCGATGACGTCACTCGTGAGCAGATAGCCGTCACCTTCGGCGTGCTGCCGTGGGCCGCTGCTGTCCACCTCGTCGTCACACTCGGGCTGACGTTGTATGTGATTCCGCCGGACAGCGGACCGTTGCCGCGTCTGTGGCCATTCCTGTCCGGAGTGATCGGGTTGGTGGGGATGTGCGTCGGTCTCGCCATTCATTTCAACCTGATCGCACCCACGTACCGGATGTCCTACGCGTTTCTCATCATCGAATTTGCTGTAGTCGGGATCCTGTATTCCTCGCTAGCCCTGGTCCTGTACCCGATCCTGGACGATTCCGGCGACCTGATCCTGATAGCGGTCACCACATCCATCACCGGAGCCGGAGCCGTGGCCACCGCGATGTTGCGGATGGTGGGGGTCACCTGGATCCTGTCCAATATGGTCATCCTCGGGGTGGCATTCTGGCTTCAACCGGGGCCCGAGTTCGAACGAATTCTCATTGGAATGATCGCCTACGGCGCAGCTCTGATCGGCGGCACGATAGTGGTCTCGGGCAACCTGGAATCTCGCTACCGAGCTGAATTGAGCGCCGCGTCGGAACGATCGGTTGTGCAGATGCTTCTCGAAGATTTCGAAGGCAACGCGGGGGACTTCGTGTGGGAGACCGACCAGAAAGGCAAGTTCAACCGAATCCCGACGCGGCTCGCGGTCGAAGCGGGGCTGGACTCCACCGAGTTGCAGGGAACGGCGTGGCAGGACCTGTTCATGGAATTGGGCACCCTACGGATCCCCGGCGGAATCGATGCGCTCATGGAGTTGCAGCAAGCCCGCCACACGAAGACCGCATTCGTCGACGTGCTCGTTCCGGTCCGAGTGCACGGTGAAATCCGGTGGTGGCAGATCTCCGGACGCCCGCGCCCCGGCCGCACGCCCGACGAGTTCGTCTGGCGGGGAGTCGGTTCCGACGTCACGGAAGTGAAACTGCAGAGTGACGAGATCGTGCGGATGGGTCGGGTGGACGCACTCACCGGCATGCCGAACCGGCACAGCTTCTGGACCGAGCTCGAGCGACTGCTGCGCGATCCGTACACAAGCGAAAGTGGTCTCGCGTTGGCCATGCTCGACCTCGACAACTTCAAATCGGTCAACGACACACTGGGTCACACCGTTGGCGACGCGGTTCTGCGAGAGGTCGCGGATCGCCTGTCCGAAGCCGGCGGAATGTCACAGTTGTTCGCACGTCTGGGTGGAGACGAGTTCGCGATTCTTTTCACCGATGTAGGTGACAGTTCGCAAGTTCGTACTCTGCTCGGCCGCTACATCGAAACTCTGCATGAGCCGATCACAGTGGCCGGCACGCGGTTGGAGATCGGATGCAGCATCGGGTACTACCTCCCCGCCGAACTGCCGTCCTCCGCCGACGAAATGATGGGCGCTGCGGACCTCGCGTTGTTCGCGGCAAAGGAATCCGGGCGCGGGGCCGTGCGTGAATATCGAGACTCGATGAAGTCCGTGGCCGATCGGCGGGCCCGCCTACTCGAAGATCTGGGAAACACCGTCGCGGAGAAGGACCTCGAACTCGAGCTGCTGCCCAGGATCGACGTGCTCTCCCGCGAGATCGTGGCCGTGGAGGTCCGCGTGGTCTGGCACAACGCCCGCCTCGGAGCTGTGACGTCCGCCGAATTCATGAGCGTCGCAGACGACACCGGTTTGGCTTATTCACTAGGAACGACCGTCTTCGAGCTGGCGTGCGAGGCGGCGTCGCGTCTTCCTGATCACCTGCGGGTAGCCGTCACGGTATCGACGCGTCAGCTCGAATCGGATTCCTTTGTCGACTCGATAGGGGATTCGCTTCGACGATCGGACGCCAGCGCACATCAGCTCGAGCTCCAACTCAACGAATCCTCGGCGATCACCGACGAGTCCAAGTCTGCATTGCACGCGATCGCGGACATGGGAATCGCGCTGACCGTGGACGAGTTCGGTGCCGGATTCTCCTCGCTCGCATCACTGTCCGGCCTTCCGTTCACCCGAGTCCGGATAGAACGCTCCATTTCGGGTGCGGCGCCTGGTGGACGGCCGATTCTCGAAGCTGTCGTGGATCTGGTCGACGCGCTGGGCATGGAGGTCGTCGTCTCGGGAGTCGACGGTGAGGAGGACTTGAAGTCCGTGGCCGCTGCAGGGGTGAGGACTGTTCAGGGATACATCGCCGGCGGGGTCATGTCGGTCGACGCGGTCGCAGCGGCGGTAGCAGGCCGACGTGGATGACCCGGCGGTACTCCGTAGGCGTCGTGTCGAGACGTCTGTGCGCAAGCTCGGTCGCAGCGGCACGGAACAACACCTCTCGGATTACGATCGCCGTCGCTTACTCGATCGACGCCTGCGGTTCACCGCGCGCGTACTTCCGTGGTCGTTTCTGACTGCAGCGGTTGCGTTGTCAGCGATCGTGGTGCTCCTGCCGGTGGATGCCGGATGGTTCAGCTTCGCCTGGTCGAGTGTCATGCTGTTGTCGAGCGCTGGGTTCAGTGTCTATTGGCTCCGGCGCTCGCGTATTGGAGTCTCAGAGTCCCAGACCACCGAATTGGTGGTGCTCACAGTCGAAATCATTGTCTGGGGAGTGCTCCTGGCGTGCTTGGCTCTCGTTCTCTTCCCGATGCTCGATCCTGGTGACGAATTGGTACTGAGCTCGACCTTGATCGGTGGGATCGCGGTCGGCGTGTTTCCCACCATGATGTTTCGCGGAATCACTGTCGTCTGGATCAGCCTGGTGGGAGTCGGGCTGGCCGGGGCGTTCTGGACGGAACCGGGCACATCGCGTTTCGTGCTGATCGGGGTGCTGGTCATCTTCGTAGGTTCGCTCTACAGCGGAACTTTGCTGTTGGCCAACCTCTTCGAGAGACGGCTACGCGCCGAACTCGTAGCCGAGGACGAACGAGATCTCGTCGAATTGTTGCTCAACGATCTCGAAGACGGAGCGCAGGATTGGCTCTGGGAAACCGATTCGCGCGGTATCGCCAGTACCGTGTCGTACCGATTTGCCGAGCAGGTCGGTTTACCGGCAGCGCAGATTCGGGGCCGCACCATGCACGAGATCCTGATCGGGATCGGCGCATCTCGAACAGATGCGGGCAGGAAGTCCCTTGATCTTCTCACCGCGAATTTTCAAGCCGGGACGGCGTTTCGGGACCTCACCATGCAAGTTGTCGTAAGGGGCGATACTCGCTGGTGGTCGATGTCAGGTCACCCGGGCAGCGGCGACGGGGCAGACTACGGGTGGCGCGGTGTCGGATCCGATATCACGCACTCCTATCACCAGCGTCAAAATATCTTGCGACTGGCGGAAGTCGATTCGCTGACCGGACTCAGGAATCGGTACAGCTTCAACGCTCAGCTCTCGTCGAGGCTTCGGGACGGACGCAGAGTGTGGTTGGCGATTCTGGACCTGGACAACTTCAAGTCGATCAACGACCGGTTGGGACACCACGTCGGAGACGACGTGCTTCGCGATGTTGCGAGCAGGCTGCACAGCGTTCTGCGATCGAACGAGATCTGTGGGCGACTGGGGGGTGACGAGTTTGCCATCGCCTTCGACGACTCCGCCTTCGACGACTCCGCCTTCGACGACATCGCGAGTGCAGATGAGGTTGAGGAACGATTCCAAACGATTCTCGACTCATTCGAACGACCATTTTCACTGGTCGGCAACCAGATTCGCATTCGTGCCAGTCTGGGGTACGGCTCGATGCCCGACGACGCCGACAGCCTCGAAGACCTGGTGATTGTTGCGGACCTCGCGCTTTACCACGCAAAGGAGAGCGGTCGGAACCAGATTCGCGCCTTCGATGCGACTTTGCGGGATCGTGCGACAGGTAGGGCCAGAGCACTGTTGGATCTTCGTCGTGCGTTGATCGACGAAGAGTTCGAGTTGGTCTATCAACCGCAGGTTTCAGCCGCGACGGGAGTTGTTGTCGGGTTCGAGGCTCTGCTGCGTTGGAACCATCCGACTTCAGGTCTCGTCTCGCCGGGAGACTTCATTTCGGTCGCCGAGGAAACTGGCTTGATCGTGCCGATCGGTGCAGGTGTTTTGCGGGCTGCCTGCACGGCAGCGACAACGTGGCCGGAGGACATTCGGGTTGCCGTCAATGTTTCTCAGGTGCAACTGCGTTCGAGTCGATACGTCGAATCGGTACGCCAGACACTGAACGAGGTGAACCTCCACCCCAGCCGACTCGAGATCGAAGTGACCGAATCGCTGGTCATCGACGACGCCGACCGAGATGTGTTGGTACAGCTCTCGGCGCTCGGAATCGCGATTGCGATGGACGACTTCGGTACAGGGTTCTCCTCGGTTGCCAGCTTGGCCCGGCTGCCGCTCGATCGGTTGAAGATCGATCGGGCGTTCGTCGCACCGCTGGACGCGGATCCCTCGAATTCGAGGTTCGCTGTCCTGCGAGCCGTCATCGCGATTGCCAAATCTCTCGGGCTGGACACCGTTGCCGAGGGCGTGGAGACGGAGAGGCAGCGCGCGATAGTGACGGAGTGCGGATGTGACGTGATCCAGGGGTACCTCGAGGGAATGCCGATACGGGCAGCCGAGATTCCGGACTATTTGAATGAGCGACCAGGCGGTCCGAGCAGGCTGGGTGTCGCGGCTACCACTGAGTGAGAACTTTGCGCCCGTTTTGGCGATCGATGTGTGACGGTACGCCGAAGTGATTCACATCGAACTGCAGAAGGGTGTCTTCGTGGTGGTCGGATCGGCGTACTTCCCAGGGCCGATGTTGGTGGGTAAGAAGGCAGTGGTCACAGGCGGTTCCCAGGGAATCGGCGCAGCGATCGTTCGAGCATTTGCCTCGCATGGCGCGTCAGTTCTGGTTGTGGACATGGCACCGCTGGGCGAGGTCGAATTCGACTCAGCTGCAGGTGGTTCGATCAACCATCTCGAGTACGACGTGCGTGCGCAGGAAGTCCCCGTCGCGTTGACCGAGTTCGCGCCGGACGTTCTGGTGAACAATGTGGGTCATTTCCTGAACCCGCCGACAGCGTTCACCGGTACGGATCCAGGATTCTGGTCCGAGGCGGGCAACATCAATTTCGATCACGTCGTGCGCCTGACCCATGCCCTGCTTCCCGGCATGATCGATCGCGGAGTCGGTGGATCGATCGTGAACCTGACGACGGTGGAGGCGCATCGAGCGATCCCGGGCCACACCATGTACTCGGCATACAAGGCCGCGCTGACGCAGTTCACCAGAAGTCTTGGTGTGGAGATCGGTCGAACCGGAGTGCGCGTCAACGCCATTGCCCCGGATCTGATCGAGTCGGTACAGGTGCCGTATCGCAGGATCGTCCCTGCCGACGACTGGGACAAGTGGCCGGGGTGGGCGCCGCTGGGTGGACCGGGCCAGCCGGTCGACATTGCCGGCCCCGCGCTGTTCCTGGCTTCAGACCTGGCGAGATACATCACCGGAACCGTCATCCACGTCGACGGCGGCTCGCACGCTGCCGGAGGCTGGTTCCCCACCGAAGAAGGCGGCTGGACCAACCGGCCCCGAAAGGCTTGACACATGACAACTTTCAGTCTGAACGTTCCCAATTTCGGTACCACCCTTGCGGAGAACTCCTACGGGAAACTCGTGCAGGTCTGTCAGAGCGCGGAAGCTGCCGGCTTCGACCGGGTCCTCGTCACCGATCATGTGGTGATGGGCTCGGACAACTCGGCATACACGTGGTCGGCGTTCCCCACCGAGCCTGACGCCAACTGGCTCGAACCGCTGACCGTCCTGGCTTTTGTTGCCGGACAGACGAAGACAATTCGCTTGGGGACCGGAATCGTCATCGCGGCGCTGCGCGGGGGAGCGGTACTTGCCAAGACGGCCGCGACACTCGATCTGCTGTCCGGCGGCCGCCTCGACCTTGGCGTCGGAACCGGTTGGCAGGAACGCGAATACGACGCCGTCGGTATGGACTTCGGTAAACGAGGACCGCTGCTCGACGACGCACTTGCAGTGTGCCGGGCCCTGTGGAGTTCGGCGCCGGCGAGCATCGACACTCCTCGTCTGAAGTTCGACGACGTGTATTGCGCGCCCCGTCCAGCCGCTGGAATACCGATCTGGGTATCCGGTTCACTATCCAAGGCCGTCGTACGACGCGTCGCAACCTGGGGTGACGGGTGGATTCCGATCATGGGCGCCGCGGACGACGACCTACGTGAAGGGATCGACGTCATCGGGAAGGCCATGGCGGATCTCGGACGCGATCCAGCGGAATTGCAGGTCCGTGGGCGACTGACCGTCGTACGCGGGTCCGACGGCTCGATCGACCTCCCGGCGACGATGATCGGCGCCGAACAGCTGCTCGAATCCGGTGCCACCGATGTGCTGGTCGCGCTGGCAGCAGTAGATCCGGATCCGGACACGGCGATGGCAGAGTTCGGCGAGCTGGTGTCGGCCTTCGCAAAGGTGACCCGATGACTATTGCGTCGAGGCGGTAGTTCTATCGTGCGAAGTGTTGTAGTGCAGCCTGATCGAGGAGAGAACACATGACCGAGAGCATCGTCGTGGATACGAGCCTGGAAGCGTTGCTCGACGCCCGGATCAGCTGCCGCGCCTACGAGGACCGTCAGGTGCCACGTGAGGTGATCGAGGAGATCCTTCGGCTGGCGCAGAAGACGCCCTCGTGGTGCAACACGCAACCGTGGCAGGTTGCGATCACCGAAGGAGAGGGCACCGAACGATTCCGCGCCGGCCTCGGTGAGTACGTGATGGCCAACGCCCAGGAGTCGGACTTCGAGTTCCCCCGCGAGTACCAGGGCATCTACAAGTCGCGTCGGTTCGACTGCGCGATGGCGCTGTATTCGAGCGTCGGAATCGAGCACGGTGACCGCGCCGGATCCGCGGCACAGACGATGAAGAACTTCGAGCTCTTCGGCGCTCCCCACGTCGCGATCATCACCACCGACGAGGCATTGGGCACCTACGGCGCCGTCGACTGCGGGTTGTACGTGAACAGCTTCCTGCTCGCGGCCCAGAGCCTGGGGGTCGCCACCATTCCGCAGGCGGCGCTCGCGGGCAGCTCCAAGTTCATTCACGAGCACTTCGGCATCGACGACACGCGCAAGGTTGTCTGCGCGATCTCGTTCGGGTACCCCGACACCGACCACCCGGTGAACGGATTCCGCACCGAACGCGAAACCGTCGACAACGTCGTGCAGTGGATGTCGAACTGACAGGGATGTCGAACTGATCACCTGCTGGTCGGGGGATTGAGTGTTGCGTAGTTCCACCTGAAAGACTGGTGGCATGTCCGACACACCCGAACTGTTCGATCGTCTGCGCCGATTCCCCGATGTCGAGGCACCCAATCTCTTTGCCGTCGACGCGGCTGATCGTCTGATCCTCGACGAGGCCGCCGACGCTCTTGCCGCAGCGCCGGCGGGCACCGTCGTCGTGATCGGCGATCACTACGGTGCGCTGACCGCCGGTGTTGCGCTCGTTCACGGAATCGCCGCCGTGCGGGTTCACCAGGATCCACTCACCGGAGAGTTGGCCCTCGCGAACAATGCGCGCGAACTCGGATTCAGTGACGCCTTCACCTCCCACGGACTGGACGAGGAGTTGCTCAGCGGCGCCCGCGTCGTGCTCATGCAATTGCCGCGTAGCCTCGCCGAACTTGCCGAGATCGCCCAGCTGATCGCGCTCCACGCCGACCCGGCGGTTCGTGTCTTCGCCGGTGGGCGTGACAAGCACATCACCCCGGCGATGAACAAGGTTCTCGGCGAATCGTTTTCCGACGTCAGCGCCTCGCGTGGGCGTCAGAAGTCCCGCGTACTCAAGGCATCGGAACCGAAGGCCGATGTTGCCATCACGTTCCCGATGACCGAACGCCTCGACGAGTTCGACCTCGACGTCGTTGCTCACGGCGCCGTGTTTGCCGGTGCGAGCCTGGACATCGGCACCCGGTTGCTCCTGGAGAACCTCGGAAAGATTGCGGTCGATCCGCTGAGCGACGTGATCGATCTGGGTTGTGGCAGCGGCATTCTCGCGGCGGCGATCGCGCGTAAGTTCCCGGATGTCCACGTGATCGCAACGGATCAGTCCTCGGCAGCCGTCGCTTCGGCTCTGGCGACCGCAACTGCAAACGGCGTCGGCGATCGGGTGAGCGGCCTGCGCGACGACGCCGTGAGTTCGTTGCCCAGTGCGAGTGCCGATCTGGTTCTGTTGAACCCGCCGTTCCACGTCGGCGCGGCGGTGCACACCGGCGGAGCACTCAAGATGTTCGAAGCCGCCGGTCGCGTCCTGCGTCCGGGTGGCGAGTTGTGGACTGTTCACAACGCGCATCTGGGGTATCGCGAACCGCTGAAAGCCGCGGTGGGTCCGAGCGAGGCGATGGCGAAGAACGCGAAGTTCATCGTGATGAAGTCGGTCAAACCGTCCTAGTATCGAAGAGTGTTGATCTTCCGGAAATGCGCCGGGAACTACAACCGACGCTTCGACGTTGTAAATTACGAGTGCTTTACTTTTAGTCAGGTACACGGACCGTGTCGGAAACTCGGATCCGTACGGCGAACCCGCGACGCACCCGTCGTAGGCCACCACGATGAAGGGATGATCACGGTGCGCACCACCAGCAACCCGGTGTTCCGCAATCTGCCCAAGCAAGAGGGCAACGGATACGCCTCGTTCGGATCTGCGACGGCGGGCGCCTCGCAGGCAACCCAGCAGTTCGGTCAGCCGCAGTACGCTCCGGCCGAGCCGTACCAGACCGGTCCCACCTCGCGGGCCATGACGATCGACGACGTCGTCACCAAGACGGGCATCACGCTCGGTGTGCTGACGATCTCGGCACTGGTGTCGTACTTCCTCGTCAACAACAACGCCGACCTTGCAGCCCCGCTGGTCATCGGCGGCGGTCTTGTCGGCCTCGTTCTGGTTCTGGTCGCGACGTTCGGTCGCAAGATGGACAACCCGGCAATCGTGTTGGCGTACGCCGTCGCCGAGGGTCTGTTCCTCGGTGCGCTGTCGTTCATGTTCACCGATATTCAATTCGGTGGCGTCGGCGGATCGGCACTGATCGCGCAGGCAGTCCTCGGCACCTTCGGCGTGTTCTTCGGCATGCTCGTGGTTTACAAGACCGGCGCGATTCGGGTGACACCGCGTCTGACGCGAATGATCATCGGCGCGTTGATCGGCGTTGTCGTTCTGGCGCTCGGCAACCTCGTCGCGAGCTTCTTCGTCGACGGCGGACTGGGACTGCGTGACGGCGGAACGCTCGCCATCATCTTCAGCCTCGTCTGCATCGGCATCGCAGCCTTCAGCTTCCTGCTCGACTTCGACGCCGCTGATCAGCTGATCCGCGCACAGGCCCCGGAGAAGGCAGCCTGGGGCGTCGCATTCGGCCTCACCGTCACCCTGGTCTGGCTGTACGTCGAGATCCTGCGTCTGCTGAGCTACTTCAACAACGACTAGTTCTCGAGTCGTTCCGTAACACGAAGAAGGGCCCCGCGAGGGGCCCTTCTTTTGTCGTCTGTGGGCGGTTACGGTGCTTGGATGCCTAGCAACTGCTTGGTTTGGAGCGAAGGGGAGCGAATGTCGACAAACACCACCGAACCCGTGCTGGTGGCGGATGCCGGAGCAGTGCGAACGCTGACCTTCAACAATCCGGGCCGCCTGAACGCTTTCGATGCGGCCGGTTTTCGAGCGTTGACCAAGGCGCTTGACGACGCGGCGTCGGACGAGGCCGTGGCCGTGGTGATCGTCGAGGGCGCAGGCAAGGCATTTTCCAGTGGCGTCGACCTACGCGCACTCGCCGAACCAGGCACCGACAATTCAGACTTCGGCCATGCATTCGCGCCGCTGATCGTTGCGCTGGTGGAGTTCCCGAAGCCCTTGATCGCCGCGGTGCACGGCGCTGCCGTCGGCATCGGCCTGACCATGCTGCTCTACTGCGACGTCGTCTACGTTGCCGAGAACGCGCGCCTGCGGGCACCGTTCACGTCGCTGGGTACCGCTCCCGAAGCTGCCAGTAGTTGGTTGTTGCCCAAGGTGATCGGAACACAGCGCGCCGCCGAGCTGATCCTGTCGGCCCGGTGGCTCAGCGGCGTCGAAGCTGCCGCCTACGGACTGGCGACGGCCGCCGTACCGGCCGACCAGGTACAGGCACGTGCCCGCGAGAGTGCCGAGCAGATTGCCGCCAACATCGGACCGGCAGTCCTTGCCGCCAAGCGACTGCTCCGCCACGGTTGGGCCGACGAAGCCCGCGCCGCTGTCCAGCGTGAGGACGACGCTGCACGAGCGTTGATTCGCGAGTTGGGGAGTTTTGCTCGGAAATTCACGACTACCTGAAAAACGACCATACGAAAGCGGCCGCCCGGCAGAAGCCGGGCGGCCGCTTTCTACGTGCTCAGGGGATCAGCTGAGGCGCTCGATCACCATTGCCATGCCCTGTCCGCCGCCGACACACATGGTCTCGACGCCGAAGGTCTTGTCCTGCTCCTGCAGGTTGTTGATCAGGGTGTTGGTGATGCGGGCACCGGTCATACCGAAGGGGTGACCCAGGGCGATCGCGCCACCGGAGATGTTGAGCTTGTCCTCTTCGATGCCCAGTTCGCGAGCGGATCCGAGGACCTGCACGGCGAATGCCTCGTTGATCTCGAACAGGTCGATGTCGGAGATCGACTTGCCGGCGATCTTCAGGGCGTTCTTGACGGCCTGGATCGGGCCGAGGCCCATGATCTCGGGGGACAGGCCCGAGACCCCGGTGGAGACGATGCGAGCGAGCGGGGTCAGGCCGAGTGCCTTCGCCTTGGTGTCGGACATGATCACCAGTGCGGCTGCGCCGTCGTTGAGCGGGCAGGCGTTGCCGGCGGTGACGGTGCCGTCGGGGCGGAAGACGGGCTTGAGGCCGCTGATGCCCTCGTAGGTGGTGCCGGCGCGGGGGCCGTCGTCCTTGGAGACGACGGTGCCGTCGGCGAGCGTGACGGGCGTGATCTCACGCTCGAAGAAGCCGCGAGCGATGGCTTCCTCGGCGCGGTTCTGACTGCGCACTGCCCAGCGGTCCTGGTCTTCGCGGGTGATGGCGGTGGCCGAAGCGACGTTCTCGGCGGTCTGGCCCATGCCCAGGTACACGTCGGGGATCAGGCCCTCTTCGCGAGGATCGGTCCAGGCGACTCCACCCGCGGCGAGCTTGGCGCTACGAGCCTGCGCTGCGTCGAAGAGCGGGTTCTTGGTGCCCGGTAGGCCGTCGGCGTTGCCCGTGATGAAACTGGAGACGGACTCGACGCCGGCGGAGATGAAGACGTCGCCCTCGCCTGCGCGGATGGCGTGCAGTGCCATCCGGGTGGTCTGCAGCGAGGAGGAACAGTAACGGTTGACCGTCACACCGGGGAGGAAGTCGTAGCCGAGCTGAACGGCGACGACGCGGGCGATGTTGAAGCCCGACTGTCCGGCGGGCTGGCCGCAACCGAGCATGAGGTCGTCGATCTCGGTGGGGTCGAGCTCGGGGATCTTTGCCAACGCGGCGGCAACCATCTGAGTTGCGAGGTCATCCGGGCGGATGTCCTTGAGCGAACCCTTCATTGCGCGGCCGATGGGCGACCGTACTGCTGAGACGATTACTGCCTCGGGCATGAAAACTCCTTTTGTGTACTGCTCGTGGGCGGCTTGAAACGCCGTCGAGCAGGGCAAGTTGAATGCAGCTTCGACTTACAATTTACGTTGCCGCTCCCAGATGGTGGTCACGCAGTCTCACTCAGTTGACGTCGGGGCGCTGAACTGCGGGTTTGGTGCGTCTCGCGAAGGCTTTCCACTGAGTTGCCGCTGCCGTCAGTCGGGTCGCGACGGTGCGAGCTTGCGCCGCCTCCGAGACGTGGGGAAGTTCGGGTAGCGGGCCACCCTGCCACTCACCCAGAGCCGACGCGAGAACCGGGACGATCTGCTTCGCCGCGAGCTCGTAGCCGGCCGCCGACGGGTGGAAACGATCAGCCGAGAACATCGTGTCGGGCGAGGCCAGGAATTCCTTGGCCAGCAGGTCGGCTAGTGGAACGGGATGACCCCCGGCGTTTCTGGTCGCGGACGCCTGGGCGAGCGCGAGACGATGACCCCATTCACGCACCACGGAGCGCAGTGGTTGTGGGATAGCCGTGACCACCCCCAGATCCGGGCAGGTGCCGACAACAACGACGGCGCCACTCTCGCGTAGCCGTCGTACCGCGTCGCCGAGGCGTTTAGCCGAAGCATGAATTGCGTTCTTCGCCGTGACGTCGTTGGCGCCGATCAGGATCACGGCAGCGTCCGGGGGAGGGCCGGCGACGAACATGGCGTCGACCTGCCCACTCAACCCGCGTGAGGTGGCGCCGCCGATGGCCTTGGTGCTCAAACGGATTCGCTTCCCGGTTTCACTCGCAAGCAGCTTCGCGACCTGCACACCCGGAACTTCCGACGCCGTCAGCGCGCCGACGCCGGCCGCAGACGAATCGCCGAAGACCATCAAGTGGAGATCGAAGGGCACGGCCCGCCACCAGAGTTCCGGGTTGTCGGCGCCGGGTGCGTACACCCCGTCCGCCTCGGGTGGCTTGGCGATATTGCGACCGATCACCCCGCGGGCCGCCCCCGCCTGCGACATCAGATAGTTGTAGCCCAACCAGGAGAGCGTGCCTGCACTCGATCCGGCCACCACCGTGGCCACCGACGCTTTCAGTCCGGTTCGACTCACACTTGCCAATCTAGCCGGATTGCACCACCTTCGCCCGACGTCCGCGCGCACCGTTTTCTTTCATCTGGGAACATGGACGAATGCGCATCGCGGAACACGTCGTCGACCTCATCGGCAACACCCCACTCGTCAAGCTCACGTCCGTCACGGGCGAAAACTTCGGCACGGTGGCAGCCAAGGTCGAATACCTCAACCCTGGCGGTAGCTCCAAGGACCGCATCGCCGTCAAGATGATCGACGCAGCCGAGGCTTCGGGTGAACTGAGGCCTGGCGGCACCATCGTCGAGCCGACTTCGGGCAATACCGGAATCGGCTTGGCACTCGTGGCGCAAAAGCGTGGATACAAGTGCGTTTTCGTCTGCCCAGACAAGGTCAGCGAAGACAAGCGCAACGTCCTGCGTGCCTACGGCGCCGAGGTGGTCGTGTGCCCCACGGCCGTCGCACCGGACAACCCGAACAGCTACTACAGCGTCTCCGACCGCCTCACCCGTGAGATCCCCGGCGCCTGGAAGCCCAACCAGTACTCCAACCCGGGCGGACCGGAGAGCCACTACGAGACCACCGGTCCCGAGATCTGGGCCGACACCGACGGCAAGATCACGCACTTCGTCGCGGGCGTCGGCACCGGCGGCACCATCACCGGCACCGGCCGCTACCTCAAGGAAGTTTCGGGCGGCAAGGTCAAGGTCATCGGCGCAGACCCCGAAGGCTCCGTCTACTCCGGTGGCACCGGTCGCCCGTACCTGGTCGAAGGCGTCGGCGAAGACTTCTGGCCGTCGGCATACGACCCGTCCATCCCGGACGAGATCATCGCCGTCTCGGATGCCGATTCCTTCGAGATGACGCGTCGCCTCGCCCGCGAAGAGGGACTGCTGGTCGGCGGTTCCTGCGGTATGGCCGTCGTCGCTGCCCTCGAAGTAGCCAAGCGCGAAGGCCCCGACGCTCTGATTGTCGTCCTCCTCCCGGACGGCGGCCGCGGCTACCTGTCCAAGATCTTCAACGATCAGTGGATGGCGTCGTACGGATTCCTGCGCACCCCACTCGACGGCAAGACCAACGTCCCCACCGTCGGCGACGTCCTGCGCGGCAAGTCGGGCGAGCTGCCGGACCTCGTTCACACTCACCCGTCGGAGACTCTGCGCGACGCGATCGAGATCCTGCGCGAGTACGGCGTGTCCCAGATGCCCGTCGTGGGTGCGGAACCGCCGGTCATGGCAGGCGAGGTCGCCGGAAGCGTGTCCGAGCGAGATCTGCTGAGCGCGGTATTCGAAGGCCGTGCGCACCTTGCGGATTCCGTCGAGAAGCACATGAGCAAGCCGTTCCCGCTCATCGGTTCCGGCGAGCCGGTCTCGGCTGCCACGAAGGCGCTCGGTGACACCGACGCACTCATGGTCGTCGACGACGGCAAGCCGGTCGGTGTCATCACGCGCCACGATCTCCTGGGTTTCCTGAGTTCGGATTCCTGAGTACGGATTCCTGCGCCGGTGCCGGCGCCATTAGGCTGGGGACCATGAGTGAGCAACGCAGCAAGGCCGACAACATCAGCTGGCAGGGTTTCTCCACGAAAGCGGTGCATGCGGGTTACGAACCCGATCCGCTGACCGGCGCGGTCAACGTGCCGATCTACGCAAGTTCCACCTTCGCCCAAGACGGCGTCGGTGGAATGCGCAGTGGCTTCGAGTACGCGCGAACGGGCAACCCCACCCGTCGCCCGCTCGAGGCGAACCTTGCCGCGCTCGAATCCGGAACCTACGGCCGAGCGTTCAGTTCGGGAATGGCGGCCACCGACTGCCTGCTCCGTTCGGTACTTCGACCGGGCGATCACCTGGTCATCCCCGACGACGCGTACGGCGGAACCTTCCGTCTCATCGACAAGGTGTTCACGCAGTGGGGGATCGAGTACACCCCGGCTCCGGTGTCCGACGTCGATGCGGTGCGCGCGGCGATGAAGTCCAACACCAAGCTGGTCTGGGTCGAGACGCCCACGAACCCGCTGCTCAATATCGGTGACATCGAGCTCCTTGCCGAGGTCGCCCACGAGGGCAACGCAAAGATCGTGGTGGACAACACCTTCGCGTCGCCGTACCTGCAGCAGCCGCTGCAGCTCGGTGCCGACATCGCGCTGCACTCCACGACCAAGTACATCGGCGGACACTCCGATGTGGTCGGTGGCGCTCTCGTCTGCAACGACGAAGAACTGGATACCGCGTTTGCGTTCCTGCAGAACGGATCCGGCGGCGTTCCCGGCCCGTTCGACGCGTTCCTGACGTTGCGCGGAATCAAGACACTGGCGCTGCGCATGGAGCGTCACAGTGACAACGCGGAGAAGGTTGTCGAATTGCTCGACGGCCACCCCGCGGTTGCCAGCGTCATCTACCCGGGCCTGGCTTCGCATCCGTCACACAAGGTCGCGGCCAAGCAGATGCGACGCTTCGGCGGCATGATCTCCGTCCGCCTCAAGGGCGGCAAGGCGGCAGCTCTCGACCTGTGCTCGCGCACCGAGATCTTCACGCTGGCAGAATCTCTCGGCGGCGTCGAATCCCTCATCGAGTTCCCCGGCGCGATGACCCACGCCTCGACGGCCGGTTCCGCTCTCGAGGTTCCCGACGATCTGGTTCGCCTGTCGGTCGGCATCGAAGACGCTTCCGACCTGGTCGGCGACATCGAGCAAGCGCTGTCCTGATCGTCGCTCTACAGTAATTCGACTTCGAATCTGCAGTGCGCCTTCACACCTCACGAGGGTGTGGAGGCGCACTTTCTGGAGGCATGCGTGAATCTCGAACAGATAAAGGCTGCACAGCAACTGCTCGCCCCGGTCATGCGACGTACCCCGGTCGTGGCCTCGCGAGTGTTGTCCGAAACCACCGGCTTCGCCGTGAGCTTGAAATGTGAAAACCTGCAGCGCACCGGCTCTTTCAAACCGCGCGGTGCGTACAACCGCATTGCCAATCTTTCCGCAGAGGAACGGGCAGCGGGCGTGGTGGCGGCCAGTGCCGGTAACCATGCGCAGGGAGTTGCCTGGTCTGCAACAGAACTGGGAATCAAGTCGACCGTCTTCATGCCGACGGGTGCGCCGCTGCCGAAGTTGGTGGCCACCAAGGCATATGGAGCTCAGGTCCACCTGCACGGTTCGACTGTCGACGACGCGCTCGTGGCCGCTCGCGAATTCGCGGACCGGACCGGAGCGGTTCTGGTCCACCCGTTCGATCACGAGGACGTCGTGGCGGGGCAGGGGACTGTGGGGCTCGAAATCCTCGAGCAACTGCCTGAGGTCGGCACTATCCTCGTCCCCACCGGCGGCGGCGGGTTGATCGCCGGAGTGGCCGCAGCAGTCAAAGCTGTACGCCCGCAGGTCCGCATCGTCGGAGTGCAGGCCGAGACCGCGGCTGCCTGGCCGGCGTCGTTGGCAGCCGGGAAGCCGACCGCCTTGGCGTCGATGTCCACGATGGCAGACGGTATCGCCGTTGGCTGCCCGGGCGAGGTTCCGTTCGCCGAAGTTGCCGCCCATGTCGATGCCGTGGTGACGGTCAGCGAGGAAGCGCTGTCCAAAGCGCTCCTGCTGTGCCTCGAACGCGCCAAGCTCATCGTCGAACCGGCCGGCGTTGCGGCCGTTGCGGCCTTGATGACCTGCTCTCCGGAGGAGCTGGGACTGACAGGGCCGGTGTGCGCCGTGCTTTCCGGCGGCAACATCGATCCGCTGCTTCTCACGCACGTCATCTCGCACGGTCTGCGAGCGGCCGGACGGTTCCTCGGCGTTCACATCACCATCGACGATCGGCCGGGCGCACTGGTCTCGTTGCTCGAAGTGGTTCGAGCGAACGGCGCCAGCGTGGTCGACGTCATCCATTCCCGTACCGGTGGCGAACTCGCGCTCGACGAAGTGGAAGTCTTCCTCACCGTCGAGACGCGGGGTCCGGACAACAAGGCGGAACTTCTCACCGCCTTCGACCGTGCCGGCTACGCCGTACGACTGCAGAACTGACGCGACTTACTCGTCAGGCCAGCCGCCCAGAACCGTTACGCGGTACTCCTGGTCGACCAGCCTGGCGGGTACGTCGAGTTGATGTAGCCAGTCGATGGCCGAACCGCCCATGCCGACCGCAACCCGACTGAATGCGGCGGCCTGGGCGCAGGAAGATGCAATCACCGACACCGTGCGCCACATCGGCGTCGCCGTCGATTCGCGGTGTAGTGGTTTGACGGTGCTGGCCGTGGCGATCCCGCAGTCGGAAGGAAGCGCTACCTGGCACGTCGGGTCGCCGGGCAGGTCTTGAACCTGAATCTGCCAGCCGTCTTCCGGCGCCGGGCCGGCAACCGCGATGTCCCCGCCGAGGCCGACCAGTACTCCGCACCCGAGAAGCGTGGCGGTCGATGCCGCGCAGTGGTCCGCTGAACTGGCGCGGGCCGTCGCGGACAGATCGAGAACGACGTCGTCCGGGCTGTACACGCGGTTGTTCTCGACGCGGATCTTCCACCAGGAGTGAGGGTCTGCCGACCCGGCCGTCGGCGTGAGTTTGCCGTCGGTCAGTCGTGCGACGGCCAACGCGTCTTCGAGGAAGTGCGCGAACATCGGAGTCACGGCGACGCCGTCGACGTTGCTCGCGGCGCTGACATAGGTACGAATCTCGGAGTCGGCACGATCTCGATTGGTGGCAGCGTCGGCAGCGGTGAGGTATCCGCGAACCAGGCTGGCCGCGGAGGGAAGGACCTCAGGGTCGGTGACGACAACCCGGGCCTGCACACCCCACGTGAGCCACTCGGAGGCCGAGCGCGGAGTGCTCACGAACCGTTGGAGACGGCGTCCGGGGTTCCGAATCCGGCGACCACGACGGGCCGCTTCGCTACGGGATTCTTCGTGTGAGAAGCCGAGGTGTCCGGCGCGAGTGCCGTGGCAGTGGGAGAAGAAACGAGTGAAAGTCCGCCGCTTGCGAGCGCTCCCGCCACAGCCGTGGCTGCGAGGGCGAGGCGAACGGGTCGATACACCGTAGTGCGTCCCCGGGCGGGTCGTGGCCGATCGTCGCTCATGCACTCAGCTTGCACGCCGAACCTGAGAAAAGCCTTGGTGTCTGTAGTCATTTGCGTAACGCCCACCGAGATAAATGAGACATTGGTTACAGGAGTCGCGAGACTGAGCCGTGTCGAATGCATGTTCGAAAGGGTAGATGTTCGCACCGACAAGTTTCGGGTACGACCACGTACGTAGATTTTCAGAGGTTTATCGGAGGTTCGGATGGCAGTCGGTGTCCTGGCGATCGCTGTGTCGATCGGCACCGCACTGGGCGTGATGAGTGGAACTCTCGGAGCGCCCGCACAAGTCGAGAAGAACGAGTCTTCGAATGCTGCAGTCTCACTTGCAGCCTGGAACGGACCGGCACGAACTCAGGACACACCTGAGGGAATCGTGCCTTCCGTACCCTCCAACTTTCCGGGAGCGACATTGGCGCCCGTCGGAGCGGTGGCGGTGTTTGCGCCGTGGATCAAGAAGGCCGGTGCTCTGTGCTCGGAGATCACGCCCGCGGTGATCGCTTCGCTGTACTCGGTCGAGAACGGATTCAAGTACGGACCCGATACCGACATCTCACCGGAAGGTGGGCGCGGGCCTGGCCGCTTCACCACCGCAGCGTGGACGGCATACGGCAAGGACGGTGACGGCGACGGAAAGATGGACATCCTGGGCGTTGCCGATCCGGTGATGACAACCGGATACCGGTTGTGCGATCTCGTGAAGCAAGCGCAGTCCTGGCAGAAGTCCGGTGAGGTCGAGGGCGATACCGTCGACCTCGCGCTCGCTGCCTACGACGTCGGGCCGGACGCAGTTCGCGAAGCGGGCGGCGGCCCCGCCGACAAGGCGGGCGAGGTTCCCGCGGAGCAGGCGGTCGCCGCTCCGTTTGTCGCACAGATCAAATCGTTGCAGGACTCGTTCGCTCTGATGCTCGCACCCTTCGACTACAACAACCTCGCCGCTGCCGTTGGCGGCGTCGTCGAGGCCGGTCTGAAGTTTCTCGGATTGCCGTACGTGTGGGGCGGCGGAAACATCAACGGGCCCTCGATGGGCGGGTTCGACTGCTCGGGTCTGACGTCGTACGCGATCCACGCGGCCACCGGAGTGACTCTGCCCCGGACCTCGGAGACACAGTGGGGCGTCGGCGTCGAGGTCCCACTGGATCAGGCGCAGCCCGGTGACCTGTTGTTCGGCAACTGGCAGGCAGGCGGTCCCGGCCATGTGGCGATCTATGTCGGGAACGGACAGATGCTTCACGCACCCACATTCGGTGACGTGGTGAAGGTCGGCCCGATCTTCGCCGGCATGAAGGCTCGCCGCGTGGTGTGAGTGGGCAGGAAACGGCGAGCGTCGACAGAGCAAGAAGCGCCACCCGACCGAGTCGGGTGGCGCTTCTTTTCAGAGCTGGTACAGCCGATCAGCTGTGGTAAGGCTCCGCGCTCAGCAGCGTGACCTTCATGGTGCTGCCGTTGGGCAGGTTGTACTCACGCGTGTCGCCGACCTTGGCTTCGAGCAGCGCGCCGCCCAGCGGTGAGTTCGGCGAGTAGACCTCGAGCTTGGCGTCACGTGCGCCTTCTTCGCGGGTAGCGATCAGGAACGTCTCGGTGTCACTCTCGTCGCCGTCGTAGTAGACCTTGACTACGGATCCGGGCAGTGCGACACCGGACTGAGTGGGGGCCTCGCCGACCTTTGCGCTGTTCAGCAGCTCCTGGAGCTGGCGAATGCGGGCTTCCTGCTGACCCTGCTCTTCGCGGGCAGCGTGGTAGCCGCCGTTCTCCTTCAGGTCGCCCTCTTCGCGACGCTCGTTGATCTCGGCGGCGATGACCGGGCGATTGGCGATGAGCTGGTCGAGTTCGTTCTTGAGCCTGTCATGTGATTCCTGGGTAAGCCAGGTCACCTGGGTCTCGGTCATCTCGATCACTCCCTAGTAGTCGGAGCCGGGGGCTCCCTCGACGATCGCTGCAACAGCAGCGAACAACGACACAGAAGCACCACCAGGGATGCAACCTTGCCGTCAAACCTTGCGTCAATGCAGCAATACACGGTTCCACCCGGAACCGTGTATCGGGCAATTCTATCACGCATGACTACCCGCCCTGTCCGGCGTCAAACGTCCGGCAGGGTGGGTGCGTTCCGAGGTCAGCTCTTGGTCAGGTACTCCGGAACGTCGAAGCTGCAGCCGTAGACGTCGGCCATGCCTGGCGGCTGGGACGTCTTGACCTCGGTGTTGAACTCGAGGGTCTGATGTTCCGACGACGGGACGTAGACCTCACGTCGACCGGTTTCGGAGCCGTCCTTCGAGCGTGCGCGCACGATGCACATCGCTTCACGCGACGAGTCGTCGCGTGTGACGGTGAAACGGATCTTCACCGTGGAGTCGTTGGCGATGTCGAACGAGATGGTCTCGGTCTCGATTTCCTTGACCGCAAATTTTCCGTACGCGTAGTACGCGATTCCGCCGCCTACGACGATGACGAGAGCGGTCAGAGCCCACACCATCCACTTGCGGGGACTGCCCGTGCGAGTTGTGCTCGGGTACCGATCTTGGGGAAGCGGTTTGCTCATCACTCTGCTCTCGAAGACTCGAGTTCACGTGTCGTGCAGCAACTGACTGTGTCCCGCCGGATTACCGAAGGGGTCACGGCTGCGCCAGGAACTCTCGGGTGGAACTATAGAGGACGTGTCCCGTCGCGCCGTCGGTAGGTTTGGCGGCAGTCGGTACGTTTGACGGCAACGGCCCGGAGTAATCCGAGCGGTGCACAGCGTGTGATTCGAAGACTGCCGGTGACGGCTACAGGTGAACTGCCGGTGACGGCTACAGGTGAACTGCCGGCAACGGCTACAGGTGAAGTTGAGGTGAACGAACACGTGAGCGGATTCCGGCTCATGGCCGTCCATGCCCATCCCGACGACGAGTCGAGCAAGGGTGCGGCCACCACCGCCCGTTATGCAGCCGAAGGCCACGAAGTGATGGTCCTGACGCTCACCGGGGGTGAGCGTGGCGACATTCTCAACCCGGCCATGGACGTTCCCGGTGTCCGCGATCGAATCAGCGAAGTTCGCCAGGAGGAGATGGCCGAGGCCGCTCGCATCCTGGGCGTGAAGCAGCGCTGGCTCGGTTTCGTCGATTCCGGGCTTCCCGAGGGCGACCCTCTTCCGCCGCTGCCCGAAGGGTGCTTCGCCCTCGTTCCGCTCGAAGAGTCGACGCGCGCTCTGGTCAAGGTGATTCGCGAGTTCCGTCCCCACGTCGTCACGACGTACGACGAGAACGGCGGATACCCGCACCCGGATCACATCCGGTGCCACGAGGTGACGATGGCAGCCTACGAAGCCGCCGCCGATCCCGAGTACTTCCCCGAGGACGGTCAGCCGTGGGAAATCAAGAAGGTCTACTACTCGCACGGATTCATCCGTAAGCGCCTCGAACTCTTCCAGGAGGAGTACGAGCGTCGCGGAGAGCCGTTCCCGATGGCGGACTGGCTCAAGAAGTGGAAGACCGAACGCGGCGACATGATGGTCCGGGTGACCACTCAGGTCACGTGCGGCGACTACTTTCCCCAGCGTGACGATGCTCTGCGCGCACACGCGACGCAGATCGATCCCAACGGTTCGTTCTTCGCTGTGCCGCTCGACATTCAGCAGAAGATCTGGCCCACCGAGGAATTCGAGCTCGCCAAGACGCGGGTCACCACGTCCATTCCGGAAACCGACCTGTTCGCAGGTCTCGAAGAGGACGCTCAGAAGTGAATGCTCTGTCCGCCGAGGTAGTTCTCGGCACCACACAATTTCTTGCTCAGACCCCGAGTAACCCATCCGGACCGGAGTTCGGAAAGTCGTCTCCGGTCGGCCTGCTGGTGATTCTTGCGCTGCTCATCGGTGTGATCCTCCTGGTTCGGTCGATGAACCGCCAGCTCAAGAAGCTGCCGGAGACGTTCGAACCGGATCATCCCGAACTCGATCAGCAGGCAGACGAAGGCACCGACCGGGGAGCAATCACTGCTCCGAGCCCGGCGGAACCCAACGTCTCTACCGAGAAGAAGCCCAAGCAAGAATCCTGAGACGAACGAGGTAGCGGCGATGGACCCACGGATGCGGAACAACCTGGGTGGGTCCTCGAGCCCTTACCTGCGTCAGCACGCCGACAATCCGGTCCACTGGCAACAGTGGGGCGAAGAAGCGATGGAGTGGGCGCGCGAGCGCAACGTGCCGATTCTCCTCTCGATCGGATACTCGGCGTGCCACTGGTGCCACGTCATGGCGCACGAGTCGTTCGAGAACGACGAGATCGCGGCCGTCATGAACGCGAACTTCGTCTGTGTGAAGGTGGACCGAGAAGAACGTCCCGACATCGACGCCGTCTACATGAATGCGACGGTTGCGATGACCGGCCAGGGCGGCTGGCCCATGACCTGTTTCCTGACTCCCGACGGTTCACCGTTCTACTGCGGCACGTACTACCCGCCGACGCCTCGCGGCGGAATGCCTTCGTTCACACAGCTTCTCGAAGCGATAGTCGACACCTTCACGAATCGGCGCGACGAGGTCGACAACGCGGCGCAGTCGATCGTCACGGAACTTCAGCGCGCGTCGGGCGGGATTCCGTACGGCGGAGCACCCATCGACGCCGAGCTGCTGAACGCGGCGGGCCGGTCGATCCTCGGCGACGAGGACGTCCCGCGCGGGGGATTCGGTGGGGCACCGAAGTTTCCACCGTCGGCACTACTGGAGGGGCTGCTCCGACAGTACGAGCGAACGGGTTCGGGCGAGATCCTCGGCGGCATCGAGCGCACCGCCGAAGCAATGGCACGTGGCGGGATCTACGACCAGTTGGGTGGCGGTTTCTCGCGGTACTCGGTCGATGCCGAGTGGGTGGTTCCGCACTTCGAGAAGATGCTCTACGACAATGCGCTGCTCCTGCGGTTCTACGCGCACTGGGCGCGGCGCACCGGATCGGACCTCGCCACTCGCGTCACCGAGGAGACCGCAAGGTTCCTGCTCTCCGATCTGCTGACCGAGAACGGTTGCTTCGCTTCGGCTCTCGATGCCGACACCGACGGCGTCGAAGGCCTCACGTACGTATGGACGCCGACGCAGCTGGTCGAGATTCTCGGCGCGGAGGACGGGCAGTGGGCGTCGGAGTTGTTCCGGGTCACCGATACCGGAACCTTCGAAGAGGGTGCGTCGGTACTGCAGTTGCTCCGTGACCCCGACGACTGGTCGCGCTGGCAGACGGTCTCCGACGCTCTCCGTGCCGCCCGGGCTCAGCGTCCACAGCCTGGCCGCGACGACAAGGTGGTGACGGCCTGGAACGGGTTGACCGTCACGGCCTTGACGGAAGCCGGACTTGCCCTGGACCGACCCGACTGGATCACCGCGGCGGCCGAGTGCGCAGGCGCTCTTCTCGACCTTCACCTGGTGGACGGTCACTTGCGTCGCGCTTCCCTCGGCGGGGCTGTCGGCGCCCCGACGGGTGTGCTCGAGGATTACGCAATGTTGGCCACCGGCCTCCTGGCTCTATATCAGGCAACGGGATTGGCGCGGTGGCTCGATGCGGCGCAGCAGTTGCTCGACGTCACGCTCGACCACTTCGCTGATCCGGCCGAGCCGGGAAGCTGGTTCGACACGGCCGATTTCGCGGAGTCGCTCGTGACTCGGCCCCGAGACCCGTTGGACGGCGCGACGCCGTCCGGTGCGTCGAGCGTCGCGGAGGCTCTGTTGACCGCAGCGGCGTTGACCGATGCCGAGCGCTCTTCTCGTTACGCCCAGGCCGCGGCGGACGCGCTGGCGAGGGCCACGCTGCCGCTCGAGCGTGCGCCTCGGTCGGCGGGGCACTGGCTCGCGGTGGCGGAAGCGTCGTTGCGTGGTCCGATACAGGTGGCCGTCGTCGGGGAAGGTTCGCTGTTGGCCGATGCCCGCCAGCTTGCGCCGGGTGGTGCAGTGGTTGTCGGGGGTGCCCCGGATTCTTCACCGCTGCTTGCAGATCGACCCCTCGTCGACGGAGGTGAAGCCGCGTACATCTGTCGGGGATTCGTGTGTGATCGGCCGGTGACGACGGTGGTGGAACTGGCGAGTCAGTTGAACACGACGAGCCATACCGCGATGTAGTGGCAGATCGCTGCGACGACCGTCGCGGCGTGGAAGAACTCGTGATGCCCGAACGTCGTGGGCCACGGGTTTGGCCATTTCGTCGCGTACAGAATTGCGCCGACGCTGTAGAAGATTCCGCCGACGAGCAGCAGCACCATCGGCGCCACACCGACCTGGTGCGTCAGTTCACCGACCACGGGAACGATCGCCCAACCGAGGAGCAGGTAGAGCGGGACTCCCACCCATTTCGGGGCGGTGGGCCAGAGCATCTTGAGTGCGACGCCGGCGAGCGCGCCTGCCCACACGATCGCGAGGATGATCTTGCCGGTGTGAGTCGGGAGGCCGAGCATGGCGAACGGTGTGTAGCTGCCGGCGATGAAGAGAAAGATCATCGAATGGTCCGCACGCTTCATCCACGTACGGCCCTTGACCGTCTGCCACTGGATGCGGTGATACGTCGCACTGATGCCGAAGAGGCCGCAGATCGTGACGCTGTAGATCGCGGTTGCCCAAGCCGCTTTGGCGCCGACCTGAGCGCCGGCTACGGAGACGAGAACGACGCCCGCGACGACGGAGACACCGAGCGCCCACAGATGGATCCAACCGCGCATGCGTGGTTTGACCGGAAGCTCGTCGACCCCGAATGCCGTCATGTGCAACCCCTCTCGTTCCGTACTGTTGCGAACCGCGTAACCTACGGTACCGTAGGTTACGCATCAGTAGCATAACCTACCTGCGGGTTTTCGACGCGTACAAAAACCGTGACGGCGCTCGCATGTGGCTGTCACTGCCGGGCGTAGTCTTTGACACCATGGTGATGTCACGGTGAATCTGCGCGGACTGCTGTACAGCATCTACGAGCGACGACTCCTCAGTCATCTCGACGGTCTCGCGCACCCACGGCACGTAGCCGTGATGTGTGACGGAAATCGGCGATGGGCTCGCGAGAACGGCTTCACCGATGTCAGTCACGGGCACCGCATGGGCGCGCTCAAAATTGCCGAATTGCTCGAGTGGTGCGACGCCGCCGGAATCGAGATGGCAACCATCTACCTGCTCTCGACCGAGAACCTGCGCCGCGAGCCGGAAGAGCTCGACACCCTCCTCGAAATCATCACCGACGTCGTCGAAGAGATCTCCGGGCCCGGCAAGAACTGGAGTGTGCAGATCGTCGGTGCTCTCGATCTTCTGCCTCCCGAGCAGTCCAGGCGCTTGCGGGAAGCGGCGGCGGGGACGAGCGGCCGAACCGGGACACATGTCAACGTCGCGATCGGATACGGCGGGCGTCAGGAGATCGCCGACGCCGTCCAATCGCTCCTGCGCGACAAGATCGGTGCGGGTCTGAGCGGAGACGAACTGATCCAGGCCGTCACGGTCGACGGCATCGACGGGCATCTGTACACGTCGGGACAGCCCGATCCGGATCTGGTGATCCGCACCTCCGGCGAGCAGCGGCTCTCCGGATTCCTGTTGTGGCAGAGCGCCTATTCGGAGATCTGGTTCACCGAGGCGTACTGGCCCGAGTTCCGTCGAGTCGACTTTCTTCGAGCCTTGCGTGACTACGCGGCGCGGCACCGCCGGTTCGGCGCCTGAGCCGTCTCAGAGCTTGCGCAGGCGCAGCCGGTTGATCGTGTGATCGGCGTCCTTGCGCAGTACCAGGGTTGCGCGGGGGCGGGTGGGGAGAATGTTCTCCACCAGGTTCGGGTGATTGATCGAGTTCCAGATCTCCTTCGCCGCGATGGTCGCGTCACGGTCGGAGAGGCCGGAGTAGTGGTGAAAGTGAGCGTTCGGATCGGCGAACGACGTGTTGCGTAGCGCGAGGAACCGCTGGATGTACCAGGCTTCGATGTCCTCGATACGGGCGTCGACGTAGATCGAGAAGTCGAACAGATCGGAGACCATCAGACGCGGGCCGGTCTGCAGGACGTTGAGGCCCTCGATGATGAGGATGTCAGGCTGGCGGATCAGGTGGTACTGGCCCGGGATGATGTCGTACGACGTATGCGAATAGACCGGCGCCGCTACCTCTTCCGCCCCGGACTTGACTTCGGTGACGAAGCGCAACAGCTTGCGGCGATCGTAACTTTCGGGAAAACCCTTGCGGTGCATGATGCCCCGACGCTGGAGTTCCCTGGTCGGATAGAGGAATCCGTCCGTGGTGACGAGGTCGACGCGCGGATGGTGATCCCAGCGGGCCAGGAGAGCTTGCAGCACACGAGCAGTCGTGGATTTTCCGACCGCGACCGAACCGGCGACACCGATGACGAAGGGCACCTGACGATCGGGATGCTTCTCACCGAGGAACGTCGCGGTGGCCGCGAACAGCCGTTGGCGTGCCGCCACCTGCAGGTGGATCAGACGTGCGAGGGGGAGATAAACCTCGGCAACTTCTTCGAGATCGATCTGCTCGCCGAGACCACGCAGGCCGTACAACTCGTCCTCGGTCAACACCAGCGGCGTCGACTTACGCAGTGTCCGCCACTGCTTGCGGTCGAACTCGACGTAGGGACTCGATTCGTTGGTGCGCGCCATCAGCCCAGCTCACCGGCATGTAGTGAACCCGGGGCCCGGCGGACGAAACAGCTATGCGAGCAAGCCAGGCGCGTGTGCGCACGATCCGAGTGCATAGTCGGATTGTGCTCGGTGCCACGTCCGGGACTTTCGCCGGGTGGCATTCCGGAGCGAGCGGCTAGGCTCGGTCGTTATGGATCCAGACACACTTGTTCGCCAATATCTGCTGCTCGGACTGGGTTTCGACCGTCTCGAAGACGGGTTCGTCGACGCGTTCACCGGTGACCCCGCGCTGCGTAAGCAGATCGAGAGCGCCCCGAAGCCCGATCCGCGTGAACTTGCCCGCACGGCACGTGAATTGCGGGGCGAGCTGGCCGGAAGTGGTCTGAATGCCGAGCGCGCTCATTTCATCGACGTTCACCTCCGCGCCCTGGAATGCTCCGGGCGCAAGTTCGCGGGTGAGGACATCGGCTTCGTGGACGAGGTGGAGGCGTACTTCGACGTACGAATCGAAAAGGGAAACGAGGACGCCTACAGCGACGCGCACCGGTTGATGGGTGAAGTTCTGCCCGGTCCGGGACCGCTGGCGCAGCGAGTGCAGGCGCATCGCAAGGCCGACGAGATCCCCGCGGCGAGACTGAACGAGTGCGTCGAGGCAATGTCGAGTGCGCTGCGCGATCTGGTCCGCGGCACGTTCGGGCTTCCGGCGTCGGAAACCGTCGAATACGAAGTGGTGGGGGACAAGCCGTGGTCCGGCTTCAACTACTACCTCGGTGACTACCGCTCCAAGGTTGCGATCAATTCGGATCTGCCGCAGTTCATGGCCAACCTGCCGCGGCTGATCGCGCACGAGTCCTACCCCGGCCATCACACCGAGCATTGCCGTAAGGAAGCCGGTCTGGTCGGTTCGGGTCAGCTCGAGCAGACACTGTTCCTGGTCAACACGCCGCAGTGCATCATGGCCGAAGGCCTCGCAGATCTGGCGCTGGAAGCGATCGTCGGTCCGGAGTGGGGCTTGTGGGCGCAGGACATCTACGCCGATCTCGGCTTGTCTTTCGACGGGGAAAAGGCGCAACGGCTCTCCGCCGCGTCGGGGCAACTGCTGAGTGTTCGTCAGGATGCCGCTCTGATGTTGCACGACGAGGGGCGCAGCCTCGACGACGTGGCGCTGTTCCTCGAACGGTGGTCGCTGTCGACGCCGGAACGCGCTCGCCAATCGCTCAAGTTCCTGTCTTCGCCGCTGTGGCGGGCGTACACCAGCACGTATGTCGAGGGATACCGGCTGCTCGGTGGCTGGCTGGACGAGGTGCCGGTGGGCGCGGAGCGCACCGAACGCTTCCGCAGGCTGCTCGACGAGCCGCTGGTCCCCAGCTCTCTGCGTGCTGCCTAGTGCCGGGTGGAGACGGCGGGAGCGAACTTCGTAGACTGGACGCATTCGTTTCCGCATCCAGCTTGGAGATTCCTCGATGACCGCTGTGCCCGGCTCCGACGTCAACTCTGCATCACTCGCCGAACTCGACCCCGAAGTCGCCGAGGCGATGGCTGGTGAATTGGCTCGTCAGCGCGACACGCTCGAGATGATCGCGTCGGAGAACTTCGTTCCCCGCTCGGTTCTGCAGGCTCAGGGCAGCGTCCTGACCAACAAGTACGCCGAGGGCTACCCGGGACGTCGTTACTACGGCGGTTGCGAGCACGTCGACGTCATCGAGGATCTGGCGCGCAACCGTGCGAAGGAACTCTTCGGTGCAGAGTTCGCGAACGTTCAGCCGCACTCGGGCGCACAGGCCAACGCTGCTGTTCTGATGGCACTGATGAACCCGGGTGAGAAGCTGCTCGGCCTCGACCTTGCACACGGCGGTCACCTCACGCACGGCATGAAGCTCAACTTCTCCGGCAAGTTGTACGACGTCGCGTCCTATGGCGTCAGCAAGGAAGATCACCGCATCGACATGGACGAGGTGCGCTCGATCGCCCTCGCCGAGAAGCCGAAGGTCATCGTTGCCGGCTGGTCCGCGTACCCGCGTCAGCAGGACTTCGCGGCGTTCCGCGCGATCGCCGACGAGGTCGGGGCGTACCTGTGGGTGGACATGGCTCACTTCGCCGGACTGGTTGCGGCAGGACTGCACCCGTCGCCCGTCCCGTACGCAGACGTCGTCTCCTCGACCGTCCACAAGACCCTCGGTGGTCCGCGTTCGGGCCTGATCCTGGCGAAGAAAGAGTGGGCCAAGAAGCTCAACTCCGCTGTCTTCCCCGGTCAGCAGGGTGGACCGCTCATGCACGCCATCGCGGCCAAGGCAGTCACCTTCAAGATCGCTGCCGGTGAAGAGTTCAAGGATCGTCAGGCACGCACCCTTTCCGGTGCGCGCATCCTTGCCGAGCGTCTGGGCAACAAGGACGTCGCAGACCAGGGCATCAGCGTCCTGACCGGCGGCACTGACGTCCACCTCGTGCTCGTGGACCTGCGTAACTCGCAGCTCGACGGCCAGCAGGGTGAGGACCTTCTGCACGAAATCGGCATCACGGTCAACCGCAACGCTGTTCCGTTCGATCCCCGCCCGCCGATGACCACCTCCGGTCTGCGTATCGGTACCGCAGCGTTGGCCACTCGCGGATTCGGCGATGCCGAGTTCACCGAGGTCGCCGACATCATCGGTACCGCTCTGGCCGGCAACGCGGATCTGCCGGCGCTGCGTGCGCGCGTCGCCAAGCTCGCTCTCGACCTTCCGCTGTACGACGGTCTCGAGAACTGGGGCCTGCTCAGCAAGAACGTCTAGGAATTCCTTCACCGACGGCCCGGTCCCATTCGAGGGGCCGGGCCGCTGGTTTTTTGCCAGTCGCGGATTGTGGCATCGGTCACATGACCGATGGTGGCCGAGTTCGGTGCTTCCTAGCCTGAGAGCATCACCCCTCCGGCGAAGGAAACCCCATGACCGAACAGAATCTGCATTGGCTCTCCGCTACCGAGATGGCGGCGTCGGTCGCGTCGAACAGTCTCTCGCCCAACGAGATTGCCGAAGCGATGATCCAGCGCGTCGACGCCGTCAATCCGTCGATCAACGCGATAGTCCAGTTCGATCGCGAGCAGGTGACGCGCGATGCGGCCGAACTCTCACGGCAACAGGAAGCGGGCGAGAAACTCGGCCCGCTGCACGGCGTTCCGTTCACGATCAAAGATCTGACGGCAGTCGACGGGCTGCCGACCACGTTCGGGATGAAGCCGATGGCCGACAACATCGCGACGGGAAATGCCGTCGTCGTGGACAGGCTGCGTGGCGCCGGCGGACTGTTCCTGGGAAAGACGAACACCCCCGAAAGTGGTTACTACGGAGGCACGGACAACCACCTGTACGGGCCGACGCACAACCCGTGGAAGCTCGGCAACAGCGCGGGCGGGTCCAGTGGCGGTGCGTCGGCTGCCGTGGCTGCAGGCCTCGGGCCACTCGCCGAGGGCAGTGACGGCGCGGGATCGGTGCGTATCCCGTCGGCGCTCTGCGGGGTCGTCGGGTTGAAGCCGACCACCGGCGTCATCCCGCAGACCATCCTGGCCGGGCGCTTCTACAACTGGGCGTATCACGGTCCGATCACCCGGACTGTTGCCGACAACGCGCTGATGCTCGACATCATGGCCGGGCCGGACAATGCGGACCCGCTCTCGATCGAGCGTGCCGAGACCTCGTACGTCGAAGCCTCGAAGGGCGACGTGAAGGGCCTTCGCGTGGCGTGGTCGACGAATCTCGGTCTCGGCCATGTTGATCCGGAGGTGCTGGCGGTGTGTCTCGACGCGTTGTCGGCATTCGAGGAATTGGGTGCCCGGATCACCGAGGCGACCCCGCAGTGGGGAAATCCGTCGGAGTCGATGTGGAACGGCATCTGGGTTCCCGGTTTCGCTTCCGAATACGACTTGCTCGACTGGGAGAACCAGCGCGGCGAGGTCGACGACAACCTGATCGAGATCATGCACGAGGCCGAGCGGCTCACCGGTGTCGACGTCGGGCGGGCCGACGCATTCCGCGGCGTCATGTGGGACACGTGGACCGCGTTCATGAACGACTACGACGTGTTGGTCTCGCCGACCTTGGCTTCGGCCACGTTCCCGCTCAGTCAGTTCGCGCCGTCGTGGCTCGAGGGTGCGTCGCTGCGTGAGCAGTTGCTCGATTGGCTCTTCACCTACCCGTACAACATGCTCAACAATCCGGCGATCACCGTGCCCGCTGGATTCACCGCCGACGGTCGACCGGTGGGGCTGCAGATCGCCGCACGTCACCGCCAGGACGCAGTGGTCCTGCGGGCTGCCGCGAACTTCGAAGCGGCACGTCCGTGGGCGGACAAGAAGCCGGCCGATTCACTGGTCGTGGCCTAGCTCACACGATTGGCTAGATTGGTGTGATGACGTCTGTACTGCCTGATCGCGGCGCTGGACCTGACATGTTCGCGCCGCGATCGCCGGCGGCCGGGGCGTACGGAATTCTCGGCCTGTGCGCCGAAGAACTCCGCGCACGTGGACTCGCGTACTCGGCTGCGGCGGTCACGTACCGGGACCCGTCGAGCGGAAGGCATCGGGCTCTGGCGAGTTCCGGATACGACGCCAGGGTGCTCGAGTTCCTGCTCGAGGACTTCGTCGCCGATCGCAATCTCTTCGGCATCATTCGCGAGGCTTCGGGCGTGCCCGTGTTCTGGCAGGACGTGCCACGATTCGAGCAGGTCGAGATGGTCACCGATGTTCTGCGGCCGTCCGGGTACGCCGAGGGTGCGTCGGTCGCATTGGGGTTCTCCGGCCGTGAGGTGACCGGATTGCTGCACATGAGCTTCGCGGATTCCGGCGTCGTCGATCGCGTACGGGAGGTGGTGGCGGCGTCCAGCACAGCCTGCTCGCGCGTCGTGGGGGACCAGGTGGCGCTCGATCGTGTCCATCTGAGCCCACGGGAGATCCAAGTACTGCAATTGGTGGCCAGGGGCGCGGGCAATGTCGAGATCGCCGAGGAGTTGTTCGTCAGCCGTCGCACCGTCGCCACCCATCTCGAGAACATCTTCGTCAAGACCGGAACCAATTCGCGGGTTCAGGCAGCGGTGCGCGCCGCCAAGTGGGGTCTGATCGAGTCCTGAGTGACGCCGAATCACACGAGTGGCATTTTGTTACCTGGCGTTCACCAGATGTGCGGCTCGTTCCGTGGCGCGAGTGTCCGATCCGCAGTACCGTCGGCAGTAACGAGTAACCAGAAGTTACTTGTGCGGGAGGTTCTGATCGTGACTGAAACACTCAGTACGAGAGGGCCGGCGCCCGGCCCTTGTTTCAGCTGACACAGCGTCACCTGACACCAGAGCCGTCCGGCCCAGCGAGCTGAGTTTGCGCGGGTGCCGCGCAGACCTAGGAGCCCAACGTGACTGCATCACGCTCCGTCTCTGCCCACTCGGCCCGGGCTGATCTATCAGCCGGGAATCATTCGGGAGATGCACTTCGCACGTACGTCTTGGATACCTCGGTACTACTGTCCGATCCATGGGCTGTCACTCGATTCGCCGAACACCACGTGGTACTCCCACTGGTCGTGATCAGTGAACTCGAAGGCAAACGGCACCACCACGAACTGGGATGGTTCGCCCGAGAATCGCTCCGCATGCTCGACGATCTACGGATCGAATACAGCCGCCTCGACCGTCCGGTGCCGATCGGCACCGAGAACGGGACACTGCAGGTCGAACTCAATCACACCGACCCTGCGGTCCTGCCCGTCGGATTCCGCACGGACAGTAACGATTCGAGGATTCTGGCGTGCGCGCTGAACCTTGCGGCGGAGGGCAAGGACGTAGTCCTCGTCAGTAAGGACATTCCGCTTCGTGTGAAGGCAGGCGCGGTGGGACTACCTGCCGACGAGTACCACGCTCACGACGTCGTGCCCTCCGGATGGACGGGCATGACCGAGCTGGACGTCGCCTCGACGGACATCGACGAGCTGTTCAACGAGGGTTTCCTGGACCTCGACGAAGCGCGAGATCTGCCGTGTCACACGGGTCTTCGCCTGCTCGGTGGTTCGTCGAGCGCCCTCGGTCGGGTGACTCCCGACAAGCGCATCCAGTTGGTGCGCGGTGAGCGCGAGGCGTTCGGGTTGCACGGCCGCTCCGCCGAGCAGCGCATTGCGCTCGATCTCCTCATGGACGAGAGCATCGGCATCATCTCTCTCGGTGGTAAGGCGGGCACCGGTAAGTCGGCCTTGGCTCTGACGGCAGGTTTGGAAGCCGTTCTCGAGCGCCGCACTCAGCGCAAGGTTGTCGTCTTCCGTCCGTTGTATGCCGTTGGCGGACAAGAACTCGGCTACCTTCCCGGTAGTGAGAGCGAGAAGATGGGCCCGTGGGCTCAGGCCGTTTTCGACACTCTCGACGGGTTGGCCTCGCCAGAGGTTCTCGAAGAGGTTCTCGCCCGCGGAATGCTGGAAGTGTTGCCGCTGACGCACATTCGCGGTCGGTCGCTGCACGATTCGTTCGTGATCGTCGACGAAGCGCAGTCGCTCGAACGAAATGTTCTGCTGACAGTGCTTTCTCGTCTGGGAACCGGCTCGCGAGTGGTCCTCACGCACGACGTCGCGCAGCGTGACAACCTGCGAGTGGGCAGGCACGACGGAGTTGCGGCCGTCATCGAAAAGCTCAAGGGGCACCCGCTTTTTGCGCACATCACACTCACGCGCAGTGAGCGTTCGCCGATCGCCGAGTTGGTGACCGACATGCTCGAGGAGTTCGGCCCCACTTCCTGAGAAGTGATCTCCCCGTGCGGACTTCGGTCTGCACGGGGAGATGCCTGGGTTTGAAGTTGTTCAGTTTTGCAGCGGTCCCAGTTCGTTGTCGAGAACTTCCTGCACGACACGCATCGCCGCCAGTCCGGCCGGAGCGCCGCAATACGCGCTCGCGTGGATCACGGTTTCGACGATCTCGGTGCGTGTCAAGCCGTTTCGCAATGCCCCACGTACGTGGCCTTTGAGTTCGTTCTCGGCGCGCAGCGCGATCAGCATCCCCAGATTGATCAGACTGCGACTGCGGCGATCGAGTCCGGGACGCGTCCATACCGAACCCCAGACGTTGGCCGTCACGAAGTTCTGCAGTTCTTCGCTGTCCGTTCCCCGGGTGCGATCGAAGGCGGCGTCGACGAAATCGGCCCCCATGACTTCGGTGCGCACAGCCAATCCGGCGTCGAAGGAGTCAGGCGTGGTGTTTTCGGACATGGCAGGTTCGCTCGCTTTCGGCAGGTGATTTCAGGCCGGAGCAAGCCTACTTCGTGTCCCGGTCCCGACGACTGCGCGGCCGACCGCGGTCACCACGCCCCACGCGACGTCTCGCAGACTGAAGTAGTCCCGCCAGACGCAGACCTTGCCGTCGCGCAGTTCGAAAGTTCCGCATACCCAGAACTCGATGCGCAACGGTCCGACAGTGAGGATGTCGGTGCGTTCGGTGAGCACCGTGGACTCGTCGCCGACGATGTGGTGCATCTCCGCCTCGAATTTCAGTGAAGGCTTGGTGACCAGACGAAGCGCTCGCACGACGGTCTTCTTGCCTCGCAGGGTGGGGAGCGAGACGTTCTGCCAGACGATGTCGTCTGTCATCAATTCGGCTGCGGCGTCCACGTCGAAATCGGTGAGGGCCGCGAACATTGCGTTCACCGTGGCTGTCGAACTACTCATGGGGTGTCCTTGGCTGATTATTCGGCCGGTGTTGCCCGGATGAAGGTACCGAGATGATCGTGATCGAAGTACTCCAAGGTTAGCGAGTTTCCGTCGAAGGTGGCCTTCGAGACCGTCCCGGCCGGTGCGTTCTCGCCGCTGAGCGGGAACGTGAAGGTGTTTCCGTCCCAGTGGGTCAGAGGGTACGTCGCGGCCGCGGGACCCATGGTCAAGGTCAGCGCACCGTTCTGCTGCGTCACGAGCGCGGGACCCCAGTACGGATTGCCGTAGTCGCCGGTCAATTGGTCTGTCGGTGGCGCGGGAGCGGGGGAGGCCGGCGGCGTCTTCCCGGCAAGTTCGCCCTCAGGGTCGGCTTGTGAGGCAAAGGACGCTTCGTACAGCGGGCGCCACTCGCGGGTGATCTTCCCGAACTGCACCAGATCGGCGAATTCGGCGGTCAAGGTCTCTGCGACGCCGGTGGGCGTGCCGTTGGTCAGAACGACTATGCCGACGTCAGCGGAGGGAATCGTGACGAAATTGGTCCCGGCACCGAGCAGGAAGGCGCCGGAGTGGCTGGCGGTCACACGGCCTGCCGCGCTGTCGGAAACGTTGAACCCGTAGCCGTAGAAGCCGGAACGTTCCCCGATTTCCTGCGCATGGCGCGAGACGATTTCCGGGTTGACTGCTGGCACGAGCGCCTCCGTCTGAACGACCTGCTGCCCCTGATACCGGCCGCCCGACAGCACCATGTCCAACCACTTGGCCATGTCGTTCACCGAGGAGCTGACTCCACCGGCGGGGGATTGGGCGTCGGCGTCCCGAACCGGCCCTACCTTGTACTTTCCGTCTTCGAGGATGTGGCCGACTGTTCGATTTTCTCGGGCTTGGTAATCGGCGAACCGCGAAGACGTCGACGTCATACCGAGCGGACCGTAGATCGTGTTCTGCGACAGCGTTTCCCAATCGGTGCCCGCCGCGGCTGCAACGGCCTCCGCACCGGCAGTGACGCCGAAGTTCGTGTACTCGTATGTGATTCGGAAGGGATTGAGCGGTAGTTGGCGAAGTTTTTCGAGCACCTGGGCCCGGTTGTAGCCCAGGTCCTCCAGCCCGTCGCCGGCGTGGTCCGGTAACCCCGACCGATGCGTGTAGAGATCGGAGATCGTGAGGTGGTCGGTCACCCACGGATCGGCAAGCGCAAACCCCGGCAGTTTCGAGATCACCGGAGTGTCCCAGTCGACGGTCCCGATTCCGACTTCGTGGGCGACCACCGTGGCCCCGACCGATTTCGACACCGATGCCAGTTGGAACACGGTGTCGGCATCGACGGTGGCGCTCTTACCCAACTCGCGAACCCCGAATCCCTTCGCGTACACAGTCTTACCTCCGTGCACCACGGCCACCGCCATACCGGGAACACCGGAACTTGCCAAGAGGTCGTTCGCGAGGCCGTCGAGCTTCCCGACCGCGTCGTCGATTTGCCCGTCCGGGATCGGCACCCCGGCGTCGAGACCCGGGCTGGCGTCGCTGACGACCGGCCCGGGCGCCGAGGTGGTGTCTGAATCGGACGAGCATCCGGCGAGCAGGGCGACCGTCAGTACTACCGGAACCGCCGCTGCCGACAGTCGCGAGCTGTTTCTACTGGTGATGGACACGAGATTCTCCCTAGCAGGGTTGTCGTCGGTACCACTCGGTCAACCCAGTATCGGGGAACGGCGGGCTGATATTGGGACAAATCGGGAAACCTTGTAGCTACTTCGGGGTCTTGGTTGTCAGACTGCCGAGAATGGAGCCTTCCGTGACCGGCTTCCAAGGGAGCAACAACGCGACCATCAGAGCGGTGATCAATGCTGCTCCGACCGTGAAGTACGACGCGATGGCGAAACCTTCCAGGCATGCGGTCTTCATCGTGTAGATCAGACTGTCCTTCTGCTGCTCGAAGAGCGGACTGATGTCGCGGGAGCGGATCTCGATGACGCTGAGCACGGACTCACGAGCGAAGCCTTTCTCCTGCGCCGACATCACGGCGTCGGGAATGGCGTCGACGATCGGAGCCACCTTGGACGTGTAGTACGAGGCGACGATCGAACCGATGACGGCGACACCCAGGGTCCCGCCGAGCTCACGCGTCGTGTCGTTGACTGCCGAACCTGCGCCCGCTTCGTCGAGGGGCACCGAGGACATGATGGAGTCGGTCGCCGGTCCCTGGACAATTGCGAGGCCCAGACCCATGAGGACCATCGAGATCACGACGGGTCCGAGGTAGGGCGTCTCGACGGTCGTCCGACCCGCCAGGAACATCCCGCCGCTGAGTACCAGGAGGCCGAACACCATCACTGCAGTCGTGCCGAGTTTCTGTGCCGCCAAGGTGGCGACTGGGGCGCCCACGGCGACAGCTGCAGCGAAAGGCAAAGAGTGGATGCCGAATTCGAGCGGCGAGTACTCCCGAACGCCCTGGAAGTACTGCGTGATCAGGAACAAGAATCCGAACATGCTGAAGTAGCTGACAGCAATAGCCAAGGCGGGGAAAGAAAACCGCCGGATTCGGAAGAGATTCATGTTCAGGATCGGCGCGTCGGTGCGCAGTTCCCATGCGACGAATGCGGCCAAAAACACTGTCGCAGAGAGGTATCCCGTGATGCTGAATGTCGACACCCATCCGCGATGTGGTGCGTCGATGATGGTCCACACCAGAATGACGATGCCCAGTAGCGACAAGATTGTTCCGACGAAATCGAATCGGCCGACGTGGAGCGCCTTCGATTCCGGAACAACCAGCAGCACACCCACGATGACCAACAATGCTGCCGGAACGTTCATCCAGAACACCGAGTGCCAGGAGAAGTGCTCGAGAAGCCAGCCGCCCGCAGTCGGGCCGATGGCAATCGCGAAGCCGGCCATTGCGGTCCAGGCCGCGATGGCGATGGCTCGTTCTCTGGCGTCGGTGAAGATGTTGGTGATCATGGCCAACGTAGCCGGAAAGACAGCTGCGGCAAAGACACCCATGGCGGCTCGCGCCATGATCACCTGTTCGAGGTTGGAAGCCAAGGCGCCGACGAGCGACATCGCACCGACGCCGATCAAGCCGATGATCATCACTCGGCGGCGTCCGAAGCGGTCACCCAGGTGGCCGAAAGTGAGTAGGAACCCGGCGAAGGTCAACGTGTACGCGTCGACGATCCACTGCAGGTCGCTGACGCTGGCGAACAAGTCGACGCTCATCGTCGGCAGTGCGACGTTGACCACTGTGTTGTCCAGCACGACAAGGAGTTCGGCGAGGCAGATGAAGATCAGCGCAGTGAATCGACGGGACTTGGTCATCATGGGCGCCGAGGGCGCCGGTGCAAGTGTGTGAGACATGTTTGTACGCCATCTCTGCTCCTGCGCGGACGGCAGCAGCGGTTGGAAGAAAGAGGGTTGGTCAGCTCGGGGCCGAGACCAGAGCCTTGAGGTGAGCGCCGATGCGATCGAGAGGCGCCGTGGTGTGCTGAGCTTTTGCCATCAGCGTCGCGCCTTCGATTGACGCGATCACGACGGTTGCCCACTGTGCTGCAGTCTCGGACGGCTGTCCCTGCTGCCAGAAGAACGATGTGAGAAGCGATTCCCACGAGGTGAAGGATTCGCCCGCAGCAGTTAATGCCGCCGGCGTCGACGCGCCCTCCACTGCCGCGGCTGCGACCGGACAGGAGGAGGTGAAATCGCTCTCTACCAAGCTGTTTCGAAATATCGTGACAACCGCGTCGATGATCTCCGGTGGGGAAGACTGAGCGATCATCGAACTGATCGCGGCACTGACGCCCCGGCCGAAGTAGGCAACTGCTTCGCCGGCCAGCTGTCCTTTGCCCTCGGGAAAGTAGTGGTACACCGACCCGCGGGGAGCTCCCGAGCGTTCGACGATCTCGGTGAGCGAGGTCGTCGCGATCCCGTGTTCACGGAAGGCATTGATGGCGCCGACCAGCATCAGAGTGCGGGAATCGGAGTCGACCATCCCGCCATCGTATGCAATCGCAGTGCTGTTCGAATCATCTGGTGCCGCTGATTCTCTTGGTACTCCCCACTTGCGACGCGCTGCGGCGATCGGACAACGCGTCTGCGGGCCGGTCATGGCAACAAGGCGTCTCGAGGTGTGTTCATCACTGCCTCCCAGTATGTCGATCGGTATAGGAACGAATCTGAGACTAGATGTAACCGACAGACACAGTCAAGTGTTGTGTGCAGGTGGTGGGTATCGACGGAGATTCTTGGTGGCAAAACTCCCCGAACAGTGGTTATATCGTGCGGTATAGAGCTGTTGCTTCGAGCACCAGCTTCGGAGGAGAGGAAACGACATGCCGGTACCGACGTCAGTTGCACGAAAACGAAGAATCGAAGTCGCAGTCGGGAAGTATTTCGCCAATCCGCTGGTCACCGGATTGAATCGGATCGGTTTGATGCCGTCGTTGATGACCGAGATCGAGACGGTTGGACGCCGAACCGGTCTGACCCGCCGAGTGCCCGTTGCGATCACCTACGACGGTGACGAGGCGTGGGTCATTGCGCAGCATGGCACCGGCACGGGGTGGGGTGCCAATATCTCTGCGACGCCGAAGGTTCGGATCCGTCGCCGCGGCGAGTGGGTGGACGGACAGGCCCAGATCATGCCGGACGACGACGTGCCGGCGCGGGTGAAGACATTTGCGTCGGGGAAGATCAGATCGGCGCTGACGGCCTCTGCCTTTCGTGGATTGCAGACCGACCCGGTCAGTGTTCGCATCAAACTCGCACTCGATTCGTCAACCGATTGAATCAACGGGAGTTGAAATGGCCGGTGCGGAATGACCCGGTGCGTTCTCGTCGTTGACGAATGCAGCGGTGGCGCGATCGCCACTCCACACGACGAAGGAGCAGGATCATGCGCATCGGAATCATCGGAGCCGGTCAGATCGGTGGCACGCTCACACGTAGGCTCGCTGCGCTCGGTCACGACGTGCGCGTCTCGAACTCGCGGACACCGGACACGCTTGCAGAACTGGAAGCCGAGACGGGTGCGAAGGCAGTCCGCAGCACCGAGGCCGCCGAGGGTGCCGAGCTGGTCATCGTGAGCATTCCGCAGAAGAACGTGGTTGATCTACCGGCGGGGATTCTCAGCGGTGCGGTCGCAGGTGCCCCGGTCATCGAGACCAACAACTACTACCCGCAACAGCGTGACGGTCTGATCGCCGCCATCGAGGACGGACAGACCGAAAGCGGATGGGTGCAGGAACACCTGGGTGTACCGGTGTTCAAGGCGTTCAACGGAATCTGGTGGAAGCATCTCCTCGAGAAGGGGCTTCCCGAAGGTGCAGAGGGGCGCATTGCGCTACCCATCGCCGGCGACGACGACGCGAACAAGCAGGTCGTCTTCGATCTGATCAATCAGTTGGGCTTCGATCCCGTCGATGCGGGAACGATCGACGATTCCTGGCGTCAGCAGCCGGGAACTCCCGTGTACGGCAAGGATTTCGATCGCGAAGCGACGCTGAAAGCATTGGCCGAGGCGAGCCCCGATCGCACCGACGAGTGGCGGGCAACCACTACGGTGTAGGGAAAAGTGTGGCGGTTTCCGAAGTGGAAACCGCCACTCTTTTGTTTGTTCAGTCCTTGACCTTCGCCATCGCCAGAACGTCGAGACGCTTGTCGAGTTCTTCCTCGCTCAGCTTGTCCGGGACGAGTCCGCGCTCGATGACGACCTGACGGATCGTCTTCTTCTCTTTGAGCGCCTGCTTCGCGACGGCTGCGGCTTCCTCGTAACCGATTGCCGAGTTGAGGGGCGTCACGATCGACGGCGAAGATTCGGCGAGTGTCTTGAGGTGCTCCTCGTGCGCGACCAGTCCGCTGACGCACTTGTCGGCGAACAGTCGAGAGACGTTGGCCAGCAAGGTGAACGACTCCAGCAGGTTGCGGGCCATGACCGGGATGTAGACGTTGAGTTCGAAAGCTCCGGCGGCGCCACCCCACGCGATGGCGGCGTCGTTTCCGATCACCTGAGCCGCAACCTGAGTGGTTGCCTCGGGCAGGACCGGGTTCACCTTTCCGGGCATGATCGAGCTTCCCGGCTGCAGATCAGGGAGTGCGATCTCGCCGAGTCCGGTCAGCGGACCCGATCCCATCCACCGAATGTCGTTGGCAATCTTCGTCAGTGAGACGGCGATGGTCCGCAGCGCGCCCGATGCCTCGACCAGTCCGTCACGCGCGGCCTGCGCTTCGAAGCTGTTCTTCGCCGGAGTCAGCGCGTCGACACCGGTCGACTTGACCAGTTCGGCAACAACTTTGGGGCCGAATCCATCCGGAGCATTGAGACCGGTGCCGACTGCTGTTCCGCCGATCGGCAGCTCGCCGAGGCGGGGGAGTGTTGCGTTGACGCGCTCGATGCCGGCCTCGATCTGACGTGCGTAGCCGCCGAACTCCTGACCGAGCGTGACCGGCACAGCGTCCATCAGATGGGTGCGTCCGGATTTGACGACGGTCTTCCACTCGGTCGCCTTCGTGGCAAGCGCAGCATGCAGATGTTCCAGTGCCGGAACAAGATCGGTGACCGCTGCTTCGGTAGCTGCGACATGCGTGGCGGTGGGGAAGGTGTCGTTGGAGGACTGCGACATGTTGACGTGATCATTGGGATGTACGTCCACACCGGCGGCCTTCGCGATGGATGCGATGACCTCGTTGGCGTTCATGTTCGAACTGGTTCCCGAGCCGGTCTGGAAGACGTCGATGGGGAACTGATCGTCGTGCTTGCCTTCGGCGATCTCGTTCGCGGCGGCGATGATTGCGTCGGCCTTGTCCGCGTCGAGGAGTCCGAGGTCCTTGTTGACCTGCGCACACGCTGCTTTCAGCAGGCCCATTGCGCGGATCTGGGTGCGCTCGAGCGGGCGCCCGCTGATCGGGAAGTTCTCGACTGCACGCTGGGTCTGTGCTCGCCACAGTGCGTCGATGGGCACCCGAACTTCGCCCATGGTGTCGTGTTCGATTCGGAACTGTTGATCGTTGCTCTCCGTCATGGCTCCACATTGCCACTTTTCGAGAGCGGGTAGGGGACTACGTCCCCCGTGAGCGGTTAAGGAGTGCAGGGACTCCCTAACCACTCACGGGGCGGAGCCCATCAGAACGTCGGGGGAACCGCGCCCTCTTCGCCGTCGAAGTCGACGGAGCTGTACTCGCGCAGCTTCTCGAGACGGTGGTACGCGTCGATCATGCGAACGGTGCCGGACTTGCTACGCATCACGATGGACTGCGTGCTGGCGCCGCCGCCGTAGTAGCGGACGCCGCGCAGGAGGTCACCGTCGGTGACGCCGGTGGCGCAGAAGAAGACGTTCTCGCCCGAGACGAGATCTTCGGTGGACAGGATCCGATCGAGATCGTGACCGGCGTCGATGGCCTTCTGACGCTCTTCGTCGTCGGTGGGGGCCAGCTTGCCCTGCAACGATCCACCCATGCAGCGCATGGCTGCTGCGGCGATGATGCCCTCTGGCGTTCCGCCGATGCCCACGAGCATGTCGGTGCCGGACTCCGGACGCGCTGCGGCGATCGCGCCGGCAACGTCACCGTCGGAGATCAGACGGATACGAGCGCCGGTGTCGCGAACGTCCTGGATCAGCTGGTTGTGACGCGGGCGGTCCAGGATGCAGATCGTGATGTCGGAGACCGACGCCTTCTTGACCTTGGCCACGCGCTTGATGTTCTCGGCGATCGGTGCGCTGATGTCGATGACATCTGCGGCATCCGGCCCGACAGCGATCTTCTCCATGTAGAACACGGCCGACGGATCGAACATCGCGCCGCGCTCGGCAACAGCCAGAACAGAGATCGCGTTGGGCATGCCCTTGGACATCAAGGTGGTGCCGTCGACCGGGTCGACGGCGAAGTCACAGTCGGGGCCGTCGCCGTTTCCGACCTCTTCGCCGTTGAACAGCATCGGCGCTTCGTCCTTCTCGCCTTCACCGATGACGACGATGCCGCGCATCGAGACTGAGGAGACGAGCTGACGCATGGCGTCGACGGCTGCTCCGTCGCCGCCTTCCTTGTCGCCGCGGCCTACCCAGCGGCCGGCAGCCATAGCACCGGCTTCGGTGACTCGGACCAATTCGAGTGCGAGGTTACGGTCCGGGGTCTCACGATGAGTGCTGCTGGCCGTCATGTGCGGTGCCTCCTGGCGCGGTCGCGGTCGACGGGGTGTGTCGACGCAGTGGTTTCTTCAGGCGTCATTGTCCCAGATGGGAGCGGCTACGTGCGCTGTCGGGTCGCCGCAGAGACGTTTTGTCTCGCTCGAGGGGGACCGGGAATCGTATCTACTGCGGAGTACCTGGATACTGGGGGTGTGGCATCGAAGAAACCCCGCATTCTCGAAGACAACAAAGACATGGTCTGGTCTCTCGTACCGTTGGTGCTGTTCTGCATCATCATTGCGGGCATCGCCAGCCAGTGCACGTTCAGTCCTGGCGGCCCGACGCAGGGGCCTATCCCGAGCGTCGACGTGGACGCAGCTCTGAACTACGACGCGAAGGAAGTCGGATTTCCCATCCGTAATCCCGGTGTTCCGGACGGGTGGACCCCGAACTCCGGCAGTCGCAAAATCATCTCCGGCGACGGCGGCGGAGATTCGAGCACTGTGGGATTCATCACGACCAGTGGTCGCTACATTCAGCTGACACAGAGCAACGCCGAGGAATTCCCGTTGGTGTCACACGTTGCCGGTGGACAGCGATTCGCGACGGGAGTCGAGACCGTCGGTGCCGACACGTGGAACGTCTTCGGCGGCGAAGGTGTCGAGTCGATCTGGGTCACGGACGTCGGGGATGTTCGCCTGTTGCTCACGGGCGCGGCGACGCCGGAAGAGTTCCGGATTCTTGCCGAGAAGGTCGGCGCAGCGCAGCCGATCACGCCATAGGATTTCCGGTCGGAGCGGACGTTACTCGTCCGCTTCGGCCAGAGCCTTTTCGACGCGAGCCCTGGCGCCGGCCAAATGCTCTTCACAGCGCTTGGCCAACGCTTCGCCTCGCTCCCACAGTGAGAGTGACGCGTCGAGGTCCAGGCCGCCCTGTTCGAGAATCTTCACGACGCTCACCAATTCGTCGCGGGCTGCTTCGTAGCCGAGTTCGTTGATGTCGGTGTCGGTGTCGGTGGCGTTGCTCATTTTTCTCTTCCCATCACTGCGGCGCGAACGGCGCCGTCTGCAAGTCGAACTCGAATCTGGGTTCCGGGTGGCGCGTCCTCGACCGAGCGCAGAACCTCCGGATCGCCGTCGGCGACAACACGTTGCACGACTGCGTACCCGCGGGCCAGCGTCGCAGCGGGGCCCAGCGTGGTGAGCCGGGCGCGCAGATGCTCGATCGTTCGGGACTCGGAGTCGATCAACCGAGTCACATCGCGTCGCCCGGCGGCCTGGAGCCGTTCGACCTCTTCGGCGCGACGGTCCACCGCGAGCAGTGGTGATGCCATGACCGGTCGAGTGCGCAACTGTTCGATCAGGTGAGACTCACGCTTGACCCAGCTGCGCAGTGCCGCAGCGCTGCGGTCACGAAGATCCGCAACCAGAGCAGCTTCCGCAACCGCATCGGGTACGACGCGCTTGGCCGCGTCGGTGGGTGTGGCTGCGCGCAGGTCGGCGACGTGGTCACTGAGCGGGCTGTCCGGCTCGTGGCCGATGGCACTGACGATCGGCGTCGTGCAGGCCACGATGGCGCGGCACAGCGCTTCGTCGGAGAACGGCAGGAGATCCTCGACGCTACCGCCGCCGCGAGCGAGGATGATGACGTCGACTACCGGGTTGGCGTCGAGTTCCTTCAGCGCTTCGATGATCTGGGGAACAGCAGTGGGGCCCTGCACCGCGGTGTTACGAACCGCGATAGCCACTGCGGGCCAGCGACGGTGGGCGACCGAGACGACGTCCTTTTCGGCCGCGCTGGCTCGGCCCGTGATCAGGCCGATCGTGCCGGGCAGAAACGGAAGAGGCCGTTTGAGTCTCGGATCGAACAAGCCCTCCGCGGCGAGCAAGGCGCGCAGTCTCTCGATGCGGGCCAGCAGCTCACCGATACCCACGGCGCGAATCTCGGTGACACGCAACGACACCGTTCCGCGTCCGGTGTAGAACGAGAGCTTGCCGAACATCACCACACGCGAGCCCTCGGTCAACGGCACCGGAGAGTTGTGCAACAACTGTGGTGAGCATGTGATCGACAGCGACATGTCTGCCGACGGATCACGCAGAACGAGAAAGGCCGTCCGGGTACCGGGGCGTGCATTGATCTGTGTGATCTGACCTTCGACCCAGATGCTGCCGAGTCGATCGATCCAGCCGGCGACCTTGGCGGAAACCGTGCGGACCGGCCACGGCTGCTCAGCGCTGCTGGCGCCGGACGATCGCTGCGATGAAGCGGGGGGCGTTGCGGAAGTCACTTTGCCTTGGCTGTGGTGATGCGGTTGGTGAGCATGGTCTGGAACGGTGCGCGGGCGAGCGTCGCATTCTCGTAGTCCAGGACGGCGGTCAGCTCGTCGATGCTGAGCGTCCGGATACGCGCACGGAGCTGTGCGAGTGTGAGGTTGGGGTAGTCGAGTTCGGTGACGATCTCGGGCTCTTCGGCAGGTCCGTCCGTCGTAGCTGCCGCGGATTCGGACTCGGCGCCGGGTGCGGGCTCCTCGATGGGGGCAGTCGGCTCGAGCGAGTAGAGCGCGAAGCGTCCGGCGTTGGTCGGGGTGTCAGCGGTGGTCGCGCCGGTGGTCGACGCCGAGTCCGCGGGAGCGTCGGCGTCCTCGTCGAAGACCGCCCACTCGGGCTGTTCGTCCTCGGAAGACCAGTTGATCAGTGCAAATGCCTGATCGCCCTTGATCGCCAACGAGGTGATCGACTGCTGCACGCGCATGCTTGTCTGCAGCATCTGGCTCACGGCGGTCATCGGCAGGGCGACAGCGGTGGTGGGCAACTTCTTTGCCTCTTCCATCGCGGTGACGGCGAGTCCCGCGGCAACGCGCGCCACGAACGGTGGTCGGATCATTCCCACAGCTTGCCGCAAAGCTCCGACAATCGGTAGCCGACTTGCCTGTGACGGCCGTACTCGTTTACTTCGGAACCTTCGATCGGAGCCCGAAACCGAGGTGTTCACGTTTGCCGGAGTGTCTCACGTTCGAGGTGCCAGTAGGCTGGTCACATGTCTTCGGCTGTTCCTCTCAATCTCGGTATCGCGCACTCGGCTGATTCGCCGTCCACCCGCAAGGGCAGCGCCAAGCGCGTGCTCCTCGCCGAGCCTCGCGGCTACTGCGCCGGCGTCGACCGCGCGGTCGAGACCGTCGAGAAGGCGCTCGAGAAGCACGGCGCACCCATCTACGTGCGTAAGGAGATCGTCCACAATCGCCACGTCGTCGAGACGCTCGAAGATCAAGGCGTGATCTTCGTCGACGAAACCGACGAGGTTCCGGAAGGATCACTCCTCGTGTTCTCGGCGCACGGTGTGTCTCCGGCCGTCCACGACTCGGCTGCCGAGCGGAACCTGCGCACGATCGACGCTACGTGCCCCCTGGTCACGAAGGTGCACCAGGAAGCAAAGCGATTCGCTCGCGACGATTACGACATTCTCCTCATCGGCCACGAAGGCCACGAGGAGGTCGAGGGCACCGCAGGTGAGGCTCCCGATCACGTCACCATCGTCGACGGCCCGGATTCGGTCGACGCGGTCACGGTTCGTGACGAGTCGAAGGTCATCTGGCTTTCCCAGACCACACTGAGCGTCGACGAGACGATGCAGACTGTCGCGCGCCTGCGTGAGCGCTTCCCCAATCTGCAGGACCCGCCGTCCGACGACATCTGCTACGCCACGCAGAACCGTCAGGTCGCGGTCAAGGCGATGGCTCCCGAGTGCGATCTCGTGATCGTGGTGGGTTCACGGAACTCGTCCAACTCGGTTCGCCTGGTCGAGGTCGCGCTCGGGGCGGGCGCTGCCGCGTCGTACCTGGTCGACTACGCCCGTGAGGTCGATCTCGCGTGGCTCGAGGGTGTCCAGACCGTCGGCATCACGTCGGGCGCATCAGTGCCCGAGGTGCTCGTGCGCGGCGTGATCGAACTTCTCGCCGAGCACGGATACAACGACGTTCAGCCCGTCACCACAGCCAACGAGACTCTGGTGTTCGCCCTTCCCCGTGAATTGCGAGCAGCGCGCACGTCCTAGAACAAGAAAATGCGGGGCACCTTCCATCTGGAAGGTGCCCCGCATTTTTGCTACTGGGCTCGTCTGTCAGGGCTCTTCGCGATCGCGATACCGAACTCGCGGCGGCGGATACGCCGGAAGATCGACTCCGGGTGGGCGGCGACGAGGGGGCAGCGGCGGCGATACGTCGTCACCCGAAGCGAAGAAGGGCTCCATCCGCTCCTCACGCCTGGGCGACGGACTGGGCTCGGGCGCCCGGCGGCGACCGTACGACGGGTAGTCGTCGTCTGCTGTCGGTCTGCTGTCCGGCTGAGGGCGACGCGTAGGCGGTTGGTGCGTGCGATCGACCCTGGGTGGCAGTGGGCTTCTCCGGGGCGGCAGCGGGCGATCGTCTTCGATCGGTTCGCGCCGGGGAGCGCTTCGGTAAGCGGACTGTTCGTCCACCTCGGGGGCGCGGCGACGCGGGGGCCCGGGGACGGGCGCGTCCGAGACTCTGCGGCGACGCCCGGTCTCGGGTGCGGATTGTTCTCGCGTGGCAGCCGCAGAGGAGTCTCGAGTGGCGGTCGCCGAGCGGCGGGAGCGGGTCGAGCGCGCAGGCCCGGTGGGACGCTGATTGAGCAGGAAGTAGCGGAAACCGCCGATTATCAGCACGACGACGGTTGCGGCCAACATGATCGGAAAGCGGTTGACCAACGGGTACGCGATGTTGATCGCGATGTCGCGCAGTGCGGTGCTGTTGTCCTTGCCGATGAGCGTGTGCCCGATCGGCACCGCAGCGAAGAGCAGCAACGGAGGTTGGGCCATCGCGGTGAAAAGAGCTTTGTTCGAAGCAGCAACCACAGCGAAGAGACAGCCCAGGAAGTAGAACGTCGAGAACACCGCGGTGAGCTCGCCGCCGCCTCCGGTTGCATCGATCAGTACGCCGACGGCGGTGACACCGGCAGCAAGCAGGATCACTCCCCACCAGGGCAGGCCGGGGACGGTCACGATGAGCGATCGCTTGTCCAGCGGTACCCCGGAGCGAGCACGTTGGGTTGCAGACACATAACGACATTAGCGGTTCTTGCGTTGTCGGCCGTGTTTGTGCGGGTCGTGGCTGGCGCATTTATCGGCGCGATGGCGCGATGGTTTCGGGTTCTTCGCCAAACGAACCGGACGGATTGTGTGCAGGGTCACCGGACGTTCGTGGGTTGGGGCACACCGTCGAAGCCGTCAGCGTGGGAGATCGGCAGTGTCGGTGGGCTGCTCTACCGTCGGATTCATGAAGATTCTGCACACCTCCGATTGGCACATAGGTCGCACGTTTCACGGCGTCGATCTGTTGGCCGATCAGGCGAGTGTGCTCGGTTCCATCGCGGATTCCGTCCGCCAACACGGTGTTGACGTCGTGGTCGTGCCCGGTGACATCTACGACCGCTCAATTCCCAGTTCCGACGCGGTCACGGTGTGCAATCGAGGCTTCGAGGCAATCCGGGCGGCCGGAGCGGTCATCGTCGCCACGTCCGGCAACCACGATTCCGCGGTGCGGCTCGGTGCCGGGGCGTCCTTTGCAGCTGCCGGCGGATTGCATTTGATCACCCGAGTCGGCCAGATCGCTACTCCGGTGATGCTCAGTGATCAATTCGGACCTGTCGCGTTTTACGGGATTCCGTATCTCGAGCCGGAGATCACGCGCGTCGAGTTGGACGTGCCCCGGGCTCGTACTCATTCCGACATCCTCGGTGCGGCAATGTCGCGTGTTCGGCGAGACCTCGCCGAACGAACAGCTACCGATCCGTCGACTCGGTCGGTACTGCTCGCGCATGCCTTTGTCGTGGGCGGTGAGGCGTCTGAATCGGAACGCTCCATTTCGGTCGGCGGAGTGGAGACTGTCGCAGTGGGCGAGTTTGCCGGTGTCGACTACGTTGCGCTGGGGCATCTGCATTCGCCCCAGATGCTCTCGGAGAGCGTCCGCTACTCAGGTTCACCGTTGCCGTATTCGTTCGGTGAGCGCAGCCACCGCAAGGCTGCGCTTTTGATCGAACTCGACGCAGCCGGTCTGTCGTCGGTGCAGCGCCTCGATCTTCCGGTGATTCGAGGGCTGAGCCAGGTGACGGGAACTCTCGAGGAACTTCTCACCGAGTCGAAGTACGCCGATTCCGAGCAGTGCTACGTCTCCGCTTTGCTCACTGATCCGGTTCGTCCCGTCGATGCCATGAGGCAGCTCCAGGCACGTTTCCCCTTTGCCGTTCATCTCGAATGGCAAAGGCCGGAAGGACAATCGGATCTCAAGTATCGCGACGCGGTGCGGGGTCGAACCGACATGGAGATCGCCCGTGGCTTTGTCTCGGCCGTGCGTAGTGACCCGTCCGAGCGAGAGGTCACGTTGATGGCCGAAGCGCTCAGCGCTGCCGCGCGCGCCGAGGAGTCCACGGTAGAACTGAGTGAAACCGCGTGAGGCTTCACAAACTCGAAGTCAGCTCTTTCGGGCCCTTTGCCGACACCGTCGAGGTCGACTTCGACCGATTGGGTGCAGACGGGCTGTTCCTTCTGCACGGCGACACCGGTGCAGGCAAGACCACGATCCTCGACGCGGTTTCCTTTGCCCTGTACGGGCGGGTTCCGGGTGCGCGCAACGAGGGCAAACGGCTACTGTCCGATCATGCGCCTGCCGGTTCGGTGCCGCGCGTGGAACTCGAAGCGACCATCAGTGGTCGCAGAATCAAACTTGTTCGTAGTCCAGAGTATTCGCGCCCGAAGAAGCGTGGCACCGGTTCGATCACAGAGAATGCAAAGGCCACACTGACGTGGTTGGACGGCCGCGGCGAAAACCTTTCGCGCATCCCTGACATCGGTGACGAAATCAACCGCCTCATGGGCATGAGCGCTGATCAGTTCTTCCAGGTGGTGCTCTTGCCGCAGGGTGAGTTCGCCAAATTCTTGCGTGCCGAGAGCGACGAGCGAGGCAAACTGCTCGAGCGTCTGTTCGACACCAAGCGATTTGTCTCCGTCGAGGCATGGTTCGACGCCAAACGAAAGGCAAGTGCGACCGCGCTCGCGGCCAGGGAGCAATCCGTACGACTGCTGCTCGCGAAGGTCGAGACAGCTGCGGGACTCGAGGTGGGCGCCGAGGCACACCCACTGGAATGGTCGCGCAAACTCCTCGCCGAGGCTCAGGACACCCGCGATGCAAGTCTCGCGGAGCTGGTGACCGCGAAAGATGCAGCAGCCGAGGCTAATCGGGTTCTGTCGGCGGCGCAGCGAACCGCAGATCTGGTAGCTCGCCGTAATCGTGCGACCGCTGAACTCGCAGCATTCAATACGGGCGCCTCCCAAAGAGCTGTGATCGGCGCCGAACTCGAGACCGCCAAGCGTGCACTACCGGTGGCCGCTGTCGCCGGCGATGTGGACGCTGCCGGCTTGCATCTCGCTGCCGCACTCGAATCGATGACCACAGCGATGTCGACCTACTCCGCACTCGACGGTCCGGAGATTTTTGTGCCGGAGGTGTGGCCACCCACCGACGATGAGCGTCAACGCGTCGTAGCTCGGATCCGGACCTGGCGTGACGAGATCGTTCGCCTGGACGCAATGGCGGAGGACGCTCGACGAGCCGATGCGGCAGAAGCCGAGATCGAGAAACTCGGAGTTCGGCGAGACTCCCTGTCCGAGCGCATCGATGCCATCGCGGTTGAACGCACACAACTGCCAGAACTGGTGCGCTCGGCCGGCCAACGACTGGAGGATGCGCAACGCGCTCACGCGGCTTTGCCTGGCCTCGAGGCTGCACTCGTAAAAGCGTCGGATGCCGCGACAGCGGCCCATGAAATCGTTTCTCTGCGTGCACAAGCCGAGAAGATTCGTGTGCAGGTGTTGGATGCGCGCGACGCCCATCAGAGTGCTCGCGGGCGCTGGCTCGACCTCGTGCAAAAGCGTATCGAGGGCATGGCGGCGGAGTTGGCGAGTTCACTCGCGCCCGGTGACCCATGCCAGGTGTGTGGTTCGCGTGAACACCCTGCGCTGGCTCAGTCGGATGTCGTCACGGTCACCGAACCCGATCTGGAAGCCGCGTCAGCGGCCGAGCGTGCGGCCGAGAAAGCCCTCAGCAAGGTGGCCGATCGCCAGGTAACCGTCGAACGTGACATCGACCGGGTGATCGCGCGCGGCGGAGACGGCGATTCCGAAGAACTCGACAGGCTCCGCGCCGAGGCACGGAACGCCGTCGACGAGGCGACACACTCTGCCGGTCAGGTTGGAGTGCTGGCACAAAAACTTGCGCAACTCAATGGGCGTGACACCGAACTACAACAGGAATCCGCTTCTCTGACAGCCGAATTGGCGGCACTTGCCGAGCGTAGGACGACTCTGTCAGCGACGGTCGAGCAGATTCGAGCGGCGATCGTTGCTGCGGTGGGAGAAGATTCGACCATCGCTGCTCGGCGCTCACGGTTCGAAGGCCTTGCCTCCGCTGCCACGGCGGCGTCCGAAATGCGCGACGACGCCGTTCGTGCGCAGGCCCGATCGGCGGAACTGTCGGCCAAACTGGCCGCTGCGGCGGCCGCTGCCGGATTCGATTCGGTCGAGGCTGCGATCGGAGGGGTGAGAGCGCCTGCCCGAATCGCGGCGATCGAAACGGAACTCGCCAAGGCGCGTGACCTCGAGGTTGCCGCCCGGACTGTCCTCGACGACCCCGAGGTTGTTGCGGTGGGTGAAGTCGAGACCGTCGACGTGGACGGCCCTCGCGGCCTCGCGCTTCAGTGCGCCGAGGTGGTGAACTCCGCTGTTGCGGCCGCTTCCCTGGCCGAGAACCGTGTGTCGGATCTCGAACGGTTCAGCGGACAACTCGAGAAGGCCTACGAGGCGGTTGCACCTGAGCGTGAACTGCACGACGAACTCGCTGCCCTCGCAGACGTGATCGCCGGCAAAGGTCAGAACAGTCGCAAGATGTCGCTGAGAGCGTATGTGCTCGCTTCGCGGTTGGAAGAGATCGCCGTGTCGGCATCGGTTCGGCTGCAGCGGATGTCCGGGGGACGGTACGAGTTCGTGCACAGTGACGAGGCAGGATCTCGGGGTCGCCGCGGCGGTCTGGGACTCGACATCCGGGACGACTTCACGGGCGTCGTTCGCTCGGCGAAGACGCTCTCGGGCGGTGAATCGTTCTTGGCGTCATTGTCTTTGGCGCTCGGACTCGCCGATGTGGTTGCGGCGGAGTCCGGCGGAATCGTTCTCGACACGATGTTCATCGACGAAGGATTCGGCACCCTCGACGCCGACACCCTCGACTCGGTGATGGCTGTGTTGGACGAGCTTCGCGACGGAGGACGAGTGGTGGGCATCGTCAGTCACGTGGACGAGATGAGGCAGCGAATCCCGAGTCGCCTGCACGTCATTCGCGGACGTGCAGGCTCCTCGGTGAAGGTGATCGCGGGCTGATCAGGCCTTTTTGTTCTCTACCTCTGACTCGGCGTCGTCGTCTTGATCTTCGAGGATGTCCGAGGCATCGCCGGCGGGCATCGGCTCGTTGTCGCTTGCGCGTTCGTCGATCTGCTCTCCGATGTAGCGGATGACAACTGCTGCCACCGCGGCGACGGGCACTGCGAGGAAGGCGCCGACGATGCCGTACAGCGAGCTACCGGCGGCCACGGCAAGCAGCACGATGACGGCGTGGAGTTTCATCGACTTGCTCTGCAGCACAGGCTGAAGGACGTTTCCTTCGATCTGCTGAACGGCCAGGATGATGATCAGCACGATGATGGCGGTGGTGAGGCCGTTTGCCACCAGCGCAACCAACACGGCCAGGGCGCCGGCGACAAACGCACCGACGATCGGGATGAATCCACCGATGAACGTCAGAATTGCCAGCACCGGTGCCAGCGGGACCCCGAGTATCAGCAGTCCGGCGCCGATGAAGACCGCGTCGATCAGGCTCACCAGTGCTTGAGTCCTGATGAATCCGCCGAGCGTGTCCCACATGCGGGTGAGGACCTCTTCGAGATGCCGACCGGCGCGGCCGCCGCCGACAGCGTGCAGCCAGGGGATGAACCTCGGTCCGTCCTTGATGAAGAAGAAGGCGAGAATCAGGACCAAACCGAGCGTGACCAACAACGAGCTCGCCGTGCTCACACCGCTGAAAACGCCTGAAGCGATGGCGGTTCCACTTTCCTGCACCTTCGTGATGACGGCATGGACTGCGTTGTCGATCTGGTCGTCCTTCAGATTCAGTGGCGGACCCTGGAGCCAGTCCTGAACCTGATTGATGCCCTCGGTGGTCTTGTTCGCGAGCTCGGGGGCCTGGCTGACCACTGACGGAACGATGCCTGCGATCACACCGGCCAAGATTCCGATCGAGAGGACCAGGGTGATGCCGGCTGCCGCGGCCGGTGGCATACCGCGCTTGATCATTCCGCGGGTCGGCGGCCACATGACTGTCGCAACGACGATAGCCAGAGCCACCGGCAGGATGATGACCCAGAGCTTTTCGATCAGCCAACCGAAAATCCAGGCGCCCAGCGAAATCGACGCCAACACCAACGACCACTTTGCGAGCCACATACCCCCTTGCCCGATGATCTCGCCGCGGTCGCGCTTTCGCACCCCTGCGGACGTCCCCTTGTCTTGCTCGCTCACTGATCGTCCTTTCCGTCGGCGCAGGGATCTCCTCGCCGATGTGAGAATCCGGTGATCTAGCTGAGCTGATCGTAACGACTGCATGCGATAACTCGTGTGTTGCGCTTCAATACTGTGTTTTGAAGCATGCCAGGCGGACTAACATTTCCGTCATGAGAATCGCAGCAGCAGTCGGGGCAGCAGCAATCGTCGTTCTCGGGCTCACCGCGTGTAGCACCGAGGATCAGGACAACGCGCAGAACAAGATCAGCGAGGCAGTCACGAGCGGGCAACAGGCGCTCGAGACGGCGAAGCAGTCAGCGGGCAACGCCATCGACCAGGGCAAGACGGCGTTGTTCGTCGCCACCTTCCGTGGGGCTTACGCACCATTGGCGGAGAACCGCGACGACGCAGACATCGAGGAGATCTTGACGACCACGTGCACCGAGGTCGCCAACGGCACGGACGAGGCGGAGGTCAAGTCCAAGATCACCGACCTGGCCGAGAACAACGGCAACAAACCCACCGACGAGCAGGCCGGCCACATTTACGAACTCGCGAAGGCCACCTGCCCCTGACCGGATTCAGCAGCAGCGGGCGCCCGGGTTGGCGTCGGCTGCTGCATGCCGGCGGCGCCAGAACTCTCGTTCGCTGATCACCGGTGAGTCGGCGTGGTGGCGTCGGGTGTGCTCGACGTAGCGCTGATAGTCGAGATCACCCATCACCGAGCGAACCCACCACAGCGTTCCGCGGAACGCTGTGGTGAGTTTTGCCGTCATGGTCATGGTCAGTGCCCACCTCCGTGCGCGGCGCCGGGTGCCCGGACTTTCCCGGCTTTGATGAGCTCGTCCCATTCCTTCTGGATTTCCTTCTCCGCGGGCGTCGGAATGAAGCTTGCGGGACCGAAGATCTTCGACGGTTCCTCCGGGGACTCGGTGGTCGGCAGCCCGCCCGCTCGGATTGCCTTGGCACATACGATGATCCCGGCGATGACCACGACAATCACCAGTGACGCGAAGATGATCGAGAGCGTGCCCTGAATGAAGGTGTTGCGAATGACGGCATCGATGGCCTCCGGAGTCTTCGCAGAACCGTGCGCCGTCTCACCTGCGGCCTTCGCATCCTTGAACACGTTGTGCTGAGCCCAGTAACCGATGGCGGGGTTGTCGGAGAAGATCTTCTGGTACGACGCGGTCATGGTCACGACCAGGTCCCACACCAATGGCACGCCGGGGATCCAGGCCCATTTGAACAGGCCCTTCTTCATGACGATCGTCATGACCACCGTCAGTGCGATCGCGGCCAGAAGTTGGTTGGCGATGCCGAAGAGCGGGAAGAGCGTGTTGATTCCGCCGAGTGGATCGGTGACACCCATGAGCAGGATCGCGCCCCACGCAGCGACCACGATCAGCGAGCACAGCCACGCGCCGATGCGCCACGACGGGTCCTTGAACTTCTTTGCCGGACCGCCGAAGTTGCCGAGCGAGTCCGAGAGCATGAATCGAGCGACGCGAGTGCCGGCATCGATCGTGGTGAGGATGAAGAGAGCCTCGAACATGATCGCGAAGTGGTACCAGAACGATTTCAGCGAGTCACCGCCGAAGACGTCGCTGAGCACTTCGGACATGCCGAACGCGAGGGTCGGGGCGCCGCCGGTTCTCGAGATGATCGATTCTTCCCCGACGGCCTCGGCTGCCTGAGTCAGCACGTCCGGTGTGATGGGGGCGGTACCGAGGGGCAGATTGTTGACGTATTCGGCTGCGGTTTCCGGTGTTCCACCGGTCAGCGCCGCGGGAGCGTTGAGTGCGAAGTACAGGTGCTGATCGAGGATGCAGGCGGTGACCAGAGCCATGATCGCGACAAACGATTCGGTCAGCATGCCGCCGTACCCGATCATCTTGGTCTGGCTTTCCTTCTCGAGCAGCTTCGGCGTCGTGCCGGACGCGATCAGCGCGTGGAAGCCCGAGAGTGCGCCACAAGCAATGGTGATGAACAGAAACGGGAACAGTGAACCGGCAAAGGCCGGGCCTTCGCCGTTGGAGGCGAACGGCGTCACTGCAGGCATGTTCAGCGCGGGTCGTGCGACCAGAATTCCGATGGCCAGCAGCGCGATGGTGCCGACCTTCATGAACGTCGACAAGTAGTCGCGCGGTGCCAGGAGCAGCCAGACGGGCAGCACCGAAGCGGCGAATCCGTACGCGATCATCAGCCACGCAATGGTGACCTTCGAGAGTGTGAACCAGTCTGCGCCCCAACCGGTATCGGCTACCCAACCACCGGAGACGATGGCCAGGAGAAGCAGGACGACGCCGATCAGGGAGACTTCGGAAACCTTGCCCGGCCGCAGATACCGCAGGTACACGCCCATGAACAGGGCGATGGGGATGGTCATCGCGATCGAGAACACACCCCACGGGGACTCGGCGAGCGCATTGACGACCACAAGTCCGAGCACCGCGATGAGGATGATCATGATGACGAACACGCCGATCAATGCGGCGACGCCGCCGACGAGGCCGAGTTCTTCGCGGGCCATCTGACCGAGGCTGCGCCCGCGGCGCTTCGACGAGATCCACAGGACCATGAAGTCCTGCACCGCCCCGGCGAACACCACGCCGACGATGATCCAGATCGTTCCCGGAAGATATCCCATCTGCGCCGCCAGGACGGGTCCGACCAGGGGACCGGCACCGGCGATTGCCGCGAAGTGGTGACCGAACAGCACCCGACGGTCGGTCGGCATGTAGTCGGCGCCGTTCTCCATGATCTCGGCGGGAGTTGCGACGTCGTCGCGGGGCTTGACGATCTTGCGTTCGATCAACCGCGCATAGAAGCGGTAGGCGATCAGATAGGTACAGATTGCGGCCAACACGAACCACACGGCGCTGATGTGTTCACCGCGGACGATCGCAATCATGTACCAGGAGCCCGCGCCGACCAGTCCGAGAACGAGGAAGACGACGCGCGCAGTGGTGGAAATGGGTGTTTTGTCGATGACGCCGACAGGTGGCAGGTCAGGATCGGTTTTCAGGTACTCGACATTTGGTTCCGGCGCAGTCGTCAAGCTCATCGTCGAACTCCGTCCACTAGTGCAGTGTGGCCGCCGTCACAGCGGGCCATCTGTCACTGTAGGACCAGACGGGTGAATCCGCGCGATCTGTGGCGCGGGAGTCGACCGGCGTCAGAATCGGTGAGCGTCGGCGTCGATCCAATCGGTGAGCCAGCTCTGCGGCGGGGAGTCGAGCAGTTCGCCCGGCATCAGCCAGTCGAACAGGTCGGCATAGGTACGCGTGGTGAGACCGTCGACGCGGCGGTTGAGCATTCCCGGTTGCAGTTGGTCGAACGAATCGATGCCCATTGACGCGATCATCTGTTGTGCGCTGGCGACAGTTGCCTTCTGGAAGCGGTAGACGCGCTCGCTCTTGTCGGGGATGTCGAGTGCGCGGGTGCGTGCCGGATCCTGAGTGGCAACGCCGACCGGGCAGCGGTTTGTGTGGCACATCTGGGCCTGAATGCAGCCCACTGCGAACATCATTGCGCGGGCAGCCATCGTGAAGTCTGCGCCTTGGATGATGCGTTTGACGATGTCGGAACCGCTCGCCACCTTTCCGGACGCGCCGACTTTCACGAGAGCGCGCAGACCGGTTCCCACCAAGGCGTTGTGCACGAGCATCAGGCCTTCGGTCAACGGCATGCCCATGTGGTCCTCGAATTCCACCGGACCAGCGCCGGTGCCGCCTTCGGAACCGTCGACGATGATGAAGTCCGGCGTGATGCCGCGTTCGATCATCGCCTTGCAGATTCCAAGGAATTCACGACGCGAGCCGACGCACAGTTTCATCCCGACTGGCTTGCCGCCCGACAGTTTTCGCAGGGTCGCGATGAAATCGACCAGTTCGACCGGGGTGCTGAACGCGGTGTGCGCGGGTGGCGAAATCACGGTCTGGCCGACGGGTACCCCGCGGGTTTCGGCGATCTCGGGGGAGACCTTGACTCCGGGAAGCACGCCACCCAACCCGGGTTTCGCACCTTGCGAGAGCTTGATCGAAATGGCCTTCACCTGATCGAGGCCGGCACGCTCGGCAAAACGGTCAGGATCGAATCGGCCGTCCTCGGTTCGGCATCCGAAATATCCCGAGGCGATTTCCCAGATCAGATCGCCGCCGTGTTTGCGGTGATACGGACTGATCGCGCCTTCGCCGGTGTCGTGGGCGAAGCCGCCTTTGGCGGCGCCGGCGTTGAGGGCCTCGATTGCGTTGGCGGACAACGACCCAAAGCTCATCGCGGAGACGTTCAAGAGAGCGATGTCGTACGGCTTCGTGCAATCGCGTCCGCCGAGGCGAACTCGCGGAACGGTGTCGGGGGCGGTCCGTGCGCGAATCGAATGCGTCATGAACTCGTAGCCGATCGCATTGACGTCGCGCTCGGTCCCGAAGGGCTCTTCCGCCAGTGTTCCCTTTGCCCGCTCGTAAACCAGATCTCGCGTTTCGCGATCGAATGGCATTCCATCGGTGGATGATTCGACGAAGTACTGCTGGATCTCCGGTCGAATCTTCTCGAGGAGGAATCGTGCGTGCCCCAGGACCGGATAGTTACGGAGGATGCTGTGGGACTTCTGAGTGAGGTCGTAGGTGCCCATCGCCGCCAGCGCGAGAGTGACGACAGCGATCACCCACCATCCGGGCGAGGCGACAATTGCGAGCGCGGCGGTGCCGAGACCCACTATCCATATCAAGAGCACGATCAGCATCCGAGTCACCTCGAGAGCGTAGGCGCCCACTGTGACACGGCAGCGGTAAGTCTCCACTAGGTTCTGCGATAGAGAACCGAATCCGACTCTTTGGGGGAATGATGACCGAACCGCAATATCCGACCGACCCGCAGGATCCGAAGGAGCAGCAGTATCCGGCGGGCCAGCAGTATTCAGCCGGTCAGCAATATTCAGCCGGCCAGGAGTATCCGGCGGGCCAGCAGTACCCGACCGACCCGCAGTACTCAGCCGGACAGCAGTATCCGACCGGTCAGCAGTACAGCGCGACCCAGCAGTACAGCGCCGCACCCACGTACGCGGCGCCCCAGTACGGTCCGCCGAAGTCCAACGCGGGATGGGCCGTCGCGTCGATCCTGTTCTTCTGGCCTATCGCATTCGCCGCGTTCAACCATCTCCACGACATCTACCCGAAGTGGGCGATGGGCGATCACCAGGGCGCGCAGTACGCGTCCGAGCGCGTGAAGAAGCTCGGGCAGATCTCGCTCCTCATAGCCGTCATCTGCTGGGTGCTGTTCATCGCGTTCTACGTCATCTTCCTGGTTGCGATCGTGTCGTCCGTCGATTCGTATACCTACAACTGATCACCTGCCGCGACGTGACGGTGGGGCGAGTACCCGTCACGTCGCCGCGAGGCCGTAGAATCCACAGACCGTGAGCCTTACCCTCGGAATCGTCGGACTGCCCAACGTCGGCAAGTCCACCCTTTTCAATGCACTGACCAACAACGACGTGTTGGCAGCGAACTACCCGTTCGCGACCATCGAACCCAACGTCGGCCTGGTCGAGCTGCCCGATCCGCGGCTGCAGAAGCTCGCCGAGATCTTCGGCTCCGAGCGCATCCTCCCCGCGACCGTGTCGTTCGTCGACATCGCGGGAATCGTGAAGGGCGCGTCCGAGGGCGCAGGCCTTGGCAACAAGTTCCTGGCCAACATCCGTGAAGCGGACGCCATCTGCCAGGTAGTTCGCGTCTTCGCCGACGACGACGTCATCCACGTCGACGGCAAGGTCGACCCGGCCTCCGATATCGAAGTCATCGAGACCGAGCTCGTGATCGCCGACATGCAGACCTTGGAGAAGGCTCTCCCGCGTCTGGACAAGGAAGCTCGCAAGAACAAGGAGCTCAAGCCGGCCCACGACGAGGCACTCAAGGCCCAGGCCTTCCTCAACGAGGGCACGACGCTGTTCAGCGTCAAGGACAAGCTCGACTTCTCGCTGCTGCGTGAACTGAGCCTGCTCACCACCAAGCCCTTCCTGTACGTCTTCAACGCCGACGAGTCTGTGCTCACCGACGCAGCGAAGGTTGCGGAATTGCGCGCATCCGTCGCACCGGCCGACGCTGTGTTCCTCGACGCGAAAGTCGAGCAGGAACTCCTCGAGCTCGACGAGGAAGACCGCCAGGAAATGCTCGACTCGATCGGTCAGACCGAGCCGGGCCTGCACGCTCTCGCGCGCACCGGCTTCCACACCCTCGGACTGCAGACCTACCTCACGGCTGGTCCGAAGGAAGCTCGCGCCTGGACGATCCACAAGGGTGACACCGCGCCTCAGGCTGCCGGCGTCATTCACACCGACTTCGAGCGCGGCTTCATCAAGGCTGAAATCGTGTCCTTCGACGACCTCGTCGAGGCGGGTTCCATGGCCGCAGCCAAGGCTGCCGGCAAGGTTCGCATGGAGGGCAAGGAATACGTCATGGCCGACGGCGATGTGGTGGAGTTCCGCTTCAACGTGTAAGGGTGCAGGTCAACGCCCTATTTTGCGCTCTCGGTACGCAGAGGGTACGCAGTAGATTCCGTAGAGGATTTGAATAGGGCGTCGGCCGCCTTGCGTGTTTTGTCGTCAGCGTCTGGCCACAGGTGGCTGTACGTGCTCAACGTGACCGTTGCTGAGCTATGCCCGAGGGCGCGTTGCACGGTTACCACATCGCACCCTGCTGCGATTAGCCCGGACGCGTAGAAGTGCCGCAGGTGATGCAAATGAAGGTGCTCAGCACCGATACCCTTGCGTGCAGCTCGCCATCGATACCCGACAGAGTTCTGATGCCACGGGTGCTCACCTTCCCCTGGGAATAGCCAGCGAGTCGGGTCCTCGCTGTCGCGCAGCCAGTGCGCAATATGAAGTGACAACAGCTTGAGCGTCCGGGACGGGGATGGTTCGTTCACTCCCATACTTCGGTGCCCGGATCTCGACGGCGTGACCGTTCGCCCGTTGCACCTGCCGCTCGACATTGATCTCCCGGCGCAGGAAGTCGATATCGCCAACCTGTAGTGCCGCGGCCTCGCCGAGGCGTAGGCCGGCAAAGGCGCACAGCCCCACGAAAGCATCGAACTCGATACCCGCTTCGGTGATGAGTGCGCCGACTTGTTGTGTCGTGGGGATGACCATTGCCGCGTCGGCGCGCCGGCGCCGGGGGAGTGTGATCCGCTCGGATGGATCTTCGCCAAGCACCTTGTCGCGCTTCGCAGCTCGCAATACTGACCGGACATTGTTGAACCTGGTCTTGATGGTGCCGGGTGCAAGCGGCTTGTCTTGCATTGCCTTGACCCATGTTTCGAGGTGCGACGGGCGCAGGTCTGCCATCGCTACTGTCGAGAATGTGACGCTGCCGGCGGCAAGGTTCATCGCCCGTACTGTGCCAGGTACCCACACCTGACGAGATGACCATTCTTTGTAGAAGCTGGCGAACGTAATCTTGCCCTGCACCGGGTCGATGTAGTTCCCCGTGACCTGGCTTGAGACGACGTCATTGAGCCAGTTTTGGGCGTCTGCCTTACGCTCAAAACTCAGTGATTTCTCACGGCTATCGTCATCGACATATCTTGCACGCCAGCGCTTTCCGGTTCCATGCCGCTTTGACTTGATCTTGGTCTTCTTGCCGTCAACCTTGGCGGTCATCCACCATAGATCCTCGACGCCATTACGTCGGTTACGCTTCGGTCGCATTTTCGTCCATTCCGTGGCGGAGATAATCGATCAGTCCTAGGTAGTACACGATTTCTTCGGGGGCATCCTCATCTTCGATGCCAAGGCTTTCAGCCGTCTGAAACTTCGCCCATGCGTTCGCTTTTGAGGCCACCTCGTCAGCAATCAGATCGTGAAATATGTTCATAAACGGGACTTCGAGGTAGCCGCCGAAGCCAAGGCGCGCGAGTGTCTCAAGGTCGGCCACCTCGTCTTCGGAAAGTCTCCGATTCAATCCCGAGGCCATCGCCAGACGCCCCGCAGCCCCTGCCGCTGCTTCGATGCGATCAATATCGCGGCCTAGTTCACTAACCCTTACTTCTGCCTGAATTCGTTCTCGCCGCATGTTCGTCTCGACAAAATTGAGCTGTCTAGCAGCAAGTTCCGTGGGTGAGTCATTTCCGCCAGGGAGAAGATCCCGGACTGATATTCCGAAAATTCTCGCAAGGGCATACAACTCCACCACTGAGGTTGGCCTCGACCCTCGCTCCATTCGACCTCGATGGGATTGCCGAAACTGTGACGATCGTCGAAGCGAAAGTCGGAAAGGATGCCGCTGATCACGTGACAGCCGGTCACGGTGTTGACGAGTTCGTTCCGGTGGAGACCGCCAACAGCGAAGACCCCGATGACGGATTCTGGAATGAGCGGCCGGTATTGACGCATATCCGGGACTTTGCGCGAGCACGTCGAGCCGGTCCATGGTCGACGCTCGGCGTTGTACTCGCCCGTGCGATAGCTTCTAATGAACCCAACGTGATGCTTCCTCCCACAGTGGGAGGTGTTGTATCGATGAATTTCTTTCTCGCCGCGGTAGGGGCGTCGGGTGCGGGTAAGGGTGCATCGGACGGGGCAGGGTTTACAGCTGTCGAATTTACCGACTTCGCAGGCCGCAAAATTGAGATTGATCAGCCGAATATCGGCAGTGGCGAAGGACTCGCTCGTGCATTTCGGGCACCCGATTCAGGTGACCGTGAAATATGTACGCGTACAAGAGCACTGATCGGCGTCTCGGAAATCGACACATTGGGGGCTCTCGCAGGTAGGAAGGGCGCAACCTTGATGGCTGAGCTACGCAAGGCCTACATGGGTGAGTCGATCGGATTCAACAATGCGTCGAAGGCCACGACGTCAGCAGTCGGGGCGCACTGCTACCGACTTTGTCTCACTGTTGGCGTGCAACCAGCGAACGCCGCCACGCTGCTCGATGACGCGGGTGGTGGAACCCCGCAGAGGTTCGTGTGGCTGCCTGTAATCGACCCATACGCACCTGACGTACGACCTTCTGAACCTGCACCGTGGGTGGTCAAGTTTCCGCGATGGGAGACTACCCAACAGCTTGTCGTTATTCCAGATAGAGCTCGCCAGGAGATCGACTCTTACCGATTGAAAGTACTTCGCGGGAACGCCGAGAATCCACTGGACGGGCATGCGATGCTCTGCCGACTCAAGGTCGCTGCCGCGTTGATGATTCTTGATGGCCGCAGTGTCATGAACGATGATGACTGGCGATTGGCTGGCCAAGTGATGGTTGTTTCGAGTCGCACCCGGGTTGACATTGAGGATGAACTGACCGAACGGAACCGACAATGGCGCACGGCCAAAGCAGTCGCTCGGGGTGAGGACGAGGATACAACGGCGGCCACCCGGGTCGACAAGCGGACCGAGCGCATCGCCAAGAGCATCGCGCGCCACCTGAAAAAGGGTGAGATGACTCGAGGTCCGTTGCGCAAATGCCTCAGTTCTGCGGACCGCGACTACTTCGAGTCGGCAGTCGTTTGCTTAGTGGAGGGGGGAATAGTTGCGGTGCAATCCGATGGAGACAAAGAGTTGTACTCCCTTTGCTGACGGGGTGGGGTGGAAGCCTCCACCTTGATTTCTACCTCGATATATGCAGGTCAGTGCCCAAATCCTGGGGTGGAAGGTGGGGTGGAGATGTCCACCCCACACTTCGCAACTACCTTCACGCGGACCTGATGATTGCAGCAGGGCGAATTTCAATGCCGCAGTCTCACTTGTCGAGCATTGCCGAAATTAGGTGGTAATCGCGGTGGTAATGGGAATCTTAAGTTGGGTAGCAATCGGGGTGTACAGATCGATACCCTGTTCCTGCGTTTTTAGTGAAACCACCAGAGAATAGCGAACTGGTAGATCTAATCGGTCCTTCCGGCTATTGCTCTTCCACCACCCGCCTACCGGGTAAACAGCGATTGAGTCACACGCAGACAGTGCCTGCCCAGATCCCTCCCAAATGTCCTGATGTAGGGAACCAAGGTTCCGCTGGTCGCGCCCTACCAGCCAGCGCTCGGAACCACTCGAAGGTGGACGCGTGCCACCTTCGTCCTTTGCTGCCTCGCGGTTGATTCGAGCAATGAACTGCTTCCGATCTTCAATCGGATTTTGTAGCTCAAACCGCAAGCCGTGCGAAGCATAGGAGTATCGCTGCCTCCATCCACGCTTGGATGCTGAAGGCTCTACGAAGTACGACAGGGTGACCTTGAGAGTCACATCCCCGTCTGCAATGGAACTGAGAGATTCGGCAGGCCAAGGAAGTTCGTGGAGACGGAATTGTCGCATTTTGTAGTCCGCCCCTTCGAATGGGACGAACTGATCTTGCACAACCAATGTGACGGCCTGCTGCGACGAGTGCAGGACAGCATCTTCAGTTGGAACGCCCCATCCATAGCGACGTAAGAGCCTGAGCTGATCCTTCTTTTTGCCATTAGCGGCGTCAATTTCTGCTCTCATCGCTGGAGTCCACTTAGCGGCATGAACTAGTAACGCGCGAACGCTCTCGGGCCAGTACTCCGGATAGTGGCTCATTACCAGGGCAGCCAGTCGCGATGCTTGGGATGTCGCTGCGCTCGTAGCGTTCGCGGAGGTTAACGCAGAATCGTTGTCCATTCCTGTCGTGCGTAGCGAGAGCATCGGGAGTCGGTCCTCGAACGTGCGGTCACCGTCGGTAAGGACGTTCCCACCCTCCATGCAGATATCAGGCTTGATTGGCCACTTCGGACCAAAAAGCAGGGACGTGCGACTGTGCGGTGAAAGCTGCCCATTGTCAGCGACCGTGTGCCAGTCTTTGTACTGAGGATGCGTAGGAAGATCTGTTAGCGCAGTGTGCGCACTGACTGTAAGCGCATTCCACGCCTGCGCAGGATCCTCGATCACGGCGGTGTCGGATTCGGCAAGATGATCGTGTTGGTAGCTTCCTACGTTTCCCGCGGAGACAACGATCAATCGAGTTGCAGTGGGGTCGGGTTTCGATAAGACCGTCAGTTCATCACCTACACGGACGACATCTGCGCCAACGGCGAGCGCGTCAATGGATGCGGACCAGAGAGTGGGTTCACCTGGTCGGTCTGGACTTGTGGAGATTGGTAGACAGAAGACCCGCGGTCGCTGGATTGTTGCCTCCGGCAAAGCCACGGCTTGAATAGTGGTGGTGCCGAAATCCTTCGGGTCCGTGACGGGCTCGTTTCGTCCCGGCAGCATCCGAACGGATTCCAGTCGATGAAGGAGTTGAACATCTCCCACGCTCTCCAGCAGTCCGTCCAGCGGACCGTAGAGCGCTAAACCTGCCATTGATGTGCCATGGCCGGAGACGTCGAATCCTGACGTACCAATCGCATCGTGTAAGTCTGACTCCGCGAGTGATCCAGCCAGCAGGACATGAGTGCGCGCAACGCCTGTATCGAGATGGCACACAGCGGGAGCATTTTCAGCTGCCGGAAGCACACGAATGACCAAGTCCTGGATGTACTCGTCTTGCTCGTCGCTTGTAAGGTCTTCGATGGTGTCGATGAATTCGGGCTTACGAACTTCAGCCAAGGGGACACTCGTGAACGGCAAGAACCCCAGTTCCGTCCAATCCCCTTCGACCCAGGTAACTATTCGATCATTAAATCGCAGCACACGATCGAGCATGCGCATCTGATAATTCTCGGCGAATGCTCGGAGCGACTCAACCGCATTGTCCGCGGGATCGAGCCAAAGTTCCCACCAATGCCTTCCGCGCTTAGGTGGTTCACCTGCGGATTGCCAGAGGTCATCTAGAACAGCACCCCGGATACGCGAAATATTCGCGACCAAAGTGCGATTGGACGGGTTACCCTGTGGAGTTTCCCAGTTCTCCGGGTTTCCACGTGTAATACGTTTGTTGAGATAGTCCTCAAATAACTTCAAAAATGCTGGACGGTAGGCGTCTGCCACCCAAACAACAGCACGTTCCGGCTCAATCTCGGTAGCTGGCTGAACGGACAGCAACAGCCACATGGGTACTCTACTTTTGTCTCGCGATTGCTTCTGCAGTTTGTCGACCGTAAGTGGATAGGACGATTCAGCACCTTCAAGCGTAACGACAGTCCCTAACGCGCGTAGCTCCGCCGCGGACACACTCACGGTCGCGCGCTGCTTATCGGCGCTTGCAAAAACGTCGACTGCTTGACGCTTCAGGATGCGAGCATCTGCACGATGTTCGACTGGGCGGATTTTCGCATTGCCCTGACTAGACCTTCGGAATTCTTCGTCGCAAACGTGGTCGACAACAAGAAGGTGTGTCAGTGCGCTTACCGGATCAATCAAAGCTGGCCGCCTGTCGGGCATGAAGGGATACGATCAAATCTTCCGCAGTGACTTGCGTTTCGCCACGCATCAGCACTGACTTTGCTGCCGATTCAGCGGCCTTCACCAGATCGGCATGGCTTAACTGGCCAGTGTGCTTGGAGACTGTCAGCCATCTAACCCCCTTGCCCAACGATCCGAGTCGCCGGCGTATTACCGCAACAGCGTGCACAGGATCCGGAAGCGCATACGTGAGGACTGCATCAAACCGGCGAAAGAGAGCCTTATCCAGAATCCTTCGATGGTTTGTGGCAGCTACCACGATGCTGTCAGGACCGGAATTCTCCAAAAACACCAAAAACGAGTTCAAGATACGGCGCGCTTCACCCACATCGTTACCGCTGCGGTGGGCGCCAAGGGCATCGAATTCATCGAACAAATAAACGCCGCGACGATCAGCTACGCCATCAAATACAACCCTAAGTTTCGACGCGGTCTCACCCATAAATTTACTCATCAGTACATCAAGCCTGATCGTGAAAAGCGGGAGGGCTAGTTCATGAGCTAAGACTGCGGCGGTCATGGTTTTTCCGGTCCCAGGAGGTCCCTCTAGAAGAATTCGATGCACTGGCGCAAATCCGTGTTTAAGCAGAGCCTTCCGTTGCCTTTGTTCTGCAAGGATCTGTTCCAACCGTTCTTCCATTTCGTCAGTCACCACAAGATCGCGGAGTGAGACTTCAGGATGATCGACGGTTACGAGCTCCGCCAAATCGCCGCGTGGCTGCGCAAGCTTCGTAACATTACGGCGTGGAGTAGCTTCCCGGGAGGCCTCCACGGCTTTCTTGATGTCATCGGCGAGCAGCCGATGGCCCTGCCGAGCTTCGTGAGCTGCAATCTGCATGGCAACTGCGTAAAACAACGAGTCGTCACCTGATCCGTGGCTCCGGACCAGGGCAGTGACGTGTTCGCCAAGCCCCGCCATGGTCCCTCCCTTCGAATTTTGTTACCCATATCGTACGGTGCTGGCACCCTGGAACCTGAGGGTATGCCTGCATTGGGGTGAAAGTGGATCTGACGGACGGATCGGAAGAGGGGCGCCAGAGGTTCCTGGCCTGAGCGTGAAACCTGATACAAGGTGAAGGACAGTCTTGTGTAGCTTTTTAATGTCAACCCTTCCGGATCTCAGACTTCGGTGTCGCTTTTCATGGACCAGCGACTTGAGAACGATGATTTCTTGGCCTTCGATTAATGAGACACTCATATCGTGGCGAGATTCGGAGCTATCCAGAACAGCAAGACCAGGCTTGATGAACGACATCGAGACGATGAACTAGACGGATTCTTCGTCGCGGACCAGCCAACCGATGATGATGCGAGTGCTGCCCACGAGGTACGGATACTGAACCTTGTACCAGACACTTCGTACAATTCGAAGCTGTACATTTTCCCGATCAACACGCTCCAGCACAGCGATGGGTACCTCCGTCCGAAGTACTCCAAGATTCGCAGGTTGACGCTGGATGTACCGGGGGACTTCGAGAATGCTAATTTCCGAGAGATCCTTGAGACCTTGCCACGCGGATTTGTCAAGGACTACGAGTACGGTCTGGGACTGCTCCAGGACTGCAATCGCCTTGTGCGCCTGATCGAGAAGCACACCGAGTGTGACGAGATTTCGTTCACAGGAGGTCGGATCCTCGAAGTGGACGAGAAGCAACTACTACTGGGCTTGGAGCGCTTCGAGGAGATCTATTCGGAGATCCATCGAATCAACAGCCGCGGTAACGACGGGGCTGCCCGAGTGAAAGATGCATTCGTCCACAACGAACTAGCTTCTACTTTCAAGCTGGAGCCGGCAGTCTACAGCCTTGGCCGCCACCCGGTATCGCACGTGCTGACGAAGGCCGCTGATGGTGTCAAGGAGCTGACGGAGGACGAGCAGGACGCGCTGATCCACACTTTCGCCTCGGAGTCCGCTGCGCTGGCGCGGACACGACCGGAGACGTTTTTGAAACTCCATCGTGACGTCGAGCTCGTGAATCTCGATCGGCTCATCGGGGCCTACGAGGAGGTTCTCAATAGGGGCAAAAAAGAGCCATTCTGGCAGACCTTCTTCGATGACAACGCATTTGCGCTTCAGCAGGTGTTCGGCACGCCAATGGTCAGCTTTCAGTCGAGCGCGTCTGTCGGCGGTGTCGGATTCGCGGGTGGCGGCGGCAAGATCGCCGACTACCTCTACAAGAACCCGCTGACCAACAATGTTGCTCTGGTGGAAATTAAGCGGCCGTCTACGCCACTGCTCGGCACTAAGGAGTATCGAGGGGGTGTGTTCGGCCCGTCCAAAGATCTCGCCGCAGCTGTAACGCAGGTGATGGATCAGGCCTATCACCTGACGACTCACTTATCCCAGCTGAAAAGCGACTCGAGGCGTTCGGATCTGGAGGCATACGCGGTTCAGTGCTTCGTCGTCGTCGGGCGGACCCCATCCTCGGACCATCCTCACAAGCAAAAGTCGTTTGAGATGTATCGAGCGAATTCGCGGAGTGTGAAGATTGTGACGTACGACGAGATTCTGGAACAGCTCAAGCTTTTGCGGGAATTTCTCCTCCCCGCTCCCTCAGCGAGCGCTAGCGGCGAAGAAAGCTAGCCACCGGGAATCACCAGGCCCGAATGGTGAATTGGTGGATTGCTTGTGTTTGTCCGTCTCCAAAACAGTGTCGATCCTGGAACCTGCGGGAATGATCCAGATTTGAAACTTAGGGGCTATTGCGTGAAGGGCGTGGAGTGATGCCTTGAGGCCAAACAGTGCCGACGGTGTAGCAGATGTTGGTCAAGTCCGCGTTGGTCAAGTCCGCGTCGGTCAAGTCCGCGTCGGTCAAGTCCGCGTCGGTCAAGTTGACGCCCGTCAGGTTCACGCCTGTCAGGTTCGCTCGGACCAATTTCGCGTGGAAGAGATCTGTGCTGGTCAGGTCCGCTCCGGACAGTTTCGCACTGGTCAGGTTCGCGCCATCCAGGTTCGCGCCGGTCAATTTCGCGCCGACCAACCTCGCGCCGGCCAAGTTTGCGTCGAATAACCTCGCACCGGCTAGGTCCGCTCCAAGCAATATCGCGTCGACCAGTGTCGCACCGGCTAGGTTTGCATCGGTCAATTTCGCGCGGGCCAGTTTCGCATTGACAAGGTTCGCCCCGGCAAGGTCCACGAGGGCGAGGTCAGCATTGTTCAAGTCGCAGTTGAAGCCGTTCCAACTCTTCGACGCTGACTTGTCCCCGGATGCGCGTCTGCGCGTAGATGAGCGCTTGTGCATCGTAAAAAGGATGGTTTTGCGTACCTCAAGCTCTCCGGTATCGGGCAAGTTCGCGGCGTTTAACGCTGGTGTGTGGGTATTTGGGGTGCGAAGGTATGCGCGGAGTAGGTCGATGGCGACTTGTTTCTCCTCGGGTTCGTCCTGTTGTTGCCAGTCGTCAGCGAGGGATGCGAGAGCGTAAACGCCGGCGAGACGAATAGCGGATGATTCGTGAGCAAGTTGCTCGGCGCTGGTTGTGTACCGAGATCGCAGGTCTCGGATCACTTCTCGTTGATGGGTTCGTTCGGATGCCTTTGCTTGTTCGTCCCGAGTGGCATCCGCTTGTTGGCGTTGTTCCGTAAGTTGTTTCTCGTGCCTGGTTTTCTCATCGTCGGCAACAGTTTGAGCGTGGTCGAGTGCAGCTTTCGCTGTTTTTTCTGCACTGATTCGCGTGTTGTGTGCGGATCGGAAGGTCAGGATACCGGCACCGAGCACACCAGCTCCGCCAAGCACTGTCGCGACGGGTTGCGCCACTCCGGAGTCTCCGGACAGCATCGCGAATCCAGAAACTACAAACAGCGCGAGACCTGTGGTGGCCAGGGTGGCGCTTACGAAGAAGCTTGGCCGACGGTCACCGGACGCGGTTGATGTGCTGCCCTCTACCTTGTCGATAGGCGGATCCGCAGAGGGCTTCGCTGGTTTTGTCATCCAAACAGTGTGAGGTGTGGAAATTCATACCCACAAAGTGAGTCCGGTCTGGATCGAACATTCAGATCATGAGGGTTCAGTCCGTCGAAGGTGTCTCGCCGCGGGGTGTCTTAGAAACGATGGTTTGGCGAGACAAGGATGCTGCCATCGATGTACTGGGCTGTCCTGGCCGAACACTCCCGTGGGCCGTCTTGAAAACCCGTCTCACACCCTATAGTCTCACAATTGCGGAATCGACGGGATTATGAGACATAGGTGGATGTATGGCGATAATTGGATACGCGAGAGTTTCAACCACTGACCAGAACCCACAATTGCAGCTCGATGCGCTGGCTGATGCCGGTGCCACTCGAGTATTCACTGACCAGGGTGTCAGTGGCGCGAAGGTGGACCGGCCTCAGCTCGTTGCCTGCCTTGATCATCTTCGTGAAGGTGATGTCCTGACGGTGTGGAAGCTCGACCGCCTCGGGCGTAATACCCAGCACATTCTGCAGACCGTCGACGAATTAGCCGCCCGTGGTGTCGGTTTTCGTTCGATCACGGAAGGGCTGCATACGGACGGACCGATGGGTAAGGCGATGCTGACAATTATGGCTGCATTCGCACAGCTCGAACGGGACACGATGATTGAACGCACTCGGGCCGGCCTGGCTGTCGCAGCCGCGAACAATCGGCGCGGTGGGCGACGCCCCAAGCTTGACGACACTCAGTCTGCCCGCGCACGGGAACTGCGCAATAAGGGAATGACTGCAGCCGAAGTGGGGAAGGTGCTGGGCGTATCGCGAGCCACGGTGTACCGCTACTTGGGTGCTGACGGCGCGGAATTCGCCACCGATCAAGGTGTCGCGACGAAGGAGGCGTAGCACTCGATTCGTGAACGGGCGAGTCATGAACGCGACGCCCGTTCGGCGTACCGATGGGCATCGTGGACCATGGCGGCTTGCACTTCAATTGTGCTACTTGCCTTTTGCCGTTGCAGGCGACTTACTTGACTACCGGCTGCCGTATATGTCGTCCCGGAGCTGCCGGATCGCCGCTAGGTCTTCAGGGTCGTTCGCCAGTCGTTCGTATTCGTCGTGAATCAGTTGGTTCTGCTTTTCGCGCTGTTCCTTCGCGAGTTCTGGGTTGTTGACGATGGATGCGATCGATTGGATCGACGTCCATAGGCGCTCAGGAACAATCCATGCGCGACGTCCGTCGGACTCGATTAGCGCTGGTATTTGATCAGTGTTGATCTGCTCGATCCGTTGTCCGAGGTTCAGTGATTCGTTGGTGAGTCGACTAACTACGGCCGAAGTCGTCGCGTTCGTTCCATCTGGATCAGGCTCATGCTGGCTCTCATTTTGCATGGTGTCAATTATGGCCCTGAATCTGGTTTGGAGAGTGCAGTTCTGGCATTGACATGTGCGGATGCAAAGTGCCGCGCAGGTCTTGCATTGTTTCGCGAGAGGCGCGGTCGATGCTTGGCCTTTAGGTGGTCGATGGTCGACACGCTTGAGTGCCCCGGGGATGGGGTGGGGGTGGACCTCCCCCCGGGGCAATGCAGCGATTGCGCAACACTCACTTGTCCGCTGTGTGTACGGGTTTCGAGGGATTTCTTGATTACCTGACTTTCGATTCTTTGCACAGTCGGTTGCGTAGATGACTTCACTCGGCATTCGAAAATCTCGAAGGTGCTCGAAGTTGCTCCTCCTGGAACGGATCTCACGCTGTTGTTCGGTGTGTCGACTAGCGGGGAACCGTCTCGTATGTTTTGATACTCAATGAGTACTCATAGGAGGCATTGTGAATTTGATTCGGAATCGTCGGGAGGCGCTGGGTATGACCCAGCAGGAAGCAGCAAGACGGGCGGGTTTGTCGCTGGCGACATGGTGCAGGGTTGAGGGTGGGGGTGATGAGGTCGTTGCCAGGGCCTCGACTATCGAGGCCTTCGAGAGTGTGCTGAAATTGCCAAAAGGCGGCCTGGAGGAACTGAGGGCAGGTCGCGAAGTGAGTGATTCCACGACGTACGGTCACGATGATGATGAGTGGGTTCATCTAATTGCGAAGTCGTTCAATGGGTTTCCGATGACCTCTCGTCAGGCTTACAAGATCTCAACGACCGTCGTGTGGTTGCGGGATGACCAAGTTAGCGGGTGGGACGACTATTTATCCGGCCGACATACGGTGTCAAAGGTCCTTCTGCTCAATCAGTTGCCAGACTGGGTGCTCTTCATGGTCAACTCGCATTGGCTTGAGAAGTTCAAGGCCCTCTTTGTCGAGATCGGGGATCAAATCGACCGCGGTGAGGTTCCCGGTCGGCGCTGCGTCGCCGAGCGAGTTGCGCTCCGGATTGCGCTGCACGTCGCAGCGAAGGAAGACGAGGAACTCGCCGATGAAATCGGTGATGATCTCATCGATGATGATCACGATCGCTTGGTTCCTCCTAATCTAGAAATCGGCGAGAATTGGCAACAATCTGAAGATGCGTTGTTGGGGTTTGCCGACGACATCGAGTGCATGTGGGACGAGGGCTTCACAAGAGTGATGCTTGGAGCCGACGGCCCAAAGTTTAGCGCGGAGAAGGGCTTCGATATTGGGCGATTTCATCCGCTCCGCTGGTGGGAGCCGGACGTTGAAATTCGGGAAGGACGAAAACACCAAAACGCCTGAGAGGATTGATCAGGGGCTTCCTGATCAGGTTTCGGGGCTGTGAATAGTGAGTCCGTGCGTTCGGAGCTTTCCTGGACGCGCGGACTCTCTGCGCGTCGCGACTCAAGGGGGTTCACGGTGCGAGATCCTTGGGAACCCTGTCCATGCTCGATTGCAGCATGCATGATGGAGTGTGCCGGTAAGGCCGCCCGAGCGTCTGGCGGACACTCCGCTAAGCCGTAGGTCAGGAACGAACCACGACACCGACATTGCCCCCAGGAGACGACCATGATCGAAGTTTCCGCCACAGACGCACAGCGAGATCTCCTCGCCTTGCTTGAGGCCGTCAACGTCGAACAAACGGCAGTTCAAATCAATTCGGCGAACGGAAGTGCCATCTTGCTGTCGAAGGCGGAATATGACGCAGAGGTTGAGACGGCCTACCTGATGGCCTCGCCGGCCAACGCACGTCGGCTACTCGACAGTGTGGATTCCGTGCGCCGAGGTGAGGCCAAGGAAAGAGAGCTCATCGAATAGCGACACCTAACCTGGCAGGAGTCTGCGAGGTATGTCGGTACGCAGAAAGTACGCAGTAGGTTCGAAACCGGCCAGATCATGCCAACGGTAGAAACCTGACTATCTGCTGGTCAGAGTAGGTGTCCGAATCTTGTCGGTTTCCACAAACCCCCAGGATGGAATTCCGCTTCAACGTCTAAATCCGGCTTCTGGTCCTCACCCCACGGGCAACTCGCTGAGCGTCCGACGTGTCACAAACCGCCGCGCTCTCCCAGTCAACGGGTCGGTGAATTCGAGTTCCCTCGCGAGCAATTGGAGTGGGAGGGAATGATCGTCCGGGGCGTCGGGAAGCAGGTCGGGGTATCGCCGGTCGCCCAGGATCCCGGCGCCGAGAGCTGCCAGATGAACCCGCAACTGGTGCATTCGTCCGGACTGCGGACGTAGAACCGTGTGCAGCACAGCACGTCCGGAGGCGCTCACGCCCATCCCTCGCGCCTCGATCATGGTCTCGGAGTTGGGTTCACGGCTGTCGTCGACGACGACACGCAACTCGCCGCGTCGAGCTTCGATGTGGTTGCGGTAAACGAGAGGGACGTCGAGCGCTGGCGCATCCTGGTCCCACCGGGACGGTCGCGCCGACACCGCCTCGTAGACCTTCGTGACCTGCCGCTTCTCGAACTGTGACTGGTACGCGCCGCGCGTCGCGGGGCGGGCCGAGAACATCACCACCCCTGCGGTGCCGCGGTCGAGTCTGTGGATCGGGGTCAGATCTGGGTTGTCGAGGCGGACCCGCAGTCGGACGAGCGCCGACTCGCGCAGGTAGCGCCCGCTGGGGGTGGTCGGGAGAAAATGTGGTTTGTCGATCACGACGAGATCGTCGTCGAGGTGCAGGATCTCTTCGTGGAACGGCACCGGGTCCTCCGCCGGTAACTCGCGGTAGTACCAGACGAACCGGTGCGCGCTGAGCTCGGTGCTCCGGCAGATCGACTGGCCGTCGATACCCACGAACTCGCCGTCGTCGAACCGCCGATACAGGTTTTCGGCGTCCAGATGGTCGAACTTCGCCACGACGTACTCGGCGATCGTCGCCCACGGCCCGGACGGTGGGATGCGTAGGCGCGTCGGGCCAACTCCGTTCTTGACGGGCAGCGGTGGGGACATGGACACACAGGTAATCATCCCATCGACTGCTGGTCAGCGGTGATTCGGTGCGGCCTTGCCGGAGACGTCCCCGCGGGGACGTGGGGACCAACTCGGACCGGTGATCACCAGAGATCGTCGAGTCGGAAAATCAGTAGCGCAGGCGAGATGCGGGCCCGTATGGTTCGGCAGAGAAAGGTCGCAGTCGAAAAGCACTGCGGTCCATACCTTCTGTAGCTCAATTGGTGAGAGCACCCGACTGTGACTCGGGCGACGGCGGATCGTAACCGCCCAGAGGGACTCAGTTCAGATACGGCTGACGTGAGGACTCTAGGCGCAGAGACCGGCAGCCCTTTGCCTGCACAGTTGTCGAACTAGCCTGAGCCGGTATTCCCTGAATCGCCGGACAGCATTCCAGTCGCCGGCCATTTCCGCGTCGGCAAGTAGGTATTCGCAGTTGTCCAACTGATCCTTCAAAGACATCATCAGGATTCACCTCCGATCGCCCGAGCAAGTACCTGTCTAGGATGCGTCCGGCGACACCCCGTTGACATCGGCCGAAGTACCTGTTCAGGTACCTGCTTCGGTGCGCGGTGGAGGTTACTTCTTGACCGCAGGCGCTGGTAGCGGCATACCGCGCTCGGACAGGACGGCGCGGAGACGGTCGGGGTAATCGGTGATGATTCCGTCGACACCCAGGTCTATGAGGGCGTGCATGGTGGCGGGATCATCGACGGTCCACGGGATGACCTTCATGCCAGGCGCATGTGCGCTCGCGATCATGTCGGCAGTCGGGTACAAGGCGAAGCCGGGGTCGCCGACCTTTCCACCCTGGGGAGTTCCTTGGACAGGGGAGTAGGCGGAGGCGCCGAAGGTTGCCACCGCCGCGATGCCGTCGCCACCGAAATCATCGATGTCCAGACCGCCGAGCCACGGTGACGCTCCGTCCTTGCCTACCTGGAGAAAGTCACCGTTGGTGAGCGCGACCACGGGCACACTCGGCGCGAGTTGACGGGTGAGCATGAGCGAGCCCCAGTCGAAGCTCTGAATGGTGACGCTGTCCAACAATCCGGCTGCCCGGATCGTATCGAGGACTACAGAGACGAACTGCTCACGCGGGGCGGTCTCGTGGGGCGCTCCCGCTTCCACCTTGGTCTCGATGTTGAGCTTGATTCCGGGTGCGTTGTACGACTTCACCAGAGCGAGCACTTCTTCGAGTGTCTGCATTTTCGCTCCCGGAACATTTTGCTGCTCAGGGTATCCGGCAAGGGGGAGCGTGCCACAGTCCATGGTCTTGATCTGTTGCAGGTTCAGCGTGTTGACGAATTTGCCGACGTACGGGAACTCCGGGTCGCCGGTAGTGGCGGGCTTGGTGTCGAGGCATTTCTTGTTCGAGATCTTACGATCGTGCGTGACGACAGCGATCCCGTCTTCGGTGATCTGGGTATCGAGTTCCAGTGTGCTGACGCCCATTTCGAGAGCATTGGAGAACGCGGCCAGGCTGCTCTCCGTGTACAGGCCGAGCCCGCCGCGGTGGGCTTGGACGTCGAACGTCGAAACCGGTTGGGGTGCTGAACTACCGAACGAACCGGACCAGTCGAGACTGCCGGTTGGCGATGCGCCGGCCGGGGTCGCCAGGGCGGTGAGGGGGAGTGCGACGGTCACGGCGGCACACGACAATATTCTGCTCAGTTGCATGAAAGGAACGTAAGGGCGTCGAATGGCTCGCCGGGGTTCGTTAGGTAAACTAACGGTAAAAGTCAGGCTGCGTGAACGCGCTGCTCGACGCCGTTTGCCTGGACCTTCATCCACGACGCCAGAAGCTCGCACCCGGTCAGTCCGCTCTCGTCGAGAGGTTCGATCGCGTAGCTGATGTGTCTACCGCCGCGAGGGTTCTCCAGCTGAAAGCGGTTCAGGTTCAACCGCGTCGGCAGATAGCCGAGGACTTCGAGGAACGCGGTGCGAATGCGTCGTAGATCGGTGCGCCACTGTTTCGGACTGAAACGAGTCTTCTGCGCATTCTGGAAAGCATTGCTACGAAGTAGTTCCCAAACTTTTTGTGCCCACACGCGTGCCTGGGAGAAGGACATCCAGCGCGTCAAGTCTGCGATGTCGCGAATGTAGCTGTCGTCGCTGGCATTACAGATCATGTCCTGTGGGTGCCCGATCCACTTGACCGGAATCCACGGCTGGACTTCGGGTCCGTCGCCGGCAACTCCGTGTCCCTCGCAACCTTCGATGACGCCGGTCGGTTGTTGTGGATCGGAGATCAGTCCGACTCCGATGATGTTGGCGCCGTTCAGCGTCGGAGAAGTCGTCGGAGAAGTAAATGTCGGAAGAGCCGCGCGGATCACGGTGCATCCCTGTGAGTATCCGATCAGCATGACCGGGCCGTCTATCTCTGCGATTGCGGTCGAGAGGGCCTTCACACCCATCGCGGTGCTGTGCCGAAAGCTCAGGCCGCCGTCGGCGACCGGGCCGTACGACGCGGGATAGGCGACCCAGCGAGAATCGAATCGACTGTCGAGTTCGTCGGTGACGGCACTGAGGAGTCCGCGCACACGCGCGCCGTGGTCGCCGACGTGGGATTCGCCGGTGCCGCCAACTGCAAGAACGGTTACCTCAGCCATGCCAGCGATGATCCACGTCAATTCTGAGAGGTCGGCTTCCAAACCCTGAGAAGAGACTGGCAATCCGTTGTGCTGCGAAATCGTTATCGAGCGAGCACCATTTACCCATGACGACGCCGAATCGTTCATCCAGGCGAAAAGTGTCCGTTGTCGGTGCGGGAAGCGTCGGCACTGCGATTGCGTACGCGTGCTTGATACGCGGATCAGCCGACGCGCTCGCCCTCTACGACACCAACAGTGCAAAGGTCCGCGCCGAAGTTCTCGATCTCAACCACGGCACCCAGTTCACACCGCCGTGCACCGTCGAGGGAGGTGATGACATCTCGGTCACCGCGGGATCCGACTTGGTCGTCGTCACCGCGGGCGCAAAACAGCATCCCGGCCAGTCGCGGCTCGAACTTGCCGCGGTGAACGTCAAGATTGCACAGACTCTGACCGAACAACTATTGGCGGTGTCACCGGACGCGGTTCTACTCTTCGTCACCAACCCGGTCGACGTGGCGACCTACGCAGCGATCCAGGCTGCGGGACCGTCGTACCGCAGCCGAATTTTCGGATCGGGGACGGTGCTCGACACGGCCCGATTGCGATTCCTGCTGGCCACCGAACTCGGAGTCGCGGTCGAGAACGTCCATGCCTTCATCGTCGGCGAGCACGGGGACTCCGAGATTCCGCTCTGGTCGAGCGCAACCATCGGCGGAGTGCCGGCAACCTCGTTCGTGGGACCGTCGGGCGGCGTCCTCGGCCCCGACTTACGCGCGAATGTCGCGAAGTCTGTGGTCGAGAGTGCCTACGAGATCATCGAAGGAAAGGGTGCGACCAACCTCGCCATCGGATTGTCGAGCGCATTCATCGCGGAAGTCGTGTTGCGGGACGAACAACGGGTTCTTCCGGTATCGACCTTGCAGACCGGTGTCCACGGACTCGATCGCGTTTGCCTGTCCCTTCCCACGATGGTCGGTCGTGCGGGTGCCGGTCGAGTCCTCGAGGTACCGCTTTCAGAAAAAGAGGCTTCGGGGCTCCGATCTTCGGCCCGTACATTGCGAGAGGTGCAGGAATCTCTGGGATTGTGAATATCTGTTCTGCTCGATATCCGACATATAGGATCAACAAATGATCAGCTTCCTGATTCGCGCCGCGATCTTCCTGGGTTCTGCCGCTGTCGGGCTTCTTGTTGCTTCGTTGATTCTTTCGGGCTTCTCGGCGCCCACATCCGGATTCATCGTTGCGGTCGTGATCTTTGCGATAGCGCAATCGGTCCTGGCGCCGTTCATCGCGACAGTGGCAAAGCGCCACGCACCAGCATTTCTCGGCGGAATCGGATTGGTGTCGACGTTTGTCGCTCTGTTGGTGGCGTCGCTCTTCTCCAATCTGTCGATCTCCGGTGTCTCGACGTGGATTCTGGGAACAGTCGTCGTGTGGCTGGTAACAGCACTTGCGACGCTGGTGCTTCCGTTGTTGTTCGTGCGTAAGAAAGTTCAGGAGAAGAAGGCTCAGTGACGCGTCCGAACATCGGTATGGACTACTCAGTCTTGGACTGCCCGGATCCGGCTGCATTGGCCAACTTCTACGTCCAGGTCCTCGACTGGAAAAGCGTTCGGGACGAAGATGATTGGCACGTGATCGAAGGACCCGCCGGCGAGCGGCTCGCGTTTCAGCTTGCTCCGGATTTTGTTCCGGTCGACTGGCCGACATCCGGCGTCGGAATCCATCTGGATCTGCTCGTCGATTCTCTCGACCCCGCGGAGGCTTGGGTGATCAGCCTGGGTGCGCAGCGGGTGACCGGCATCCCGGAGCATCAGACTTTCCGCGTCTACCGCGACCCGGTCGGTCACCACTTCTGCCTGTGTCTGCGCGACTGAGTGTCGACTCGCCCCGATCTCGTCGACCGTGGATAATTCCGAACACTTGTCACGCCCGAGAATTGGAGATCGACGATGGCTTCGCAGAATTCCGACGAATTCCTGGTAGAACGTACGACGATCGTCAAGGCAGAAGCATCGGTCGTCTTCGCGTTGATCAACGATTTCCACCAGTGGACCCAGTGGTCGCCCTGGGAAGGTCTCGACCCGGCAATGCAGCGCACGTACGCGGGTCCTGACGCGGGCGTCGGGGCTTCGTACGCCTGGGCCGGAAACAAGAAGGCAGGCTCCGGTTCGATGGTGATAACCGAATCCGTTCCAGACGAACGCGTAGTTTTGGACCTGGCCTTCCTCAAGCCGTTCAAGGCACAGAACGTCACCACCTTTCTCATCTCTCCGAATGCCGGTGCCTCTCCCAATGCCGGTGAAGTTCAGGTGACGTGGAAGATGACTGGAAAGAAGAATCTGTTCTTCAAGATCTTCGGTTTCATCTTCAGCATGGACAAGCTCGTCGGAAAGGATTTCGAGAATGGCCTGTCCCAGCTGAAAGCTGCTGCCGAAAAGGGCTGACGAGCCGGTGGTACCGTCTCCCGGTGTTACGGATGACGCCCACCGATGCCCAAACCTTCTGGATTTCGGAGAAGATCCCCAACGATCAACTACTGCTCTACTGTTTCGACGGGCAGAGCCAGTCGATCGACGAGCTACGACGCTCGGTGGTGGAAAGAGCGTCGCTCATTCCGGATCTCAATGTTCGGATTCGTGAATCACCGTGGCATCTAGACTATCCGCTCTGGGATCCCATGCCGGTCGATGCCTCGTTGGTGAGAGTGCATGAGCTGCCGGATGACTCGTGGCCATCGTGTATTCACGGAATCGAGAAGCTTCTCGAAAACCACGTCGACCCGCGTGAGTCCCCGTGGACGCTTCACCTGTTCCACGGCGTCACCGGCGCGCCGCGTTGTAGCGGCCCGGCGCTGATCGCAGTTCTGCAGGTCGCTCATTCTCTCGCGGACGGTAAGCGGGCGTCGGCGATTGCTCGCCAGCTGTTCTCGCCGCAACCGCCCGCAAAGCAGAAGACGGACGTGCGGCCTAGCGGATCAGCCGAGATTCTGGGCCGCGCCGCCCTGCGCCTGCCGGGTCAACTCGTTTCGCTGTTCCGCGACGGCCGGGCGGGGCACCGAGCGCAGGTACAGCTGCAGGTGGACACCGAATCGGGAGTTGTTGCGCCGCAGGCGGCGAGCCGTCCCAAGGTGCGCTCCAACATCCCGCCTGGACCTCACCGACTGGTGCGCATGGTCGTGCGGGACAGCGCAGATTTCCGTGGCGACGGCGTATCCGTCACAGTCGGAGCGATGACAGCCATCTCGGTAGCGATGGCGAATTACCTCACCGAGCGAGACGGCTCGGTACCGCCGGAACTGGGAGCCGAGGTGACCATCGCCAAGGTGGGTACACCCACAGCGCGCAACCACTTCCGCAATGCAGGTGTCGGACTGTTCCCGGATATCGATGATCTTCGTGAGCGAGCCCAACGGATCAAGGCGTCGATGGCCGAGCGTCGCGCACGGGCATCCCATCCGTCGAGCGCAGCGTCGGATCTCGCGCTGAACGCGGTTCCCGGCCCGCTGGTCCGTTGGGGCGTGCAGCAATACGATTTCACGGCAGTGCCCGACGAGGTCACCGGCAACACCGTGGTGTCGAGTGTCGCGCGCGGTGACGCGGATCTGGTGCTCGGAGGCGGCGTCGTTCGGTTCACAGCGGGCTTCCCGAGTTTGTCACCGGTCATGTCCTTGACCCACGGCGTACACGGGATCGGGGACACGGTGACGATCAGCATCACCAGCAGTCCGGCCTCGATCGCGGACATCGACGTGTACGAGCAGATGATGCACGACGCGATCGACGAGGTACGCGAAGCGCTGTCGTGACGGCCTGATGTACTGGCAGCATGGGATTCACGCGCGCCGAACTGGAATCGTTCCGAGACGCCGAGATCGAGGATCTGATCGGGCCGAATTGTCGTCTGTTGTTCGTCGGTATCAATCCGGGACTGTGGACGGCGGCGACGGGCGCGCATTTCGCCAGGCCGGGTAATCGGTTCTACCCGGCACTGCTGAGGGCAGGCATCATCGAGCGTCCGATCGATCCTTCCGCGGGTATGTCGGACGCCGATACGCAGCACCTGATCGATCGCGGCGTCGGTATCACCAATCTCGCCGTTCGCGCGACGGCCAGAGCCGACGAGTTGAATGCAGAGGAACTTGCCGCCGGAGGAGTGCGGGTGCGGGCAGTCGTGCGTTCGACCAAACCGAAAGTGGTTGCCTTCGCCGGAATCACCGCCTATCGCACTGCTTTCGCTGACAAACGAGCCAAAGCGGGGCGGCAAGATCAGCCTTTCGAAGATGCTGCTCTGTGGATCGTGCCCAATCCCAGTGGGCTGAACGCACACGAGACGGTGGATACGTTGGCCGCCAAATACCGTTCTGCTGCAGCCGAAGCCGGGATATTCTGACAGGAACTCTCAGTTCCGTTCGCCTGGAACGAAGTACGGGATAGAGTGATCGTATGTCTGTTCTTTACAACATCTTTGTAGTGATTCACCTACTCGGTATGGCTGCCCTGGTCGGTAGCTACTTCACCGTCCTCAAGGCTCCTTCGATCACCGAGGTCATGGTGTGGGGTGCCAGGATGCAGTTCGTGTCCGGCCTGATCATCGTCGGGTTGGGCGAAGGCGCCCTGGACAAGAACTACATTCACGCGAAAATCGCTGTGAAGCTGGTGCTTTCGCTGGTGATCGTGGCGCTGGCCGAGATCACCCGGGCGAAGCAGAAGAAGGGGCAACCCAATCCGAATCTGGTGCACGTCGTCGGCGGGTTGTCGATCGTAACCGTATTCGTGGCCGCGCTCTGGACCTGACACAGACACAAAAGAGCCCCGGCGATCGAAACTCGCCGGGGCTCTTTGCTGTTGACGCGTCTACAGGCCCGGACGCTTGCCGATCGTCAGGGTCACTTCACCGGTATGGGCGAAGAAGTCGTTGCCCTTGTCGTCGACGACGATGAACGCGGGGAAGTCCTCGACGTCGATCTTCCAGACGGCTTCCATACCCAGTTCGGCGTACTCGAGGATGTCGACCTTCTTGATGCAGTCGAGTGCGAGACGAGCCGCCGGTCCACCGATCGATCCGAGGTAGAAACCTCCGTGGGTGTTGCAGGCGTCGGTAACCTGCTTGGAACGGTTTCCCTTGGCCAGCATGATCATCGAGCCACCGGCGGCCTGGAACTGCTCGACGTACGAGTCCATACGGCCGGCCGTGGTCGGGCCGAACGAACCGGACGCCATACCGTCGGGCGTCTTGGCTGGGCCGGCGTAGTACACCGGGTGATCCTTGAGGTACTGCGGCATCTCTTCACCTGCGTCGAGACGCTCTTTGATCTTGGCGTGCGCGATGTCGCGTGCCACGACGAGCGGACCGGTGAGCGACAGACGAGTCTTCACCGGGTGCTTGGAAAGCTCGGCGAGGATCTCGGCCATCGGCTTGGTGAGGTCGATCTTGACCGCAGCACCCTTGCCGGTACCCGAAATGCCATCGGTCTCTTCGTCGAGCTGAGCGTCCGTGACCTCGGGCAGGAAACGGCCCGGGTTGAATTCGAGCTGTTCCAGGAACACGCCCTCCGGCGTGATTTTGGCCTTCGCCTGTCGATCGGCCGAGCACGACACCGCAATGGCGACGGGCAATGAAGCGCCGTGGCGGGGGAGTCGAACGACGCGGACGTCGTGGCAGAAGTACTTACCGCCGAACTGTGCGCCGATGCCGATCTTCTGCGTGAGCTCGAAGACCTTCTTCTCGAGTTCGTGATCGCGGAAGCCGCGGCCCGTAATGGCGCCTTCGGTGGGGAGCTCGTCGAGGTAGTGCGCGGACGCGTACTTGGCTGTCTTCATCGCGAACTCGGCCGACGTGCCGCCGACGACGATTGCAAGGTGGTACGGCGGGCAGGCAGCGGTACCGAGCGAGCGGATCTTTGCCTCGAGGAACTGCATCATCGAGTCGGGGTTCAGGATCGCTTTGGTTTCCTGGTACAGGTAGGACTTGTTGGCGCTGCCGCCGCCCTTGGCCATGAAGAGGAACTTGTACGAGTTCTCATGTCCGGCAGCAGTATCGGCGTACAGCTCGATCTGCGCGGGCAAGTTATTGCCAGTGTTCTTCTCGTCCCACATCGTGATGGGGGCGTTCTGCGAGTAGCGCAGGTTCAGACGCGTGTAGGCGTCGTAGACACCGCGGGCAATGGACTTCTCGTCGTCGCCGGGGGTGAGTACGTGCTGTCCACGCTTGCCCATGACGATGGCGGTTCCGGTGTCCTGGCACATCGGCAGAACGCCGGCAGCGGCGATATTGGCGTTCTTGAGCAGGTCGAGCGCGACGAACTTGTCGTTGTTCGACGCTTCGGGATCGTCGAGGATGCTCGCGAGCTGCGTCAGGTGATCCGTGCGCAGGTAATGAGAGATGTCGTGCAGCGCCGTTTCGGTCAGCAAGCGCATCGCTTCCGGCTCGACCTGCAGGAAGGTGCGGCCGTCCGGTCCCTCGACTGTCGACACCCCTTCGGTGGTGAGCAATCGGTACTCGGTGGTGTCATCACCGATCGGCAACAGGTCCTCATAGAGGAAGTCGGCCATCATCTCTCCTGAACAAGGGTGCGTGCGAAGGTCGCATTCAGGTTATCGTTGGGGGTTTCCTTCTCCGAATCGGGGCGGGTGTGAGCTGGAATTATCCGGATGCCACTGGCTCGATCAAGATACTTCGACCAGTTCGGAGAGCTCGACGCCGCGAAATTCGGCAAGTATTTCGGCCTGCTCGGCCACTGCTGCACGGGCCGATCGTGACCACGTTCCCCACGGGGTGATCGCGACCTTCAGCTTCTTTCCGGACGCCCGCGGTCGCCACAGTCCGGTGATCGTGCCGCCGACCACCACCGTGCCCGGTCGCCCGAGGGTCGGCCACACCGTCTTCTGGGCGGCCGGATCGGGCACCAGGGTCTCCCGATCCTTGAGCTGTACATACGGATCGAAAGGCCCGAGCAAGCGCGTACTCGAATCGGAGGGGGAGCCGAGCACGTCTTCGCGGTCTTGTTCGAGAATCCACCGCTTCTCGCCGTTCACCTCGATCTCCTCGGCATCGACGGGCCAGTGGGCTTTGACGTCCTTGACCGGGGCATCGAGAAACGACGCGACGTGAGCAGGAGTGGCGGGGCTGTAGAAGCGCAGATACCCGCGAATCACGTCGAAGCGGGGATCGGCGTCTGAACCTGAGGCTGTGTACGGGCGTCGGCGCCAACCCGGAATGCGTTCGAGCACTGGGGGAGATGTGCCCGGCTGTAGCTCGAGGCCTGCCTGAAGTGCCGCGAGCCGGAACGGCATCTCGTACAGATGAGTGGCGTTGCACGGGCGGCAGAATCTCAGAAAGGGCTCGGTGACCCGCGTGGTCAATTGCGCGGACATCTCGCCCTTGACGGTTGGTTTCGAGACGATGTCCCGCATCGCAGTAGCAACTGTTTGCAGGGCACTCAGCGTCGGGATGCCGGCGGCCTTCAGGGGCCGATTCGCGTCGTAAATGCGCTTGGCAGCATCAGCCTCGCTGAACGGCGACGTGGCGACGGCGATGGCAGGCAGGTCGCCCCGACGGTAATAGTGGGGAGCGCCGCGCAACGTCCAGGCGAGAGCGAGCTCAGTGACGTCGCCGCGGATGCCGCGGATCCGCAGGGCCCAGGCGGCTCCGTCAGGTCCGGTGTTCTGAATCCCGAGATCGAGAATGCAGCAATCGCTGTGATCGGCGTCACCGGCAGCCGCTCGGTCGAGTTGATGGCGGTGCCACCGGAAATTAGCCACCTGCGTGAGTGAGGTTGCGCTAGACATGATTTCAGTTTACTGGTGGGTAACCGCAGGATTTGGGACAGTTGATCAATGCGACGACAGAATTGGTGAAATTCGACCGATTGTCCGGAATTTTTTCAGTAGCAGACCTTATTAGTCGAAATAATGACCCCATTGTCGGAATCCTTTGCCAACTGGTCGTTCGTATGATTACTGTTACCCACGTCACGGATACATTACAGATGTGACGCAGCTGTCACAGTACTGTCGGGTGCTTTTCGGCAGCTGACCTCTGACCTCTCAAGGAGATTCACATGGGTTCAATGGAAGGAATTCTCGGCGCTGTTGTTCAGGGCCTGGGATCACTGTTCAGCGCTGACGGTCTGCTCAAGACCTTCATGGGATCGGTAGAGACCATCTCCAAAGACCCCACCCCCTAATTCAGCGCGACTTTGCCACGCCCGCTCCGGGTGTAGTTACTTCAATTTCGACAAACTGCAGGAGGAAACTCATGGGATCTCTCGGTGAAGCCATCGGAAGCGTCAACAACCTCGGTCAGCGTCTCGTCGACGCACTGACCACGCTCAGCGGCGGCACGGTTACGCCCAAGTAAGCGTCGTCTGACGAGAAAGGCTCACGCACTCGGTGCGTGAGCCTTTCCGTGTCGATCGGAACTAGGTCGACCGGATCGAGTTTTTCCGATCACGTCGGGTTTGCCTCTTTCAGCCGGTACCGTTCGAAAGGTTCCGCTGCCGAAGAGAGTGACCCGGATGATCGAGACTCGTGCTTTGCGAACGGTTTTCCGCGTCTTCGTGGCGTTGGCCACGGCAGTATGTGGGCTCCAGCTCCTCACGGCACCGGGTCACGCTCAGTCGGTGGACAGCAGGCTGGTCGACATCTCGGTGTACTCACCGTCGATGGGGCGCGACATTCCGTTGCAGGTCTTGCGGCCGGCTGATACCTCGACGCCCGCTCCGACGCTCTACCTACTCAATGGAGTGGACGGAGGAAAAGACGACGCGACGTGGTCGGTGCGGACCGATGCACCGAAGTTCTTCGCGGACAAGCACGTCAACGTGGTCACCCCTCTCGGTGGAGCATTCAGCTACTACACCGATTGGGAGCGGCCGGACCCCGGCCTCGCGAAATCCGGCAACAACAACGGGGTCAACATGTGGACCACGTTCCTGACGGAAGAACTACCGCCAGTCATTGATTCGACGTTCGGGACGACCGGCGAGAACGCACTTGCCGGCTTGTCGATGGCAGGCACGTCGGTACTGGATCTGGCTATGGCGGCGCCCGCGCTGTACAACAGTGTCGGGTCCTTCAGCGGGTGTGCGATGACGAGTCCAGGCATCGGTCAGGACTTCGTGAAACTCGTGGTCGCAGTGGGTGGTGGCAACGCTGAGAACATGTGGGGTCCGTACGATGGCCCGGGTTGGCCGGCTCACGATCCGGTTGTCAACGCGGACAAGCTACCTCGAATCCCGATGTACATCACTACCGCAACCGGGATTCCGGGTCCGTACGACACGCTTGCCGATCCACGGATCGACAACGACGTCACAGATTTGGCGTTGCAGCTTGTACTCGGTGGCGGAATCGAGGCGGCAACTCACTACTGCACCACCCAGCTTGCGGACAGGACGAACGCATTGGGTATGAACAACATTCGCTACAACTTCAAGCCGGCAGGAACGCATTCATGGGGATACTGGGAAGACGACTTACACGACTCGTGGCCGATGATCGCCGCGTCGCTCGGCGTGTGAGGCCCAATCGAGCAAGCCTTCGAAGCGTCGTTCTCGTCGGCGCGCTCGCCTTGATTTCACTACTTGCGTTGCCCTCGACCGCGCTCGCCGACGAGACCCCGAAGATAACGAGTGTCACCGAACTGTCCTCGCGCTTGGTTCTTCTCGACGTTGCGAGTCCCGCCATGGGGCGCACCATGCAGGTGAAAGTACTGCTTCCTGCCGATCGCTCGGAACCGCGCGGGACGCTGTATCTCCTGGACGGCAATTCCGGGCAGATCGAAGAGAACAACTGGCTGGCTCCGGCTAACGGCGATATCGTCCCGTTCTTTGCCGACAAAAACGTGAACGTCGTACTCCCCATCGGTGGAACCGGCACCATGTACACCGATTGGCAGGAAGACCACCCGAAATTCGGTCGTCTGAAATGGGAGACGTTCCTGACGAAAGAGCTTCCCTCACTGATCGACACGAGGTTCGCAACCAACGGGCACAACGCAATCGGCGGGATCTCGATGGGTGCAGAGGCCGCGCTGATCCTGGCCCAACGCTCGGCCGGGTTGTACGACGCGGTCGCGGGCTACAGCGGCTGCTACACAACCGTCGGAGGATTCGGCAAGGCGTTGACCGATCTTGTGGTCATCAACGGAAATGCCCGTTCGGAGCAGATGTGGGGTCCGGCCGGCAGTGAGGCTTGGCAAGAGCACGACATTTTCGCCAATGCCGACAAGCTGCGCGGCACCAAGGTGTATCTCGCCTCGGGATCGGGACTACCAGGCCCGCACGAAACTCTCGATACTCCTGCCCTGGGCCGGGTACTGGTCGTTGGCGGGGTCATGGAACTGGGATCGAACCTGTGCACCGACCAGATCGCGCAGGTGTTGCGCGATCGCGGAGTCGATGTCACCCGCAGCGCTCAACCGGTGGGGACGCACGGTTGGCCGTACTGGCGCGACGAACTCGTTCGCTCCTGGCCGATGCTCGACTCTGCGTTGTCGGCTTGAGTAATTCCTTGCGATGAGTTTCCGCTTCGGGCCGGGTCTATAACCCTGTACACCTGATTCGTAACCTCATCGACAAGGACAGAACATGCCTTCCATCACTCCCTGTTTGTGGTTCGACAACCAAGCAGAAGAAGCAGCGAACTTCTACATCTCGGTGTTCGGTTCCGGGCAGATCCTGGGAATCGAAAGATACGTCGAGGGATCGCCTTCCGGAATGCCGGCGGGATCGGTGATGACCGTCAGCTTCGAGCTCGGCGGTCAGCGATTCACCGGATTGAACGGCGGACCGATGTTCACGTTCTCGGAAGCAGTGTCGTTCGAGATTCCGTGCGTCGATCAGGCTGAGGTCGATCACTACTGGTCCAGGCTGACCGAAGGTGGGGAAGAGGGCCCGTGCGGATGGGCCAAGGACAAGTTCGGATTGTCCTGGCAGGTAGTCCCGAATCGTCTTCTCGAACTGATGAAGGATCCGGATCGGGCCAAGGCACAACGCGCCACGGACGCGATGATGAAGATGAAGAAGATCGACATCGCGGAGCTCGAACGGGCCGCAGACGCGTCCTGAACACGATCTGGCCGATGGGCGACAGCCTTCGTTAGCTGATGCTAGCCTTCCCTAATTCTCGCTGGAGCGTTGGAGGAGTGCTGGTAACCATGCGAATCAAAGTCTCTCGAATGAAGATTGCAGTCACCGCCTTGGCGGCCTCGCTCGCCGTCGCCGGGCTTGCCGGCTGCAGCAGCGACAGCGCTGACGCACCCGCGGAGGCGGGAGCAACCGTCTCGACCATGTTCGGCGACGTCGAGGTCCCGGCCAACCCGCAGCGCGTCGTCGCGCTCGGTTGGTCGGACGCCGAGACGGCACTTGCCCTCGGAACACAGCCGGTCGGTGTCGCGGACTGGATGGCGTTCGGTGGCAAGGGTGTCGGACCCTGGATTGCGGACGAGTTCACCACGGACCCGAAGATCCTCGGAACCATGGACCTGAGCATCGAGGACGTCATTGCTCTCGACCCGGACCTGATTTTGTGGACGAGAAGCGACAACACGCAGGCCACCTACGACAAGCTCAGCGCCATCGCGCCGACGGTCGGGCCGCCTCCGGGTCTGGCCACTGCGTACGGGACGACGGTCGAGCAGCAGACCGAACTCGTCGCGAAGGCTCTCGGCAAGGAAGCAGAAGGAAAGGCGCTACTGTCCGGCCTCGACGCCAAGTTCGATGCTGCAATTGCCGCCAATCCGAGCTTTGCGGGTAAGACAGCGGCCGTCGGCGCCTACAGTTCCGATGGTTACGGCGCGTACGTACCCGGCGACGCACGCGCAGACTTCATGACGCGCCTCGGCTTCACGATCCCGACGGCGATCACCGAAAAAGCCACCGGAAACTTCTACATCCCGGTCGCCAACGAGAACTTGAACTTGTTCGACGCGGATCTCACGGTTCTGTTTCCGATCTTCCTCGACAGCAGTGCGTTTGCGAACGATCCGCTGCTGCGCGCAATCCCGTCGGCCCAGGAGGGACATCTGTTGATTCTCGATGACCCGGCACTCGTCAATGCGTTCTCGAGTGGCTCGGTACCGGGGTTGACCTACGCAATCGACAACGCCGTTCCGAAGTTTGCGAGCACGCTCGGCGCCTGATCAGAGGTGTTTCGGGACCTGCCCGTCACTGTGAGCGTGTTCGCAAACAGTGGCGGGCAGTTCTCGTGCGTCAGTACACTGGAAAAAGTGAACTTTCAGCTAACGAGCGGCGGCCCAGTGGAGATCGCTCCAGTGGAGATCGAAGCGACCGCTCCTCGTTTTCCGCGGATGCATGCATACGTGGATATCGCTGTTGTGATCGTGGTGCTGGTGGGAACCAATCTGATCGCGCATTTCACCACCGCCTGGGCAAGCATCGCGACGGTACCCATCTCTGCTCTCGTCCTGTTGGCGCTCACCAAGCGCCGGGGAATGGGTTGGGCGGAATTGGGGCTGTCCCCTCGTGACCTGCGGCGAGGTTCGAAGTACGCGCTTGCTGCCGTCGGCCTGGTCCTGACCGTTGTCGCCGTCGGCGCTCTGCTTCCGCTCACACGTCCTTTCTTCATGGCGGATCGCTACGCCACTATTTCCGGCGCGATCATCGCGTCGATGATCGTGATCCCGCTGCAGACCGTCATTCCCGAAGAGTTGGCTTTCCGTGGCGTCCTGCACGGCACGTTGAACCGGGTCAGTGGATTCCGCGGCGTCGCCGCTGCCGGTTCTCTGATGTTCGGACTGTGGCACATCGCGTCGTCGATGGGTTTGACCAGCGGTAACGAAGGGCTGTCCGGCTTTCTCGGTACCGGAGTGGTCGGCCAGGTCGCCGGCATCCTCGGAGCCGTTCTCGCCACCGCTGCGGCCGGTCTCGTATTCACCTGGCTTCGTCATCGCAGCGGCAGCCTGATTGCGCCGATTGCTCTGCATTGGTCGTTGAATGGTGCAGGTGCACTGGCTGCTGCTCTTGTTTGGCATGCAACTCTTGCTTGATCCCAATATCTGACAAAAAGGACAGCATTCGCCGCGCGGCGCCGGGTAGTTTTGTGCTTTGCTCAGTAAGTGACGCACCTTCATCGAGGCCATGTTTTCCACATTTCAGGTCGTCCGACGGTTGAGGATGCGGCGCAGTCGCTCGTCTCGATCCCCGACGGCGTCTTGGCGATCGACGATGCCGGAACGATCGTCTACTGCGGAGAATTCGAATCGCTCCCCGGAGACCTCGCGGGCGGCGAAACTCACGATCATCGACCGGGTTTCCTGCTGCCCGGATTCGTCGATGCCCACATTCATTTCCCGCAGACCTACGCCGGCGATGCGTACGGCGGCGGCCAACTCCTCGAGTGGCTCGACCTGTGCGTCTTTCCCTCCGAATCGAGATTCGCTGATCCGGAGTTCGCCCAGCACGCTGCCGAGGCCTTCTGCGCTCGCCGAATCGCCACGGGAACCACGGCCGCGATGGTGTTCGGATCGGCCTTCCCGCACGCGCAGGACGCATTGTTCAGTGAAACTCTGAATCGCGGCCTTCGAGTGGTCAGCGGCCGCGGGATTCAGACCACCGGCCCGGCGTCCGCTGCCGCGCTGATCACCTCGGAAGAGGACGCGATCAGACTCACCCGCGAGGAGATCGACAAGTGGCACGCGGCCGACACCGGCGACGTGAACACCGCACTCATTCACGTTGCAGTGGTTCCCCGCTTCTCCCTCGCGGTGACAACACGGACGCTGAAAGACTTGGGGGAGTTGTACGACTCGGTCCGTGACCGAGGCGTCTACTTCCACAGCCATCTCAACGAGAATAATCGGCCGGGAACCGGCGAGGTGGCAACCACACTCGCCGAGTACGAGGTCGAGACCTATCTCGATACGTACGACGGCAAGTTCCTCCCCGGCTCACAGGTCGGCGGAAAGAGCTTTCTGGGTCCGCGCGCGATACTCGCGCACTCGGTGCACTGCCAGGACTCCGAACTCGCACGCATGGCCGAGACCGGAACCTCGATCGCACATTGCCCGACGTCCCAGCAGTTTCTCGGCTCAGGCACCATGCCGTGGAAGCGAACCGTTGCGTCAGGGGTCAACATCGCGATCGGATCGGACTTCGGCGGCGGCGACGAGTGCCTGCTCACCCGAGTCCTCGGCGACGCCTTCAAGGTTCATATCTCCGAAGCCGGCGACGACGGAGTGTCGATGCACCCCGCCGAACTGCTGTTCACCGGAACACTCGCCGGTGCTCGCGCGCTGGACATGGAGAACCGGATCGGTAACTTCGACGAGGGCAAAGAGGCCGACTTCCTGGTGATCGATCCCTCCGGGTGGCCGCCGCTCGCCGGGCTCGTCAACCACGGAACGCGTTCGGATGATCCGGTACTCGCCCGCGACCAGACGCTCTTCGGCCTCCTGATGGCGATGCGCGAGCCCGCGATTGCGCACGTATACGTGCAAGGGCGCCGGGTGTCGGGCTGACGTGTCGGCAACCGCCATCACCGGGTATCACCGAACGAGTTCGGGATTCCGGGCGTGGGTCGAGCGTGCGGCCGAGACCGCCGGTCGATTCGACGGCTACCTGAGCTGTGGCATCAGTGATCAACCGGAACCGGTGTCGCACGGCATGTCTGTCACATTCGACAGTGCCGACGATCTTCACCGTTGGCTGGAGTCGAGTGATCGCCGCGATCTCGAAAGAGCTGCTGCGGCAACGGGAATTCTGGCACAGACGAGTGATCTGGTCCTCGTCGACGGAGTTCTGCCGCCGCCCGGTATCGGCGTGTACGACCACGTCGTCGTCGTGGGTAAGGAGAACGAGTTTCTGCGAACGCAACGCCATCTCATCGATCTCAGTTCGCGATTTTCCGGCTACGAGTCGGTGATGTTGTTGCGGTCGGTCACCGACTCCACCCAGTGGAAGTCCGTCCTTCGGTTTCGGACCGAGCAGCAATTGGCGGAGTGGATGGCGTCGCCCGAAAGGGCCGCGGCACTGCCGAAACTGCGAGCCGAGTTGGCCGAGGACTTCACCGAGACCACGCGGTCGACACCGTTCGGCACGATTCTGCGCACGGAGAACGGGCAGACCCGTGCGACGCCGAATTGGAAAACGGCGATGATCATCCTGCTCGTTCTCTATCCGACAGTGATGACGCTGTCGCGATTTCTCGGTCCGCTGCTCGACGGGATCGGAGCGCCTCCATGGCTGTCGATGTGGTTGAGCCAGATAGTCAGCGTCGGCGCGATGACGTGGTTCCTGATGCCGACGGTCACCAGGTGGTTCCGCCACTGGCTCGACCCGGTCGACGGCGCCGTTCCCCGCACGAACTGGCGCGGTGTCGCAGCGGTAATTGCGGTGTACGTCGTGACTCTGACGCTCTTCGCCTCCGTGAAGTGGCTGCAGTTCTGGGACTACTTCGACTGAATCCGGCCTCGGCGGAAGTAGGTGAGCGGTCCGAAGAAGTTGACGAAGATGATCGCCGCCCACTTCTTCTTGCTGCCGTTGACCGTATCGGCAGGGCGTCGCGCCAGGTCGGTCCACGCGGCGATCGCCAACAGGGACTGAATCGTTGCGAGCAGGGCGGCGACGCGGCGCTGCGCGGGTGACAGCTCACTCCAGGATTTCTTTTTTGTGAGGTTCATGAACTCCACTGTGCCCTCGAACGTCCGATTGGTGTCGAGATAGGGCTGCTATCGGTGCCTGGAGTTCCGCAAATCGGTGTGAATAGCGTCACCATGATGACCGCTAGGTACGGTCCCGCGGTCAGTCGGGATGGTCGTTTTCGGCGTAAAGATCTCGCTAACTCGAACTGTGGCTGGATGTTTGCGCCCGGACTAAGCTCGCGTGGCCACATTGCCGCGGGGGATTTGGCCAATCTGCTGGTACGCGCTCTAGCGGGAGCAACGCCATCTCTGTTAAGTAAGGCTTGCCAATCTTGTGGTCCGCCTACAGGTTTGATGCTGCGAGATAGCTGTTATCGGGAACGATGTTCGGAATACGTCAATAAATCGTCCGTAGGTGACAGTTTGATCACTGCCGGTGGGCGTCACCTGTGTGTATGTCCGTGTCCCGAAGGGGTCGAAATGTAACGTCCCGGACACATTTGGTGTCGCGGAAGTAACGGAAGACCTCTACTCTTATCGCCAGCAGCCACTCACGTGGCGGCAATCCTCTGGACCGTATCTTCGACAGGAGCACATCGCATGAGCAGCGCAGAATTCTCGGATGCCTTCACCTTCCTCAACGACTTCTTCAGCAACGCGTCTGATCTCTTCAGCGCTCTGAGCTTCTTCACCTCGCTCAGCTGATAGCTTCCGGCCGCTAGGCCGACTCAGTGGCCCCCGAAGACGATGTCTTCGGGGGCCACTGTTGTCTGTCTGACTATCTGTCTAGCGTCCAATTTGGTGACAATGTGAGCATTGTTGGCCAAGTGCATGGCGGGGTTGATGTGACTGTGGTGGAATGCGAGCGAAAGAAGATAGCTTGCCTGCCCGCCACTTCCAGCGGGACACGCCGATGATCGGAGCTTTGTGCACGTCTCGCGAAGAAACCTCTTCAAGTACGCAGCGGCTGGATCGGCAGCTGCCGGACTCGCTGCATTGAGCGGTACGACGTCGGTGGCCAATGCCGGTTCGCTGGGGACCCTGCTCGATTACGCCGCCGGTGTGCCGTCCGCTCAGGCAATCAAGGCCGCCGGGTATGCAGGCGCCATTCGATATGTCTCGGATAGGCGCCCGGGAGCCGATTGGATGGTCGGCAAGCCCGTACTGGCGCGGGAAACCGACGCGTTGACGGCGGCCGGACTCCAAGTCGTTTCCTGCTATCAATTCGGCAAGGGCGGAACGGCGGACTGGCGCGGGGCTCGCGAGGCAGGCAAGCGTCATGCTTCCCGTGGCCTCGAACTACACGCTGCGGCTGGTGGGCCGTCCGGTCGGCCGATTTACGCGTCGATCGACGACAACCCGACCAGTACCGAAATCACTACACTGATCTCGCCGTACCTCGAGGGGTGGGCCTCGGTCGTCGGCAACGGAGCACTCGGTATCTACGGAAACACGCGCGTGATCGACGCAATGATCAGCGCCGGCGTCGGAACCTGGTTCTGGCAGCACAATTGGGGTTCGCCCGCAGGATATGTGCACCCGAGGGCAAACCTGCACCAGTTCGAGATCGACAAGCGCAAGGTCGACGGCGTCGGCGTGGATCTGAACTCGATCCTCACTCGCGACTACGGGCAGTGGTCGTTGGCCGGCTCGGTCGGGCCGGCCCAACCGGTTGGTTCCTCGTTACCGACAGGATCTATCGCACCATAGCGCCGAATTTGGCGAGCCAGGCCTTGGCGTCATCGGGGAGGGTGCCCGCCGCTTCGGCGGCGAGGCACCATGCTTTTGCCATCGACAGGAAGTTCATCGGGTTGTAGGCGTCTTCTTCGCGAGACCACAATCCGTTGCCGGCGTAATGCAGGATCGTGATGTTGGCGGCTCCGTGCTTGGATCCGTCGCCCGGATCCTCCATCGGGTTGTCGATCTCGCACACGATCCATCCGCGCTGCTCGTCGACGACGAACCAGTTGGCCGGGAATTCGGTCATGCGGTGCCCCGGGAACTCTGTCATCGTGCGAGTGACCCACTTGCGTACAGCTTCTCGGCCATTGAGGGTTCCGAAAGCGTGTTCCACGTAGACGACGTCCTCGGTGAACATGTCCGCGAAGGCGTTCCAATCGCCGGAACGAGTGCACTCGACAACGGTGTTCTGGTACCCCGCGAAGGCGTCTTCGAGTTCGGTACGCGTCCAGGTCATGAAGGGCTCCTCGGTTTGTCGTCGCTTCAGATTAGAACACGTTGCAGAATTGATTGTCGGTGATTCGATGCAGAAGAGTTCTGCGGTACCGTCGTTGACGGGTCGGGGACCCATTATGTGAGAGGGCACCACGTGGAGATCATCATCAATTTCATCTACACACTTTTGTCGAAGTTGCAGACTGGCAGCATCGAAGGCTCTTCGGAGAAGTGAGTCCTCTGCCGGGTTGATTCCCTTACGTGACTTTCTGTTTGGGAATCAATCCGGCGAACACCATCGTCACAGCGGCGGCGGCGATGGAAATCAGGAACGTGGCACGAAATGCCTCGAACGAGGGGATCACTGCGGTGCCGACGGTGATGGTCATTCCGGCCAGAACGACGCTCACGATCGCGGCAGACGTCGACGTGCCGATCGATCGCATCAAGGAGTTCAGTCCGTTCGCGGCTGCAGATTCCGTGATGGGGACTGCTCCCATGATCAGGGCGGGCATGGCCGAGTAAGAGAGCCCGACGCCCGCGCCGATGAACATTCCGGCCACGGCGACCTGCCAGACGCTCGACACCGTGAAATATGCAAAGGCATAACCCAATCCGATGACGAGGGCGCCAAGCATCAGCGTGATTCGTGGGCCACGCCACGCCGAAATGCGAGCGGAGACGGGTGAGAGTGCCATCATGACGAGTCCACCGGGGGCCAGTGCGAGTCCCGCTGCGACCATGGACAGTCCGAGTCCGTAGCCGGTGGACGTCGGTGCCATGAGGAGTTGGGGGAGCGTCAAGGAATTGCCGTACATGGCAAAACCGACGGCGATCGAGGCGAAGTTGGTGAAGAGAACCTGAGGCCGGGCCGATACGCGGAGGTCTACCAGCGGTGCGCTGCGTCGAAGCTCCCACCATCCCCAGACGAGGAAACTGAGAGCGGAAACTGCCAGGAGGCCCAGGGTTTTCGGGTCGCCCCATCCCCAGGTTCCGCCTTTGGTGATGGGGAGTAACAGAGTGATCAGACCAACGGTGAGGCCGAACGCTCCGACGAAGTCGAAGCGTCCCGGGCGTCGTACCGTCGATTCGGGAATCACGAACGCAACCAGTGCGATGCAGATCAGCCCGAACGCTGCCGAAGTGACGAAGAGGAAGTGCCAGTTGGCATTCTGAGCGATCACCGCAGCGATCGGCAGTCCGATCGCACCGCCGACGCCGAGGGTGGCGCTCATGACCGCCATAGCTCCGGCCACTTTCTTCGGTGGAAGAACATCACGAATGATTGCTATGCCCAATGGAATTGCCCCGACCGATGCTCCTTGAAGAGCGCGGCCGACAACGAGCACGATCAGTGAAGGTGCGATCGCACAGATCGCCGAGCCCAAAACGACCATCCCGAGACTGACGAGCAGCATTCGCTTCTTGCCGAACATGTCGCCGAGGCGCCCGCTGATCGGCGTGATCACCGCGGCGGCGAGGAGCGTTGCGGTGACCGCCCACGAGGTGTCTGCGGGAGTGGAGTTCAGCAGGTGAGGCAACTGCGGAATGATGGGGACTACCAGCGTCTGCATCAAGGCGACGACGATTCCGCACAGCCCGAGGACAGTGAGTACGGGACCAGAATGGGCGTAGTTCGTGGCCGTGGTTTTCTTGTCCGGGGATTTCTCGTCGACGCTCGACGAATCTGCGTGAACGGACATTCGGCTCCCGCCATGGCGTGTTCGGTTTCGGTGCGTTCGCCCCAGTGTGCACGCTACACATCGTGTGTATTCTGCACAATATGAGTGTGGATCGGGAACCCGAACTGGTGAATATCGAGTACGAGTTGACCCTGCTCTCGCGCTATCACGCGCTCGCTCAACGGGCGGAACTTCATCTGGACCGGTCCGCGTATCTACTGCTCGGACGACTGGAATTGCAACAACCGATGAGCCTCAAGGAGCTCTCCTGTGCCTTCTCGCTCGACATCTCGACCATCAACCGGCAGATCGGCGCGCTGAGGCGGCAGGGTCTGGTGGAGCGGGTGGAGGATCCGGACGGTGGGCTGGCGCGAAAGGTTCGGCCGACGGTGCAGGGTCTGTCGAAACTTCGTGCAGATCGCGAACATTCGACGGCCGGCGTCGAAAAGGTCTTGCGTGAGTGGACGCCGGAGCAGCGCCTCGCGCTCGGTGACCTACTGCGGCAATTCAATACCTCGGTCGAGTCCTTGGAAGGCCGCGAATGGCCGCGACCGAATCAGGTCTGAGAGTGCGAGACGGACCGCAGCGATCGATCCGGATCGCTCGAATCCGATTCCGGCGCAATGACAACAAGTTTCGGATGTTCCTCAGGTGCTGCGTGATTTCCACGCCAGGAGAGCAGTGACCAGCGTGAGAGGCCGGACAGTGCCGACCCGAGGCTGGCGAACGAGCCCGAACTCAGCACCGACGCCGTAGACCCGATGCTTCCGATGGAGAGGAAAGAGCCGACGCTACCGATCGACAGGATCGAGTACGCCGATCCGATCGAGAGAATGGACCCCTCGGATCGGATGGACAGTATCGATCGACTCGACTTGTGAGACCCTATCGACTGGTCGTCTGGGCTCGATGCCTTGTCTGGACGGCCATGCGTGATGTCCACTCGTAGATGTCCCATCTATCGGGTCTATCACGGTGATCGGAGATGCAAAAGGGACCCGCCGAAATTCGGCGGGTCCCTTTCACAAGACTTCGATCAAGCGACCGCGAACATACCCACGGTCGGGAGGAAGCTGCAGGTGATGCGATCTGCGCCTTCCGGCTGGGTGGTCAGCGAACCGCTGATCACCGAGAGGACGCGTCCCGGACCTGTATCGGCAATAGCCGACAAGGTGGCGGGACCATCCGGGTTGATGCGCGACGCGTTGGTCAGGTTCTGGGTGGCGCTGCGCTGGTTGTCGATGTTGACCCACGTCACGGTCATCGGCACCGGCTGGTCGTCGACGGCGGGAGCCGTTCCGAGGGCGGTGAAGACGAATCCAGCCTGACCGGCAGCGGGGCCGGGAGGAGGCAGGTGAGCCGGGCCCGGAACAGCAAGCGCGGTTCCGACCGAATCGGCGGTGGCCGAGATGCAGCCCTTGCCAAGCGTCGGGTAGAGGAACTGCGCGATGACGGGGGCGTTCTCGTTCGGGATTTCCGGTCCGCCGCCGCCGCTGCCGTCGAGGAAGGTGATGACCTTCTCGAGGGTGGCTTTGATCTCGGGCGGAATGCCGGGGGAGTTCAGGATCGCGCGAGCTTGGTCGAGCAACGCTTGCTGCGGGCCGCCGGCGACGTCAGCCGGACCTGCAGCGGCGCCGATGATGGCGGGCGCAAACGAGGCGAGGAACTCGATCGGCACACTTTCGGGTGCGGGCGGTGCTGCCGGATCGGCCATTGCCTGTGCCGGCAATGCCAGTCCTGCTACTGCGGCAATAGCGACGGCGGTGAACGCCTTTCGCATACCTCGGGTTCGAAGCACTGTTTCCCCATCCTTAGTCATACCGCGCGGGCGCCTAGGCGAGCTCCGCGTTTGACGGCTCGAGGGGTCACTCTATGTACAGAGCCCCCGGGTTGTACAGCTGTTCAGTTGCTGAGCAGCTACGCACCGGGGGGAGTCTATGGCATGACCGGCCTCGATCGTGATTTACGGCGACCATACCTGTGACTGAAGTGATCTATGTGAAAGTTGATGCAACTGTTACGTCAGATTGCGAGGTTTGTTTACTCGGAGATCAGTCGAAACGGACCGAATCGTCGACGAGTACGTCAATTCGACGGGCAAGGTCGAAGTCCAGTTCCGTGAGACCGCCCGCCGAGTGTGTCGAAAGCGTGTACGTGACCTTTCGCCAGCGAACGTCGATGTCGGGATGATGATCTGCGGCCTCGGCGACTGCCGCGATGCGTTGAAGAAGCGCGATCGCATCCGGGAAAGTCGCGGAATCGACGGTACGAGTGATCGAGCCTGGCGACAGCTGCCAGGCCGGCAGTTCGTCGAGAGCGCTTTGGATCGCGGAGTCGGACAACAAAGTGGCCATACTCCATCATGGTGCGATGAGTGATGTGCCTGCAAGGGATCGCGAAGTTGTCGCCGGTGCGATCTTCCGTGGGGGAAGGCTGCTCCTCGCGCAGCGGACGAGTCCGCCGGCGTTGGCCGGTCGCTGGGAACTGCCGGGCGGGAAGGTCGAGGAGTTCGAAACGCCGCAGGCTGCGTTGGCCCGCGAGTTGCGCGAGGAGCTTGCGGTAGAGGTTCGATGCGGAGCAAGAATCGGCGTCGATGTGCAACTGTCGGCCGGGTCGGTCCTGCGGGCGTACCGGGCGGAGTTGGTGTCCGGCGAACCGGTCGCGCTCGACCACGCTCAGTTGGCATGGGTCGATGCCGAAGAACTCTTGTCGATGGATCTGGTCGACAACGATCGAGCCTGGATCCCCGAACTGCTCGAGGAGTTGAGGGCGCTTACGCCGCGCGGGCCTTCTTGAGACCGGCTTTCAGTTCCTTCTTGGATGCGCCCTCGTTCTCGAGCTTCTTCATCCGCATGATGACGACGGGGCACTTGATGCACCGTGTCTTCTTCCGGCAGCACTTCTTTTTCGGCTTGAGCTTCGAGACCTTGCTTGCCTTGATTTTTCCCATGTGACGCTGCGGCTTTCCTGTTTCACTCCGGCGGAGAGCCCGCTCTTGGAACGAGGTTAGCGTACCCTTAAACGCCCTGTTTCACCAGGTCGTAATCCTACTCGCTTCAGCGTGGTGCAGATCACTATTGGCTGGTGGGGGCGGTGATAGAGGCCGCACAATGCAGGAGTATCCGCTCGGAGCGAGTAGTATTTACTAGGCCGCGGTGCCTATTCAGGCGATTCGTGCCCTGATTCGGATCACACACTCGTGCAGCGGCCACCAGAAGAGCCGTGCGACTTGACTTTCGCGTGGCCGAATCAACTCAGCCAGGAGAGCCATCGCGTGACCACCACCAGCTTCCGTAACGTTGCCATCGTCGCACACGTCGACCACGGCAAGACCACCCTCGTCGACGCCATGCTTCGTCAGTCCGGCGCGTTCGAGGAGCGCGCCGAGCTGGTCGATCGCGTCATGGACTCCGGCGACCTAGAACGCGAGAAGGGCATCACGATCCTCGCGAAGAACACCTCGGTGCACAAGCGCAACGAGGATGGTTCGGTCACCGTCATCAACGTCATCGACACCCCGGGCCACGCCGATTTCGGTGGCGAGGTCGAGCGCGGTCTGTCCATGGTCGACGGCGTCGTCCTGCTCGTCGATGCGTCCGAGGGCCCGCTTCCGCAGACGCGTTTCGTGCTGCGTAAGGCACTTGCTGCCTCACTGCCCGTCATCTTGGTTGTCAACAAGACCGATCGTCCCGATGCTCGCATCGAAGAGGTTGTCTCCGAGGCTCAGGACTTGCTCCTGGACCTCGCGTCCGATCTCTCCGACGAGGCCGCCGAAGCCGCCGAGCTTGCGCTCGGGCTGCCGGTTCTCTACGCCTCCGGCCGCGAGGGCAAGGCTTCGACGGTGCAGCCCGAGAACGGTCAGGCTCCCGACGCCGAGGACCTCACCGCTCTGTTCCAGGTTCTGATGGAGTACGTCCCGGCCCCCAAGGGCACGGTCGACGCGCCGCTTCAGGCTCACGTCACCAACCTCGACGCGTCGGCATTCCTCGGTCGCCTCGCGCTGGTTCGCATCCACAACGGCGAGCTGCGCAAGGGCCAGACCGTGTCCTGGTGCCGCGAGGTCGACGGCGAGCCCGTCATCACCAAGACCAAGATCACCGAACTGCTCACCACCATCGGTGTCGAGCGTGTTCCCGCCGAGGTTGCGCTTGCCGGCGATATCTGCGCTGTTGCGGGTTTCCCGGACATCATGATCGGCGACACGCTCGCCGACCTCGACAACCCGGTTGCGCTGCCTCGCATCACTGTCGATCAGCCGGCTATCTCGGTCACGATCGGTACCAACACCTCACCGCTGGTCGGCCGCGTCAAGGGTCACAAGCTCACCTCGCGCATGGTCAAGGCTCGCCTGGACCAGGAGCTGGTCGGTAACGTCTCGCTCAAGGTCCTCGACATCGGACGTCCCGATGCGTGGGAGGTCCAGGGTCGTGGAGAGCTCGCGCTCGCCATCCTCGTCGAGCAGATGCGTCGCGAAGGCTTCGAACTGACCGTCGGAAAGCCGCAGGTGGTCACTCAGACTGTCGACGGTAAGATCCACGAGCCTTTCGAAGAGCTGACCATCGACAGCCCCGAGGAGTACCTCGGTGCCATCACTCAGCTTCTGGCCAACCGCAAGGGCAAGATGGTTCAGATGTCGAACCACGGTCAGGGCTGGGTTCGTATGGAGTTCATCGTTCCTTCGCGTGGTCTTATCGGCTTCCGTACGGAATTCCTCACGGATACCCGCGGAACCGGCATCGCCAACGCCGTCTTCGACGGGTACGGCCCCTGGGCCGGCGAGATTCGTGCACGCCACACCGGTTCTCTCGTGTCGGACCGTTCCGGCACAGTGACGCCGTTCGCCATGATCCAGCTGGCTGACCGCGGAACCTTCTTCGTCGAGCCCGGCGCGGACACCTACGAGGGTCACGTCGTCGGTATCAACCCCCGTCAGGAAGACCTCGACATCAACGTCACCCGCGAGAAGAAGCTGACCAACATGCGTCAGTCGTCCGCAGACGTGATGGAGACCCTCGCGAAGCCCATCAAGCTCGAGCTCGAAGCGGCCATGGAATTCTGCTCCGGCGACGAGTGCGTCGAGGTCACCCCCGAGGACGTCCGCGTCCGTAAGGTGCATCTCAATGCAACCGAGCGCGCTCGCGAGCGTTCGCGTAGCAAGTCTCGCGACAAGGCTGCTCTGTAGTCTTTCGTCGGTTACCACCTGACAGGCGGATGTGCCTTTCAGCCGAGTTTTCGGCGGAAAGGTACATTCGCCTTCATGGTTTCCGGGCGAAAGTTCTGCCCGGAAATCGAGTGCGAAGGGGCGACGCGGCCCCGTACGGAAGGAATTGTCTGTGGCCTCAGGACGTCGCTACCTGGCGTTGGCAGTGGCAGTGACGGCGTTGTCGCTGACTGCGTGTACGGCCGATCCGCCGCCTCCGGTCGAGAGCACCGAAACCGTCAAGCCCACACCGACTCCGGTTGTTCCGGCGATGAAGCAGGTCACCGTGGCGATCGACGAGGTAGGAGGCGGATTCAACCCGCACCTGCTCGCGGATCAGTCGCCGGTCAACTCCGCAGTCGGCAACCTCGTGTTGCCCAGTGCGTTTCGCCCGATCAATTCGCCGACGCAGCCTGGTGCGACGGAGTGGGCGATCGACGATTCTTTTCTCGTTTCGGCTGAAGTGACGTCAGAGGCTCCGTTCACTATTCGCTACCAACTGCGCAACGAAGCCCAATGGTCGGACGGCGCTCCCATTGCGGCAGAGGACTTTCGCTATCTCTGGCAGCAGATGATCTCGGTTCCCGGTGTGGTCAACCCCGCGGGCTATCAGATGATCGACGACGTGAACTCGTCCGGCGGTGGTAAGACGGTCAACGTCGTGATGCGTGCGCCGTATCCGGCGTGGCGAGAGTTGTTCACCGATATTCTTCCATCCCACCTGATCAAGGACACTCCCGGCGGATTCAGCACCGGTTTGAGTGAGGGGATTCCGGTGTCTGGAGCCCACTTTCACGTGCGCTCGGTCGACCGTGGTCGAGACGAAATCGTGCTGGAACGCAACGACCGATTCTGGGGCAAGCCTTCAGATCCGGATCAGATAGTTCTGCGACGCGGAGGAACGGCTTCGCAGTTGGCGGATGCACTGCGTACCGACGATGCTCAAGTGGCGCAAGTTCATTCGGGTAGTGCCACGGATATTCAGCTTTCTGCAATCCCGGGTGTCAGTACTGCATTCTCCTACGTTCCGCGCACTCTCGACATCAACGTCAATGGGCGCAGTAAGAACTTCGCGGACGTTCGGGTGCGTAAAGGTGTTCTGGGACTGCTCGATCCGGACCTGCTCGCCGTAGTGGCGGCCGGGAGTGAATCGGCGTCGGCCCCGGTGAAAGCTCAGATCCTCGCTCCGTCGGATCCGGGATATGCGCCAACCGCGCCGCCGAAACCGGCCAGAGAGCAGGCGCTCGGCGAGCTGACCGCAGCCGGCTACTTGACAGCACCGCCAACCGGAATCGTCACTGGCACTGGAACGGTCGGATCGATCGTCCGGGACGGCGCTCAGTTGACGCTGCTGATCGGCGCTCCCGAAAACGACGACATCGCGATCGCCGTGGCAAACACCGCTGCCGACGAATTGCGTGACGTGGGGATCCTGGCGACCGTCGAATCGGTGCCGCCGGAGGAGCTCTACGGCGAGGATCTGACTACAGGACGCGTCGACATGATCGTCGGTTGGAGCCGAGCAGGCGCTGACACCGCAACTTCGCTGGCCTCCCGGTTCAGTTGCCCGACAGCGCCTTCCACTCCTGCGACAGGTTCGGCGGTGCCCACACCCACGCCGTCGCAGTCTCCGGAGCCTGTCCGAACGACAAGCGTCGAGGCTCCGAGCAACCTGTCCGGGCTGTGTGATCCGGCGTTGCAAGGTCGGATCGACGAAGCGCTCAGTGGCATCGGCGATCTCGGGTCGTTGATCGCCGATGCGGAACCCAAGCTGTGGGATCTGGCGGCGGTTTTGCCAATCGTGCAGAGCCGAGCGCTGGTTGCAGTCGGGACCGGAGTCGAGGGCGTGGTCCTCGACGGGCCGGTGCAGGTGGGGATATTCGGAAACGCTACGGACTGGGTGAGGGTGGCAAAGTGACGGCGTCGGCGAAGCGACTTTTGTTGGTGCACGCACATCCGGACGACGAAACGATCACCACCGGTGGCACCATCGCGCGTTACGCGTCCGAAGGCGCCGACGTCACGGTCCTCACCTGCACGTTGGGGGAGGAAGGCGAAGTGATCGGTGACGCGTGGGCAGGGCTCGTGGCTGCCGAGGCCGATCAACTCGGGGGCTACCGGATCGCCGAATTGAGCGCTGCTTTGTCGGCTTTGGGCAGTGCCGCTCCTCGCTTCCTCGCCGGTGCCGGTCGTTATCGCGATTCCGGAATGATCGGCACACCTTCGGCCGCTAATCCCCGTGCTTTTGTCAATGCTCGACTCGACGAGGCAGTCGGCGCGGTGGTCGCCGTCATTCGTGAGATTCGGCCGCACGTCGTGATCACGTACGACCCCAACGGAGGCTACGGGCACCCGGATCACATCCAGGCACACGCGATCACGACAGCGGCCGTGGAAGCTGCAGCAACGACCGCATATCCCGAGGCCGGCGACCCGTGGTCGACTCCGAAGTTCTACTGGACCGTGACCGAGCGCAGCGGACTCGAACGCGGCATCGCTGCGATTTCCGAGTTCCCGGAGAACTGGCGTCTGCCCGAGCCCGGTGAATTGCCGAGCGTCGAGGACTCAGACGTGACGACGGCAATCGATGTTCGAGGCGTCATCGATGCGAAGGCGAGGGCATTGAGCGCCCACGCCACTCAGGTGACGGTAGCCCCGAGCGGAGCCGAGTTCGCGTTGTCGAACAACGTGGTCCAACCGATCCTGACGGTCGAGCATTTCGTCTTGGCCGCCGGTGCGCTCGGTCCGGTGGGTGAGGACGGTCGCGAGCGCGATCTGTTCGGCGGGCTGCACAGCTGACCTGGGCGTCGGCTCACAGGCATTGCGATCGACGCCGTAGTGGTGTGTGATGCGTGTCACCGGATGGGTGGTCCTTTCGGTAACAGCAAAGCCTGGGGGCTGAAGAAATGTACAACTGGGACCTGCAGAACCAGATCGTCGCCTTCGTCGATTCGTTGCGTCCGATGGCCGGTTACTACCACGACATGTATTACGGATCGCTCTACGCATTTGCAGATCAGCAAAGTCATCTGCTGACGCTGCTCGGGTTCCCGCCGGTTCCCTGATCGACTTCGTACTTTTCGGGCGCGAGCCGGGGTGCTTGTCGGGAGGGACCCCGCGCTCGCGCGTTGGCCGTCGATAGACCACTATCAAAACCATGATCACGGCCGAGAACAACACAGACGCTTCGACAGAAACGTCGCTGTCGTGGCTCGACCCCATCATCCTCGGTGTCCTGATTTTCGACGGTTTCTTGTGCGCGGTGTTGTCCGTCCTGTTCTTGCCGACTCATCTCGGTACGACGGCATTTCCGATCAGCATTCTCGTGGCAGCGACCGCGAACCTCGTATTGGTGATCGCCGCCCGCACGGTTACGACGCCGGGTATGGCCGCATTGCCGCTCGCCGGTTGGATCGTCGGGTTCTTGGTGTGCATGGTCGGAGGTCCAGGCGGCGACGTGCTGGTGCTCTCGTCCCCTCTGACGTTCTTACTGCTGGTCGGCGCAATCGCTCCGGCCGCGGTTTTCCTCTTCAAAGTAGCGATCAACAGGCTTGCCACCCTCAGTTCGCAATAGTTCTCGGCGCGCGCGTAGGAAAGTAACCCATCCATAAGGGACACTCAGCCTGTGGCTGAAGATGATCTGGCGGGCGCGACTATCGCCTTGACCGCAGAACGGCGTGTCGAAGAATTTGCGACGCTCCTCGAACGTCGAGGCGCGGAGATCGTGCGGACACCGGTGATCCATGTGCTGCCGTTGGTGGACGATCGCGACCTGCGCACTCAGACGTCCGCGTTGATTGCCGATCCGCCGGAATTGGTCGTGATCAGCACCGGAATCGGCTTTCGGGGTTGGCTCGACGCCGTCGCGTCGTGGGGTTTGACCGACGAGTTCCTCGGAGCTCTGGCCCGGACGCGCATCATCGCCCGCGGCCCCAAGGCGACGGGCGCCATCCGGGGCGCCGGACTGCGCGAGGAATGGTCGCCTTCGGGTGAGTCGTCCGAGGAAGTTCTGGCGCACCTCGGAAGCGAGGGAGTGGCAGGCTTACGCGTCGCAGTCCAGTTGCACGGCACCATCACCGAATGGGAGCCGTTGACGGACCTGAGCGCCTCCCTCGCCGACATCGGCGCGGTTGTCACCCCGGTGTCGGTCTATCGGTGGATCCGGCCGCCGGATCAGTCGCCAGTCCGCGCGTTGGTCGCTGCAGTTCGTTCCGGTGCAATCGACGCGCTGACCTTCACCAGTGCCCCCGCGGTGTCCTCGATGCTCAGCACGGCAAAAGAGATGGGCGAACTGGAGCGGTTCGTCGCAGCTATGCGCGGACCGGTACCGACCTACTGCGTCGGACCGGTGACGGCCGCCCCGCTGGAGTTGCTCGGCGTTCCGACCATCCAGCCGGAGCGATCGCGTCTCGGTTCGCTGGCGAGGCTCATCATCGACGACCTGCCCAAACGTCGCCACCGCCCGGAGTGACGGCTTCGATCAATGCCCACGCGTTCTCGGCGGGGAGATCGATCACCTCGTAGCTTCCGGTGCCTGCTGGCGTCGCGGCGATGACGGTTGCCACGCCTGCGCGTCGCTGGAAGAACGTCTCGCGCACTGTCCATCCGATGACACCTTCGGATTCGAGGCTGTGACGCTGGCGATCGAGCGAGCCGCTTCGGGTGATCAACCATCCCGGCAGGACTGCGTGGCCGAGGCCGTTGTATCGGTCGTAGGCGAGGGCAGCGCCAGCGATGGCGAGTACGGCGACCCCGAACCACGCGTAGATCGGTACATCCAGACCAGAAGCCGCGCACGCCACGCAGACCAGAAACGCCACAGTCGCGAGAAACAGTGCCCTGGTGTACCGGCGACGCCGCGCGGCCGGGCCGTGCGGGATCAGCGGGGCGGACGCCTGACGTGAATCACCGATCACGGTAGCCATCACTCGCTCGGCTTCCCTCCGTGGCCCCTGCGGGAGCAGCAGCGAAGATTCCTTCTTCTCCGCGCTGACCCCGGTCATGATGGCGTCGAGCCGCGCGCCGCGGGCCAATCGCAGTAGAAGCGGTTCCTTGAGCGTCGTGCCGCGGAGGCGGGCGCGGTCGAGTGTGGTTTGCCGAGTTTTCAACAGGCCGTGACTGACATGCAGGATGCGGCCGTTGTCGGTGAGTTTCATGTTGCCGAACGCGATCAGGTACTGGACGCAGGCGAGTGCACTCGACAGCACCAGCAGCACGACGAGTGCGATGACGACCATCAGCGCGATGCCGAGGCTCTCGAGTGAGTCGAAGCTGTCGCTTACTGCCGACGATTTCGCGACGGCAGTGCCGATGCCGTATTGGAACGAGATGCCGATGATCGCTGCGATGATGGCGATTCCGGTGAACGAAAATGGAGCGTAGCGAACCCAACTGGGCTCCCAGTGACCGATCTCGGTGTCGACCGGTTCGGCGATGTTCTCGACCGGTGTGCCCGGGGTTTCCAGTCGCCGTGCCTGTTGCGCGCCGGCCAACAGTGCGGCACGTAGGTCCGGAACCAGGGCAGTCGAAAGGGCATTGAGTTCGAACTTGTTCGAATCGTGGCCGATCCCGGCGCGCTGGCCGGTCCCGATGCGCACGATCGACAGCCCGAGCAGTCGGTGCATGACCCCGGCCTCGACGTCGACGGATCGGATGCGGCTACGCGGGACGGAGAGCAGCTTTTTCTGGAATACCCCGGTGCGCAGTTGAACGTGAACGGGCCCGATTCGGTACGTGGTGGTGAAGTACCGCAACAGACCGAAGACGACGAGCAGAGTGACGACGCCGAGTCCCCACCAGTGGTTTCCGGATTGGCTGCCGAGAACTACGGAGACGAGCAGGACCGGGAGCAGTTTGACGACTTCGTTGACGGGGTGGACCAGAAGCATGCGGCGGTCGAGGCGGAGCCATGGCTGTTCCTCCTCGGCTGCCTCGGCAGCTGCCGTTTCCGCCTCGACCGGTATTTCGATCGCGGTCGGGTCGCCTAACTGCTTCTCGTTCACGTTGCGTCTCCGACGTTGGTGCCCGCGATCTTCGTCAGTTGGGCCACTGTGCGGTCGGCGATTTCCTGGTCGAGCGCGGAGATCTTCACAGCCCCGGCCGATGACGCCGTAGTGACGGTCACGGTTGCCAGACCCAACATGCGGTCGATCGGTCCGCGCTCGGTGTCCACGGTCTGCACGCGCGATATCGGTGCGATCCGTCGTTCCTGGGTGAACCAACCCGTGCGTGTGTACACCGCAGTGTCACTGATTTCCCATCTGTGGACGCGATACCGCCACGCCGGAACCATCAGAATGTAGGTGGCCGCGAACAGGACGGTGACTGCGAAGACCAGGCCCACCACCCAGGACGGGATTCCGGGTATCAAGACGGCACAGACGATTTCGGCGACGATGACGGGTACCCAGAACAGCGAGGCAGTGATTGCCCACAGCCTCGGGGCTTTGGCGCTGGGTCGCCATAACGGGTCGGCCATGGTCAGCGGTTGCGGGGCAGTCATGGGCACTACTTTGGTCGAGTGAGGGGCGATCTGTCGACATCGGCCCTATCGTGGAGTGTGGCGACTGCGAAGGGAGCACGTGATGACCGAACAAGATGCGACATTCGACCCGGAGGCTCCGGAATCAGATGCGCTCGAACAATCGACACCCGTAGATCCGAACGCCCCCGAAGAACCCGATCTGACCGACATTCCACTCGACGCGCCAGTGGCTGACGTGGTGGATCAACGAGTCGAGGTCGCGGTCGACGACGACTACCGGCCGTCGTGATCGAGGCCGTGTCGGGGCGGTAAGGCCTCCTACTTCTGGCACCGGGTGGCACTAGTCGTCCCACATGGCGCATGATCGCTAGGTGAACCGAACTGGTGATGACTCCGGCAAACCCACCATGCTTCCGATGCCAGGTATTTCCGCGTCCGCCTCGTCCAGTCCGTCGCCCGGCCCGTCAGCGTCGGCGATGCGGCGAGTTCTCCGTCGCGCACGCGATGGAGCGACCCTGAACGTCGACGAGGCGGCAACGCTGCTGCAGGCGCGGGGAACCGATCTGACCGATCTGTGTTCCTCGGCAGCCAAGGTTCGCGATGCGGGTCTGCTGGCAGCGGGTCGGCCGAACACCGTGACGTATTCGCGGAAGGTTTTCATTCCGCTGACCCGTCTGTGCCAGGACAAGTGCCACTACTGCACGTTCGTCACGGTGCCCGGGAAACTGCGTGCCGCTGGGCACGGCATGTTCCTGGAGCCGGATGAGGTTTTGGACATCGCTCGGGCAGGCGCCGAATTGGGCTGCAAGGAAGCGTTGTTCACGCTGGGTGATCGCCCCGAGGCTCGCTGGCCGGAAGCAAAGCAGTGGCTGGACGAACGCGGCTACGACTCCACCCTCGACTACGTGCGGGCGATGTCGATCCGGGTACTCGAGGAGACCGGACTGCTCCCGCACCTCAATCCCGGTGTGATGAGCTGGCAGGAACTCTCGCGGCTCAAGCCCGTTGCTCCGTCGATGGGCATGATGCTCGAGACGACCGCAACCCGCCTGTTCACCGACAAGGGCGAATGCCACTACGGCAGCCCGGACAAGGACCCGGCGGTTCGGCTACGCACCCTGACCGACGCAGGCCGACTGAACATCCCGTTCACCACGGGAATTCTTGTGGGCATCGGGGAGAACTTCCTCGAGCGTGCCGAATCGATCATGGCGATACGCAAGTCGCAGAAGGCGTTCGGGCACATCCAGGAAGTGATCATCCAGAACTTCCTGGCCAAACCTGATACCGCGATGCGCGATACCCCTGATGCAGGACTCGACGAGTTTCTCGCGGCCATCGCCGTCGCACGCCTGCTGCTCGGGCCGACGATGCGGATTCAGAGTCCGCCGAATCTCGTCTCGAACAGCGAGTGCCTCGCGCTGCTCGGCGCCGGTGTGGACGACTGGGGCGGGGTATCACCGTTGACCCCCGATCACGTCAACCCGGAGCGTCCGTGGCCGAATCTCGAGACCTTGGCGGAGATCAGCACCGAAGGCGGCTTCACCCTGACCGAACGGACTGCGGCTCAGCCGGCATATGTCCTGGCCGGGGCTCCGTGGATCGATCCGCGCATTGCGGGCCACGTGCAGGCACTGGCGGACCCCAAAACCGGCCTCGCCCGGCCCGACACCAAGCCTGTGGGTCGACCGTGGCAGGAACCGGACGAGTCGTGGGAATCGAGCGGACGCGTCGATCTCAATACCGAGATCGACACGGACGGGCGCAACACCGAGACCCGCAGTGACCTGGGCAGTGCATTCGGCGACTGGGAGACCGTGCGCGAACAGGTCCTCGAGCTGAGTGCTCCGATTCGCGTCGACACCGATCTGCTGGCTGCGCTGCGCAGTGCCGAACGCGACCCGGCCGGATGCTCCGACGACGAGTACCTGGCCCTTGCCACGGCGGAGGGACCGGGCCTGGAAGCTGTTGTGGCACTGGCGGATGCGCTACGCAAGGATGCCGTCGGCGAGGACGTCACCTACGTGGTGAACCGGAACATCAACTTCACCAACATTTGCTACACGGGCTGCCGGTTCTGTGCATTTGCGCAGCGCAAGGGCGACGCCGACGCGTTCACGCTGTCGGCAGAGCAGGTCGCCGACCGTGCGTGGGAAGCGCACGTCGCCGGCGCGACCGAGGTGTGCATGCAGGGCGGTATCGATCCGGAACTTCCCGTCACCGGTTACGCCGACCTGGTCCGGGCCGTCAAGAAGCGCGTGCCGTCGATGCACGTCCACGCGTTCTCGCCGATGGAGATCGTCAACGGTGCATCGCGCAGCGGTGAAAGCATCAGGGATTGGCTGACTGCGCTGCGTGAGGCGGGCCTGGACACCATTCCCGGTACGGCAGCGGAGATCCTCGACGACGAGGTGCGTTGGATCCTCACCAAGGGCAAACTGCCGACGGCGGAGTGGATCGAAGTGGTCACCACGGCGCACGAGGTGGGGCTGCGGTCGAGTTCGACGATGATGTACGGGCATGTCGATCAGCCGCACCACTGGGTCGGGCACCTGAATGTTCTTCGCGGAATTCAGGACCGTACAGGAGGATTCACGGAGTTCGTGCTGCTGCCGTTCGTTCACCAGAGCGCGCCGCTGTACCTGGCGGGCGCTTCACGGCCAGGGCCGACCAACCGGGACAACCGCGCTGCGCATGCACTGGCACGCATCATGCTGCACGGTCGTATCCCCAACATCCAGACCAGCTGGGTCAAGCTCGGGATCACCGGAACGCAGATGATGCTCAACGGCGGAGCCAACGACCTCGGCGGAACGCTGATGGAGGAGACGATCTCGCGGATGGCAGGCTCCGAACACGGGTCCGAGAAGACCGTCGCAGAACTGCGCGCCATCGCCGAGGGAATCGGACGTCCGGCGCGCGAACGAACCACCACACATGCACGACGCGAAGGAGCGATTGCCTGATGGCTGACGTACTGGGGGACCGCAAGGTCGTCGAGGTTCTCGATCGAGCGGTTTGGGGGATCAACCCGGTTCTCGATCTCGCCTACAGTGATCCGCTCGGTATCAAGCGTCGGACCTTCGAGCCGACCGATCCCGAGCGAAATGCCGCAGCGATGGTGTTGGACGCGGCGGCCTGGGTCCTCGACGTCGTCAAGTTCCCCGGGACGGCGGCGTGGTCGGTGATGACCGACGAGCAGCGCTCGAAGTGGTGGACGACCCGGTTGGGTGCACTCAACACCGTTGCCGTCGCGTTCCCCGGCATCTTCGGCGTCCTCCTCAATCGGCTGCCGATCCAGGACCTCTTGGCATTCGCGAATCAGGCCGTTGTGCTCGTTGCGGTTGCCCGTGAACACGGAGTGACGGAGCGGGATCAGCAGGTGGACCTCCTGGCGTCGGTGCTGTGCCGGCGTGAGACCACGTCCCGAGATCTGCTCGCCGGTGAGGATTTCGCCGAAAAGTCGGTCAGCGGCACCGACGAGACCTGGCGCCCCTTCGCGCTCATCGGCACCTTGTGGCGCACGTCCAAGACTTTTCGTGCCATCACGGACGAGCTGCACAAGCGGCCGTCGCGGACAAAACCGTACGAGATTTTCGGCAAGATTCCGGTGGTCGGCGTCGTGGCGGATTATCTCGGTGAGCGCGGCGCTTTGGTCCGCGCGGCTGCCGCGGGGGAGAAGTGGATCGCGATTCGGTCGAGGAACATCACCGCAGTAGGCTGAAATGTGTTACCCCCGCCTGCTCAGAGTCGGTTGGCAGGGGGATAATAGGCTGTTCCCGCGGTACGTGAGAGTCGTATCGGATTTTCGGCCCCTTGCAACTGCGTGTTGCGGCGGCGATGCACGACAGGAAGGCAGGGAGATCGGCAGTGACCTACACGATTGCTGAACCGTGTGTAGATGTGATGGACAAGGCGTGCATCGAAGAATGCCCTGTCGACTGCATCTACGAGGGTGGACGCATGCTTTACATCCACCCCGACGAGTGTGTCGACTGCGGCGCGTGTGAGCCTGTCTGTCCCGTCGAAGCCATCTTCTACGAAGACGACGTCCCGGACCAGTGGAACGCGTACATCAGCACCAACGTCGATTTCTTCGACGATCTCGGTTCTCCGGGTGGAGCGGCCAAGCTCGGCAAGGTCGACTACGACACGCCGTTCATCAAGGCGCTGCCTCCCATGGGTGAGGAATAGAGATCTTGTCTCGTACTCCGGTGGCCGCTGGGCTTCCTGATTTTCCGTGGGATTCGCTCGCCGACGTCACGGCGAAGGCGCACTCTCATCCCGACGGCATCGTGAACCTGTCCGTGGGAACGCCGGTTGATCCCGTTGATCCGGTGATACAGGAGGCTTTGTCCTCTGTTGCCGAGATACCCGGATATCCGACGACGCACGGCACGCTCGCACTTCGCGAGGCCGTAGCGGAGTCACTCGATCGCCGTTACAACATTCCCGACGTCGATCCGGCAGCGGTCCTGCCGGCGATCGGCACGAAGGAAATGATCGCGTGGCTGCCGACATTGCTAGGTCTCGGAGCCGACGATCTGGTGGTCATTCCGGAGTTGGCATACCCGACGTACGAGGTCGCGGCGAAGCTGGCAGGCGCTCGCGTCCTGCGCGCCGACGGCTTGAACAAGCTCGGTCCCGAGTCGGCGGCGATGATCTTCGTGAACTCGCCGTCGAACCCCACCGGCAAAGTGCTCGGCCTCGAGCACTTGCAGAAGGTCGTGGCCTGGGCGCGCGAGCGGGGCGCGATCGTCGTCTCCGACGAGTGCTACCTCGGATTGACGTGGGAAGCGGATGCGCTCTCCATTCTCGATCCCCGGGTCAACGACGGCGATCTGACCGGTTTGCTTGCGGTCCACTCGCTTTCGAAGACGTCCAATCTCGCGAGCTATCGCGCCGGGTTCGTCACCGGTGATCCGGCTCTGGTGTCGGAACTGCTCGAGGTGCGAAAGCACGCGGGCATGATCCTGCCGCTGCCGATCCAGGCGGCGATGACCGCAGCTTTGGGCGACGACCAACACGAGAACATCCAGCGCGAGCGGTACCGCGAGCGTCGCAGCGTGTTGATCGAAGCTGTTCGAGGCGCCGGATTCACCGTCGACAATTCCGAGGCGGGTCTATACCTCTGGGCGACGCGCGGCGAGGAATGTCGAGCGACGGTCAGTTGGTTCGCCGATCGTGGGATCCTCGTTGCCCCCGGTGAGTTCTACGGACCGAGCGGGAGCAAGCACGTGCGAATCGCGCTCACTGCAACAGACGAACGAATCGCCGCGGCAGCAAAGCGCCTCTCCGCCTGAACCGTGTGCTTTCCCAGGTGTCAGGTTCCCTGATGTCGGTATCGGTCCGATGTAAGGTCGCGCTGTGACCACCTCAGGGACCGGCGGCTTGGACGCGGTACTGATTTTTGCTGTCGTTGTCGCCTCGGTTGCACTGATGCTCGTGTGGTTGAAAAGTCGTCGAGTTTTCGGAGAATTCCCACTCTCGGCAGCTCTCCTCTGGCTGATGGTTGCAGTGCCGTCCATCCTGCAGGCGCTGATACCAGGACTACTCGAGATGTTTCGTCGTGATCCCGCGTTGATTCGCGACGGTCAATGGTGGCGCATTCTGACCTCCGTGCTCGTCCAGGACGGAGGGGTCGCAGGAACCGTCACCAATCTCGTGACGCTGGCCGTGGTTGCACCGCCTGCGTTTCGGCTCTGGGGCGCCGCACGCGGCTGGGCTCTCTTCCTGCTCGGTCAACTGTTGTTCGGTTTGCTCACCACCGCAGTCTTTCCGTCGACCGGCGCAGGTAACTCCGGTGCCACACTTGCTCTGGCAGCGGCGGCCGCGGGGATCGGTGTTCTGGTGCGCCCGCGAATGCCTGAGATCGTTCTGACGGCCGTGATTGTCGTCGGCGGCGCAACCCTGGTGACGGTCGACGACGCGCACGGATTCGCCGTTCTTTCCGGGGCGCTTTTGGGGGCGGCGCTGGTGACGCTGTTCCCTCCGCACTCGATAGACGCGCGTCGGGCGGGAGAAAGTTTGCGACCATCGGCCCTGTGAGATGCTGTCGTGGTGCTGCTGAGATCACTGAACCCCCTTGCTGTCGCCCGCGGTGACGACCTCGACGACGCCGTGGCGATCGGTGACACGGTTCTCTCGCGGAGTGCCATTCTCGGTGCCGCGACCTCGGTCGCGGAACGAGTGGCGCAGGCCGATCGGGTTGCCGTATTGGCAACTCCCACAGCAAAAACGATCCTCGCCGTCGTCGGGGCATTGATTGCCGGTGTCACCGTTGTGCCGGTCCCGCCGGACTCGGGGAAGGCTGAGCGGGAGCACATTCTGCGTGACTCCGGTGCTCAAGCGTGGCTCGGTGAAACGGACGACCACTGTGACACTCTGCCGGTAGTTCCCGTCCGGTTGCACGCTCGGTCGTGGCACAGCTATCCCGAACCGGCACCGCAGTCCACAGCATTCGTCCTGTACACGTCCGGAACCACTGGCCCACCGAAGGGCGTTCTGCTCAGTCGCTCGGCCATCGCAGCCGGGATCGACGCGCTCGCCGAGGCCTGGGACTGGACGTGGCGAGACACGCTCGTGCACGGGCTTCCGCTCTTCCACGTGCACGGACTGATCCTCGGAATCCTCGGCCCCCTCCGGATCGGCAGCCGGGTGATCCACACCGTCAAGCCGACGCCGGAAAACTACGCCCGGGCGAAAGGCTCCCTCTACTTCGGTGTTCCCACCGTCTGGTCGCGTATCGCCGAAGACGAAGAAGCTGCCCGCGCGTTGTCCGGTGCCCGACTTCTGGTTTCCGGTAGTGCGCCGCTTCCTGTGCCTGTCTTCGAAAAGCTACGGGACCGAACAGGATTGACGCCCATCGAGCGTTACGGCATGAGTGAGACGATGCTGACTTTGAGCACACGTTTCGACGGCGAGCGACGCCCAGGGTGGGTCGGCGTGCCGCTGCGCGGAGTCGAGACTCGTCTTCGTGACGAGAAGGGCAACGACGTGCCACACGACGGCGAGAGTATCGGCGGTCTACAGGTACGTGGGCCGATGCTTTTCGACGGCTACTTGAACCGTCCAGACGCAACCGCCGAGTCCTGGACGGAGGACGGCTACTTCAAGACCGGTGATGTCGCCGTCATCGACGAGGGTGGGTTCCACCGAATCGTCGGCCGCGAATCCATCGACTTGATCAAAACCGGTGGATTCAGAGTCGGCGCCGGCGAGATCGAGACCGCCATCCTCGGGCACCCTTCGGTGTCCGAAGTTGCGGTGATCGGTGTCCCCGACGCCGATCTGGGTCAGCGGATCATCGCCGTCGTAGTCCGTAAGCCCGGGAGCCCCGAGGTCACCGAAGCTGAATTGGTCGAGTTGGTCGGGGCTGAGTTGTCGGCGCACAAGCGTCCCCGTGAGGTTCGCTTCGCCGAGACTCTGCCGCGTAACGCGATGGGCAAGGTCCAGAAGCGCGAGCTCTTCTGAGAAGAGTGGTTTGCTGAAAAGTCGCTGTGACGCTTGAAGGTTCGTGACTTCGGTCGGACTGTCCCGGAATATGGGCTCGTCGGTTCTCCGACGATTCAGCGCTAGTTGGAATTTCTGTGTTCTTGGCTACACTACCGCCCGGTAGGGATAGCTCCAGTCGCACGCATGCCGTCGGTATGTCCTAGTGCGAGTGGCCTCGGAAGGGCAGATTTCATGGCGGGCGGACGGCATTCGAGTCCTGACAGCGGGCGATCGATCGGGTTCTACGCAGTGGGTGGGTTGGTTGCCGTCGCGGTAGTCGCTACCGGGGTGGTGGTCTTCAAGGCAACACAGTCCGATTCCTGCGAGAGCGTCGACGAGTACTCGCTGGCAGCAGATCCTGCGATCGCGCCTGCAGTCACGGAGATCCTCGCAGAATCGTCGCCGGAGCAGACAGGCTGTTCACGGATCACGGTCACCTCTGCGTTGCCAGGCGACGTAGCGGGAACCTTGGGCAAGGGCGTGGACGCACCGGACATGTGGATACCGGATTCGACAGCGTGGGTTGGCAAAGCTGCACTGACGGCCAAGGGACCGGTCGCTGCCGCCGGCGGTTCGATCGCCACCTCGCCTGTCGTCCTCGCGTCCGGCGGTGGCGAGCAGTTTGCCAGTTGGCTCACGGCGCTTCAGGTTCCCGATCTCGCGCTGGGCAATCCGTTGTTCACCGGGGTTGCGTCGGCGCCCATTCTCGGAGCCCTTGCGGAGACCGGGGCCACCTCCGAATCGGTTCGAGCGGCACTCGTACCCCATGCCCAAGCAGAGAGCGTTCGTACCGAAGATCAGCCGGTAGGGCAGAAGATGCTCACCGAATTGGTCAGCTCCGGGAAGGTCGGTGTTTCGACCGAGCAGCAGGTAGTCGAGTTCACGAAAGCCGAGTCGAAGATTTCCGCGACAGTACCGGCGACGGGAACCATGATCATGGATTACCCCCTGGTGGTCAGTGCCTCGGCACCGGATCGGCACTACGCGGCAGCGAAGAAGAGTGACGCCATCGCCGACCTGTTGCACAGTGAATCTGCTCAGGAAGTGCTGACACGCAGCGGTTTCCGTACTTCCGGCGGTGGAGCTGTCGAAGGTGGAGTTGGTGACGTGACGGCCTTGACGGTCTCCGAACAGTCGGTGGCCGATCAAACGCTGGGCGCTTGGGCTCTGATGGCCAAGCCGATCCGGACACTCGTTGCGATCGACGTGTCTGCGTCGATGGACTACCCGGCAGCAGGCGGCAAGACGCGCATGCAGTTGACCACTGCTGCCGCTCTCGCCGGCAATCAGGTCTTCCCGGACAGTGTCGCTGCCGGTCTCTGGGCGTTCTCCCAAGGTATGAACGGAACCCAGGACTTTCAGGAATTAGTGCCGATCAGGCGCTACGACACCATCGTCGACGGCATGACTCAGCGAAAGTTGATGGCTGATCAGGCGAACCGTCTCACCGAACTCAAGCGTGGCGCCACCGGTTTGTATGACACGACTCTGGCCGCCTTCCGTAAGGTGCAGGAATCGTACGATCCGCGAGCGGTCAACAGCGTCATCATCTTGACCGACGGTGCCAACGAAGATCCCGACAGCATCAGCCGTGAACAGCTGCTCGATGTTCTTGCACGCGAGCAGGATCCGGCGCGTCCGGTCATCATCGTCACCATCGGCATCACCGATGACGCCGATGCGGCGGCACTCGCCGATATCTCCCGCGTGACGGGCGGTTCGACGTACATCGCTCGAGACCCCTCGGAGATTTCCGAGGTGTTTGTGAACGCACTGGCTCACCGAGGATCGTGAGCCACGCCGAGGACCTCAGGCCGCGTCGGGACCGGCCCAGGGCGTCGGAAGTGGCGGAGCCTCAGACGAATATCGGTGCCCGGTAGGTGTCGTCGTGGTGAAGGTGTGCCGGGTACCTGGTACAGGTTCGGCAGACCAGTCCGAGCCCTGTTTCGCGTAGTTGCATGCCGCGCACAACCCGGCACCGTTGGCTGCGCTGGTGAGGCCACCCCTCGAGTGATCGCGAATGTGGTCGCGGTGGCGAACCGGCGCGTCGCACCACGGAGTGCGGCAGCTTCGATCCCGAAGTTCGATCAATCGTGCCAACCCCTTCGGGAAGGTTCTCGCGGTGGATTCCATTGCGGTCAGTGCGCCCGTATCGGGGCGTGCGTAGAGCTTTCGAACCGTTGTCATGGTTTCGGAGTCCTCGCCGGACAAGGTGATCCATTCACGTGCGATGGCTGCTGGAACAGGTCCGTACCCGTGGACGTGGGCAGGGTCGGAACCGTCGCCGAGTAGTGACTGGTCGGAGACAATCAGATTCACCGTGACGGGTGTCGGTGTGGCGCGGCCGATTCCGGTGACCCGCTCCACCAGGAGATCAGCCATGATCTGAGCTCGCGTGCGCTCGTCCCCGCCGGCAAGTACGGAATCTGCATCGCGGCCGAGCGTGGCATATACGGCGGTACCCGCGGCAGCGGGAAGTAGGACATTGAGCCAGCACATCGTGTCGGGCGCAGGCCGAGACGTCACACGTCTGTCTCGTACGGCGTTGCGTGCTCGTCTGGCAACACTGTCGGCGTCTATTTCCGCAGTGCGTGCGCGGATTCTTTCTGTCAGTTGGTGGGTGCCACATCCGTCCAAGATCGCAGCGTCGCAGCAGAACTCGCGATCCAATGCAGCGCGATCCTGGACTGTGAGACACGCAGTTTCACGCATGAGAATTGTCGCTTGATGCTCACTGATGGAGCCACGGACGAGTAGTCGAAGTGTGTGCGGCATCTCGTCTTTCAGTGCGCGGGCAAGGTTGAGATGCTGAGTTCCGAACCATGCCGACTCTCGCCGTGCGAGGGCAATCTGTGCGTTGACTCCACGGCCCTGGTACGAACGCGGAACTCCCCGTTCGCCGCGGTCCTTGCGGGTTACCGTGTCGAGATCGGCAGCCAGCAATGCCTGGGCCCCAGCGCAACTGGCCTTCAGCTCTTCCAGTGCGCGTAGTAGATCCACGCGAGCTGCGTTGTCGATGGAACGATCCATGCTGACGAGTGACGCTCGGAATTGTCCGATCGTCTCTTCGGATATCGTCTGTTTGGATATCGCCTGTTCAGATACTTTCGTCGTCACTTTTACCCCCCGGTAGTGTCGAACATACATTCGATACTAGCGCCGACGGTGAACGCACGCAACGGCTTTCTCTGTTGGCGTCCGAAAGTTCCGACAGTTCGGTTTTCATGGTTGACTGGTCCTCATGATCGAGTTGAGGGGATTGACCAAGGTTTACGGACCGACGAAAGCGGTGGACGATTTGTCGTTCACGGTCAAGCCGGGCATCGTG